>CANCYR010000005.1 GCA_947382355.1 uncultured Lachnospiraceae bacterium
ATGTTCTGCCAAATCCCCGTCCCGGTGCCGGTCTGGAAAGCTGAGGGCTGAATTGCAACGAAAAAAGAGGTATCATATGAAACAGGGAATAAAAGACGGATTCGTATTGCTATTATTTTTAGTGCTGCTTCCTTATGTAATGGGAATTTTTAATAAAACAAAAGAAGAAGGAGTAAGCTGGATGAATATGGAGAAAATAGAAGAAAAAGAAGAAATTACAAATTTTGTAAGGTATGAGGATAAGCTTCATATACAGGAAATTCCGCTGGAAGAATTTCTGGTGGGTGCTTTGGCAGGCACCATTCCCATTACATATGAAAAAGAAGTGTTAAAGGCGCAGGCGGTATTGCTCCGGAGCACCTGTTATGCAGGGCTGGAAAGAGAAGGGACTGTTTCGGGACAAGAAATGGAGAGGAAAGTAATAGAATGGGATAAAATAGGAACCGGCTATCTGAATCGAAATGAAATGAAAAAAATCTGGAAGGATGATTATGAAATTAACTATAAAAAGGTTCAAGAGGCGGTTGAGGAAACAAAAGGAATTATCATAACCTATCAGGAAAATCCCATTGAGGGAACCTACCATGCAATGAGCGGGGGAAAAACAAGGAATGGTGCGGATATTCTGCAGGGAGATAGTTATGAATGGCTGGAAACCGTTTTATGCGAAAAAAATGTGGAAAGTGATGATTTTTTGCAGATGGTATCAGTTTCCAAAAAGCAGATTCAGACACTTTCCATTGAAACCAGAGATGAGGCGGGTTATGTGACCTCTGTCATATGCAATGGAGAAAAAATGACAGGTGAACAATTCAGAGAAAAATATGAATTAGCTTCTGCTAATTTTGCGTTTGAAGAAAAAAATGCGGAATTTGTCATAACAACAAAGGGAATGGGACATGGTCTGGGAATGGACCAGTATTATGGCAATTATCTGGCAAAAAACCAGAATAATTATACAGAAATTCTGGATTATTTTTTTAAGAACACGAAACTTTCCAAAATTACAGAGTAAAAAATTGAATAAAATCAATCCTCCTGGCAAAACTACTAGTATTAGATTTCCAATAAGACCGTTAGAAATCAGGAGGGAAATATGAGAAAGAGAAATGTAAAAAGACTTAATAAAGAAAAAATAATGATGCTTGCTTCTTCTTTGCTTATAGTGGCTGCATGCGGGCTTACCGGGTATTATGTGAGTGAAAAGGAAAAAGGGGATTTGGAAAATCAGGTAGTGGATTTTGCAGAGTTAGAGAACCCGGTAAAAACAGAGACAGCAGAGGAGATTGGCGCAGGGCTTGATAAGGATTTAGATGCAGACCCGTTTTTTGCTGAAACCGGAGGAAACAGCGTAATCAATCCGGATAAGAATAAAACAATCAGTGAAAACAATGCGGATACAGCCTCCTCTGAAACAGAAGAAAAAAAACAGGAACAAGAGGAAACAGAGGATGAGGGAAATAAGGAGCAACAGGAGGCGCAGGAGACGGCAAGCCAGAGCATAGCTTCTTATGCTTTTATGGAAGATGACGGAATGGGCTGGCCGGTTCCCGGAAATGTAGTATTAAACTATAGTATGGATAAGACTATCTATTTTTCTACATTAAGCCAGTATAAATATAATCCTGCAATCGTTATTTCCGCAAATGAAGGAGATGCAGTATCTGCATGTGCGGCAGGAAAAGTAACTGCAATAGGCGAAAGCGAAGAAATCGGCAACTTTCTGAAAATGGATTTGGGAAATGGATATGAAATGATTTTAGGACAGCTTCAGGAAATTTCCGTATCAGAAGGAGAAGTTCTGGAAAGAGGACAAGTTGTAGGAAAGGTGGCAGCGCCTACAAAATATTACTCTTTAGAAGGGACAAATGTTTATTTGAAAATTACAAAAAGCGATATTCCATTAAATCCAATGAGCCTGTTAGACTAAAAATGGTTTAAAATAAGTTCCGGTTCAGCCCTCAGGCTTCCCACACAGGAATCAGAACCGGCTGCAGGCAGAAAATGATTTCTAAAGGAGCCCTTATAAAAACGCCAGCGCTTAGCGAGGTATTTTCGAGCTTAGCACTGCTGCGTTTTTATCAGAGCGAGAGCGTGGCGACGTAGAAACATTTTCTGCCTGCAGCCGGTTCTGATTCCTGTGTGGGAAGCCTGAGGGCTGAACTGTTACAGGAAAGAAAAAAGATTTATTTCTTTACCTGGTAAATTCTCTGGAGTATAATCAATTTGTGGTGTGTCCTTTAAGGATAAAGCAAAGAAAGAATTGAGGAGGTATTCCTTTGTTTCGGAAAAGATTATGGCTATGCCTTGTTACCGTTCTGCTGTTTACGGGTTGCGGCTATGAAAATCCTGAAGATTATAAGACTTTGGAAGAGACGGTAGATGAGAGCTTTCTGCAAGAGGCTGTTTATGATGAGCCTTATGAAAAGCCATCTTCCAGACCGGGAGTACTGGTAGACAGAAACGGATACGGGACAGAAAGTGAGAAAGTGGCGCTTTTTCGCGGAGAAGGGCTGAGTCAGGATTTTACTGTTGTAAATCAGGAAACTAAGCAGGTAGCATACAGGGGTAAAATACAAAAAACTGCATACAATGAAATAGATAAGGAATATATTAGCAAGGGTGTTTTTACGGAGCTGACCGAGCCGGGGACTTATTACATAGAAACAGCCGTTATCGGGCAGTCGTATCCTTTTGAAATCAAAGAAGACGTTTATGGTCAGATTTATAGCGATGTTCTGGATTCTTTTTATTATCACCGGTGCGGTACGGATTTAAATGGCACGGTGGATGTGAATAATCACAGGGCATGTCATCTAAAGGCAACAAAGCTGCAGGGGACAGATACAGTGATACAATCCCAAGGTGGCTGGCATACCGGAAGTAACTTTGAAAAAGATGTGGTGGAAGGAGCTAAAATTGTTTCAGATCTGCTTTTGACCTATGAATATATCGAGGAGAAAGAAGGTACGGAACAAGAAACAGAAGAAAAAGGCAGGCTGAGAAACAAACTACTCAATGAGGTGGCTTTTGAAGTGAAATGGCTCTTATCCATGCAGGAGGAAGAAAGCGGCGGAGTGTATGGCGGCGTTTATCCGGAAAAGGAAACCATTACAACCGCTCCTGAGACGGATGAGGGGACCTATTATGTGAAAGAAATATCAGTGGAGGCGACAGCAGAATTTTCTGCCGTTTTGGCACAGTTCTCCAGAATATACAGTATTTACGATAAGGAATTTTCTGAAATCTGTCTGAAAGCCTCGGAAGGCGCATACAGTTATGTGGAAAAGTATGGTGAGCTGGATGACCTGCAGTATTATGCGGCGGCAGAGCTTTATAAGTCTACAGGAAATGAAAAATACCATATAAAATTGAAACAATACCTGGGGTTAATACAACCCGGGGAAAATTCCCGGTTCTCAAGAAAATTGTACGGTGATATAGCCTATCTGACCTGCAAGCAGAAGGTAGACGTAGGGATTTGTGACCAGTTGATGGATGGACTTATGGAAAAGGCAGAGGGGCTGGCGGAATCTGTTAAAAAGGATGTGTACATGGTATGGACGGACCAGTCGGGGCGATGCGCCGGGCAGATTTTGGAAAATACATTTGTACTTGCCATTATTGACCGCATTATTACAAGTCATGAATATTTGGGAATTATGGAAAATCAGTTGCACTACTTATTGGGAAGAAATGAAGACGGTGTGGGAATGGTAACGGGAAAAGGAATTCTGAACCATACTGATGAAGGGGAAGAGTATCAGCTCTACCTGCAGTCATCTTTTATATTTATCCTTCATGAAATTGTAGAAAGAGAGGCAGAAGAATGAAAATAGTTGTTTTGGCAGGGGGAACCAGTACCGAAAGAGACGTATCTTTGGCAACGGGAACCATGATTTATCAGGCATTTAGGAAAAAAGGGCATAAAGCAGTTTTGCTGGATGCTTACCTGGGCTATGAGGAAAATGATTTTAATGAAATATTTGATTTGGAAAAGGACTGGACGGAAGCCGCAGGGGTTATTTCCGGAGAGGCGCCGGATATAGATAAGGTAAGAGCTTTAAGAAAGGATGGAGGCACAGGCTTTTTTGGTCCTCATGTAATGGATATTTGCACTTTGGCGGATATGGTGTTTATTGCCCTTCATGGCGCACCGGGCGAAGATGGGACGGTGCAGGCGGCTTTTGATCTGGCAGGTATCCGGTATACCGGAAGCAGTTATCTCGGGGCGGCAGTTGCAATGGATAAGTCTCTTTCCAAAGAATTGTTCCGTCAAAACGGAATTCCTACGCCGGAAGGATTCAGCCTTTTGAAGGAACAGTTTGAAAAGGGAGAGGACAGATTGGAAAAAGTGCCCTTTCCGGCTGTTGTAAAGACCTGCCGGGGCGGCTCCAGCGTAGGGGTATATATGGTGAAGTCCGGGGAGGAATATTTGGAGGCGCTTAAAAAAGCATTTTCTTATGAAAATCAGGTCATTGTGGAACAATACATAAAGGGCAGGGAATTTTCCGTTGGAGTTTTGGATAAAAAAGCCCTTCCTGTTATTGAAATAGCTCCGTTAGAAGGATTTTACGATTATAAGAATAAGTATCAGGCAGGCAGCGCCGTGGAAACATGTCCTGCAGATTTATCCATGGAGATTACAAGAAACATGCAGCAAACGGCAGAAAATGTATTTTCTGCATTGCGGCTGGAGGTATATGCCAGAATGGATTTTCTGCTGAAAGAGGATGGAAGCTTTTTCTGTCTGGAGGCAAATACCCTGCCCGGCATGACGAAAACTTCATTGCTCCCTCAGGAGGCTGCTGCAGTGGGAATGGATTTTGAAGATTTATGTGAAAAAATTATCGAAATATCATTAAGGAAATATGATATGTAGAAAACGGGAAACAGAAAATATCAGCAGAAGGATTTTGGTATCACATCAGGGAATATGGAGAAAGCATTATGAAGAATATGACATTGGAAAATATAGCAAAAGCCTGCCGGGGTACATATTACGGGCCGGAAGAAAAAAAGAAAACGGAAGCGGAGGGGATTTCCATTGATTCCCGTAAAATCCAAAAGAACTGGCTGTTTGTTGCCACAAAAGGAGAGCGGGTGGACGGACATTCTTTTATACCGGATGTTTTCCAAAAGGGGGCTCTTTGTGTTGTTTCGGAACAGAAGCCAAAAGAGGAATGGGATGCCTGCATTCTTGTGGAAGACAGTTTTAAGGCTCTGAAGGATATTGCTGAGTTTTACAGAAGCCAGATGGAATTAACCATTGTGGGAATTACCGGCAGTGTGGGAAAGACAAGCACAAAGGAAATGATTGCGGCTGTTATCAGTGAAAAATATAATACCCTTAAAACAGAGGGTAATTTCAATAATGAGGTGGGTGTTCCTCTGACTATATTCCGTATAAGGGACTGTCATCAAGCGGCAGTAGTGGAAATGGGAATCAGTGATTTCGGGGAAATGCACAGACTCAGCAAGATGGTAAAGCCGGATTTGTGCGTGATAACCAATATCGGACAATGCCATCTGGAAAATCTGGGTGACAGAGACGGAGTTCTCCGGGCAAAAACGGAAATTTTTGACTATATGAAATCGGATTCGCCGGTTATTTTAAATGGAGATGACGATAAGCTTTCAGGGCTTAAGGAAAAGAGGGCGGGACTTACTTACTTTTCCATAGGGCAGGAAGAAAACATCAGGACGGAGGTTTTTGCCGGTCAGGTTAAAAGCAACGGGATTTATGGCACGGACTGTACAATCCATACGCCCATAGGGGATATAGAGGTACATATTCCCATTCCGGGAGAGCATATGGTGAACAATGCTCTGGCAGCAACAGCGGTAGGTTTAAAGCTTTCCCTTTCTCTTCAGGAAATTAAAAGGGGTATTGAAAAGGTGGAGGCTCTGGCAGGAAGGAGTCATTTAATCGTAACAAAGAAATATACGATTCTGGATGACTGCTACAATGCTAATCCGGTGTCCATGAAAGCAGCCCTGAACCTGCTTGCCGATACAAGGGGAAGAAGATGCGCTATAATCGGTTCCATGTTTGAACTGGGAGAAAGGGAAAAAGAGCTTCATGAAGAAATAGGCGGCTATGGGGTGGAAAAGCAGCTTGATGTGATAATTGCCATTGGAGAGCTGGGCAGGCATATTTATAATGGCGCCCTACAGAGGAAAGAAGAAAGCGGTTTTTCTACAGAGCTTTTTTATTTTGAAACAGTTGAAGCATTTTTAAATGTTCACAGGGAAATTTTGAGGGAAAAGGATGCGCTTCTGATTAAGGCGTCCCATGGCATGCATTTTAACACAATTGTAGAAATGCTTTCTTCCTGCTGATAGTTCTGGTTCCTGCAAAAGCTGCTGTCTGAACTGTTATTAAGGAAGAACTGAAAAACAAGGCGTTATACAAGCGCCTTGTTTTTTTCGTAGGTTGTTTTTATGATGTTCTGTACATAAACTCCGATGTTTTTCTTATCCTCTTTGGAAAGCTCGCTCATCCGGATGGGCTTTCCATATTCAATGACTACATGGGTTTTTTTCATTTTGGGAAGATGGTCTTCAAAAATAGCGGCGGAGTTGTTGATGGTAATGGGGACAATTGGCGCATTTGCCTTTTCAGCTATTTTAAAGCTGCCATCCTTAAAAGGCAGGAACGTATCGTTTGTCTTGTTTCTGGTGCCTTCCGGAAAGATACAGATGGAAATGCCGGATTTCACTTTTTCTACGCCGGTCAATATGGTTTTTAACCCTTTTTTAATATCGCTCCTGTCTAAAAACAGACAGTGGAGATTCTTCATCCAGTTGCATAAAAGGGGATAGCGGAGCATTTCCACCTTTGCTACATATCCGGTAGGTCTCGGAACTCTTATATAAGTCAATAAAATATCAAAGTAGCTTCTATGGTTTCCCACATATAAAACGGCCTCATCCTTTGGTACATTTTCTTCTCCAAGTACGGTGGCGGAGGCCCCTGCCATCCATATGCAGCAGCGAAAAGCCCAATTGACAATGGCAAGGGAGCTTTTGTCCTTTACCTCTCTGTTAAAAAATCCAATAATCCATTCTGCTATAAGCAACGGAATGCTGAAAACCAAAAATAAAATAACAAAACTTGCAACACAAATAAAACGAAGCATCTTTGCCACGACTCCTATCTTTTACAATCAAACCAATCAATAGGATTATAGCCGAGAAAAAAAGAAAATACAACAAAATAAATGGTAAATCGTCTTTTTATAGAAAACAGTCGATTTAGTAAGGGCTTAAGAAATTATGTTTTGCAAAATCTTCGCCCCAATGGCTGTTTGAAAGCTTGAAAACGATTGGATAAACTGTTACAGGAAAAGATGTATAAAAAACAAGCCTGCAGGAATAAAATGAAGGAAGAAAGTTTGCAATTATATATATGGAAGGCGGGCGCATTTATGAAAAAACAGGGTATTGCAATGATTTTTATCTTATTGATGGGCATATTGCTTTTTGGATGTGCGAAGAAAGTGGATAAGGAAGAAAAAATAAAGGATTTGGATTTTACAGTAGTCAGCGAGGATGAACTGCCGGAGGAGTTAAAAGCTTCCATTGAAAGCCAGAAGGAAAATCCTTTTAAATTCACTTATGAGGAAGCGGGATATTTATATATATGTACAGGATATGGGAAACAGCCTACGGGGGGATATTGTATTACTGTGGATGAGGTGTATGAGACGGAAAATGCTATTTATATGGACAGTAATTTAATAGGGCCTACGGATGAGGATGCGAAGGGAAGTGCGGCTTCTTATCCTTATGTGGTGATTAAGCTGGAGTTGATTGAGAAGGCGGTGGTGTTTCAGTAGAGAAAAAAAGGAAAAGGGAAAAGGGGGGAGTGGAGGGGGGACGCAAAAGAGGGATGATGGCGGATTCCATGCGGTGTTTTTGATGGGGGTTTTCCTAAACAGTCTGATTTAAGGTGTTGATATCGAGCGGGTCGTCCTATAGCGCCGTCCGTGGCGCGATAGGACTAAAATTGCCATCCGTGGCAATTTTACCCTGGGGTATGGCCAGACTGTTAAGGAAAATCCCCATCAAAAACAATGCATGGAATCCGCCATCATCCCTCTTTTGCTGGTTTGTCTCAGAGATGTTCCTTTTTTGAAGGAGGAGAGGGTTGTGTGCTTCAAGTATTTTTAAGATGAATTTAGTATGTTTTTAGGGGGCTTTGTTAAGAAGTTTTTCATTATATAAGATGTATAAGGCATTTTGATATCCGGTAGGAAGTGGTGGAGTAGCAAGTAGTATTGCTGTGTATTTGCGGAGCGGGAGCGTGCCATAAGACTACTGACTCCTCTGCCATCGCCTGTGTCCTCCCGCCAAATCTCTTACATGGAAAAATAATTGTATAAAAGCTCAAAATAACGTATAATCTTTTTAAACATAATTTTCCCAATAAAGAAAGGAAACAAAAGCAGTGTTATTGATTAAAAACGGAACAATCATAGACCCTGTAAAGCTGCAGGAGATACAGGCAGATATTTTCATTCAGGGCGGAAGGATAAAGAGGATAGAGAAAGAACTGGATGAAAAAAAGCTGGCGGAAGAGTTTGGGGATGATTGCGGGAAGCAGGGCGGAATGGAGGATGGAATACAGGTTCTGGATGCTTCGGGGATGAAAGTAGGTCCGGGGCTTGTGGATGTCCATGTGCATTTCAGAGATCCGGGTTTTACTTATAAGGAAGATATTCTCACAGGTGCAAGGGCGGCGGCTAAGGGAGGATTTACCACAGTGGTGCTTATGGCAAATACAAAGCCTGCCGTGGATAATGAGGAGACGCTTTCTTATATATTGGAAAAAGGAAGGGAAACAGAGATTCATGTGGAAACATGCGGAACTGTTACAAAAGGGCTTAAAGGAAGGGAATTGACGGATATGAAAGCGTTAAAGGCGGCGGGAGCGGCCGGTTTTACGGATGACGGCATTCCGCTTATGGATGAGGAGCTTTTGGAGCAGGCAATGTTAACTGCAAAGGAGCTTGAGGTCCCCATAAGCCTTCATGAAGAGGACCCTTCTTTTATAGAAAATAATGGTGTGAATGCAGGAGCCGTTGCCGCTCATTTTGGAATAGGCGGCTCCGATTCCAGGGCGGAGATTTCCCTGATTGAAAGGGATGTGGCGCTTGCGCTGAAGACGGGAGCTTCTTTAAATGTGCAGCATATCAGTACAAAAGAAGGAGTGGAAATTGTCCGAAGGGCAAAAAAGCAGGGCAGCAATATTCATGCGGAAGCCACCCCACACCATTTTACTTTGACAGAGGAAGCTGTCATAAAGAAAGGAACCATGGCAAAAATGAATCCTCCTTTAAGAAGGGAAGAGGACAGGCTTGCCATTATCGAGGGGTTAAAGGATGGAGCCATTGATTTGATTGCCACCGACCATGCGCCTCATGCAAAGGAAGAAAAGGACAGGCCCTTGACGGAAGCTCCAAGCGGCATTATCGGGCTGGAAACTGCATTTGGATTAGCGATTGCTAATTTGGTGGAGCCGGGACACCTTACCCTGCCCCTGTTGTTTGAAAAGATGAGCTTAAATCCGGCTCGGCTTTATCACCTGCAGGCAGGCAGGATAGAAGAAGGGGCACCGGCGGATTTGATAGTATTTGATGATAAGGAAAAGTATGTATTCAGGGAGGAAGACATATGCTCCAAATCCCACAATACCCCTTTTATCGGCGAAAGCCTTCAGGGAAAGATATATGTTACCATTGTGGAAGGAGCAATTGTATATCGGGCGGAATGATACTCTTATTTTATGAAGGGAATGTTTGCAGAAAATGTTACTACGTTGCCGCATTCCCATTCTGATAAAATTTAGCAGTGCTGAGTTCAAAAGTGTCTGGTTGAGCAAATCACTTTCTACCTGCAGTCGGTTCCGGTTTTTGTGAGGGAAAGTTGGAGGTTGAACTGTTACAGAGAATATTCCGTTTGAACCATAAGCATATGTGCAAACTCAGATAGGAGAAATACATGGAAGAAAAGAATAGTATGGAAAAAAAGAGAAAAGAAACAGCAGTTGTATATTCCCAAAAAGAAACAGCCGGCGGGATTTTTGATATGTGGATTTCCACATCGCTTGCAAAGAATGCCCATCCGGGACAGTTTATAAGCATTTATCCGAAAAATGAAGCGACTCTTCTCCCAAGGCCCATCAGTATTTGTGAAGTGGATGAAAGAAAAGAAAGGCTGCGGATTGTCTACAGAGTTGCGGGGCAGGGAACAAAAGAGTTTTCCGGCTATAAGCAGGGAGATAATATTTCCGTTTTAGGCATTTTGGGAAATGGATTCCCCTTAGATGCAGCGGAAGGAAAAACTGTATTTTTAATGGGGGGCGGAATTGGCATTCCGCCTATGCTCCAGCTGGCAAAAGAATTAGCTATGGTTAATCAGAAGAATGGAAGGGATAACAGTAATATTAAAATAATACTTGGTTATCGAAGCGAGCTGTTTTTGCATGAAGATTTGAAGCAGTATGGAGAGGTTTATATAGCAACGGAGGATGGTAGCACAGGAAGTAAGGGAACCGTTATGAATGCTATAGAGGATAATCATTTAAAGGGGGATGTGATTTTCTCCTGCGGTCCCATGCCCATGCTTCGGGCAATCAAAGAATATGCGGCAGAGAACGGCATGACAGCATATCTGTCCTTAGAGGAGCGGATGGCATGCGGCGTAGGAGCATGTCTTGGCTGTGTGTGTAAAACAAAGGAAGTAGACCATCATTCCTTTGTGCATAATGCAAGAGTGTGTACAGACGGTCCTGTTTATCCGGCAGAGGAGGTGGATATCTGATGAAACAGAAGAGAAATACAGCAGTAACCATAGCAGGGGTTACCTTTAAGAATCCGGTCATGACTGCTTCCGGAACCTTTGGTTCGGGCATGGAATATGAAGAATTTGTAGATTTAAATAAGCTTGGAGCCATAGTGACAAAGGGAGTTGCCAATAAACCATGGCCCGGCAATCCCACTCCGAGAGTTGCGGAAACCTATGGAGGGATGTTAAATGCCATCGGTCTGCAAAATCCGGGAATCGATGTTTTTATAAAAAGGGATTTGGAGTTTTTAAAGAAATATGACACGAAAGTAATCGTCAATGTGTGCGGAAAAACCGTGGAGGATTATGTGGAAGTGGTGGAAAGGCTGTCAGAGCAGCCGGTGGATATGCTGGAAATCAACGTATCCTGCCCAAACGTAAAGGAAGGCGCCATTGCCTTTGGACAGAAAACAGATGCACTGTATCACATTACGGAAGAGATTAAGAAAAAGGCAAAGCAGCCTGTTATCATGAAATTGAGCCCCAATGTAACAAGCATTGCAGAAATGGCAAAAGCGGCAGAAGCAGCAGGGGCAGATGCCCTGTCCTTAATCAATACCATAACCGGAATGAAAATAGATATCCATAGAAGGAAGTTTGCTCTGGCTAACAAAACCGGAGGTCTTTCCGGCCCTGCCATAAAGCCGGTGGCGGTCCGCATGGTATATGAAGCAGCACATGCGGTAAAAATCCCAATCATCGGCATGGGCGGTATTGCAAACGGCGAAGATGCCATAGAATTTCTTATGGCGGGAGCCATGGCAGTTTCTGTAGGAGCCATGAATTTTGTGAATCCTTACACTACTGAAGAGACTATACAGGGGATTGAGGCATATATGGAGCAATATCATATAGAAGATATTCAGGAAATCATCGGATGTGTGGAGTAAGCGAAGAAGCATGTCGGTGACAGGCAAAGAAGAAAAAAGCCAAGCTGTCAGACAACAAGCCTGAAAAATATAAAAAAGTTCTTAAATTTCCCCCTTTCGATTGCATATTCGGAAGTATTTCGCTATACTGGATAAATAGAGGAATTTTTAAGAGGTTTCTCAGATAATATTATTAAAATTTATATTTGGAGGGCTACATATGGCAAGATTTACATTACCAAGAGACGTATACCATGGGAAAGGAAGCTTGGAAGAGCTGAAAAACTTAAAGGGCAAAAAGGCAATTTTAGTAGTGGGCGGCGGCTCCATGAAGCGGCAGGGCTTTTTGGATAAAGCAGTGAATTATTTAAAAGAAGCCGGCATGGAGGTAGAGCTTTTTGAAGGCGTTGAACCGGATCCGTCTGTTGAGACCGTTATGAAAGGTGCAGAGGCAATGCGGGCATTTGAGCCGGACTGGATTGTATCCATGGGCGGCGGTTCCCCCATTGACGCGGCAAAAGCAATGTGGGCTTTTTATGAATATCCGGACACCACCTTTGAGGATTTGATTACACCTTTTAACTTCCCGGAGCTTAGGCAGAAGGCAAAATTCTGTGCCATTCCCACCACTTCAGGAACAGCAACAGAGGTAACGGCATTTTCCGTTATTACCAATTATCAGACTGGCGTGAAATATCCTCTGGCAGATTTCAATATTACCCCGGACGTGGCAATCGTTGACCCTGACCTGGTAATGGGCCTTCCTAAAAAACAGGTTGCATATACAGGAATGGATGCCTTGACACATGCCATTGAGGCATATGTATCCACCTTAAACGGACCGTTTACAGACCCTCTTGCCCTTCAGGCAATCGAGATGGTACTTGACTATCTGCCGGCTTCTTACAACGAAGATATGGCAGCAAGAGAACAGATGCATTATGCACAGTGCCTTGCAGGCATGGCATTTTCCAATGCTTTACTGGGAATCGTTCATTCCATGGCTCACAAGACAGGAGCAGCCTTCTCCACGGGACACATTCCCCACGGCTGTGCCAACGCCATTTATCTGCCCTATGTTATCAAATATAATGCAAAGAACCCGGCAGCAGCAGCAAGATATGCAGAAATCGCCCGCCGCATGGGATTGGACGGCATTTCTGAAAAAGCGCTTATCAACAGCCTCTGCGCAAAGATTGACCAGTTCAACGTAAAATTAAACATTCCCAAAACCCTAAAGGAATTTGGTATTGTTGAAGAGGAATTTAAAGAAAAAATAGCAGGAATCGCAGAACGCGCCGTAGGAGACGCCTGCACAGGCTCCAATCCGAGAGAAATCGATAAAGAAGCCATGGAACGCCTGTTTACCTGTACCTATTACGGAACGGAAGTTGACTTCTAATATGGTGTGACAGCTGTCAGAGGTGTTTGTCTGTGATGACATGATATATATATAATGACAGTAAACTTGAAACAGCACATGTTAAAACACCCCTCAATCTTTTTAATATAAAAGGGCTGAGGGGTGTTTATATTCGGAAAAATAATCTGCTTATCAAAATTTTCTTATTTAGGATGTGAAATATTTTTAGAATACATCATGGCTTTTTGGCTAAGCTGGCGGACACTTAGGTCTTCATCTAAGGATTGTCCTCGCCACTTTGTATAATCAAAAGGCTCTTTGCTGATTAATACAATAAATCTTTCTGCATCAACATAGCCTAATTTAGCAATTAACGCATCTATACCTTCTTGCTTAATGATGGCATCTGTTTTCAAATTTATCCCTCCATTTCACTTATAAAAACAACAGGATTAATGATTTTGATTTCCGGTATTGGAGTATTTAGCAGTTTTTTATCAGTTGTTAAATAATATTCACAATGATCGGCTACGGCACAGGAAATGTGCAAGGCATCAAATGTTTTAATTCCTTTTAAGGTAAGTGACTCTGCAAATGAGATGATATCCTCAGTTTCTTCTGAAACACATGAGGAAGCAATGGCTTTCCAGGGGGCAATTGCCAGGCGCTTTTCATCATATGGGTTTTTACCATTTTCATAGTCTAAAATATAAGACCATGTTAAATCATAAACTCCTTCTTTGATTTTTGCCTGAATATATAATTTCGCCTGTGCTTCCAGATGAATTTTTATTTGACTCTGGTCATCAAAAGGTCTGTTGTAACAACAGTTGTCCAGATAGATTTTCAATAGTATTTCACCACCTTTAATTTATATTAAGTATAACACAAAACCTAAAATTCAAGAATGAAATTTTTCTAAATTAGAAAAAAGTTACGTATTCTTATCCATCCCCTTTTTTCCCAATTTCATAATTTTTTTAGAATTTTATGGCAAAATAATGTTGACAATATAAATTCATAGTGCTACATTAGGTACAGAACATATTAGCACTCTATCAAAGCGAGTGCTAACAATTCAGAAAAGGTTCTTCTAAGGTAGATAATAAGGAAGTGATTGAATGCAGCTAGATGAAAGAAAATTAAAAATTCTCCAAGCCGTTATTCGTAATTATCTGGAAACGGGAGAACCGGTAGGCAGCAGGACTATTTCAAAATATACAGATTTGAATTTGAGCTCTGCCACCATACGAAATGAAATGGCGGATTTAGAGGAGCTTGGCTATATCCTGCAGCCCCACACCTCTGCAGGCAGGATTCCCTCTGATAAAGGCTACAGGCTTTATGTAGATGAGCTTATGCAGAAGGAACGGGAAGTGGATGAAATGAAAGTCATGCTTCTTGAAAAGGAAGAAAAGATGGACCAACTGCTAAAACAGGTAGCAAAAGTTTTAGCGGTGAACACTAATTATGCCACCATGATTTCAGCCCCCAGCTATCAGGGCAACAAATTGAAATTCATTCAGCTTTCCCGTGTGGATGTGAATCAGATTCTGGCAGTTGTGGTAGTGGAAGGAAATATTATTAAAAATAATATTCTGAATCTGGAAGCGCCCCTGGATGATGAGACTATTTTAAAGTTGAACATTCTTTTAAACACTCATTTGTCCGGTCTTACTCTGGAGGAAATCAATCTTGGAATGATTGCGAAGCTTAAACAGCAGGCAGGCATACACAGTAAGATTGTAGGGGATGTGATGGATGCAGTGGCAGAGGCTATCCGTGAGGAAGAGGATTTACAGATTTATACCTCCGGCGCCAACAACATTTTTAAATATCCCGAGCTGAGCAACGGTGAGAAAGCAAGTGAAATTATCAGCACCTTTGAGGAAAAGCAGTTATTGACCAGTCTGGTGCAGGATACTCTGGAGAAAAGTCAGGAAAAGGGCATTCAGATATACATTGGTGCGGAAACGCCGGTACAGTCCATGAAGGACTGCAGCGTAGTAACGGCTGCCTATGAGTTGGAAGAAGGGATGAAGGGTACCATTGGAATTATCGGACCGAAGCGTATGGATTACGAAAAGGTGGTAGGTACTTTGCAGAATCTGATGAAGCAATTGGATTCTATATACAAAAAAACATAGAAAGGGATGAAGCAAGTGGCAGAGCAGGAAAAGGAAATCATTTCAGAAGAGCTGGAAGAAGATACGGCAGGTACAGCAGAAAATACACAAGAGAAAACGGATGAAAAGCGGGAAGCTTCCGGAGAAGAAAAGGAACCGGAAGAGGAGATAGAGGAAAGCAGCCGGGAGAAGGAACAGCAGAAAACAGAGAAAAAAATATTTAAGAAAAAAGAAAAAGAAGAAAAGAAAAAGGATAAGGCAAAAGAGAAAATCGAAGAGTTAGAAGACAGGGTAAAGCGCCAGATGGCAGAGTTTGACAATTTCAGAAAGCGTTCTGAAAAAGAAAAGTCAGCCATGTTTGAGACCGGAGCAAAAAGCGTCATTGAAAAAATCCTTCCGGTAGTAGATAACTTTGAGAGAGGTCTTCAGTCAGTAGGAGAGGAAGAAAAGGGAAGCGCTTTTGCAGACGGAATGCAGATGATTTACAAGCAGCTTATGACGGAGCTGGAAAATCTGGGTGTAACGCCTATTGAAGCGGTTGGAACAGAATTCAACCCGGACCTTCACAATGCGGTGATGCAGGTGGCAAGTGAAGAATATGAATCAGGCATCGTGGCACAGGAGCTGCAAAAAGGATATAAATACAGGGATGCAGTAGTAAGGCACAGCATGGTAGCTGTAGTGGAGTAGAAAAATTTATCAAATTATTCAGGAGGGCTTAATTATGAGCAAAATTATTGGTATCGACCTTGGTACGACGAACAGTTGTGTAGCAGTTATGGAAGGCGGTAAGCCTACCGTTATAGCCAATACAGAAGGCGTCAGAACCACGCCGTCTGTAGTGGCATTTACAAAAACAGGAGAAAGACTGGTTGGTGAGCCTGCAAAGCGTCAGGCGGTTACCAATGCGGAAAAGACCATTTCTTCCATTAAGAGAGATATGGGGACGGACGTAAAGAAGGCAATTGATGACAAGAAATATTCTCCCCAGGAAATTTCCGCTATGATTTTACAGAAATTAAAAGCGGATGCAGAAAGCTATCTGGGCGAAAAGGTAACGGAAGCAGTTATTACTGTTCCTGCTTACTTTAATGATGCACAGCGTCAGGCAACAAAGGACGCAGGTAAAATTGCAGGGCTGGATGTAAAGCGTATTATTAACGAGCCTACAGCAGCGGCGCTGGCATATGGACTTGATAACGAAAAAGAACAGAAAATCATGGTATACGACTTAGGTGGCGGTACATTTGACGTATCCATTATTGAAATCGGCGAAGGGGTTATTGAAGTATTATCCACAGCAGGCGACAATCGTCTTGGCGGTGACGACTTTGACCAGAAGGTGACAGATTACATGCTGGCAGAGTTCAAGAAAAATGAAGGCATTGACTTATCTGGTGATAAGATGGCTCTTCAAAGATTAAAGGAAGCGGCAGAAAAAGCAAAGAAAGAGTTGTCCTCTGCTACCACCACCAATATCAACCTGCCGTTTATCACTGCAACTGCAGAAGGTCCAAAGCACTTTGATATGAATCTGACAAGAGCAAAATTCGATGAACTGACCCATGACTTAGTAGAAAGAACGGCAGTTCCGGTTACTACGGCATTAAAGGATGCAGGCATTACCGCTTCCGAGCTTGGAAAGGTATTGTTGGTAGGCGGTTCCACCCGTGTTCCGGCAGTTCAGGATAAGGTAAAACAGTTGACAGGACATGAACCAAGCAAGTCTCTGAATCCGGATGAATGTGTGGCGCTGGGCGCTTCCATCCAGGGAGGTAAGCTGGCAGGAGATGCAGGCGCAGGCGAAATCCTTCTTCTGGATGTAACTCCTTTGTCACTTTCCATTGAGACAATGGGCGGCGTGGCAACAAGGCTGATTGAAAGAAATACCACCATTCCTACAAAGAAAAGCCAGGTATTCTCCACTGCAGCAGATAACCAGAGCGCAGTAGACATTAACGTAGTACAGGGTGAAAGACAGTTTGCAAAGGATAACAAGTCTCTTGGACAGTTCCGGTTAGACGGTATTGCTCCGGCACCAAGAGGAATCCCCCAGATTGAAGTTACCTTTGATATTGACGCAAACGGTATCGTAAACGTATCCGCAAAGGATTTGGGAACAGGAAAAGAACAGCATATCACCATTACGGCAGGCTCCAACATGTCTGATGCGGACATTGAAAAGGCTGTAAAGGAAGCGGCAGAATACGAAGCACAGGATAAGGCAAGAAAAGAAGGAATTGATGCAAGAAATGACGCAGACTCCTTTGTATTCCAGACAGAAAAGGCATTGTCCGAGGTGGGCGATAAGTTATCCGACAGCGAGAAAGCTCCGGTAGAAGCAGACCTTGCAGATTTGAAGGCATTTTTAGAGTCCACAAAGGATTCCGAGCTGACGCCGGAACAGGTGACGGAAATGAATGCCAAGAAAGAAAAGCTTATGAACAGCGCCCAGACATTATTTACTAAAATGTATGAGCAGGCTCAGGCAGCAGGCGGTCCTGCACCGGATATGGGCGGCGCAGAATCCACAGGCCCGGCACCGGAAGGCGATGTAGTGGACGGAGATTACAGAGAAGTATAAAAAAACCTATCAAGTACCATATGGGAAACAGCCATATGGTACTTCCGTTACTATTCACGGGTCAGGAATGCGCATAAACTGCGCATTCCATGAGAACATGATTCAGGGGTGAGGGGCGATTTTTGCGAAGCAAAACTTTGAATATCGCCCCGAATCGTTACTATGAGCGGCTCTGGCCGTGAATAGTAACGTACTTCCCTCTTCCTGTTATTTTAAAACTTTATCAATTGTTTAGAAATGAAATATTGATTTTTAGCATGCTTTCTGATACATTATATGACTGATATGAATTTTATTTTAGTGTACAAATACGATAGTTATAGAAATTTTTTAGTTATGGCAATTTTTTGATTTAGAAATATTTTGCTATAGGAGTATTTTAGTAAGGAAACGGCTGTCAGGAATGGCTTTATCGTATTTTTTATTCCTGCAGGGTCTTTGATTTCAACATAAATATAAATATTAGGATAGAGAGATAGAATCGAGGAGAACGACATGGCAGAACAAAAACGGGATTACTATGAAGTGCTTGGAGTGGATAAAAATGCTGATGAAGCAGCAATTAAAAAAGCATATAGGGCCCTTGCGAAAAAGTATCATCCGGATATGAATCCGGGAGATGCGGAAGCGGAGAAAAAATTTAAAGAAGCTTCGGAAGCTTATGCCATCTTAAGTGATCCGGAGAAGAAAAGACAATATGACCAGTTTGGCCACGCTGCTTTTGAAAACGGCGGTGCCGGCGGATTCGGCGGTTTTGATTTTAACAGCGCTGATTTTGGAGACATATTCGGGGACATATTTGGAGATTTGTTTGGCGGCGGCAGGAGCAGGCGCACAAGTAACGGTCCCATGAAGGGAGCAAACGTGCGTACCAGCATCCGCATCAGCTTTGAAGAAGCGGTGTTTGGGGTGGAAAAGGAAATTGAACTTACGTTAAAGGACCCATGTCCTACCTGTAAGGGAAGCGGTGCAAAGCCGGGCACCACAAAAGAAACCTGCAGCAAGTGCGGCGGAAAAGGTCAGGTAGTCTTTACCCAGCAGTCCTTCTTTGGGACTATGCGGAACGTACAGACCTGTCCCGACTGCGGCGGTACAGGAAAGGTGATTAAAGAAAAATGTGCAGACTGTCACGGCACAGGATACATTGCAAGCAAGAAAAAGATTCAGGTTTCTGTTCCGGCGGGTATTGATAATGGCCAGAGCATTCGTATCAGGGATAAAGGAGAGCCGGGTTCCAACGGCGGTCCAAGAGGGGATTTGCTTGTGGAAGTGGTAGTCCAGAGACATCCTATCTTCCAAAGACAGGATTATAATATCTTTTCCACTGTTCCGGTCAGCTTTCCGGTAGCGGCTCTTGGGGGCGAGATTATGATTGACACTGTAGACGGAAAGGTCATTTATGACGTAAAGCCGGGAACCCAGACAGATACCAAGGTGCGGTTAAAAGGAAAAGGCGTGCCTACCCTTCGGAACAAAGAAGTCAGGGGAGACCATTATGTGACCCTTGTGCTGCAGGTGCCTGACAGACTGTCCCATGAAGCAAAAGAGCTGCTTCGCCAGTATGATAAGGAAACCGGTAATACCTTAGAGGCAGTAAAAAACAATTCTAAGGATGAAGGGAATAAAGAGGGAAAAGAGAAAAAGAAAAAAGGGTTTTTTAAATAGATAAAACAGGAAAAAGGAAGTGTCCTTTAAGCCGGAACAGGCTTGAAGGGCACTTTTTGTCTGCAGGCAAATGACATGTATTTACAATAAATTGAATTTGTACGGAAAAATATGCAGGATTTTACAAAATTATACCTATCTTTACATTATATTATTTATCATGATAAGCTTGATTTGTACATTAGATATGAAAAGAAAAAAAGATAGCAGGCAGTATCGGAGAATGGAACTATTGAAGAAGGAATACCTTCTAATCCGGTCTATCACTGCAATACGAAAGATAAAATTTATCTTTCTTTTAAGAAGAAGGCGGTACCGACTATAAGACTTTCTTTTTCTTTGCGCATACAAAAGTTTTATGGTATTATGTACAATGTACACAAAAGCCATATTAACGGCTTCCAATCACACAATCAAAATCTGGGAGAGCGGTTCATGGGAAAGAAAATTGCAAAAGGGTTTTACAGCCTTTCCTATATTCTTTTTTGTGTCTTCGTAACAGCCATGCTTCTGTTTGGTCTGAAAGTATGGAATGATGCGGAGTTTTTATTTGCTACGCAAAAAAACGTCGTGCTTCTTGTAATTGTGGCAGCAGGAGCCTTTTTTCTGGGAGTTTTTTTCCTAAAACTAAGCAATATCCTCAAAAGCTGGAAAGAAAAGAAGCTCTGGGCAGCCATAGCGCTTGTAAGTATTCTTGCCATTGTTCTTCAGCTTCTTGTACTGAACATGCTGGAGATATCCTATTTATGGGATGGCGTCAACGTATTTTCCAGCGCAGTTTCCCGCTTGAAAGGCAATAGCGTGGTGGAGCTGTACTTTTCCCGCTATGCCAATCAGAACGGCTTTCTGGCAGTTACTTATAGCTTATTGAAGGCAGGAAAACTGTTTGGGCTGGCAGAGGCTGATTACGTATATTATTTAAATGTCTGTAATTTGATTTTTATGGACACGGCAATTGCCTTGGGAGCAGCCATTCTTTACAGGCTCAGGAAAGAAAAGAAGGCAGCTACAGTCCTTTTGTTTTTGCTTATTACTGCCCTGAATCCGTTTATTTACCTGTGGACAGCCTTTTATTATACCTCCATTCTCGTAATGCCTATTTTTCTTGGAATCGTCTATCTGGCGCTCTGTATGGAAGAGCAGCAAAAATGGCAGATAAAGATGGGGCAGACTGCCGCCCTTGCCATCCTGTTAGTGCTTGGGACCAGGCTGAGACAAACCACGCTGATATTAGCCATTGCTATTGTGTTGGCAAAGCTTGTTGCTTTTGGCTTACGCAATACGGCTTCTAAAACAAAAGGAAGCTGCATGGCAGCAATCTATACAGCCGTCTTCTGCCTCTGCCTATTTCTCACCAATTATGCCTGCAAATCCTATGAGGCAAAAATCAGCAATCTGGACACTACTGACACCGCATTTCCGGCAATCCACTGGATTATGATGGGCTTAGACCATGGCGGTGAATACAATAACAGCGATGCGGATTATACTGCTTCTTTCCCTACTCATGAGGAAAAGGTAAAGGGAGATATGGACCTTCTGACTGCCAGGTTAAAGCATTTTGGCGTGAAGGGGATTTCCAAAACCTATCTTCAAAAATTTATAAGCACATGGGTATCCGCCAGCAATGCCTACCCTTTCCGGCTGTCTGTCTGCCAGAAATATACGGCTGTCCATGATTTGATTTTTGGAGATAAAAAGGATTTTGTAATCTATTACCATCAGATATATCAGATATTTCTGCTATTCTTTATCCTTTCAGGGGCCATCCTGCAATGGAAGGAGAAAAAGCCGGACAGCATTTATATTTTGCAGATTAGCTTCCTTGGAACCATATTGTTTCACTTAATATGGGAAGCCGGTCCTCTTTACAGCGTCAGTCTGCAGATTGTCTGTTTTCTGCTGGGGGCTTATGGCGTATTGAGCATTTCGGAGAAGGCAGGGACCGTAAAAGGATATGGAAATAAGGGCTATCTTATAAACACTCTCTTCTTTATAGGGATGTGCATAACCGCATTGTTTTTCCTGTGTAATACAAGTACCTTTACAAAAGAAACAAAAGAAAGAGAAAAAAGAGTAGTCAACCAGTATTTAGCAAGCGATAACCTGAAAATACAAAATGGTGAACAGGTTTCCCAGACGTTTCTTGCCACAAGAGATTTTAATTACCTGAATATCCATTTGTGCAACCATGAAAATGAAAAAAACACCTCCGTATATCAGCTTACTCTGTCTGGGGAAGACCATGGCATCGTTTATGAAGAGACAATATATGCAAAGGATATTTTGTTAGACAGCTTCCTTATGAGAACCTTTGATACCGTTTCCATCCAGGAACCGGAGCGGTTTACCCTGTCCTTAAAGGCAGTGGAAAGCAAAGGGGATAATTTTCTCGAAGTCATTTACTTTCAGATGAAGGATTATGACCCTTATACAAAAGGCGTATTTACGAAAAATGGAAAGGCATTAAAGGGCGATATGTTCCTGATGATAAGCGAAAAAACCAACAGCCCCTACACGGGAAGAAAGCTTTATGCCATAACAGCTTGTCTTTTCCTGCTGATGGAAGGAGCGGTCTGGATATTTGTAAAAGGTAAAAAACGGAGCACCAAATAGCAGCAGTTTGCAATAGCAATGGGAAAGGAAAACAAAGGAAATGAAATGGAAAAAAATTACCATAAAGACAATCACCTCTGCGGAAGACGTGATAATTTCCACCTTATATGATATCGGGCTGGAGGGGGCGCAGATTGAAGACAATGTTCCGCTGACGGCATGGGAAAAGGAGCAGATGTTCGTGGATATCCCGCCCATGGAAAAAGAAGATGACGGTATTGCTTATCTGAATTTCTTTGTGGAGGTCAGGGAAGAACAGGAAACTTTAGAAAATAATGGAACAAAAGACACGGGAGTGGCAGCAGTCAGACCGGGCGTTTCAGAAGGAGTGGACAATTCCTATGCGCCAGTTAGCAGCGGTAAATCTGTTCATATGGAACAATTGATAGAGCAGGTGAAAGAAGAGCTGGAAGACCTGCGAAGCTTTATGGACATCGGTGAGGGCACCATAACAGTTTCTGAAACAGAAGACAAGGACTGGATAAATAACTGGAAGGAATATTTCCACCAGTTTGCCATAGACGATTTACTTATTATTCCCTCATGGGAAGAGGTAAAAGAAGAATATCAAGGAAAAAAGCTTCTCCATATCGATCCCGGAACTGCTTTTGGCACAGGTATGCATGAAACCACGCAGCTATGCATCAGGCAGATAAAAAAATTTGTCACGAAGGACACCAGACTTTTGGATGTGGGAACCGGAAGCGGCATTTTGGGAATCGTTTCCCTGCTCTATGGAGGAAAAAGCGTGGCGGGAACGGATTTAGACCCCTGTGCTGTGGAAGCGGTGGCAGAAAATCTGGAAGCTAACCACATTTCCAGGGAAGCCTTTACCATGATGATTGGAAATATCATTACGGAAAAGGAAGTGCAGGATAAAGTTGGCTATGGAGGTTATGATATAGCAGTGGCTAACATACTGGCGGAAGTGCTTGTTCCCCTCACCCCGGTAATGGTAAGTCATTTGAAGCAGGGCGGCATTTATATTACCTCCGGCATTATTGCCGAGAAGGAACAATTGATAGTGGAAACCGTAAAACAGGCAGGGCTTGCCATAGTGGAGGTAACCCGTCAGGGAGAATGGGTCAGCGTAACGGCAAGGAAAGAGTGAGAGCATGTACCAGTTTTTTGTAGCCCCAAAACAGATTCAGGGCAATCGGATTATTATCAGCGGAAAAGACGTAAACCACATAAAAAACGTGCTGCGGATGAAGACAGGTGAGGAAATCAATGTAAAGACCGGCACGGACGGAAAAGAATACCGCTGCGGCATTTTGGAGTTTACCGAAGAGGAAGTCATCTGTGAGCTTTATTTCATAAAGGAAGAGGATGTGGAGCTTCCGGTAAAGGTGTATCTGTTTCAGGGGCTTCCCAAATCCGACAAGATGGAATGGATTATACAAAAGGCGGTAGAGCTTGGGGTTTATGAGATTATTCCCCTGGAAGCCAGACGCGCCGTGGTGAAGCTGGATGAAAAGAAGGCAAAGAGCAAGGTGACAAGATGGCAGGGCATTTCCGAAGCGGCTGCAAAACAGAGCAAAAGAGCCGTGATTCCAAAGGTAACGCTTCCTATGTCCTTTAGGGAAGCATTGGCTTACTGCAGGGACATGGATGTGAAGCTGATTCCCTATGAGCTTGCAAGCCATATGGAACAGACCAGAAAAGCTATCAGCGGCATTGAAAAAGAACAGTCTGTTGCAATATTCATCGGGCCGGAAGGAGGCTTTGCAGAGGAGGAAATCCGGGAAGCTAAGGAGGCGGGCATGCTTCCGGTCACTTTGGGGAAAAGAATTCTTCGGACAGAAACGGCAGGCATGTGTGTACTTGCCTTCCTTTTGTATCAGTTGGAAGAATAATGGCATATATTATCATAAGGTGACGGAAAAAGGAAGAGAAAGGAAAAGAAATGGAAATATATTTGGATAATTCTGCCACCACCAGAGTATTTGATGAAGTGGCACACCTTGTAACAGAGATATTCACAAAGGATTATGGAAACTCATCCAGCATGCACAGAAAAGGTGTCAGTGCGGAGCGTTATATAAAATATGCAAAGGAAACTCTGTCAAAAATCATGAAGGTAAAGGATAAGGAAATTTATTTTACCTCCGGAGGAACAGAATCCGACAACTGGGCGCTGATTGGAGCTGCTTACGCCAATATGAGGGCTGGGCGGCATTTGATTACCACACAAATAGAACATCCTGCAATTTTGCAGACTATGGATTATCTGGAAAGGCAGGGGTTTGAAGTGACTTATCTGCCTGTGACCAGAGAGGGCATTGTTTCTTTGGAAGCGCTGAAAAAGGCTCTTCGTCCCGACACCATCCTTGTTTCCATTATGCAGGTAAACAATGAAGTGGGAGCCATACAGCCCATTGAGGAGGCCGGCGAGCTCATAAAGAAGTACAATCCACAGATACTGTTTCATGTAGATGCGGTGCAGGGCTTTGGAAAGCTGTCCATGTATCCAAAGAAGTGGGGAGTGGATATGGTATCGGTCAGCGGCCATAAAATACACGGACCGAAAGGCGTGGGAATTTTGTATATCAGAGAAGGGGTGAAGATAAGACCTCTTATTTATGGCGGCGGGCAGCAGAAAAATTACCGCTCCGGTACGGAAAATGTTCCGGGGATAGCAGGGCTTGCCAAGGCGGCGGAAGTATTATACAAACATTTGGATGAGGATGTAGAAAGGCTTTATGAATTAAGAAATTATTTTACCCGCGAGCTTTTGCAAATGGATGATGTGCGTATAAACGGCCCTCGTGGAGAAAAAGCGGCGCCCCATATTGTCAGCGCTTCTATTGAAGGAATCAGGAGCGAAGTGCTGCTTCATGCTTTGGAGGAAAGAAATATTTTTGTGTCGGCAGGCAGTGCATGCGCTTCCAAAAAGCATACTGTCAGCGCCACCCTGCAGGCAATGAAAATAGAGCAGTCCCTTTTAGACTCCACCATTCGCTTCAGCTTTTCCGTTTTTACCACCAGGGAAGAGCTTGACTATACGTTAAAGGTGCTGCGGGAAATCATCCCCATGCTTCGCAGATATAAAAGATACTAAAAAATATTGAATTTTAATTACGATTATAATAAAATAAGCTGATTGAGTGCACTCATAGAAAGGAATACACATATGTTCAAGGCATTTTTGATTAAATATGCAGAAATAGGAATTAAAGGAAAGAACCGTTATTTATTTGAGGAGGCGTTGGTGGACCAGATTCGCTTTGCCCTAAAAAAGGTGGAAGGGGAATTTAAGGTACACAGGACCCAGGGAAGAATCTATGTAGATGCCTTATCAAAATTTGATTTTGAGGAGACAATACAGCAGCTTCAAAAGGTATTTGGCATTTCCGGCATCTGTCCGGTTGTTTATGCGGAGGATGAAGGCTTTGAAAAATTAGGAAAAGACGTAGTGGAATTTATCGATAAAGTATATCCGGAAAAAAACCAGACCTTTAAAGTGCATGCAAGACGTGCCAGAAAAAATTATCCTATGGATTCCATGGAGATAAATTGTGAGCTGGGAGGCGTGATTTTAGATGCGTATCCGGAAATGAAGGTGGATGTCCATCATCCTGAGATTGAACTAAATGTGGAAATTCGAGAAAAGATTTATATATATTCCCAGATTATACCGGGACCGGGAGGAATGCCTGTAGGCACTAACGGCAAGGCAATGCTTCTTTTGTCGGGAGGCATTGACTCTCCCGTTGCCGGATATATGATCAGCAAGAGGGGGGTGAAAATCGATGCGGTCTATTTCCATGCGCCTCCTTATACAAGTGAACGTGCCAAGGAAAAGGTGGTAGACCTGGCAAAATATGTGGCAGCTTATTCCGGTCCCATGAAGCTTCATGTTGTAAATTTTACAGATATCCAGCTTTATATTTATGAGAAATGCCCTCATGATGAGCTGACCATCATCATGCGCCGCTTTATGATGAGGATTGCAGAGCGGATTGCGGCAGAAAGCGGCTGCCTTGGGCTCATTACCGGAGAAAGTATTGGACAGGTTGCCTCCCAGACCATGCAGAGTCTGGCAGCTACCAATGAAGTGTGCACCCTACCGGTATACCGGCCTTTAATTGGTTTTGACAAACAGGAAATTGTGGAAATATCTGAAAAAATCGACACTTATGAAACCTCGGTGCTGCCCTATGAGGACTGCTGTACGATTTTTGTGGCAAAGCATCCTGTTACGAAGCCAAATGTAAAGGTAATCAAAGGCCATGAAAAAAATCTGGCGGAGAAAATAGAAGAAATGGTGGAGACTGCTTTAAGCGGCAGAGAGATTTTAGATATCCAATAAAAAAGCAGGGACGCCTGTCCCTGCTTTGGTTGATTATAATTACTCAATTATGTACGGCTTTAAGACTTCCAGTACATCGTCTACATTATCCTCTGCATGGATGTTTAAGTCGATGGATTTGGATAAATCCAGACTGAAAATACCCATGATGGATTTTGCATCGATAACGTATCTGCCTGAAACTAGGTCGAAATCATAATCAAATTTGGTAATATCATTTACGAATGATTTTACTTTGTCGATTGAATTTAATGAAATTTTAACTGTTCTCATTGGAATTACCTCCTTCACAATTTGAATACCTTCATTCCTTATACTAATGGTTTAAAGGGAAAAAGTCAATACGAAAACAGTACAAAAAAAAGAGAGGTTTCATATGAAAAGTGTGGCACTACATAACTTAGGCTGCAAAGTCAATTCTTACGAAATGGACGTTATGCAACAAATATTACAGGAAAATGGATATAAAATTGTACCATTTGATGAATTTGCTGATATTTATGTGATAAATACATGTACCGTAACCAATATGGCGGACAGAAAAAGCAGACAGATGCTCCATCGTGCCAAAAAACAGAATCCGGATGGAATCGTGGTGGCAACGGGCTGCTATGTCCAGACCGGGGAAGATGCGGTCTGTCTGGATGAAGCCATTGACCTTGCCATCGGGAATAACCGAAAAAAGGAAATTGCTTCTATATTGGATAAGTTTTTTTTACAGCGGGAGACTCTTGCCGGTGAAACGGACGTGCTTTTAAAAAGCAGGGAGCAGGCAGCAAAGCAAAAAACATTAAATGATACCACCATTATTGATATCAACCATACAAACGAGTATGAAAGAATGTTTTTAAAAGAAACCGCAGAGCATACAAGAGCCTATATTAAAATTCAGGACGGCTGTAATCAATTTTGTACCTACTGTATCATCCCTTTTGCAAGAGGGCGGGTGCGTTCCAGAAGCCGGGAGGATATTTTAAAGGAAATTACGGACCTGCAGAAAAAGGGATATAAGGAAGTGGTGCTTACCGGCATTCATTTAAGCTCCTACGGCGTGGACTTTTCAAAAGAACCGCTTCTGCTTCCATTAATAAAGAAAATACATGAAATAGATGGAATAGAAAGAATCCGCTTAGGTTCTTTGGAACCAAGAATCATTACAGAAGAATTTGCCGGAGAATTAGCCGCAATGGAAAAGGTATGTCCCCATTTTCATCTGTCCCTTCAAAGCGGCTGTGACGCCACCTTAAAAAGAATGAACCGCCGTTATGACACAAAAGAATTTAAAGAAAAGGTTCAGATTTTGCGGAAAGCTTTTTTACATCCTGCAATTACCACAGATGTAATAACCGGATTTCCTGGCGAAACAGAAGAAGAATTTCTGGAAACAAAGGCATTTTTAGAAAATATCTGCTTTTTTGAAATGCACGTTTTTCCCTATTCCAAAAGAAAAGGAACAAAAGCCGCCCTTATGGAAAACCAGGTGCCGGAAGCAGTGAAAAAGGAAAGAAGCCATGTGCTTTTAGAACTGGAAAAGAAACAATCAGAAGCCTTTCGGAGGGGATATGTGGGAAAAGAGCTTTCTGTATTGTTTGAAGAGAGGAAGGAGATAGACGGAAAAGAATATGAAATAGGACATACGAAGGAATATGTGAAGGTTGCTGTTTTGGCAGGAAAGGAAAATGGGGACTTTTCTAATGAAATTAAGAAAGTGTCTGCCAAAGATATGATTACGGATGAAGTTGTATTGGGAGAGTGGATTTGCCTAAATGATTAGATTTTCAGCCCTCAGCTTCCCCAGACAGGAATCATAACCGGCTGCAGGCAGAAAATGATTTCTAAAGTCTGCCCTTATAAAAATGTCGCCTGCAAAGCTTTTTGTTCTGCACATTCTGAATCCCACGCTCATATCCATAAGCTGCCAAAAGTACATAAAAAGGCAGATAATTAATGATATACCGGCTTCGCCCTTCAAAAATTAAAATAAACAAAAGACTTCCTAAAATAGCGCACTGAGCCACCGTAAACAGCTCTTTCCCATAATCATTTTTCTGTAAAACGGGAGAAAGCGCCACCCCTAAAAATACAAGAATCCAAATCCCCTGAAGCACATACGTATAAATACGGTAATGGGCTCCATTGGGATATATCAGCTCAGTCAGCGGATTTTCCCCCACTCTGGACCAGTCAGCAAAGCTTCCTTCATCTCCCCAGTAAAAATCTCCTTCTGAAGTAACCTGTCTTGCTTTCTTATTGAGAAAGTCCAGATATCCTATGATACCAAAGTTTTTCATACGCTTTTTATATTCTTCCAGATTGGCTTTTCTTGCAGCAGCCGGATTGGTCTGGGACATGGTTATGCCTATATCATCCATGTTAAAGCCTCCATAGTAAAACCCGGTTTCGGTCTTTTGTATATTCAGTCCCATCATAAGATAGTGAGTCATGGGAACGGCTAAATCATGGTTCAAATCAAACATATCCAAAGTATCCGCATAGCAATGAAAGCCTTTATAGCCTGCAAACAGGAAAAGCCCGCAGCCAAGAAAATATCCAAATTTCTTTAAAAATAACTTTTTATAAACTTTTTTTGATAAAAATTGTTTCAGGTGAAAGCAAAGAAAGATAATGACAATGGCAATAAGCAAAATAGCAGCAGTGGGCTTAATCAGAAAGCCGCACAACAGGCAGAGCGGGAAGGAATAAAAAGGAAACAATGTCTTTTTTTCCTCTTTCCATCCTAAGAAAATCCTACAGTAAAAATAAAAAGCTCCTATAATAAACGGCATGGAAAGAGTGTCCGTATAAGGCACGATCAAATAAGGCGTAAAGCTTAAAAATAAAATGGCAGTCCACAGGGTAATATAGGAAAACCTCTTAGAACCCATGAGAAGAGCCGACTTTACAAGAAAAAGAATGGCAAGGTCTACCATAATCGTGTTAAAGACAGAATAGGCAAGCCACATATTATGAATTCCAAGAAAGCCAAAAAGTCTGCCAAGCCCCTTTAACACAAGCAGTAAAAACAAATTGTGGGGATACTGGGAAAAATAAGTATTATAAGAGCCGATTTCATCAGAAAGCGCAGGTGTAATCAGGTTATTACAATCCCATCCAATCTGCGTGCTTACAGAGCTTACAAACACAAGCTGCAATAAAAACAGGATTGCCAGAATGCTATATATGATTGGTGTATAATATTTTATGAAAAAAGCGGAATATTTCCTTTTTACCACACAAAACAATACAGCCCCAAAAGCCAGAAACACAGCCCATAAGAGACCAAAGCATATCTGCTTGAAAGGATGAAACAGATTGTTGCTGTTGTTGAAAAACAACATTTCCAGCCATAGGAAGGAAAATAATAAGAAAAAGCATGTATGAAAAAGAGATATTATTTTAGGAGTTGTTTTCATAAAATGACCGCCTTGCATGAGTTTGGTTTTAGTATCGTCAAAGCTTTAGCTGATTATGAGATAGTTTATCACAAATTGGAAGGATACGCCAGTTTACATAAGAGACTTATTGGAACGGAAAGTTTCAGGTGAATTTAATGGAATCAAGAGTGTACTTGTGGTAAAATAAAGTTGCTGACAATTTGGTAAATCGAAATTCACATGGAGGATATCATGAAAAAACTATCTGTTTTACTATTTATTCTATTAAGCACACAACTTTGTGGATGTTCCAATCAGGCACCGGAAATTAATGAAACTGTTTCAAATATATCTGAATTGCCTTTGCCGGAACTTGAAACTTCGTCGGTTGAAGAAAAGGATTCGGTATCTTCTAAAAATGCAGAAACAGAAAATACGGACGCCCCTGTTCAAAATATGGCTCCTCAACCAGAAGGAACTGTGACAACAGCAGAGGACGGTTACTATAGTGTCGCAACAAATATTTCTCGTGCTGATGTGGAAAGCTATGCGGCTCAAGTCAGGCAACAGTTTTTGGAACATGATTGGTCAGCGATTTCTTCTGAAATTTCTTATCCCATTACAATATCTGATATTACTTATAATAACAGCACAGATTTTCTTGAGGCGTCCGACAGCTTTGACAGCAACTTAGATGAAGCTTTTTTTTCGGCTCTTGAAGAAGAAGACTGTGCGGAGATGTTTTGCAATTGGCAAGGTATTATGCTGGGAGAAACAGGGCAGGTTTGGATTAGTGAAGTTTTAGATGCAGAATTCCATTCACAAGGGTTAAAGATAATTGCTGTCAATGGGCTTTTAAAAAAATAAGCCTTTCCTATTACTGCCTTAGTAACAGTTCAGCCAGCAGCTTCCACACAGGCAACGGGAGGGGCATTGGGCAGAACATGTTTCTACGCCGTCACGCTCCCGCTCTGATAAAAACGCAACAGTGCTAAGCTCGAAAATACCTCGCTAAGCGCTGGCGTTTTTATAAGGACGACTTAAGAAATCATGTTCTGCCCAATGCCCCTCCCGTTGCCTGTGTGGAAACTGCTGGCTGAACTGTTACAGTCTTATCACAAACATTTTTCCCTGAAACCTTGAATTTTCTCTTTAAATAGGTTAAAATAGTAAATATCTACGAGTAAGGACGTGACAAGATGACGGATTTAGGAAACACACAATACTTTAAAGTGGAAGCAGAACCTGAAACAGGGGTGAAGGTAGTATTATCCACTGTTTACGAGGCACTAACAGAAAAGGGTTACAATCCTGTAAATCAAATCGTGGGATATATTATGTCCGGCGACCCCACTTATATCACCAGCCATAAAAATGCCAGGAGCCTGATTATGAAGGTGGAGCGGGACGAGCTGGTAGAGGAAATGCTTAAGATTTACATCAGGACCAATAAATGGGAATAGTGCAGTCTTAAGGCGGCAGGAAGGTAAGCTATATGCGCATTATGGGTTTGGACTTTGGCGCGAAAACAGTAGGGGTGGCAGTCAGCGATCCTTTGCTTGTTACGGCTCAAAGCTTAGAAACGATTACGAGGAAGTCGGAAAAAAAATTAAGACAAACATTAGCTCGAATCGAAGAGCTGATTCAGGAATATCAGATAGATAAAATTGTTCTGGGGCTTCCCAAAAACATGAATGGAACTGAAGGGGAACGTGTAGAGAAAACAAAAGAGTTTCAGGATATGCTTTTTCGGAGGACAGGCCTTTCGGTTGAGTTGTGGGATGAAAGGCTTACTACCGTGGCGGCAGACCGGATTATGGTGGAAAGCGGCATACGCAGAGAGCACAGAAAAGAGCATGTGGATGCGGTGGCGGCTTCTTTTATTCTGCAGGGATATTTGGATTACTTAAAGAAGGATCAGGAGAAAGAAATTGGAGAAAATTGAATTTATACCGGAGCTGAATGAAGAACCGGTAGAGTTTTTTGTTGTGGAGCAGACAATGATAGCAGGCATAACCTATCTGCTTGTGACGGATCAGGAAGATGGGGATGCCCAGGCGCTCATTTTAAAGGACGTATCCGGAAACGGAGATGAAAAGAGCACATATGCGATTGTTTCAGAAGAAAAGGAGCTTGAAGCAGTGGCAGGCGTGTTTGAAAATATGCTGGATGATATAAAATTTGAAAAAGACGAATAGCTTTCAGACAGGTGTGAAAATGGATAGAAATGGCCTTAGCAAAGAAGAGGTTGCGGCAATTTTAAAAGAAAAAGGATTAAAGGTAACCATACAGAGAGTGCTTGTGTTGAAAACACTTTCTGCCTGTGAGGACCGGCACCTGACTGCGGAAGAAATTTATGAGCTTGTAAAAGTAGAATACCCGGAAATCGGGCTTGCTACTGTTTATAGAACAATACAGCTTTTGTTAGAACTTAACCTTATTGACCGGATTAATCTGGATGATGGGTTTGCCCGTTATGAAATCGGCACATTTAACAAGGGGGAAACCAGACATCATCATCATCATCTAATATGCTTAAAGTGCGGAAAGGTAGCTTCTTTTGAGGACGACCTGTTAGAAGGTCTGGAACAGAAGATACAGGAAAGCACTGGTTTTGTTGTGTCCGATCATGAAGTGAAGCTCTACGGCTGCTGTAAAGAATGTGGAGGAAATTTACTTGAAAAATGTAGTACAACAAAATAGTTCCAAGCTGAAAATCATACCATTAGGAGGTTTGGAGCAAATCGGAATGAACATTACAGCCTTTGAATACGAGGACTGTATTATTGTGGTGGACTGCGGTCTGTCCTTTCCGGCAGATGACATGCTGGGAATCGATCTGGTAATCCCGGATATTACCTATCTGAAAGAAAATTCAGAAAAGGTAAAAGGATTTATGATTACCCACGGACATGAAGACCATATCGGAGCGCTTCCTTATGTGCTGAAGGAGCTTTCCGTACCAATTTATGCCACAAAGCTCACTATGGGAATCATAGAAAACAAATTAAAAGAACATGGTCTGGAACGTGCCACAAAGAGAAAGGTAGTAAAATTCGGACAGCATATCAATCTTGGAAAGTTCCGGATTGAATTTATCAAGACCAACCACAGCATTGTGGATGCAGCTGCCCTTGCCATTTATTCTCCCGCAGGAATCGTAGTCCATACAGGCGATTTCAAGGTGGATTACACCCCTGTGTTCGGGGATGCCATTGACTTGCAGAGATTTGGCGAATTAGGAAAAAAAGGCGTGCTTGCATTGATGTGCGACAGTACCAATGCGGAACGTCCCGGTTTTACCCAATCGGAAAAAACCGTAGGCGTTACTTTTGACCATATCTTTATGGACCATAAAAATACAAGGATTATCATTGCCACTTTTGCTTCCAATGTGGACAGGGTGCAGCAGATTATCAATTCCGCATATAAATACGGCAGAAAGGTAGTGGTGGAAGGCAGGAGCATGGTAAACATCATCGATACTGCTTCCAGTCTGGGATATTTGAAAATCCCGGAAAACACCCTGATTGATATAGAACAGTTAAAGAATTATCCTGATGAAAAGACGGTTCTGATTACAACGGGAAGTCAGGGGGAAAGTATGGCAGCCCTTAGCAGGATGGCAAGCGGCATGCATAAAAAGGTATCTATCGGTCCCCTTGATACCGTTATTTTCTCTTCCAATCCCATTCCGGGAAATGAAAAGGCAGTGTCAAAGGTCATCAATGAGCTTTATGCCAAAGGTGCAGATGTAATCTTTCAGGATGCCCATGTGTCAGGACATGCCTGCAGGGAAGAGATAAAGCTGATATATACCCTGGTTCAGCCCAAATATGCGATTCCGGTCCATGGCGAGTACCGGCATTTAAAGGCTCAGGCTGCTTTGGCAAGAGAGCTTGGAATGAGCAAGGAAAATATCTTCATCCTTTCTTCCGGCGATGTTCTGGAGCTGGATGGGAACGGTGCGGAAGTAACGGGAAGCGTGCCGGTAGGAGATATCTATGTGGATGGCCTTGGCGTAGGGGATGTTGGAAATGTAGTAATCAGGGATAGACAACATCTGGCGGAAGATGGTATTCTGATTGTAGTGATTGCTTTGGATTCTTACAACAGCATTGTGGTTTCCGGTCCGGAAATCGTTTCAAGAGGCTTTGTTTATGTAAGGGAAGCGGACGAGCTTCTGGAAGAAGCCAGAAGCATTATATCAGAAGCTTTGGATGAATGTATGAATAAAAAAATTACGGACTGGGGCAAGATTAAATCCATGATCAAGGACGAGGCAGGGGAATTCCTTTGGAGAAAAACAAAAAGAAGGCCCATGATTCTGCCGATTATTATTGAGGTATAGCTTATGGCACAATTTGATGAGGAGCTGGAAGCTTTTATAGGAGCAGTAAAAAATACGGAAGCATTTACGGAGTATGAAAAGCAAAAGGAACGGATAAAGGAATATCCTGACCTGAAGGTAAGGCTTAATGAATTCAGAGAGCGCAATTACCGGCTGCAGACTTCAGAGAATACAGCCGAGCTGTTTGAAGAGATAGACAAGTTTACAATAGAGTACGAAGCATTTCGGGAAATTCCCATGGTTCATGATTTTCTGGAAAAAGAACTGGCATACTGCAGGATGATTCAGCAGATTAATGACAGACTGTTAAAGGCGTTTGCCGTTGACTTTGAGTAGCGTCCGAGGTGTTTTGAAAGAGGTGGGAAGATGAGTGCAAAGCAGGTAGCAGGTGCTTTTTTAGGAGTAATATTTAAGGTGGTAATATGGGCAATTATCATTATGATAGTGTATAAAAATGCTATTTATGGCTATTCCTTTGGCTTTCAAGTATTTTCTGACCGGCCGATGGCAACTGCTTCATCAGCAGTTACAGTGAATGTTCCCATTCTTGAAGGGAAATCCAATATGGAAATTGCCCGTCTGTTAAAAGAAAAAGGGCTGATAAAGGATGCCAATGTTTTTTATGTGCAGCTAATGCTTTCCGATTATAAGGATAAGCTAAGGCCTGGAATTTATGATTTCAGCACCACCATGACTGCAGAAGAGATGATAAAGCTTATGGCAGAAGATCCTGAGGAGGCAGAGGAAGAAGAAAAGTGATAGTTGATGAACGTTTTGCCGCTTATATCAATTCTCTGGAGAATGGCAATAAAAAATATTTAGATGAACTGGAGGCGTATGCATGGAAAACGGATGTGCCGATTATCCGTAAGGAAATGCAGAGCCTTCTAAAAACCTTATTGGTCATGAATAAACCGAAGCAGATTCTGGAAGTGGGAACTGCTATCGGTTTTTCTGCGTTACTAATGGCGGAAGCAGCGCCGAAAGCGCACATTACCACAATAGAAAAATATGAAAAAAGAATTCCGTTAGCAAAAGAAAATTTTAAAAGGTTTGGCAAGGATGGACAGATTACCCTGTTAGAAGGTGATGCTGCCATGATTCTAAAACAGCTTACGGGCACATATGATTTTATTTTTATGGATGCGGCAAAGGGACAATATATTCACTTTCTGCCGGAGGTATTAAGGCTTTTAAATACAGGGGGCATTTTGCTGTCAGATAATATTCTTCAGGACGGAGATATCATTCAGTCTAGATTTGCCGTAACCAAGAGAAACCGTACCATTCATGCAAGAATGCGGGAATATCTTTATACCCTGAAGCATCATGAGCTGTTAGAAACCGCCATCCTTCCTTTAGGGGATGGAGCGGCAATATCCGTAAAGAAAGAAACCGCCCGACAGGAAGGAGCAGAATAAAAATATGAAAAAACCAGAACTACTTATTCCGGCAAGCAGCCTGGAGGTATTAAAAACAGCTGTTATTTTTGGAGCGGATGCAGTATATATTGGAGGAGAAGCCTTTGGCCTCCGGGCAAAGGCAAAGAATTTTTCCAGAGAAGAAATGGCAGAGGGCATTGCCTTTGCCCATAAGCATGGTGTAAAGGTTTATGTGACTGCCAATATATTGGCTCACAACCGTGATTTGGAAGGGGCAAGGGAATACTTTAAGGAATTAAAAACCTTAAAGCCCGACGGACTTATTATTGCAGATCCGGGAATGGTGACTCTTGCAAAGGAAGAATGCGGGGAAATAGAAATCCATATCAGCACTCAGGCCAATAATACCAATTATCTGACTTATCTTTTCTGGTATCATCAGGGCATAAAACGGGTAGTATCCGCAAGAGAACTGTCCCTTGCGGAAATAAAGGAAATCAGGCAGCATATTCCGGATGATATGGAAATCGAAAGCTTTGTTCATGGTGCCATGTGCATTTCCTATTCCGGAAGATGCCTGCTAAGCAGTTATTTTACCGGAAGGGATGCCAATCAGGGCGCCTGCACCCATCCCTGCCGCTGGAAATATGCCATCGTGGAAGAACAAAGACCCGGCGAATATCTGCCGGTTTATGAAAATGAAAGAGGAACCTATATTTTTAATTCTAAAGATTTGTGCATGATTGAGCATATACCGGAAATGGTTGATGCGGGAATCGACAGCCTGAAAATAGAAGGGCGTATGAAAACTGCGCTGTATGTGGCAACAGTGGCAAGGACATACCGGAAGGCAATTGATGATTTCTTTCAAAGCAGAGAAGTTTATGAAAGTCATATGGACTGGTATAAAGAAGAAATTTCCAAATGTACCTATCGTCAGTTTACAACCGGCTTTTATTTTGGAAAGCCGGATGAAAACACTCAGATTTATGATAACAATACTTATGTAAACGAGTATATTTATCTGGGCATTGCAGAAAGTGTGGACATGGGGCGGGTTTCTTTTGGACTGCCGGAAAATACAGTGAGAATCAGCCAGCGCAATAAGTTTTCCGTGGGACAGGAGATAGAAATCATGAAACCGGATGGAAGGAATGTGCCGGTAAGGGTGCTTTCCATGCGGGATGAGGAAGGGATGGAAATAGAGAGTTGTCCCCATCCTAAGCAAACTATATATGTCACGCTTAGCGAAAAGGCGGAGGGAGACGATATTTTGCGGATGGTTAACGGGTGAGGTGAAAAAAGTCCTTTAAAAGTTGCATATTGACCGATAGAACGTATATATTGTACAATATGTAGAAATGATTACATATAAGCATGGGTTTGTTCATCAAATTTATTAAAAATGCAGAATCGCCAAAATTTTTTTCTGTTTTTGCTTGCATTTTGAAAAAATATAAGGTATCTTATAGAAAACGAAGGCAAACTTCAAAGTTGAATAAGGTATCTTGAACGATGATGTTCCAAACTGAGCTTTGGGGCATTTTTTTATTTTTCCCTGTAGAAAGGAAAATAAAAAGGACAATGAGTGCTGAGAAAGAAACCAGCCGGAAAGATATCGGTTATCCAACATAAAATTATGATTGAAAGGAAGTATAAAAATGAGCCAGATATTAAATGTAGAAGAAATTTTTGCAAAAAATGTGTTCACTCTTGGGAAAATGAAAGAACGTCTTCCGAAAAATGTATACAAGGAAGTAAAAAAAGTTATGGACCATGGCGGAGAGCTTTCCGCTACAACAGCTGATGTGGTGGCAAAGGCAATGAAGGACTGGGCAGTGGAAAACGGCGCCACACACTATACACATTGGTTCCAGCCCCTGACCGGCATTACGGCAGAAAAGCATGATTCCTTTGTTTCACATCCGGATGAGGACGGAAAGATGCTGATGGAATTTTCCGGAAAGGAATTGATCAAAGGAGAGCCGGATGCTTCTTCTTTTCCGTCAGGCGGCCTTCGTGCAACCTTTGAAGCAAGAGGGTATACGGCATGGGATATTACTTCTCCGGCTTTCTTGAAAGAATCCGGAAGCGGAGTGACTCTTTGCATTCCCACTGCTTTTTGTTCTTATACCGGTGAAGCACTTGACAAAAAGACACCGCTTCTTCGCTCCATGGAGGCTGTGAGTGAACAGGCGCTTCGTATCGTAAAATTATTTGGCAATACAGAGGCTACCAAGGTTACTGCTTCGGTAGGACCTGAGCAGGAATACTTCCTGGTGGATAAAAAGAAATATCTACAAAGAAAAGACCTGATTTTTTCCGGACGCACTCTATTTGGAGCACCTGCACCAAAGGGACAGGAGCTCGAGGATCATTATTTTGGTGTTATCCGTGAGAGAATCGGCGCATATATGAAGGATTTAAACGAAGAACTTTGGAAGCTGGGCGTTACGGCAAAGACACAGCATAATGAGGTGGCTCCTGCACAGCATGAGCTGGCGCCTATATATGAGACAGCAAATATTGCAGTAGACCACAACCAGATTGTTATGGAGACCATGAAAAGGGTGGCGGAGCACCATGGATTAAGATGTCTGCTTCATGAGAAGCCCTTTGCAGGAGTAAATGGTTCCGGTAAGCATAACAACTGGTCCATAACAACCGATAATGGAGTAAACCTTCTTGATCCGGGCGAGACCCCAAATGAAAACATACAGTTCTTATTAGTGCTTGCCTGCATTTTAAAGGCAGTAGATACCCATGGAGACTTGCTTCGACAAAGCGCATCAGATGTGGGAAATGACCACAGACTGGGAGCAAATGAGGCTCCTCCAGCCATTATTTCCGTATTCTTAGGGGATCAGTTAGAGGATGTGGTAAGACAGCTGGTAGAAACAGGAGAAGCTACAAAATGCCTTGAGGGCGGCAAGCTGGAAACAGGTGTATCCACCCTTCCTGATTTTGTCAAGGATGCAACTGACAGAAACAGAACCTCACCCTTTGCCTTTACCGGAAATAAATTTGAGTTCCGTATGGTTGGCTCCTCTGACTCCATTGCAAGCCCCAACACGATTTTAAATTCTATTGTTGCGGAGGCTTTTTGCGAAGCTGCTGATGTTTTGGAAAAAGCAGAAGACTTTGAAATGGCTGTACACGATTTGATTAAAGAATATCTTACAAAACATCAGAGAATTATCTTTAACGGGGACGGCTATTCGGAAGAATGGGTTAAGGAAGCGGAGAGAAGAGGACTGCCGAACATTAAATCCATGGTGGAAGCAGTTGATGCGCTTACAACTGAAAAGGCGGTAAGACTTTTTGAAAAATTTGGTATCTTTACAAAGGTAGAACTGGAGTCCAGAGAGGAAATCCTTTATGAAACCTATGCAAAGACTATTAATATTGAAGCGCTGACCATGATTGACATTGCAAGCAAGCAGCTGGTTCCTGCCGTAGTGGGCTATTCCAAGACACTGGCAGATACTGTAATTGCAGTGAAGGCTGCGGGAGCAGATGCTACGGTACAGACTGACCTGTTGGCGGAAGTGTCCGCAAACTTAAAGGCAATGAGCGATGCTCTTTCAAAGCTGGAAAAAGTTACAGCAGAAGCAGCAGCCATGGAGGATGCAAAAGCACAGGCATTTTTCTATAAGGATGCTGTAAAGGTTGCCATGGAAGAACTCAGAACACCTGCGGATACCTTGGAAATGCTGGTGGATAAGGATGTATGGCCGATTCCCACTTATGCTGAGTTGATATTTGAAGTATAGAGTTTTTATAAATAAAGGCAGCTCAGAAAAATCTGGGCTGCCTTTGCGATATAAATAAATTGATTATTAACATAAAATTGTATATACTAAGTATCAGTAAGAAGTAAAAGACAGAGGAAAGTTCTTTATGTGGAAAAATATCCTGAAAACAGTTGGATTTCTTGTAGTTTTTTTAGTGCTCTTTTTGTGGATAAACAGCATACTGAAATTGAAACATGAAGATGGCATTGCCCAGATGGAAATGTTTTACAGACAGAAGGAGGGCACGGTGGATGTGCTCTGTCTTGGCTCGTCCCATGTGTTTGCCAATATAGATCCTGCTATTTTAGAAGAAGAGTATGGAATTGCCGCTTACGATTTAGCTGGAAGCATGCAGCCAATGTGGAATACATACTACTGCCTGAAAGAAGCTTTGAAATATCAAAAGCCTTCTCTTATTGTATTGGACGTATTCCGCCTGACAGAGGGATTTACGTATTCAAAGGAAAGCAAGGTGGTAAAAAACACCTATGGCATGAGGCTTTCCATGAATAAGATAAAATCCATTCAGGAAAGTGCAGAGAAAGAAGAGGATGTACTCAGGCATGTATTTGGCATTAGCACCTATCATGACAGATATTATGAACTGGAGGAAAAGGATTTTTGGGGAGGAATTCAAAAGAATGATTCTTATAAAGGATATTATCCTCTTATGGAGGTTCAGGCTCAGAAGGTCCCCCGGGTTTCCCATATAGAAGATACACTTTCCATTGAGGAAAAAACGAAAAAGTTCTTTTACAGAATTTTAGAACTGGCGCAGGAGCAGGATATACCAATCCTTCTGATTAATGCACCTTACTGTGTGACGGAAGACGATAAAAGGGTGTTTAATGAACTTGAAAGGCTTTTGCAGGAGGGAGTGCCCGGAAAAGTTGCCTATCTGGACTTTAACAAGTATTATAAGGAAATGGGATTGGATTTTGCCGTGGATTTTGCGGATTCGGAACATCTAAATAAGGAAGGCGCAAAAAAGATGAACAAATACTTTGGGGAATATTTGGAGACTAATTATGGCTTTTTAACTGGAAAATCCAGGAAAAGTACAAGAAAATAAAAAATTTTAAAAAAAAGGTTGAAATTTTTATAATTATTTAGTATACTGTATCAATGTAATGGGCTATCGCCAAACGGTAAGGCAACGGACTCTGACTCCGTCATTTCAAGGTTCGAATCCTTGTAGCCCAGTTTCTACTTTATTAAAATAATCAACTGATGCGATGAAAGGGATTATCATATGGAATTAGGTAAAAGGCAGAAATTGGTTATTATCAAAGTGGTGGACTTCGGAGCATATCTGGCTTCTGATTTAAATAATCAAGAGGACAAAGTATTACTGCCAAAGAAACAAATACCGGCTGATAAAAAGGTAGGTGATTCTTTGGAAGTTTTTATTTACAGGGATTCTAAGGATCGGCTGATTGCAACTACCAGGAAACCGAAAATTACGCTTGGAGAGATTGAGGAACTGGAAGTGGCAGAGGTCGGGAACATAGGAGCCTTTTTAGATTGGGGACTGGAGAAGGATTTGTTTCTGCCGTTCAAAGAGCAGACCCGGAAGCTGCGCCCGGGCAATAGTGTACTGGTTGCATTATATGTTGATAAAAGTAATCGATTATGTGCTACCATGAAGGTATATCCTTATCTGCGGACAGACAGCCCTTATCACAAGGACGATAGAGTATCGGGAATGGTTTATGAGGTAAGCGAGGAATACGGTGCCTTTGTGGCAGTGGATAATATATATTCAGCATTGATTCCTAAAAGGGAACTGTATAGCAATGTGCGCGTGAGTGACCATGTGGTTGCAAGGGTCAGCGCCGTGAAAGAAGACGGCAAGCTGGATTTAAGCCTCAGGGAAAAAGCATATGTTCAGGTAGAGGAAGATTCCAGAGAGTTGCTGGAGCGTCTGTGGAGACATGGCGGCAGGCTGGATTTCAATGATAAAGCTTCACCGGAACTGATTCGCGAAAGAATGAATATGAGCAAGAATGAATTTAAACGTGCAGTAGGGCATTTGTTAAAAAAGGGATATATTGTTATTAAGGAAGACGGTATTTTTTTGGATAGCAGCGTGAAATCCATATACTGATTTGTTTCAAAACAGGAGGAGTACAAAATGAAGGTACAGAATATTACCAATATTGATAAATTTTTTGAGGTAATTGACAGTTGTCAGGGAAAGGTGGAGCTTGTAACCGGAGAAGGGGACAGGTTAAATTTAAAATCAAAGCTTTCCCAATATGTATCCATGGCAAATATTTTTTCTGATGGTTCCATTTCTGAATTGGAAATACTGGCATATGAACCGGAGGATATTACAAAGCTTGTAAATTTTATGATGAATAATTAAGGAACAGTATGAGTGCAAAAAAAGCAAACTGGACGTTTTTGGCGGTAATATTGTTTAATTTTGCTGCCATGGTATTACTTGCCGTATTTGCAGGGAAAATCAGCATGACGATGATTCAGGCTCTTTTGATGTCGCAGGGAATTGTATTAGCTCCTGCGCTGTTGTCCCTAATATTTACAAGGACAAGATTAAAGGGCTTTATTCCATGCAAAAAAATAAAGTTAACAACTGCTTTGCTCATCGTTGCGGTCACTTATCTGTGCATGCCGCTTATATCATTAACGAATTTGTTTTCCATGCTCTTTGTGGAAAATGAAGCAAATAATATGATGGCAGGGTTTGAAGGAATTTCTCCATTTTTAATAGTTCTCATAGTGGGGATTTTAGGTCCCATGAATGAAGAATTTATATTTCGGGGCATGTTTTATCATGGCTATCGTCAAAGCGGCAGGATTATAGGTGCAGCGGTGCTTTCTTCTGTTCTTTTCGGCATGATGCATTTAAATTTTAATCAGATGGCATATGCTATCGTGGTGGGCTTCATAGGGGTGCTGCTAATCGAATGCACCGGCAGTATTTTTTCAAGCATGATATTTCATGCAACCATTAATACTACCAGTGTGATTGCGGCTTATGCAGGAGGAACAATAGGAAAAGACAGTGCGGATATACAAAATGCAACAGAGGCTATGAACAATCTTACTTACAGAGAAACTCTTTGCATAGGAATTTCTGTATATATGGTAATGGCCGTTATTGCCACTGCCATAGCAGGATGTCTGATGTACGTGATTGCCCGAAATGAAAAGCGGACAGCTTATGTGGAGGCATTGGGGAAAATATGCAGGATAAAGAGGAAGGAAAGATTATTTTCGGTTCCATTATGGATAGCAATGGGGCTTTGCGTGGCTTATATGATTTTAAATGAAGTTATGACACATATGGCTGGTTAGCGGGTGAAGGGCTATGAGAAAAATACAAGTATTAGGTATTACCCTCGTTGATTATTCCTTAAAAGAATCCATGAGAAAAGTGGAAGACTACTTAAGAGAGAGAAAGACCAAAATGATTACTTATGTGACCATCAAGGGTGTGATGACTGCCAATGAAAATGAGACAGTCAGGGCATTTCTTGAAAAGATGGACATGACTATTGCTGCAGATACGGATATTTTACAGGCGGCAGATGCTGCAAGCAGAAATCGGGTAAGGGAAGTAGCCGGAAATGAATTTATGGAGGAATTTCTAAAAAAGCTTGTGCGAAACAGAAAAAGCGTTTGTCTGCTTACAGAAACAAAGGCACAGCTTTTGGTTTTAAAGGAATATGTAAGAAGTTATCAGGAAAACCTAAATATAGCAGGCGGCTTTGCGTTAGAAAAACTGCAGACAGATGAGGATTTTCTTATTAATGAGATTAACATAAAAGAACCAAATGTGTTGATTTCCCTTTTGTCGGATGTAAAACGCATTGAGTTTTTGGATGCCAGTCAGATGAAGATAAATGTGAATATATGGCTTATGCTGAAGGAGGAAATGCCGCTTTCCAATAAGCAGAGAAGTATCATTCAGAAGCTTTATCGCTCTTTCATGAAAAAGGTTTTTTTACAACGAGTCAATAAATATAATAATGGCACTGGTGAAAATAAAGATTAGTGCCGAAGGGAGGTTCAGCTATGAAAAAACCAGTTTTGGTAATACTGGCTGCGGGCATGGGAAGCCGTTATGGAGGATTAAAGCAAATTGATCCGGTAGATGCCCAGGGAAATAAAATCATCGATTTTTCCATATATGATGCCAGAAAAGCCGGATTTGAAAAGGTAGTATTTATTATTAAAAAAGAAAATGAACAGGATTTCAGGAGCTGCATAGGGGATGTAGTCAGCAAATATATGGAAGTGGAATATGTATTTCAGGATATTCAAAAGGTTCCGGAAGGTTTTGAGATACCGGAAGGGAGAGTAAAGCCGTGGGGAACTGCCCATGCCATTCTTTGCTGCAAGGAGGCTGTAAAAGAACCATTTGCAGTAATTAATGCGGATGATTTTTATGGCAGAAGCGCATTTAAGAGTTTGTATGATTATCTTACCACTCATGAGGATGATGAATTGCATCGTTATGCCATGGTGGGCTATGAATTGGGAAATACTTTGACGGAAAACGGTTCTGTGGCAAGAGGATGCTGTGTAACTGATGAAAGCGGTTATCTGGTCACCATTGCAGAGCGTACCCAGATAGAGAAAAGGCCTGGTGGTGCAGCTTATTCGGAGGATGGGGGAAAAACCTTTACAGATATTTCTTTAGATACTCCGGTTTCCATGAATATGTGGGGATTTACCCCCAGCATTATGAAAGAATTGGAAAAGGCAGTCAGCCTGTTCTTTGAACAGGGTGTGGAAAGCAATCCGTTAAAGGCAGAATGCTTCCTGCCCATAGAAGTAGATAAATTGTTAAAGGAGAAGAAGGCCACTGTCCAGGTTCTTTCATCCGGGGATAAATGGTTTGGAGTCACCTATAAAGAAGATAAACCATTTGTTATGGAATCCATTCAAAAATTAAAGGATGCAGGTATTTATCCCGATAAGCTTTGGGAATAAAAAAATAAGAAGGTCTGATGAAATGATTTCTCAGGTCTTCTTATTTTATGTGATAAAAAGCATATCGCTGAATTTACAAGCCGATTACATATTGATACATGAATACAAAATGGCAGAAGCTTCCGCCCATTACAAACAGGTGAAAAATTTCATGGGAACCAAATGTGCTGTGCTTCGCATTAAATATGGGAAGCTTTAATGCATAAATGATACCGCCTACGGTATAAATGATACCCCCGACAAGGAGCCAGTAAAAGGCCGCCTTTGGAATACTATTTACAATTGGGCCGAATACAAAGATGCATAGCCAGCCCATTGCGATATATATAATAGAGGAAAACCATTTAGGGCATGTAATCCATAGTCCCTTTACAACAATTCCCACGATGGCAAGGGTCCAGACTGCCGCCAAAAGGAAATAGCCTGTTTTTCCGCCTAATACCAAAATACATACCGGAGTATAGGAGCCTGCAATCAGTACAAAAATCATCATATGATCAATTTTGCGAAAAACCTTAATAATTTTTTCAGATAAGTTGACGGAATGATAAATGGTACTGGCGGCATATAATAAAATCATACTGAAAATAAATACAAACATAGCTGCCACACAATCGCTGCTATAATAGGAAGCTTTGCTGATAAGGGGAAAACCTGCCAATAATGCTAATACCATCCCTATAAAATGTGTAATGGCGCTGCCGGGTTCACGAATTGATAATGTCATAATAACTCCTCCTTGCTTTCATCTTTGCTTTTTTTACTGGCAAAAATATTTAAAAACTTTTATGTAGTATTAAAAACTACATAATCTACAATTAAATACTACACCTTATAATATGCAATGTCAATAAAATTATGCAAAAAAACAGGAAGTCTGAAGGCTGAACTGTTATGGAGAAACCATCAATCCTCTTCAATTACATGCATTTCAAGAAAATCGAAATCAACCGTTTCAATAAAGTTATCCTGATAAAATCGGGCTTTGCTGTGCCGCTTAAATTCAGCTATTGTTTTGTTAAGCCAAATGGGCTTTCCTAAATCAAATTGATAGCATGCCTCATCTAAAGCTTTAAAAATTTTGTGTGTACGGGTATCTGTTTGATGTTCTTCAACCACTATGTCGTTTTGCAAACGATTATCTTTGAATATTTTGAACCAGATTCGCATATAATTTCTTGTTGCATCCTTTCTTTTCGTTATGCTTTGTATATTTTAATTCTGTGGATATTATAGCATTAGGAAGAAGGATATACAATCATGTCCGGGAAATTGCCTGATATACATATAGAGATGATTATGATATGTCTTGCTGCCGCAATTTTTCCCATATGCCCTATAGTTGGAAAGGAGTAAATAATGTTTAAAAACTAACAGAATTTCTTAAAATATTATGAAAATATTGTACAAATTTAACATTTTAAATTGGGAATGTGGTATAATCTTGTTAAATACCTTACTGACAGATATCATGCCGAACCAAAGAACGCACAGGGGAGAAAATAAGAAGAGTCATAATAAATAATATTAGTACAGAAACAAATCAGGGGGAGATGTTTTTGGAAGACAAAAGGTGGGATTTTATGGAATTTAGACCGGAAATGGGTAATGGTGTAGATAGTTGGAAGGAAGTAAATCTTGTTTATAACTCAGCATTAAGGGAAATCAGCACAAAGCTTGAAATATTAAATGATGAGTTTCAGCATGTACATCAATACAACCCGATAGAACATATTAAATCAAGAATAAAGACTCCGGAGAGCATTGTAAAGAAGCTTCGGAAAAACGGCTATGAATCGACCATACCCAATATGGTAAAGTATGTGAATGATATTGCGGGAATACGCGTTATCTGCTCTTTTACTTCGGATATATACCGGATTGCAGAAATGCTCATCAAGCAAAGTGACTTGAAGGTGATTTCAGTAAAGGATTACATTCAAAGGCCAAAGCCCAGCGGATATAAGAGCTATCATTTGATTGTAACAGTGCCGGTATTTTTATCGGACCGCATCGTAGATGCCAAGGTAGAGATTCAGATTAGAACAGTTGCCATGGATTTCTGGGCCAGTTTAGAGCATAAGATACATTATAAATTTGAAGGAAAGGTTCCGGAACATATTAAAAGGGAATTGATAGAATGCGCAAGCATGGTTTCTGATTTGGATATGCGAATGCTTTCCCTGAATGAAGAAGTACAGCATCAGTTTTATCAGGAGGCTCCCGCAGACACCGTGGCTATTAAAAAGGCTTCTAATGGTTGATGGCCGCAGAAGGTCATAGGGCAAAACAGAACGGTAAAATAGAAATAAGGATATGGAACCCTTACAGAACGTTGTCTGATGGGTTTTATATCCTTATTTCTGTTTAAAGCTATTTACTTTTGGGTATGGCTGGTAAAATGAGGAGTGCCCCGGCAGTTTCCCGCCGAGGCTATTATGAAAAAATTTATCTAATTTGTAATGTTATATATTATTTTGCTTTTTTTATTTGTACTTAGTATAACAATGGAATATGAACAAAGTATGAACATCCGGTAAAAAATAAGTTAATTCATACAAAGCAGTGGAAAAAAAACTGAATAATATATACAAGTTATACAAAACAAAGATGAGCAGGGAAAAAAATTGAAAAATATGTCCATTTTAGATGACATACAGTATGAAGAAAGATGGAAAGAGTCTTTAGAGTATAAACTGCAAAACAGGCACCTTTCCGGCAGCTTTACCAAATAAAAGAGCAGTGAACTGTCAGAAGGTTTAAGAGAAATCCGGAATTTGCCTGCTATTATTGTTTTAAAGCGGATATAAGCAATTATTTCAATTCTATCTCCGTGGACTTACTAATGGAAAAGCTGGATTTTGAGCCATGGCGGGGACAACTGTTACGCCTCAAGAATAAAGTGTGGATTGTGTTGTAAAAAATTGTATTTAATGATAGAATAACTGTTAGCAATAAAAAGGGAAACGCAAGTATAGTTAAATGAAGCTTGTTGTGCAAATAAATGATTTGGTATTAGCAGGCTTTGGAGGGTATGTATGGATAATTTTATGGACAAGCTGACAACAAAACAGTTCGATGCCGGGGAGTTGATTAAAGCAAATGGGCAGGCGGAAGAAAGAGAACTGAACAGGATGAAAGAACTGGCAGAAGAAAACGATAAGCTGATTCAGGAAATACGCCGGCTGAATTTGAAAAATGTGGAGCTTACAGAACAGGCTGGGCAACTGATTCAATGCGGAATCGAGCAGTTTGAAGAATATGACAGGACAGCTGATAAGACCAGAGTCTCCTTTGAAGAACTGGAAGCAGAGATGAAGACAGCTTTTGCGTCTCTTGAAAATGCCATTGCTTCCAGGGGTGAAAAGCCCTCAAATCCTAAAGCAGACAGCCCGGAAGGGCTTTTAGAAGCCATAAAAGCATTAGAAGAGCATGTGCACAAGGAAAATGTAAAAGTTTATCGAAATGTTCAGGCTGTAGTAATGGATCAGAGCACCCAGAGAGCAAGGGAAATGGGAGACCGTTTGGATGCTTTGGAAAGAAATGCAAAGAAAAACAGCGCTCTTATGCCTTTGGCTGTGATTACTTTTCTGGCTGCAGCTGCATCGTTGATTATACAGCTTGGAGGAATGTTTCAATTGTTTTAAAAAATTGCAGTAAGTAAGCAGGAGGTAAGATATGGCAAAAATAAGCTTTAAACCGGGGAATATGCTATATCCTGTACCGGCTGTCATGATTAGCGTGAAAGGCGGGAATGGAGAAGATAATATTATTACCGTGGCATGGGCAGGAACTGTCTGCAGCGACCCGCCTATGGTCTCTATATCAGTTCGTCCGGAAAGGCATTCTTATGAAATGATAAAGGAAAGCGGAGAGTTTGTAATCAATCTGACTACAAGGGATTTGGTGCCCGCAGCGGATTATTGCGGAGTGAAAAGCGGCAGGGATGTGGATAAGTTCCGGGAAATGAAGCTGACGAAAGGAAAGCCCCGGATAGTAAAGGCACCTCTTATTGAGGAGAGTCCTGTTAATCTGGAATGCAGGGTGGCTGATATAAGGGAGCTGGGCACCCATCATATGTTTCTGGCGGAAGTGGTTGCCGTTAACGTGGATGATAAATATATGGATGAAACAAATAAGTTCCATTTGGAACAGGCGGATTTAGCTGCATATTCCCATGGTTCTTATTATTCTCTTGGAGATTTACTTGGTACCTTTGGATTTAGCGTCCGAAAGAAGTAAGGATAAAATGAAAAAAATAACAAAATTTCATCGGCAAATTGTAATTTCATATTTAAAAACTGCGTTACTGGCAATGATTGTCAGCTTTTTTCTGTTGCCCAATTATATAAAAGTAACAAAGGATGGCAATACTATTTATACCGTATTTTTGAATGATAAGCAGGTTGGAACTGTATCGGATGTGTCCAGGCTGGAGGATTATCTGGAGCAGTCCAGAAGGGAATTGGCAAAAGAGTCAGAAGATATGGTTTTTGTAGATACCGATTTGCAAATAACAGGTCAGGAAAAGTATTTTGGGCTGACGGATTCCAAGTCAAAGGTGAAAGAGCAGATGCTCCAGATATTAAAGGATAGCATAAAGACAACCAGGAAACGTGCCTATACATTGAAAATCAATGAATTTACAGTAAATCTTGCAACTTCTGAAGAAGTAAGGGAGCTTTTGCAGGCAGCAATCCGCCAATATGATACGGATGGTAAATATTATGTGGAGCTGGAGCTGGATCCTACAAGGGAATTGAATGTGCTTACCACAGCTGTAAAAACCACCGAAGAGAAGATAATAGAGGAAGAAAGAGAAGGAGCTATGGAATTCGAGGCAGGCGTAGGTCAGGCTCTGTCAGAAATGCTTGCAGATGTTCAGTTAGAGCAGGAGAAGGATTTTGCAGACTATAAGTTAGGGTTAATGGACATTGCATTCGGGGATGATGTGGAAATTGTGGAAACTTACCTGACGGATAAGGAACTGACTCCTCTGAATGAGGCCATTGACCTGGCTACCAAAAATCAGGAAATGCAGGCTGTGTATGAAGTGGTTTCGGGAGATACCCTTTCAGAAATTGCATTGAAAACCAATCTTCCCATGGAAGCAATTATAGAAATGAATGAGAATCTGGAGGATGAAAACTCTACCATCCGTGTAGGGGACGAACTGGTAATTACAGTGCCGGAACCGGAGCTGTCGGTGGTGCATAAAGAAGAAGTATACTATGAAGAGGATTACGAGGCAGAAATTGAATATGTATATAACGATGGATGGTATACTACGGAATCCCAGGTGCTCCAACAGCCTTCAGCAGGACATAGAAAGGTAGTGTCCATTGTTTCTTATCGAAATGAAGACATTACAGATACAGAAATTCTAAAGGAAGAAGTCAGTATTGCGGCGGTTCCGAAAGTAGTGGAAATCGGAACGAAAGTGCCGCCAACCTATATTAAGCCTATTTCGGGCGGGCGTTTTACTTCAGGTTTTAAAAGAAGATGGGGAAGATGGCACAAGGGCGTGGACTGGGCAACTCCTGTAGGAACGGCAGTTATGGCATCTTCCGGCGGCACGGTAGCAAAAGCCGGATGGGGAAGCGGATATGGTTATGTGGTGTATATAAATCATGCGGATGGAAGGCAGACCAGATACGGACATTTGAGCAAGGTGCTGGTAAAACCGGGAGATTATGTAAAACAGGGACAAAAAATTGCATTAAGCGGCAATACGGGAAGAAGTACCGGTCCCCATGTGCATTTTGAGATTTTAATTGGCGGGAGCCAGGTGAATCCATTGGAATATATGAATTAAGAAAATAAAAGGAAGAATCAGGCCATTTTTATTTTTTATTTACAAATTCCATGAAGGTGTTATATACTATGAGTAGCGAGAATAAACTTTGAGGTGTCTTATGGAGCAATATATCATTAAGGGCGGCAGTCCTTTAGTTGGTGAAGTGGAAATTGGCGGTGCCAAAAATGCGGCGCTTGCTATTTTAGCTGCTTCTATTATGACAGACGAGACAGTATTGATAGAGAATTTACCTGATGTTAGAGATATCAATGTTTTAATCCAGGCAGTGCAGAGCGTAGGAGCCATGGTGGAACGCATTGACAGGCATACGGTCAAGGTAAATGGTTCTACCATTCGGGATCTGACCATTGAAGATGATTATATAAAGAAAATTCGTGCCTCCTACTATCTGTTAGGGGCATTGCTGGGAAAGTATAAAAAGGGCGAGGTAGCCCTTCCGGGCGGATGTAATATCGGAAGCCGCCCCATCGATCAGCATATTAAAGGATTTAAGGCTTTGGGAGCTGATGTGAGAATTGCCCACGGGCTGATTATTACTGAAGCGGAAAGGCTGAAGGGAAGCCATATTTATCTGGATGTGGTTTCGGTAGGAGCGACGATTAATATTATGATGGCCGCTACCATGGCTGAAGGACAAACTATTATTGAAAATGCTGCAAAGGAGCCTCATGTAGTAGATCTTGCAAACTTTTTGAATAGTATGGGAGCGAATATTAAAGGCGCCGGGACAGATGTAATCCGTATCAAAGGTGTGGAAAAGCTCCATAAGACAGAGTATTCTGTTATACCGGATCAAATTGAAGCAGGAACTTTTATGTTTGCGGCAGCAGCTACAAAAGGCGATATTACCGTAAAGAATGTGATTCCAAAGCATTTGGAGTCCATTAGTGCAAAGCTGATGGAAATCGGATGTGAAATAGAGGAGTCGGATGATGCGGTCCGGGTGGTTTCTTCCAAGCCTCTTACCCATACACATGTAAAGACCTTGCCCTATCCGGGATTTCCAACGGATATGCAGCCGCAGATTGCAGTGACTCTGGCTTTGTCGGAGGGTACCAGCATTGTGACGGAAAGCATATTTGAAAACAGGTTTAAGTATGTGGATGAACTGACGAGAATGGGGGCATCCATTAAGGTAGAAGGAAATACTGCCATTATCGACGGGGTGAGCAAATATACCGGAGCCCATATCAATGCACCGGATTTAAGAGCCGGCGCTGCCCTTGTAATAGCCGGGCTTGCAGCAGAAGGCTTCACCACCATTGATGATATTGTATACATTCAAAGAGGATATGAAGATTTTGAAATAAAGCTTCAGGGGCTGGGTGCAAGCATTGAAAAAGTAACAAGTGAGAAGCAGGCTCAGAAGTTTAAATTGAAAGTAAGCTAAGCGTTGCAGGAAAATAAAAAGCCTACGGAATGTACCGTAAGCTTTTTTATAACTTGTAGTTTTTTACAAAATGGCTTCTATGGACAAGTCGGAATGCTGCGATAAATCAATAAAATTATCCCGGAACCGAACCAATGGTTTGGACAGATAATGCTTGTTGATAAATATAACATCTCCTTCCACACCATTATTCAGGCGAACCCGATTGTTTATATAGGTTAGGACTACATTTTCCAAAAAGGTCAGCACATAAAGAGGATTATATTTTTGGAAGCCTTCTTTTTCAAAGATTTCAATGACCTTAAAGGGACAAAGGGGACCACGGTATACTCTTGCTGCTGTCATGGCTTCATAAACATCCGCAATGGCAACGAGCTGAGCATAAATATCAATCTTGTTCTCCTTAGAACCGGAAGGATAACCGCTGCCATCAAATCTTTCGTGGTGCATAAGGGCGGCATTTTTTATGTGTTCATTCAGGTCCTGATTCTTTAATACATTGTAGCCTTCCAGTGTATGGGTCTTAACTATTTTATACTCAGCATCAGTAAGCTTGGATGGCTTTTTGATAATGTCATTAGGAATGGACAGCTTTCCGATATCATGGAATAGTCCGCATAAGGTAACCAGATCGATTTCTTCCTGGGAAAAATCAAGCCAGTTGGCAAGTACATTGCATAAAAGCGCTACATTAATGCTGTGTGCAAAAGTAGTGTCGTCATATTCCCGCATATTGTGAAGCATATGGAAAAAACTCACATGACCGCTGCTGGTATCCAAAAGCCCCACGGTCCTTTTTAAGATTTCAGTAGGTTCAATGGGAATGCTTTTGTTTACTACATCGTTTAAATATTGGGAAAAGTCCTCTACCAGCTCATCAAAGTTCGCTTTATATTCCTTGAATTCAGGCGTAGCCTGAATAAGCTTGGAATAGGGCCATTTCTCTTCGTCTGCAATCTGCTGCAGGGAAGCTTTTGAAATCGGCTGTTCCTCCTCTATCCAAACATTGATAATAGAATAAAATTCAAGCCGGGTAATGGTTTTGTCAGTAAGCTCCGTGCCTTTTTGAACAATCAGTTGATTGTTATAGGTATAGATGTCTTCGGCAGTTATCATTCCGGGTATCAAATTGGCAACATTTATTTTCTTCATAGTATTCTCCCCCCTCCTTAAATGCAGATAGAGAAAAACTGTTATAGTAAAACTGAAAATTATCTTATTAAAATTATAAGATTTTTATGGAAAAAAGTCAATAATATAGTGCTGAAGGAATGGAAATTTAGTAAATATGAATAAATAGAGAAAGATATTTTCTATGAAAAGGGCTTAAGAAATAGAGCAGTTAAAAATAAATAGTTATATACTTTCATCCAATGGCATGTTATACTATATAAATAAACTTAGCGATAAATTAAATAGGAGGGAAAATATGAAACAAATTAAGAAAATTGCAGCTGCATTTCTGGCGTTGATAATTGCATTTGGATATTTTAACGCATTTGCAATAGAATCACAGGCTGCGTCCAAAACCACTACTTATGTGCTGGACACTAAAAAAGGGGTCTGTTATCCAACAAAAGTCAGGGCCGGAATTCGGGAATTGAGCAATAGCTGCAGCATTTATCTGGTAAATGAGGGGGATTACGTTGCATCTGTAAAAAGCAACAGTTCCAACTTACTTACAAAAATTACAGGAAAGGCTGTATATACCGGGAATGAGTATACATATGTAAGGCTTGAGGGAGATAAGGAGCAAAAATGCAGGTCAAGAAGTACAATTACCTATCATGCAAAAAAGAAGGGTACATACACCCTGACGGTTACCATTAAAAATGCAAAGAAAAAGACAACCTGCAAAAAAAATATCCGGGTGTATGCAGAAGAATATGCCACACCTGTTAAAACTTTAAAATATGCAGGGAAATTATACAATTCCATAGGCACTAATCTTTTTACTAAAAAGAGCGGAAAGCTTCAGGTTGTTATGAATAAGGGGTTTAAGCTTCAGAAAATAGAAGTGGGAAAATATGCAGAGAAAGCTTATAAGGAGCATAATCCGGAACCTGTATATGTGAAGGTGAAAAATAAAACGAATATTTCTTTGGCTGAAAGCACCAAATATAAAGCGAATTCTTATTCCAGCCCCGGTGAATATTATTCCTATGAATCAGAAGTCAATTACGATTATTTATATCCGGTCACGTATGTAAAGGTAACATATAAGGATATGAAGCTTGGCATTGTCAGAAGCATAGAGTATGAGTTGTACTATAAGAATTAATGATATGGAGGGCAAAACATGAAAAAATATATAAAGACATCTATACAGGGGATTTTTCTGGCAGCTTTGGCATTTTTGTTTTCCATGAATATGGAAATGCAGGTAAATGCCAAAACGTTGGAGGATTCCCAAAATGGGGTGGAATATAATGATTATGTTGAAATGGGTGTAGGCTATGCTTATAATAGCAGCTATGGCGGCGGCACCACTTCGTATATTTATCTGGATATGGACGGTGACCGAGTGGGAAATATAAAATCTAGCAGCAGCAATCTGCTTGTTAAAAAGACAAGAGAGTCCTGTTTCAATATTACCACCAAGGACTGGGAGACAAATCAGAAAACTACAAAAGAAAATTACCGCAGTGCTTATCTGAGCTTTTTTGCAAAGAAGGCAGGGGAGTATAAGGTGACCTTCGATGTAATAAAAGAAGATGGCAACGTAAGATGCACTAAGACTATTACAGTGAAAGCAGTTGGTTCCCATACAAATATCAGTCCTATAAAAAGCATTAAATATGCAGGAAAAGATTTATATAGTTATTATCCGTATACAACAAAAACATCTGGAAAATTAAAAGTTGTCTTGAAAAAGCAATATAAACTGCAGTCCATTGAAGTGGGAAAGATTAATAAAAGCGGTAAAGCAGAATTTAAAAAGCTAAAAAACAATAAGAAGATATCACTTGCCAAAAAAGCAATATACACCCATGGCTATAATTATGGAAGTGGCGGGTCTGAATATACGTATGATGAATTATTCCCGGTTACATATATTCGTATTACTTATGTAAACAAGAAAACCAAGGAAAAAGACATATGGACAACTTCTATATATACATTGAATAAAAAGCAGTCCTGGTAAGTTGGAAAAATAGAAATGGCAGGAGTGGGTGGCTTAGAGCTCACTCTCTGCCATTTTGTATAATCGTACAGTCCTCAAATATTCCGACTCCCGGGTTCTCAAATTCAAAAAATGCAGGCTGAACGATTACTTTTTATCCGCTCTTTCGCCAAAATATATTGACGAATTAATAGAAAAAGAGTATAGTACCATTAAGTGAGAAAATTCCATATTGCAAAGTCTCTTATTTGGAGTGGTGGAGATACAAAGGATCTGTGAAGCCACGGCAACCCCTGAAGGACGGGTTTTTCTATGCCGAAAAATTTCCTGATTTAGAATGATTAAGAATCAGAAAGACCATAGGAAAATTGAGGAAGGTGCCAACCTGAGCGAGTCATCGAACAATAAGAGGATCTTCTGACTAAAAAATCGGATCCGCTTGTTGCAAGCGGATTTTTCTATTTGAAAGGAGAAAATGAAATGGAGAAATTATTATTTACTTCTGAATCAGTAACTGAAGGACATCCGGATAAGATGTGCGATGCTATTTCGGATGCCATACTGGATGCATTGATGGAACAGGACCCGATGAGCCGTGTGGCTTGTGAAACCTGTACTACTACAGGGCTTGTTATGGTAATGGGGGAAATTACCACTAAGGCTTATGTAGATATTCAAAAAATTGTAAGAGAGACGGTAAAGGAAATCGGCTATACCAAATCAGAGTATGGCTTTGATGGAAATACCTGCGGCGTTATGGTAGCTTTGGATGAGCAGTCCACGGATATTGCCATGGGTGTGGACAAGGCACTGGAAGCAAAAGAAAATCAAATGACCGATACGGAAATCGATGCCATTGGAGCCGGCGACCAGGGAATGATGTTTGGCTATGCTACCAATGAGACGGAAGAATATATGCCATATCCCATCAGTCTTGCCCATAAGCTTGCTTTGCAGTTGACAAAGGTGAGGAAAGAGGGTACATTGCCTTATTTAAGGCCGGATGGGAAAAGCCAGGTTTCCGTAGAATACGATGAATCTGGAAAGCCAAAGCGTTTAGAGGCGGTGGTATTGTCCACACAGCATGATCCTGAGGTGTCTCAGGAACAGATTCATACAGATATTAAGAAATATGTATTTGATCCAGTCCTTCCTAAAGAGCTGGTTGATGAAGAGACCAGGTATTTCATTAATCCCACAGGGCGTTTTGTAATCGGCGGACCAAATGGTGACAGTGGCTTGACAGGACGTAAGATTATTGTGGATACCTATGGCGGATATGCCCGTCACGGCGGCGGTGCTTTTTCCGGAAAGGACTGCACAAAAGTGGATAGAAGCGCCGCTTATGCAGCAAGATATGTGGCAAAAAATATTGTGGCAGCAGGTCTGGCAGAAAAGTGTGAAATTCAGCTGGCATATGCCATCGGGGTTGCACATCCTATGTCTGTTATGGTAGATACCTTTGGAACCGGGAAGATTTCGGAAGAAAAGCTGGTGGATATCGTAAGGGAAAACTTTGACCTTCGTCCAGCCGGCATTATTAAGATGCTGGACCTTCGCCGCCCAATTTACAAGCAGACTGCTGCTTATGGGCATTTTGGAAGGAATGATTTGGACCTTCCATGGGAAAAATTAGATAAAGCAGAAGTATTAAAGAAGTATTTATAATCTATGGGATGTTCTGAAAGGATGCCTGCAGGAAAAGGAGCGTTCAAGCCTGGACGCTTCTTTTTTTGTGCTATACTGAACTGTTGCAATCCTATAGATAAAAAGCTATTATATATAGAAGAAACAGATTCATACGGAAGCTTTCAGATGTGAAGCGGGAAAGAGAAAGGAAAAAGGAATGGCATTTACTCATCTTCATGTCCATACAGAATATTCTCTGTTGGATGGCTCCAATAAAATAAAGGAATGTGTGAAGCGCATAAAGGAACTAGGCATGGACAGTGTGGCAATTACGGACCATGGCGTTATGTTTGGCGTCATTGATTTTTACAGGGCTGCAAAAGAACAGGGGATTCGCCCCGTTATAGGCTGTGAGGTATATGTGGCTCCAAATTCCAGATTTGATAAGGAGCTTACGGGAGGAGAGGACCGGTATTACCATCTGGTGTTATTGGCAGAAAATAACACTGGTTATGCAAACCTGATGCATATTGTCAGCAGGGGCTTTACGGAAGGCTATTATTATAAACCCCGTGTGGATATGGAAGTATTAAATAAGTATCATGAAGGGATTATTGCTCTTTCCGCCTGTCTTGCCGGTGAAGTACAGAGATATATTTCCAAAGGGCTTATAGATGAGGCAAAGAAATCTGCATTAAAATATGAAGCCTGCTTTGGAAAAGGCAATTACTTTTTGGAGCTTCAGGACCATGGCATCCCGGAGCAGAGAATGGTAAATACGGCGCTTTTACAGATGAGCAGGGAGCTTCAGATTCCGTTAGTGGCCACTAATGACGTGCATTATACTTATGCTGAGGACGAAAAGCCTCATGACATCCTTCTTTGTATCCAGACCGGAAAGAAGCTGGCAGATGAAGACAGAATGCGTTATGCGGGCGGGCAGTATTATATCAAAAGTGAAGAGGAAATGAAGCAGCTCTTCCCCTATACGCTGGAAGCCTTGGAAAATACCCATAAAATTGCAGAGCGCTGTCAGGTGGAAATTGAATTTGGGAAAACCAAGCTGCCCCACTATGAAGTGCCGGAGGGCTATACATCTTATACGTATTTGGAAAAGCTTTGCTATGACGGTCTTTTGTTCCGTTATGGTTCTGAGGAAATAAAAAATTCTCAGGAGTTTATCTGTATTTCTAATACGGAAGGAAAAGCTGTAGACTGGGGAAATCCACTGAATAAAGAAAAGTTAAAACAGGATATAACTTTAAGAGAGCTGGAAGCAAGGCTGGAATATGAATTGTCCACTATTGAAAAAATGGGCTATGTAGACTATTTTCTCATTGTCTGGGACTTTATTAATTATTCAAAAGAGCATGATATTATCGTGGGGCCGGGACGGGGCTCAGCAGCAGGAAGTATTGTTTCCTACTGCCTGAAGATTACGGATATCGATCCGATTAAATATCAACTGTTATTTGAACGTTTCCTGAATCCGGAACGTGTATCCATGCCGGATATCGATATTGATTTCTGCTTTGAGAGAAGGCAGGAGGTAATTGATTATGTTGGAGAGAAGTATGGACAGGAAAAGGTGGTGCAGATTGTCACCTTTGGTACTATGGCTGCAAAAGGAGTGATTCGGGATGTGGGAAGGGTTATGGACCTGCCTTACAGCTATGTGGATTCCATTGCGAAGATGATACCCAATGAATTGAATATTACCATTGCCAAGGCTTTAGAAATGAATCCCGAGTTTCGCACTCTATATGAAAATGATGAACAGGTTCATTATTTAATTGACATGTGCAAAAGGCTTGAAGGGCTTCCAAGGCATACTTCCATGCATGCGGCGGGAGTTGTAATCTGTCCAAAGGCGGCAGATGAATTCGTACCTCTTTCCAGAGGTTCGGATGGTTCCATTACAACCCAGTTTACTATGACTACCCTGGAAGAGCTGGGGCTGTTAAAGATGGATTTCTTAGGACTCCGCACATTAACCGTAATTCAGAATGCTCTCAAGATGATAGAAAAAGGCAGCGGCACCCTTATAGACATGAGTAAAATTGATTATGATGATAAAAAGGTGCTGGATTATATCGGGACCGGCAGGACAGAAGGGGTATTTCAAATTGAAAGCGCCGGCATGAAGGTGTTTATGAAGGAGCTAAAGCCCCAGTCCTTAGAAGATATTATTGCTGGAATTTCCTTATACAGACCAGGTCCCATGGATTTTATTCCCAAATATATTTATGGAAAGAATCATCCGGACCAGGTTGTCTATTCCTGCCCCCAGCTGGAGCCTATTTTAAAGCCTACCTATGGCTGTATCGTATATCAGGAGCAGGTTATGCAGATTGTCAGGGACTTAGGGGGATATACTTTAGGAAGAAGCGATTTGGTACGCCGTGCCATGAGCAAAAAAAAGCAGGCTGTTATGGAAAAGGAACGGGCCAACTTTATTTTCGGAAATGAAGAAGAAGGAGTGCCCGGATGTATAAAGAACGGAATTCCGGAAAAGGTGGCAGGGCAGATTTATGGTGACATGATGGACTTTGCCAAATATGCCTTTAATAAATCCCATGCAGCAGCTTATGCAGTTGTTTCCTACCAGACAGCGTGGCTGAAATATTATTATCCGGTGGAATTTATGGCAGCTCTTCTGACTTCTGTCATTGATAATTCCGGAAAGGTGGCGGAATATATTCTTACAAGCAGGAATATGGGAATTCAGATACTGCCGCCGGATGTGAATGAAGGGGAGAAGAATTTTTCTGTAAAGAATGGAGCTATCTGTTTTGCCCTTACGGCCATAAAAGGCGTGGGCCGGCCCGTAATCGAATCTATTGTGGCAGAAAGGATTGCAAGGGGAACATTTGTGGATTTAAACGATTTTATTACCCGCATGTCAGATTCCCAGTTAAATAAAAGGGTCTTGGAAAACTTTATTAAGGCAGGCGCTTTTGACTGCTTTGAAGGTAGCAGAAAGCAGCTTATGGCAGTATACAATCAGATTTATGACCATATTGTAAAGGATAAGAAAAATACCATGGCGGGGCAGATGACATTGTTTGACTTGGCAAGCGATGAGGAAAAGGAGACATTTTCCATAAAACTGCCGGAAGTGGGAGAATATGAAAAGGAAATGATGCTTGCTTTTGAAAAAGAGGTAATCGGTGTTTATGTAAGCGGGCATCCGCTGCAGGAATACGAGGGCTTTTGGAAAAAGCATATTACGGCAACAACAGGGGAATTTTTAATGGAGGAAGAAACCGGTCTGGTAAAGTTGGAGGATGGAAAAGAAGTAACCGTGGGAGGACTGATTACTGATAAGAAAATAAAATATACGAAAAATGATAAGATAATGGCATTTTTGGTTCTGGAAGATTTAATTGGCAGTATTGAAGTAATCGTATTTCCGGCAACCTATGAAAAATACAGCAGTCTTCTGGTGGAGGATAAAAAAGTGTTTCTTACCGGTAAAGTCAGCCTTGAGGAAGAAAAAGACGGAAAGCTTATCTGCAGGCGGATTGTAGGATTTGATGAAATCGGAAGAAAATTATGGATTAAGTTCCCGGACAAGGAAAGCTTTGAGGCAAACAAGGAAGAGCTTTACAGCATGCTTTCAGAATCAGAGGGAAAAGACGGAATTGTTGTTTTTGTGGAAAAGGAAAGAGGCAAGAAGGAGCTGCCTAAAAACCAGAATGTAAATGCTGACAGGGTTTTGCTTGGCAGGCTGATGGAAAGATTCGGAAAAGAGAATGTGATATTGGTGTAAAACGCCTGAGGGGGAAGGCCGCTGGCTGAGTCGTTACATTAATTAAATATTTTGTATGGAAATCATTGAAAAGCCAAGGAAAATGAATTAAAATGAGGAAGAAAAAAGAGGAGGAATAACCCATGGCAAAGGAAATTAAAACGATTGGTGTCTTAACAAGCGGCGGCGATGCTCCCGGAATGAATGCGGCAATACGTGCGGTGGTAAGAAAAGGCATTGCAAACGGTGTGAAGATAAAGGGCATAAAAAAAGGCTACCAGGGTTTGTTAAATGAAGAAATCATAGATTTGGAAAAGCAAAATGTGTCAGATATCATTCAAAGGGGCGGCACCATACTGGGCACTGCCCGGTGTTCGGAATTCCGTACTCTGGAAGGTCAGCATGCAGGCGCTGAGATTTGCAAGAAGCATGGAATTGACGGTATTGTAGTAATTGGAGGCGACGGCTCTTATAAAGGCGCTCAGGCTCTTTCCAAGCAGGGCATCAATACAATTGGAGTACCGGGAACGATAGATTTGGATATTGCCTGTACCGAATATACAATCGGTTTCGATACAGCAATCAATACGGCAATGGATGCCATAGATAAGGTAAGAGATACTTCATCATCCCATGAAAGGTGCAGCATTATCGAGGTAATGGGAAGGGATGCCGGTTATATTGCTTTGTGGTGCGGTGTTGCCAATGGTGCAGAAGACATTCTCCTTCCGGAAAAGTACGACTATAATGAACAAAATATCATTAACAATATTATAAATAACAGAAAAAGAGGAAAGACCCATCATATTATCATCAATGCAGAAGGCATTGGTCATTCTACTTCCATGGCAAGAAGAATTGAGGCTGCCACGGGAATTGAAACAAGAGCTACCATTTTAGGATATATGCAAAGAGGAGGAAACCCTACTTGTAAGGACCGTTTTTATGCTTCCATTATGGGTGCCTATGCAGCAGATATACTATGTCAGGGGAAGACAAACCGTGTAGTGGGTTATCAGCATGGGGAATTTCTGGATTTTGACATTGATGAAGCCCTTGCCATGAAGAAGGATATTTCCGAATACCAATATGAAGTCAGCAGGATATTATCCATGTAAAATGTAATAAATAATCATGGGAAATATTTATACGGTAAATGAATAAAAGAGGATTTGGATGAGGGTACAGGGCATTCAAATCCCCTTTCAGGTTTTGGAAATCAATTTTTGACAGGCAGTTTTCTTCCTGAACACCGGGATGGATTCCCCCGGAAAATGTTTCTACGCTGCCACGCTCTCGCTCTGATAAAAACGCAGCAGTGCTAAGCTCGAAAGAACCTCGCTAAGCGCTGGCGTTTTTATAAGGGCAGACTTAAGAAATCATTTTCCGGGGGAATCCATCCCGGTGTCCGGGAAGAAAACTGCCTGCAAAAATTGATTTCTATAATCTTTGTATATAACAGCAATATCTGTTATGATACATCATAAAAAGAAAATGAAACAGGTGCATAATATGATAACTTCAAGCTCTAACAGCAGAATAAAAAATGTGATACAGCTTACAGGAAAGGCAAAAGCAAGGAAAGAACAGCATTCCTTTGTGGTGGAAGGCGTTAAAATGTTTTTAGAGGCTCCAAATGAGCGGATTAAAGAAATATATGTGTCGGAAAAGCTGTTTAAAAAAAGTATATCCGATAAGGGAGAATTATCTGCCAAGCTTCAGGAAATGAAATATGAAGTAGTGGCGGATGATGTGTTTGAAAAAATGTGTGACACGAAAACGCCCCAGGGAATTTTGTGCGTGGTGGAGCAGTTTTTTTATACGCTTCCGGAAGTGCTGGCTGTGCCTAATGGTTTATGGATGGTATTGGAGGATATACAGGATCCGGGAAATCTTGGGACTATCTTAAGAACTGGAGAAGGGGCAGGAATCCACGGAGTGATTATGACCAGAAATACAGTGGATATTTATAATCCAAAAACTATCAGGGCAACTATGGGTTCTATTTACAGAATTCCCTTTATATATGTAGAAAAGCTTTCCTTAGCGCTGGCATATATGAAAGACTTAGGGATAAAAATTTATGCAGCTCATTTAAGCGGAAGGAATTTTTATGACTATATTGATTTTAGGGAAAAAACAGCATTCCTGATAGGAAATGAGGGGAATGGGCTGACGGAGGAAACAGCAGGGCTGGCTTCAGCTTATTTGAAGATTCCCATGGAAGGACAGGTGGAATCACTGAATGCGGGAGTAGCGGCAGCTGTTTTGATGTATGAGGCTAAAAGACAGAGGGACCAGCTGCCGGGTGTTTCCCAATTGTCTGGCAGCAATAAGACTTAACAGGAGGAAAGGAAAATGAAAATTGGTTTTATAGGACTTGGGAATATGGCATCTGCCATAATTGGAGGAATGATTCAGAAGGAGCTTGTGAGGGCAGAGGATATTCTGGGCTCCGGCAGAAGGAAGGAAACGGTTGTAAAGGCTGTGGAGAAATGGGGAATTACCGGTATGGAGAGCAATGTGGAAACAGCTTCTGAAAGCGATATCCTTTTCCTTTCCGTAAAGCCCCAGATGTATGAAAAAGTCATTGCAGAAATAAAGGACAGCATAAAAAAAGATGCAGTTATCGTAAGCATTGCACCGGGAAAAACCATGGAATGGCTGGAAGGGCAGTTTGGTAAGGCAGTTAAGCTTGTAAGGTGTATGCCAAATACCCCTGCGCTGGTAGGCGAGGGCTGTACAGGGGTCTGCTTTCATGAATTATTGTCGGGAGAAGAAAAAAAGGAGATATTGACGCTGCTTGAAAGCTTTGGCAGAGCCATTGAAGTGGCAGAAGGGTTAATGGATGTGGTGGTAGGCGTCAGCGGCAGTTCCCCGGCGTATGTTTTTTTGTTTATTGAAGCTATGGCAGACGCCGCAGTAGCAGACGGAATGCCCAGAAAGCAGGCGTATGAATTTGCGGCACAGGCAGTTTTGGGGAGTGCCAGGATGGTGCTGGAAACAGGAATGCATCCGGGAGAATTAAAAGATATGGTCTGCTCCCCCGGAGGAACCACCATTGAAGCTGTAAAGGTGCTGGAAGAAAAGGGATTGCGTTCAGCAGTTATGGAAGCGCAGTGCGCATGTGTGAATAAATCAAAAAATATGTAGCACTGCTGTGCGCTGTGCCCTTTTTGTACAGTTCAGCCCCCAGCTTTCCCGTACCGGAATCAGAACCGGCTGCAGGCAGAAAATGATTTCTAAAGGAGCCCTTATAAAAACGCCAGTGCTTAGCGAGGTATTTTCGAGCTTAGCACTGCTGCGTTTTTATCAGAGCGGGAGCGTGGCGACGTAGAAACATTTTCTGCCTGCAGCCGGTTCTGATTCCGGTACGGGAAAGCTGGGGGCTGAACGGTTACTCCCTCTTAAGAAAAAATTAAGAAGATATTTGACAAAAATAAATATTTCTGATATGATAACCTTCAAGCCGGATATTTAATAATTTTGTAATATTTGAAACAAAATTGAAACAGGATGTAACAGAGTCTAAATAAACCGGATGGAGGATATTATGAGAACACAAAAAACTATATCTGGAAGGATCATGGCATGTATGTTAGTCTGCTTCCTACTGATAAGTCAGGACAGCATAATGGTCCTTGCAGAAGAAAATGAACATTTAGATACTTTGACAGCAGGTGTTGCCTCTTACATGGAGGGCGACGAAGAAAATGAGCTTTCAGCTTCTGGAGAAGAGCCGGAGGAAGAACAGATTCAGCAAACAGAAGAGATGAATCAGACAGATGAAGAAGCAGAAGAAGAGGTTTCTTTTGTAGCCGGAGAAGCGGAAGCCCGGATGGAAGCAGAAGAAGAGGAAGCAGAACAGGTGGATTTGGATACGCTGGTTATGGCAAATGTATCTGACTCTGTGAATGTAAGAGAAGAGGCAGATGAAGAATCAGCAGTAGCAGGTAAGCTTTTTAAAAACTGCGGCGGTATTATTTTAGAGCAAAACGGAGATTGGACCAAAATTCAGAGCGGCAACCTGACAGGCTGGGCTAAGAATGAATATTTGCTCTTTGGAGAAGAGGCCGCGGCGCTGAGAGAAGAAGCCGGAACCTTAAAGGCCACCATTACCACGGATGCTCTCAGAGTGAGAAAAGAGGCATCTGAAGAAGCCGGAGTTTATGGTCTTGTAAAAAACGGAGAGACACTGGTTGCAGTGGAGCAGTCAGATGACTGGGTAGCTGTTCAGTATGACGAAGATACAGTGGGATATGTTTCAGCAGAATTTGCCACGCTGGCATTTACGGTAGAGACAGGAAAGACCACAAAAGAAATTGAGGATGAAGAAAGAGCCAAGGAATTGAAAAAACTCTCCAAGAATCAGGGAGCGGTTCCTACAAGCGTATCAGATGTAACATTGCTTGCGGCATTAATCCAGTGTGAAGCCGGTTCCCAGCCCTATGAAGGACAGCTGGCAGTAGGAGCAGTAGTAATGAACCGTGTAAGAAGCGGCGGCTATCCGGGCAGCATTATCGGAGTCATTACCGCACCGGGTCAGTTCCCGCCTGCCACTAACGGCAAGGTCGCTGCAATTGCGGCAAGAGGTCCTAAGGCTTCCTGCATGCAGGCCGCACAGGCAGCAGTGGATGGAGCCACCAACGTTGGCGGAGCTACCCACTTTAACCGAGTAGGCGCCCACCCGGGCATAGTGATTGGTTCACATGTATTCTGGTAGAACTTGATAAAAAGTTGAAAATGATGGAAGGCTTCGGCTGGTGAAGGATATTCACCGGGGAGGCCTTTCTTTTTGGGTTTTAGGAGACGGGATGTTTACAGGAGGTGTATAAGGTAAAGGTGATTGGTTGGGGGGACGCAGGAGCAGGCAGCTTATAGAAAAGTCTTATGGGCACGCTCTCGCTCTATGAAAACGCAGCGGTACTAACACACCAAAGAACGGTGTGTAAGGACCGGCGCTTTCATCAAGGCCCAAAAGACTTTTCTATAAGCTGCCTGCTCCTGCTGTGCATCGAAAGGCCCGGGTTTAGGTTTGGGATTTTGTAAGGTGCTTGAGGCATTTGTAAGATATTTTTTGGTATTATTGCATTGTCATATTATCTAACACTTTTAAAGAATAAATAAAGCCCTAACTTGTAATATGCTTTTCTAAAAACTCATAAAAAATAAACCACATAATAAATAAACCACATAATAAATAAACCACATAATAAATAAAATACATAATAAATAAAATACATAAACAAGTAAAATTTATAAACAATTCACAGCCACGGCATGCCAAGAAACAGCGAAAGAGGGAGATGGGTGGGTGGACGGCATTGTTTTTGAGGGCACTTTTACTTAACAGCCTGTCCACTACCCAGGGTAAAATTGCCACGGATGGCAATTTTAGTCCTATTGCGCCACGGACGGCGCTATAGGACGACCCGTTCGCTGCCAACACCTTATTTCAGGCTGTTTAGTAAAAGCGCCCTCAAAAACACAGCCGTCCACCCACCCATCTCCCTCTTTCGCGTCCCCCCCTTACCACCCCACCCCCTCTCCGCAAAAACGTCTCCACAAAAACAAAAACAAAAAAATCCCCCCAAAAATTTCCTTGAATTATAAAAAAATATATAGTATGATAAGAAATAACAAAAGAAAAGGGGAGAAGCATATGATGATTTTATCAAATGCAGCATCTATGGGACAGCCGGTACTTATATGGCTTGTACTGCTTGTCGTCTTCATTATAGTGGAGCTGGCAACCTTAGGGCTGGCCACTATCTGGTTTGCAGGCGGCGCGCTGATTGCGGCTTTGGCAGCCATGCTGGGAGCGCCGGTATTTGTACAGATTGTATTGTTTGTTCTTGTGTCAGGCATATTGCTGGTTTTTACAAGACCGATAGCGGTCAAGTATTTTAATAAAGACAGAATAAAGACAAATGCGGAAAGTCTTGTAGGAATGCAGGCAATTGTTATCAGTGAAATTGATAATCTGCAGGGAGCCGGAAGGGTAACGGTCAATGGCGTGGAATGGATGGGAAGAAACGCAGACAAGTCAAAGACAATACCGGTTGGCACAGTAGTTATTATCAGGGCAATTGATGGCGCAAAGTTAATTGTAGAAGAAAGAAAAGAGGATTAAGAAAATGGGATCAGTATTAGCAGCGAGTATATTATTGATTATTATTATCTGTATTGTAGTTTCCTGTATTAAAATCGTGCCTCAGGCACATGCCTATGTGGTAGAGCGTCTGGGAGCTTATCAGGGAACATGGTCAGTAGGCATTCATTTTAAAATACCTTTTATCGACAGCGTGGCGAAAAAGGTCGTATTGAAAGAACAGGTAGTGGATTTCGCACCGCAGCCGGTTATTACAAAGGATAACGTAACCATGAGAATCGATACGGTAGTGTTCTACCAGATTACAGACCCCAAGCTGTATGCTTACGGTGTGGAAAATCCGATTATGGCAATTGAAAACCTGACGGCAACCACCCTGCGTAATATTATCGGTGAAATCGAACTGGACCAGACCCTTACATCCAGAGAGATGATTAACTCCAAGATGAGCAGCACACTGGATATTGCCACCGACCCATGGGGCATTAAGGTAAACCGTGTAGAGTTAAAGAATATCATTCCTCCGGCAGCTATTCAGGATGCCATGGAAAAGCAGATGAAGGCAGAGCGTGAACGCCGTGAAGCTATTTTAAGAGCAGAAGGTGAAAAGAAATCCACCATCCTTGTAGCAGAAGGTAATAAAGAATCTGCAATTTTGGAAGCGGAAGCAGAAAAGCAGTCCGCAATCCTTCGTGCAGAAGCCCAAAAGGAAAAGATGATTCGTGAAGCAGAAGGTCAGGCAGAAGCAATCCTGAAGGTACAGCAGGCAAGTGCAGACGGTATCCGTATGCTGAAGGAAGCAGGAGCGGATGAAGCAGTGCTTCACTTAAAGAGTCTGGAATCCTTTGAAAAAGCAGCAAACGGAAATGCAACAAAGATTATTATTCCTTCCGAGATTCAGTCTCTTGCAGGACTTGCAACCAGCATAAAAGAAGTAATGGCACAAAAATAATAAGAGAAACAGGGCGATTCCTTCTTAGGGAGCGCCCTTTATTTTTGCAATTGCCTGAATAAATATAGAAAAACAGAGGAGATGTGAGAAGATATGGCAGAAATCAATTTAAAAGGACGGCATTTTTTAAAGCTTTTGGATTTTACTCCGGAGGAAATATTATATTTGCTGGATTTGGCAGCAGATTTTAAGGCAAAAAAGAAACAGGGCATTCCGGTAGATACGCTGAAGGGAAAGAATGTTGCCCTGATTTTTGAAAAGACCAGTACAAGAACCCGCTGCTCTTTTGAAGTGGCTGCCCATGACCTGGGAATGGGAACCACTTATTTGGATCCAAGCGGTTCACAGATAGGCAAAAAGGAAAGCATTGAAGATACAGCAAGGGTTCTTGGCAGAATGTATGAGGGCATTGAATATCGGGGCTTTGAGCAGGAAATCGTGGAGGAGCTTGCAAAAAATGCGGGAGTTCCCGTATGGAACGGGCTTACCAATGAGTTTCATCCTACCCAGATGCTGGCGGACATGCTCACTATCAGGGAACATCTTGGAAAATTAAAGGGAATTACTCTGGCTTATATGGGGGATGCCAGATATAATATGGGAAATTCCTATATGGTTGTCTGTGCAAAGCTGGGCATGAATTTTGTTGCCTGTGCGCCAAAGGCATATTTTCCAGGTCAGGAGCTGGTGGAGCAATGTGAGGCAATTGCAAAGGAAACAGGCGCAACCATTACTTTAACGGAAGATGCCATGGCAGGAACGAAGGATGCGGATGTAATCTGTACGGATGTGTGGGTATCCATGGGAGAACCGGATGAGGTATGGGAAAGCCGTATCAAAGAATTAAAGCCTTATCAGGTGAATCGGAAGATTATGGAAAATGCAAAGGATGGCGCTATTTTCATGCACTGTCTCCCGGCATTCCATGATTTAAATACAAAAATCGGCAAAGAAATGGGAGAAAAATTCGGCATTACGGAAATGGAAGTGACTGATGAGGTATTTGAATCCGCCCAGTCCGTAGTATTTGACGAGGCCGAAAACAGAATGCACACTATTAAAGCCGTTATGGCGGCAACTCTAGGCGCATAGAAAAGGAATCGGAATATGAAAACAGAAATATTGAGCCTTTTAAGGGAACGGGAAAATTACGTGTCCGGACAGGAGCTGTGCAATCATTTTGGAGTATCAAGGACTGCCGTCTGGAAGGTGATGAACCAGTTAAAGGAGGAAGGCTATGAAATAGAGGCGGTAAAAAACAAGGGGTATAAGCTTCTGAACCAGCCGGATATTTTGTCAGCCAGTGAAATTGCAGGCAGACTCCATACAAAATGGGCGGGCAGGCAGCTTTACTGTCTGGAAGAAACAGGCTCTACCAATACAGACGCGAAACGACTGCTTGAAGAGGGAAAACCTCATGGTACTTTAGTAGTTGCAGATAAGCAAAACAGCGGAAAAGGAAGAAGAGGACGTTCCTGGAGCTCGCCAAAGGGAAACTCCATCTATATGTCCATAGGCTTAAAGCCATCTTTTCATCCGGACAAGGCATCCATGGTGACTCTGGTCATGGCGCTGGCTGTGGCGGAAGGAATCAGGAAGACTACAGGACTTGAGGCTTTTATTAAATGGCCCAATGATGTTGTGGTAAATAAAAAAAAGGTCTGCGGTATTTTGACGGAAATGAATGCGGAAATGGATTATATTCATTCCGTAGTAATCGGTACGGGAATCAATGTGAATGAAACGGAATTTCCGGAAGAAATTAAAGAAACCGCCACGTCTCTTTTTTTAGAAAAGGGAGAAAAGCTTACAAGAGCACAGCTGACCGCTGCTGTCATGGAATGCTTTGAACGGGATTACGAAATATTTCTGGCGCAGGAGGACTTAAGAGGACTTTTGGAAGAGTATAACGGGCTTTTAATCAACAGGGATAAAAAAGTAAAGGTGCTGGACCCCAAAGGAGAATGGGAAGGCTGCGCAAAGGGAATCAATGAAAAGGGCGAGCTTTTAGTGGAAGATGAAAAAGGAAAGCTTGTAAAAGTATATGCCGGGGAAGTTTCCGTCAGGGGGCTTTATGGCTATGTATAAGGAGTAAAACGTGGAAGAAAACAGAGTGGTGCTCTGCGGAGCCAATGCTTACGAAAAGAAATATTATTTTAATGAGAGCTTTAAAGGCCTGCCGGAATCCATAAAGGAGGAGCTGCATATTATAGCAGTCTTATTTACGGAGGAGGTAGGCGGCGTCTTTACCATTGTTTTTGAAGAGGATGGAAGTATTTCCTTAGAGACGGATGCGGCGGAAGAGGATATCTTGTATGATGAAATCAGCAGCGGGCTTCTGATTGGAGAAATCAAACGAAAAAGACAGGAATTGTTTGAATCATTGAGCTTATACTATAAAGTGTTTATTTTGAAGGAGAATGTGGGAAGCCTGCTGGATGAAGAAGAAGCTTCGGAGAATTAGTGTACTGTATCATTGACGTCCGGACAAGGTAAAGAACATGGGAGGGAAAAACATGATTTTAGTTATTGATGTAGGAAATACCAATATTACATGCGGAGCATATGAGGGAGAAAAACTGATTACCACCTTTCGGATTACTACCAAAATTCCCAGAACATCCGATGAATACGGGATGCTGCTTACAGATTTACTGAAAATGAACGGGGTTGAAAAAAAACAGGTGGAAGGAACCATTATTGCCAGCGTGGTGCCAAATGTGATGCATGCACTGGTAGGTTCATGTGTCCGTTATCTCGGCAGCAATCCCATTGTAGTGGGACCGGGAACGAAAACAGGCATTAAGGTTACCACTGATAATCCAAGGGAAATCGGAGCGGACCGGATAGTGGATGTGGTAGCCGCTTATGTGAAATACGGCGGTCCCGCCCTTGTGATGGATTTCGGCACTGCCACCACTTATGATCTGGTTACAGAGGACGGCTGCTTTGGCGTGGGAATTACCGCTCCCGGCATTGGCATTTCTGCAAGGGCTCTTTGGGAGGACACTGCAAAGCTTCCCAGAATCGAAATCCGCAAGCCTTCCAGTATTCTTGCAAAGGAAACGGTTACAAGTATGCAGGCAGGACTGGTGTATGGACAGATTGGCCAGACAGAATACATTGTAAATCAGGTAAAGAAGGAAAGCGGTCTTAGTGACTTGAAGGTGATTGCTACCGGAGGCCTTGGCAGGATTATTGCAGATGAAACAGATGTGATTGACGTTTATGATAATACCCTTACTTTGGACGGACTTCGGATTATATATGAAAAGAATGCGGGAAAGCAGTAATAGCGGGATAAAGACCTGCTACAGGCAGGAACAAGCATCATAAAAAAGAAATCACAGGTAAACAGCGTGAAATCAGATAAGACTATGGAGAATATATGAAGACACTTACAATCGGCGATGTAACTTTGGAAAATCCGGTTATATTAGCGCCTATGGCAGGAGTATGCGACCTGCCGTTTCGTTTGCTCTGCAAGGAGCAGGGAGCAGGGCTTTTGTGCATGGAAATGGTAAGCGCAAAAGCCATTTTTTATAAAAATAAAAATACAGAAGAGCTGATGCAGATTCATCCGGAGGAGCTTCCGGTTTCCCTGCAGCTTTTTGGCTCAGAGCCAGAGCTTATGAGTGAAATGGCAAAAAGGATTGAAGAAAAGCCTTTTTCCATACTGGATATCAACATGGGATGTCCTGTGCCCAAGGTGGTGAACAATGGGGAAGGCTCGGCGCTTATGAAGAATGAAAAGCTGGCTGCGGAAATTGTGGAAAAAACAGCAAGGGCAATAAAAAAACCAGTAACGGTAAAAATAAGAAAAGGCTTTTGCGAGGAACAGATCAATGCAGTGGAGCTGGCAAAGCGGCTGGAACAGGCAGGGGCAGCAGCCATAGCGGTTCACGGAAGGACAAGGGAACAGTATTATTCGGGAAAAGCGGACTGGGACATTATCAGGCAGGTAAAAGAGGCGGTTTCCATTCCGGTTATCGGAAACGGGGATATCGTAGACGGGAAAAGCGCTAAGGCAATTATGGAACAAACCGGCTGTGACGGCATTATGATAGGAAGGGCGGCAAGGGGGAATCCTTTTTTGTTCCGGCAGATTTTAGACTATCTGGAAACAGGAAAGGAATCCCCGAAACCAACCCTGCATGAAATCAGAGAAACCATTTTGCGCCATGCCGGTCTGCAGCTGGCCTATAAAGGGGAATACACTGCCGTCCGGGAAATGCGCAAGCATGTGGCATGGTATACTACAGGGCTTCCCCATTCTGCAGAGCTTAGAAGAAGGGTGAATGAAATGGAGACCATGGAGCAGTTAAGAGACAGCATAGAGCAGTTGTTTTTAGAGAAGTAGAGGCATATACTGTTAGGAAAACAAATAAGCAGGAATGCTCATGGATAGAGAAACACCATATTTTTTAATACAGGGAGAAAAGAGGCAGCTAACCGGGAAAGAGCTGTTTTCTTTTTTAAGAGAGAAGATACAGCCGGGGGAAGTGGTAGTGTGCGGAGCGCCCATGGCTTTTTTGAAGCTTCCGGAATTTATCTCGGAAAAGCCGAAAGGAATATGGGGAAAGATAAAAAACAGGCTGTATGAGGTGCTGATGAATAAAAAAATGGAAAAGCTTCTGTCCGCTACTACGGGGGAATTTCCTCTATCGGTACTGGAAGCATGTCTGGCAGAATTTCTAAAGAAGGAATGTGCCTTCCGAAGGGCTACAAAAGTGCTGATAGCCGATAGGAGCAGAGTGGATTTTAAGGAATTGCTAATGCCCTATTGCAGCAGTCTGAATTATCTGGAATTTCTGGTGGATGATACGGAGGGTTATGAATATCTGGCAGAGGAAATGTATGAGGAAAGCGGGCTTACGGTTGCTTTTACGGCTTCCGGGGAAGTGGGAGAGAAATATCATATTGTAATGGATGTCAGGGATGATTTTTGGATTTCCGCTGAATATCTTGCAGAGGGGTGTGTATATTTTGACGCTTTTTCAGATTCGGCAAAGGAAAAATACCTAAGAAGGGAAGGAAAGGGAATAACTTACATATCCCCCAGGATATACCTTGACAGAGCCTTAAAAAGTACGGTATAATAATGCAGTTATAAGGGTATTTCGCATAAATTGCAGAAAGGTGAATGAAAATGGAAGAAAAGAAAAATATATTAACCTATGAAGGTCTGAAAAAATACGAAGATGAGTTGCACGATTTAAAGGTAGTCAAAAGAAAAGAAGTAGCTCAGAAGATTAAAGAAGCAAGAGAGCAGGGAGACTTATCTGAAAATGCGGAATACGATGCAGCAAAGGATGAGCAGAGGGATATTGAAGCCAGAATTGAAGAACTGGAAAAAATACTGAAAAATGCGGAAGTCGTTGTGGAGGATGAAGTAGACCTTGATAAAATCAATATCGGCTGTAAGGTCCGTATCAAGGATTTGGAACTGAAGGAAGAAATGACCTTTAAGATTGTAGGCTCCACCGAGGCAAACAGCTTGAAAGGCAAAATATCCAATGAATCTCCTCTTGGAAAGGCTTTGATTGGAGCAAAAGAAGGGGATACCGTAAAAGCAGAGACGCCGGTAGGCATCATTAAGTATAAAGTGTTGGAAATCCAGCGCTCTAATTAAAATACGATAGAAAGAGTGGCAGGCATGGGAGAGAAAAACCAAAATGTACAGGAACAGGATTTAAACCAGCTTTTAAAGGTTCGTCGTGAGAAGCTTGCAAATCTGGTGGAAGCCGGAAAGAATCCTTTTGAAATCACAAAATATAATGTAACAGCCCATAGTATGGATATTAAAAATAACTATGAGGAAATGAAGGGACAGGAAGTCAATGTTGCCGGACGCATTATGAGCAAGCGCGTCATGGGCAAGGCATCCTTTTGCAACGTGCAGGATTTACAGGGAAATATCCAGTCCTACGTGGCAAGGGACAGCATAGGGGAAGAGTCCTATGGGTTCTTTAAGAAGTATGATGTAGGCGATATCGTAGGCATCAGGGGCGAGGTTTTTGAAACAAAGACCGGGGAAATTTCCATTCATGCCTCGGAAGTGACACTGCTGTCTAAAAGCCTGCAGATTCTGCCGGAAAAATGGCATGGCCTTACCAATACGGATATTCGCTACAGACAAAGATATACTGACCTTATTATGAATGAAGATGTGAAGAAGACATTTATCATGCGCAGTAAGATTATAAGCTCCATCCGCCGTTTTTTAGACGACAGAAACTTTATGGAGGTGGAAACCCCCATGCTCGTTTCCAATGCGGGCGGTGCAGCAGCAAGACCCTTTGAAACCCATTATAATGCTCTGGATGAGGATGTGAAGCTTAGAATTTCTCTGGAGCTGTATTTAAAGAGGCTGATTGTAGGCGGCCTTGAGAGAGTGTATGAAATCGGAAGAGTATTTCGGAATGAAGGCCTTGATACAAGGCACAATCCGGAATTTACCTTAATGGAATTGTATCAGGCTTATACGGATTACAACGGCATGATGGATTTGACAGAGGATATGTTCCGCCATGTGGCACAGGAAGTATGCGGCACCACAAAGATTACCTACGGCGATGTGGAAATCGATATGGGCAAGCCTTTTGAAAGAATTACCATGGTGGATGCAGTCAAGAAATATGCGGGTGTTGATTTTGACACGGTTCCGGACACAGAAGCGGCTAAGAAACTGGCGGATGAAAAGGGCGTTCATTATGAAGACAGGCATAAAAAAGGCGACATTCTGAATCTGTTCTTTGAGGAATTTGTTGAGGAAAAACTGATTCAGCCTACTTTTGTCATGGACCATCCCATTGAGATTTCGCCCCTGACAAAAAAGAAGCCGGACAAGCCGGGCTATGTGGAGCGGTTTGAGCTGTTCATTACCTGCCGGGAGATGTGCAATGCTTATTCCGAGTTAAACGACCCCATTGACCAGAGGGAGCGCTTTGCAGCCCAGGAGGAGGCTTTTGCGGCAGGAGATGAGGAAGCGAACCATACGGATGAGGATTTCCTGAATGCTTTGGAGATTGGAATGCCTCCTACGGGTGGTATTGGGTATGGAATTGACAGGCTGGTGATGCTGCTTACGAATCAGCCGGCTATTCGGGATGTGTTGTTGTTCCCGACGATGAAGAGCATCGGTGGCGTAAAGACTGAAAATGGTGTAAGTTCTAAGCCTTCAGAAGAGGTAAAAGCTGAGCCAGAGAAAATTGATTTCTCTAATGTAAAGATTGAGCCTTTATTCGAGGAAGAAGTAGACTTCGATACATTCAGCAAGTCAGATTTCCGTGCAGTTAAGGTAAAAGAGTGTGTAGCAGTTCCTAAGTCAAAGAAATTATTACAGTTTACTTTGGATGACGGAACAGGTACAGACCGCACTATTTTAAGCGGAATCCACACTTACTATGAGCCAGAAGAACTTGTTGGAAAGACACTTATCGCTATAACAAATCTTCCACCAAGAAAGATGATGGGAATTGAATCTTGCGGTATGTTACTTTCAGCAGTAAACAATCTTAAGGATTCAGAGGATGAAGAACTTCATCTTCTTATGGTTGATAATCACATTCCAGCAGGTGCAAAGCTTTATTAAAAACGAAATGTATTTTATTGGCGAAAGTTTGTAAAATTACAAAAATGCGCCAATTTTACGCCAAACGATGCAGAGTTTGATGTAAGAAAATAATATAATAATATAATAATGTGAAATCAGACGTTATGACAACTGGAACCCCGTTAGATAGAGAAATCTGTCTGATGGGGTTTTGCTGTAATTGCGCAAAGATTTTAATGATAAAGGTGACTGACTATGAACAATATGATTGAAACACCAAAAGTAAGCGAAATATTGCGAGAAGAGTTTATGGAACCTTTAGATATTTCAGCATATAAATTAGCACAAGAAATTCATGTGCCTGTATCAAGAGTTCAGGATATTTTGCATGATAGAAGAAAGATTACAGTTGATACTTCGCTTCGGCTTGCAAAGTATTTTGGGGTGTCAGATTCCTATTTTTTGAATATTCAAAATGATATCGATCTCCGCAATGCCAAAATAGATTTAGGAGATGAAATCGAAAGCATTCAAGCATATCATTATGCTTAAGTTAATTAAATAATATTGATGTAGAAGCACAGATTTTGCCATTTGGTATGATTTGTGCTTTTTTTATTTCAGGGCAGTTCCTGTGAGGGTTCTGCTTTTATTTATTTCTAAAAGCAGAAAGATGAAACAAGAAAACAGAACGAGAGGGGCGGAAGATATGGAAAATACCCGTTGTCCGTGCAAACTATACCAACCTGCAAATCTGACAATATCATCCATAATCAATAACCTAATTTCCTCCAATGAGACTCAGTCACAGACATATATCTGCCATTTATATATACTTACATCTAAAACAGAAAAAAGGCAAAAACAAAAGCCAATTGAGTAGCCGGTAAAGTAAAAAAACAGGAAAGGTTGTGAAAAAATGAAAGTTATAATCATAGGAGGAGTGGCAGGCGGCGCTACTGCAGCAACAAGAATCCGCAGGCTGGATGAAAATGCAGAAATTATTGTAATTGAAAGGACAGGATTTATTTCCTATGCCAACTGCGGTTTGCCTTACTATATAGGCGGTGTCATTGAAGAAAAGGATAACTTAACCTTGCAGACACCTGAGAGCTTTTGGGCCAGATTCCGGATTGATGTGAGGATAAAGCAGGAAGTAATCCATATTGATACTTTAAGAAAGACAATAACTGTTCAGAAAACAGAAAGTGGAGAAGCATATGAAGAATCATATGATAAACTCCTTCTTTCACCGGGAGCCAGACCAGTCAGGCCTAAGCTGCCCGGAGTCAGTCATGAGAGAATATTTTCTCTCAGAACAGTAGAAGATACTTTTAGAATCAGAAAGTTCGTGGAAGAAGAAAGGCCAAAAACAGCCGTTATGGTTGGGGGTGGCTTCATAGGGCTGGAAGTTGCAGAAAATTTATGTGATTTAGGAATTCAGGTGACGATTGTTCAAAGGCCGGACCATCTGATGAGTACACTGGACTATGATATGGCAGCCTTGGTACAATCAAAACTCAGGCTAAAGGGAATTGTACTGAAGCTTGGAAAAGATGTAATCGGTTTTGAAGAAAATGCAGATGGGCTGAATGTATTATTAAAGGATGATGGACCTGTCAAGGCAGACATGGTTCTAATGGCAATAGGGGTCAGTCCTGAGACAACATTGGCAAAAAAAGCAGGACTTACCCTTGGAATAAAAGATGCAATTGTAGTAAATGACAAAATGGAGACTTCTGTTCCGGGTGTTTATGCGGTAGGGGATGCGGTTCAGGTAAAACATACCGTCACAGGGGCTGATGCAGTGATTGCACTTGCAGGACCTGCAAATAAGCAGGGACGCATTGCGGCCGATAACATATGCGGTCTGGAAAGTCATTATCAGGGGTCTATGGGCTCCTCTGTGCTGAAGCTTTTTGACATGACTGTTGCCGGAACGGGTATGACAGAGAAAGCGGTAAAAGAAGCAGGAATGAATTATGAAAAGGTAGTTCTTTCTCCTGCCTCACATGCAGGGTACTATCCGGGGGCAAAGGTAATGACCATGAAGGTCATATATGAAAAGGATACCTTGAAAATTCTCGGAGCGCAAATCGTGGGATATGAGGGAGTGGATAAGAGGCTTGATATAATTGCAACAGCTATTAGCGCAGGGATGAAAGCGGATATGCTTAAGGATTTGGATTTGGCATATGCACCTCCTTATTCATCTGCAAAAGACCCGGTGAATATGGCTGGTTTTATGATTGAAAATATTGCTGCCGGAAAAATAAAGCAGTTTCACTGGGATGAATTAGACAATTTACCAAGGGATGGCAGCATTACGTTACTTGATGTGAGAACGAAATATGAATATGAAAGCGGCCATGCGGAAGGGTTTATTAATATTCCGGTGGATGATTTGAGAGAAAGATTAAGTGAGATTGATAAAGAAAAAACAGTGTATGTAATGTGTCAGAGCGGCCTTAGAAGCTATATTGCTTGCCGGATTATGATGCAGAGCGGTTTTGACTGTTATAATTTTTCCGGAGGTTATCGTTTTTATAAAAGTGCAATGGGAGAAAAAACACTGACTGAAAAATCTTACCCATGTGGTATGGATAAATAAGGCAGAAGTCCTCAACGGCGGATGAACATTTTGGAATGGATTGCAGAGAGCATAATGAACAGCCTTTTTGTTTAAGGAAAAAGTAAATAAATAGATTAAATTTTCCGTGAACATGTGATATGATGATGCTATATAAAAAATAAAAACATGCCAGGATACTCTGGGCGGAGAGGAACGAACATGAAATTTTTATTTGATTCCAAGGAATTTAAGACCAAATATCACTATGAGGGAAAGGATTTGGGAGCTTCCTATAATAAGGACCGGACTGTTTTTAAGGTATGGGCGCCTACAGCTGATACAGTAAGCCTGTGCACTTACCCGGATGGATTGGAAAGCGCATGCCTGCAGGAGTATACTATGGAAAAGCAGGAGCAGGGTATCTGGTCTGTAGGCATAACCGGCGATTTGGAAGGCACTTATTATACTTATCGGCTGAACATTGGCGGAGAAATAAGGGAAACTCAGGACATATATGGAAAAGCCTGCGGAGCCAACGGAAAAAGAAGCATGGTGGTGGACTTGGAAAAAACAAATCCAGATGGATGGAATGAAGATTTCTTTGCCGGGCGTGACAAAGCAGTTCCGGCAATCTATGAGCTGCATATAAAGGATTTTTCCAGCGACCTCTGCAGCGGTGTTACAAAGGAGCATAGGGGAAAATATCTGGCATTTACCGAAATGGGCACAACACTGAAGGGAGAAGGGAAAACTGCCACATGCCTTTCTTATATAAAAGAGCTTGGAATCAGCCACATTCATTTACTGCCTGCTTTCGATTTTGGTTCCGTAGATGAAACGAAACCTTTGGACAATCAGTTTAACTGGGGATATGACCCGGTGAATTACAACGTGCCGGAAGGAGGCTATTCCACGAATCCGGCAGACGGACATGTGAGGATACGGGAGTTCAAACAGATGGTTCAGGCTATTCATAATGCCGGAATGGGAGTGGTGATGGATGTGGTCTACAATCATACCTACACCATGGATTCCGCATTTCAGAAAACCGTTCCGGATTATTATTACAGATTTCATAAGGATGGAACATTGGCGGACGGCTCCTGCTGCGGAAATGATACGGCAAGCGAAAGATATATGTTTCGGAAATTTATGATGGAATCCGTCTGTTACTGGGCGCAGGAATACCATATCGACGGCTTCCGCTTTGATTTAATGGGACTTCATGATGTGACGACCATGAATGAAATCAGAGCGGCATTGGATGCCCTTCCGGGGGGAAAGAGCATTCTCGTATATGGGGAGCCATGGAGAGGCAGGCCGTCAGCCATGAGAAAAGGCTGCATTCCTGCATTAAAGAAAAATATCGCAAAACTGGATGAACGGATTGCCATTTTTAATGATGATACAAGAGATGCCATTAAAGGCAGTGTTTTCCTTGAAGAAGAGCCGGGCTATATAAATGGAAATGCCGGGCTTGGAGAAAGGATTCCCTCCTGCGTGCTGGCATGGTGTGATGGCAAGGAAAGCTATATGCCTAAAAATCCCGGTCAGATAATCACATATGTATCTGCCCATGATAATTTCACCCTTTGGGACAAGTTGAATTATACCTTGTTTCAAGAGCCGGATTTCTATAAAAAGGAAGAAGCAGTATTAAAGCTGAACCGGATGGCTGCTGGAATGGTTATGACTTCATTGGGAACTCCCTTTTTTCAGGCAGGAGAAGAATTCGGCAGGACGAAAAATGGCATTGGGGATTCTTTTAAGACTGAATCTGCCATCAATCAGTTGGACTGGAGCAGGGCAGAAGAGTATAGTGATTTAGTTGAATACTATAAAGGACTTTTGCAAATAAGAAAGCATTTTTGTGCCCTTACATCAAAAAACAGTCAGGTATTAGAAAGATTTTCCTTTTGTGACACAGACAAACAGGAAATGATTGCTTTTAGAATTCAGGGGATGGAAGCAGAAGAGGACTGGTGGAAAGAGTTATTTGTGATTTACCAAAACTCAGAGAAAAAAAAGGAAATGAAACTGCCGGAAGGAAGCTGGAATCTGTTGTGCGATGGAGAAAGCTGTATTCCGGAAGGAATAAAAAATTGTAATAATACGATAGAATTAAATGGCAAATCAGTAATAATACTGGGGAGAAAATAGCTGTCTTGTGAAAACTTTTATCTGGCTGCTAAAGAATTTCTTAAAATGTCCGATAATCTATGTAAGAAGTACAAAAGCTCCATGGAAGGAGGAGATTATTATGCGTATTGAAGCATATACACAGGTACAGCAGGTATACAACACCAGTAAGACTTCAAAATCAACAAAGACTAATTCTGCCGGACTCCGGGATGCAGTTCAGATTTCCAGTCTTGGTAAGGATTTTCAGATTGCAAAGCAGGCAGTGGCAAATGCACCTGACATAAGAGAAGATGTGGTAGCGCCATTAAGGGCATCCATCCAATCCGGAACATATCAGGTAAGCAGCGAAAGCTTTGCAAATAAATTGTTAGAGCAATATAAAGAAACGTTTACCTTATGACAAGGCAGCAAATAGAAAAGAGGTATATTCTGTGGCGAGTTTAATGGAAAATTTAATGGATACATTAGAGGAAGAACAAGTGCTTTATGAAGAACTGCTCCAATTATCCATGAAAAAGACACCGATTATCATTAAAGGAGACACAAAAGCCTTACAGCAAATCACGGATGAAGAGCAGGACGTTATAGACAAGATCAATCACTTGGATAAAACAAGACAAGAAGTGATGAAAGATATTGCAAACGTAATGAACAGGGATGTTGACACTCTGAGGATTATTCATTTAATTCAAATGCTGGAAAAGCGGCCGGTTGAACAGAAGAGGCTATCTTCCATTAACGACAGGCTGAAAGAGACGGTGGAAAAAATGCGCCGCTGCAACGAACAGAACAAGCTTTTAATTGAAAGCTCTCTGGAAATGGTGGCATTTGACTTAAATCTGATTCAAAGTTTAAAAAGCGCACCGGAAACGGCCAATTACAACAAAGGCGCATTGAATGCCGGAAGTGTAATGGGGCCGGATGCCGGAAGCTTTGATGCAAAACAATAAGAAAGACGAGGAAAACATCTATGGGACTTATGGGAAGCTTATATATAGGAACATCAGGTCTTCGGACCAGTCAGAACGCATTGAATACGGTTGCACACAATCTTTCAAACGCCAATACTCCGGGCTATACAAGGCAGCAGGTTTTATTAAATGACAAGCAATATAATACCATATCTGTAAATCGAAGAGCCATATCAAACCAACAGACCGGACTGGGTGTTACTTATGCCAGAGTAAGACAGGTCAGGGATTATTTTCTGGATCAGACGTATCGAAAACAATCAGGAAGAAGTGCTTTTTACGAAGAGTCTTACGATGCAATTGTTGAAGTGGAAACATTGCTCAGGGAGATGGATGGAAAAGCATTTAAAGAATCTTTGAATAATTTTTGGGTTTCCATACAAGAGTTGGCAAAGGACCCAAGCAGTGCTGTTGCACAGGGTACTTTGGTTCAGTGCGCCTCCCAGTTTATTTCCAAGGCCGGGGCTGTAAGCAAGGGACTTAAGAATTATCAGGAAAATCTCAATCTCCAGGTGGAAAAGGATGTAAACAGGATTAACGAAATCGGCAAACAAATATATGATTTGAATTTGGAGATATTAAATATAGAGGCCGGCGGAGTGGAATCGGCAAATGATTTGAAAGACGTCAGAGAAGCTTTGCTGGATGAACTCAGCAGTCTGGTAAATGTAACCTATCATTATGATGCTGACGGCTGCGCTATGGTTAAGGTTGAAGGGCATACTTTTGTAAATCGGGCAATGTCATTTGAAATGGGAATGACCCGGGATGCCAATACGGGATTTTATACACCTTTCTGGCTGTATGATGCTAAAAAGACTGAATTGGCAGACGGCTCAACAAAATGGGACATTGATGGAGCCACGGTGTTTAATCTTACAAGAACCATTTCCAGTGAGCTGGATACGGATGTGGGAGGACTGAAAGCAAAGCTTTTGGCAAGAGGAGACCATCGGGCTAATTATACGGATTTGAATCCGGATACATATAATGAACTTGTTTCCCAGTCGATTATCATGAATATTCAGGCAGAGTTTGATAACCTGATTCATATGATCGTGACTAAGGTGAATGGAGTGCTTGCAGACGCAGCGGACCCGGCAACCGGATATTTGATGGATGGTGCAGATCCCATCCGCCTGTTCCAGAAGAAAGCGGATGAAGGATATGGGGAGGATTTGACCCAGGGCAAGGAAGATACGCTATATACTATAGAAAATATTATAATAAATCCGGATTTAGTAAAAGCGCCTACCAAGCTTGGATTTACCAAGCCTGACGGTTCAAAGGATTATGCTTTGGCAGAAGCTTTGAATGCCGCTTTTGACGAGGAAGCATATGTGCTGAATCCAAATGTAACGAGCAGGGCAAATTTCCTGGGCTATTATGACAATATGGTAAGCCAGATTGGAAATCTTGGATATGTGTTCAAAAGTATTTATCAATATCAGGTGGCCACGGTAAATTCTACAGAAGAATCAAGACAGCAGGTAGTGGGAGTTTCGGATGATGAAGAGCTTAACAACATGATAAAATTTCAAAATGCTTACAATGCTTCCAGCCGGTATATCAACGTTATTGATGAAATGCTGGAACACATTATCAATACATTGGGCGTATAAAGGAGGAAGATGAATGCCATCACAATTTTTTGGACTGAACATTGCATATACAGGCTTATTAGCTTCCAATGCTGCATTGAATACAACTGCCAATAATATTTCCAATGAGCAGACAGAAGGATATTCCAGGCAGATAGTGAACCAAAGCGCATCCGCAGCTCTTAGAACTTATACTACATACGGCTGTGCCGGTTCTGGTGTGGATGTGAATTCCATAGACCGGGTAAGGGATGTGTTCTATGATTTTAAATACTGGAATAATAACGCCCAGGTAGGAGAATTCGCTACGCTAAAAGAATACATGTGGCAGATACAGGATTATTTTAAAGATGATGAGTTTACAGAAGGATTTAATACCATTTTCAATAAGATGGTAGCAAATCTGGAAGAATTAAAAAAAGATGCCGGAAGCGTTACAACAAAGCAGCAATTTGTGTCAAGCGCAGAAAGCCTTACTTATTATTTCAATACCATGGCTGAAAATCTGGAGAAGCTTCAGCTTGAAATCAACCTGCAGCTTCAGAATAAAGTGGATATGATTAATTCCTATGCGGAGGCTATTTCCTCCCTGAACAAACAGATTAATGTAATTGAACTGGGCGGCATAACGGCAAATGAATTAAGGGACCAGAGGGATGCTATTATTGATAAGCTGTCTCAGATTGTGGATGTGCAGACAGAAGAAATTCCCATTCATGACAGCAATTATCCTGACAGGGTTACCGGAGCCAATCGCTATATAGTAAAGATAGCCGGAGGGCAGAAGATTGTAGATACCAATGAATATTTTGAACTGGTATGTGAAGCGAAGCCTTCTTATGAGACTATCAATCAGGCGGATGCCGTTGGATTATATGATATCTATTTTAAAGACGGCAGAGAATTCAATATTTACAGCAGTGCTATTGGCGGTGAGTTAAAAGCGCTTATTCAGATGAGGGACGGAAATAACGGGGAAAACTTTAAGGGAACCGTTGAAAATATATATTCAGGAACGCTTCCTAACGGGGATGTCCGCAATATGGTAGACGTGTCTATAACGGAAGATTATTTGAAAAGCCTGAATTCCAGTATTTTGTCTCCCACAGGAGGGGTTGTAACTCTGGGAAATGAAGAATATTGTTATGACAGCTTCAGCGTTACCTATAATGCTGCAGGTGAAATCGAAAAATACACTTTTGTAATCAGCAACGACACCAATAAAAACTATAAGCAGCCGGATCCTTCAAGGATTGGGAAAGAAGCGGCAGTTGGAAAATCCGTTGATTATCAGGGGATTCCCTATTATCAGGAGCAGTTAAATGAGTGGGTGCGTATTTTTGCAAAGGCGTTTAATGACATTGCCACTGTAGATGGTGCAGAGGACGGACAGGGAAATCCGGCAGATATCTTCTTTGCAGCAGATAAGCCGGGCGACAGGACCCAGTACCATTTTGACGCATCTGAAAACATTACGGCAGGCACTGTGATTTATAGCACGGATGATAGTTATTTCCTGCTTACTGCCAAGAACTTTGCCGTATCTAACCGGATTGTGGAAAATGCAGATTTATTTGCAACCCATACGGTTGTGGGTGCAGGGGAAAGCAAGTATGACATTGTGGAAAACCTGATTAACATGCAGGGAGATAAAAATGTAGCTTCCTTCAGGGGAGCTTCAGCAGGGGAGTTTTTGCAGTGTATTCTGGCGGACGTAGCATTAAATGCAAGCAATGCCATTACATTTTATGACAGCTATACAGGCATTAAGAATACCATTGAGACGCAAAGAACTTCTATCAGCGGAGTGGATGGAGATGAAGAGGCCATTAATCTGGTAAAATTCCAGCATTCTTATAATCTGGCTTCACAAATGATTCAGGTGTTAACGGAAATCTATGACAGACTTATATTACAGACAGGCGTATAGGAGGAAAAGGCATGCGTATTACAAATAAGATTATACAAAATAATTCACTTACTAATATTAACAGAAATAAGGCGCTGGAAGATAAGTTAAATACCATGATGTCCACCGAAAAGAAGATTACAAGGCCAAGTGACGATCCGGTAATTGCTATTCGGGCTCTGCGCCTTCATACGAATCTGACAAAGGCGAACCAATATTATGAGAGAAATGTAGAAGATGCAAGGGCGTGGCTGAAGATTACCCATGATGCTGTGTACAATACCGTGGAAGTTATTTCTGATATGTATGAACAGTGCGTAGCAGGAGCTAAGGATAATTTGAAGGCTGATGACAGGGCAAAGATACTGGAAGACTTGAAGGCGCTGAGAGATGAGATTTATGCCACAGGAAATTCTGACTATGCAGGACGTTATGTGTTTAGTGGCTACCGCACGGATACTACGCTGACTTTTAAGGAAAACACCACTAAAAATTACAAGATTACCCAACAGCTTACACCGGAGGCTTTACAGGATTTTACTTATGTGGATACAAAGGATTTGAACACTGTGAACAGTGTGAATGCAACAACTCTGACCACTACGGAGCAGGATGTAGAAACTTCTCAGGTGCACAGACTGAGGCTTGCATATGCCAACTGCGCTGATGGAGCGCTGCCGACTATTTCTTATTATGATGCTGCAGGTGTACAGCAGACCATTACAGTGGATGCGGCAGATGTAATATCTGCATACAGTACGTCTCCGAACCCTTATCTGTCTGCTGAAGCTTCTGTAAATGGCGTAGTGTTTGTTCCGGAAACAGGAGAGCTTATTCTGAGTGATTCTGTTTACAATACCCTGATGGGATTAAAGGATGTGGGAAGCACCCAGACAATTAATGAAGGGGAAATAAGGGTTACCTATGAGAAATCCCAGTGGAGCACGAATGAACTGCGGCCAGAGCATTATTATGCCTGCGTTTCCACAGATGATGGCATTGTATATAATGAAGACTTTTTAACGAACCTTCCTACTGATACAGACGGACAGATTATCGAATATGATATGGGAATGAATCAGAGCCTTAGAGTGAACACGGTGGCAAATGATGTATATACGCCGGATGTGGGAAGAGATGTGGATGACATGATTGCCATAACGGAACAGGTTATTGAGATGGATGGAATCAAGTCCAAACTGGAAGGGATGATAGAAGCCGAAACGGACCCTGCCAAGAAGGCAAAGCTTGAGGAAAGACTGAAGGCAGTGAATAAAGCGGTTAGCCTGATGAAAGATAAGATGCAGAAAATGTTTGAAGGAAACATTACAGGGATGCAGGGCTATCTGGATGTTGCCAACCTTGCCCTGACACAGGTGGGAAGCAGAGGCGTAAGGCTTGACCTGATTGAAAACCGTCTTTCTTCACAGGTGACTACTTTTGAAACTCTTACCTCGGAAAATGAAAATGAAGATGCGGAGATTATTGCCGTGCAGCTGGCAAGTGCGCAGTTTGCTTATGAGGCGGCATTGATGGCAACCGGCAAAATCTCGCAGACAACTCTTTTGAACTATTTATAATTATTATCAACAGGAGTTTTGCCTGTAAAAGGAAAGGAATGAAGCGGATGGAATTAAATACAAAAAATTTTGGCACAATCAATATTGAAGAAGACAAAATCATTCATTTTACAGGCGGTATCGTAGGCTTTCCGGAGCTTACAGAGTTTGCGCTGATACATGATGAGGAGAAAGGAACAAAAGGCAGCATCCAATGGCTTCAGTCCATGCAGGAGCCGGCTTTTGCCATGCCGGTAGTGGATCCGCTTATGATTTTGCCGGATTACAACCCTCAAATTGAAGATGAGCTGTTAAAGCCTTTAGGAGAATTGAAAGCAGACAATATGCTGGTGCTCATTACCATTACCATCCCTTCTGATTTAACAAAGATGAGCGTGAACTTAAAAGGGCCTATCATTATCAATACAGATAATAGAAAGGCGTGTCAGGTTATTGCCGAAGGAGAAAATTATTCTGTAAAATATCCTGTCTATGAATTGCTAAAATCAAGAAAGGCAGGTGAATGATATGTTGGCACTATCCAGGAAGAAAAATGAGGCTCTTGTGATAAATAATAACATTGAAGTCACTGTTTTGGAGATAAAGGGCGAGCAGGTGAAACTGGGTATTTCTGCTCCAAGGGAAGTTTCCATTTACAGAAAAGAAGTATATGTCCAGATACAGGAGTCCAATCAGGAGTCGGGAAATGCGGAAGGCTTAAAGGCTTTAAAGGATTTGTTATAAGAGTGTAGAAGAAAAAGAAGGGGAAAATGTTTGGTAAGACTATAAACATTTTCCTTTTTTATACCGATATATTTTCTAAGAAACGTATACATGGCATAATTTAGCCAAGAGAAGCAAATTTCACACGGAGGTGACAAAAATGGCAATTGAACCATTAGGAAGCGTAATGTCGCTGCAGGCGCAGCCCATTCAGAAAACAGAGGCAGTAAAACCTGTTACAGGCGGAACGGAATCTGCGGTACAGGAAATGAGTCAGGCGGCAGAAGCAGCAGCCCTTAACATTACGCCTGCAGAAGGAAAAGAGAATAATAACGGTGAGAATGGCGCAAAGGAGCAGGGACAGCCATCTAAAGAACAGTTATGGCAGGCAGTTGAAAAGATTAACAAAAATATGAGCAATTCAGAAGTATTGTTTGGTATTCACGAAGCTACCAACCGGATTACTATCAAGGTTGTAAATAAAGACACAAAAGAAGTGTTAAGAGAGCTTCCGCCGGAAAAGACACTTGACATGATTGCCAAGGTCTGGGAACTGGCGGGTATATTAGTAGATGAAAGACGATAGGAGGGAACACATATGCCAATGCGTATAACAGGTATGAATTCCGGGCTTGACACGGAAAGCATCATAGCAGAATTAGTAAAAGCAAAAAGTCAGAAGAAGGTAAAACTGCAAAAATCCCAGACAAAGCTGGGATATAAGCAGGAAGCCTGGAAAACCTTAAACAGCAAGATTTTAAATTTATATAGCAAGACAATTAATAACATGGCATTTACCACCGCTTACAAGCAGCAGAAGACTGCCGTATCCAACGATACAATTGCCAGCGTAATTACCGGTAAGGATGCAGTAAACGGCGTGCAGGAGCTGCAGGTAAGCTCACTTGCAAAGAGTGGATATCTGACCGGTGCCAAGTTAAATGGAACATATTCTAAAAATACCAAACTGTCCGAGATTGCAGGCTCCGGCGTTGCATCAGGAGAGGAAGTAACATTTTCCGTAACAGTTGGAAGTGAAACAAGGGATATTAAGCTCAATGGGGACTCCACCATCAATGATGTGGTAAATCAATTGAGGAATGCAGGTATCAATGCCAACTTTGACGAGAAGAATCAAAGGCTTTTTGTTATGGCCAAAACAACCGGCAAGGATGCAGATTTTGCATTGACCGCAAGTACAGACGGAGGCTTTAAGGCGCTTTCTGCTTTGGGAATCAACGTAATGGATCCATTGACCAAGGCACAGTATGATATTTATGCAGGCTTTGCAGATGAAAGCGATCCGGATGCCCAGGCTTTAATTGAAAAAGAAGTTACAAGACAGGCAGAGCAACTGAAAAGCCGTATTCTGGAATTAAATAAAACAATTGATGAACATAATAAGACTATCAGTGCATTTTATAAGGAGAAAGGCTATGAAGATTCAGACGGTAATGTAGATATTACCAACCTTGAAACCGATTATCAGCATTTGCTGGATGAAAAGGCGGCTTTATCCAATGCGCCGGCAGGTGAAACGGAAGAGGCAAAGAAAGAAAGAGAAGAAAAGCTTAGTAAGATAGAAGCTGATATCAAAGCCTATGATGCTTATAAAGAAGAAAAGAAGAAACTGGATGAGGCAGAGGCAGAAAAGTCAGCAGCAGAAGCAAAGCTGGAAAATAATAATGCTGCCATTCGCACAAGCGTAACAGCAGATATGAAAAACAAAATTGACTTTGCCAAGAAAGTAGTAAGCGGGCAGGTTAGCGGTTTTACCCCCACTACAGGCGGTGATACAGCAGCTACCAGAATTGAAGGCGTTAATGCGGAAATTCTCTTAAACGGAGCAAAATATGTTTCAAACAGCAATAACTTTGAAATCAATGGTCTGACTATTTCCGTAAAGAAAGCTACGGAACCGGGTGAATCAGTAACCCTGACTACTTCAAATGATTATGATGCAGTTTATGACACTATTAAAAATTTCCTTAAGGAATACAATGAGCTCATCAATGAAATGGATAAGCTTTATAATGCCAAGATTCCAAGAGGATACGAGCCGCTTTCCGATGAAGAAAAAGAGGTAATGAGCGACCGGGATATTGATAAATATGAAGATACTCTCAAAGATTCCATTTTATACAGAGATTCTACTTTGAGCGAGATTTCTAATATTTTTAAGATGGCCATGATGTCAGGCTTTGAAGTAAATGGAAAGACCATGTATCTGTCTGACTTTGGAATCAACAAGCTTGGATATTTCAATGCTGCTGACAATGAAAGAAATGCTTACCATATCGATGGGGACCCGGATGATACAAATACAATGGGCAAATCAGATACATTAAAGAGCATGATTGCCAGCGATCCGGATACGGTAGTTTCCTTCTTCACCCAGCTTTCCAAAAAGCTGTATGCAGATATTGGTGAGAAGATGAAATCCAATGATTACAGCAGCTACAATAAAGTTTATAATGATAAGCAGATGCAAAAAGAATATGATTCCTACACAAGTAAGATTGCTGAGCAGGAAAAGAAAATCACAGCAGCAGAGGATAAGTACTATAAACAGTTTGCAGCCATGGAAACGGCCCTTGCAAAGCTTGAGTCAAAGTCCAATGCCATTGCAGGTTTATTAGGAGGCTCATAATATGCCAATACCAAATGCGTATACGAAATACAATGACAGCAAAATACTCACTGCTTCTAAGCCGGAACTGACCCTTATGCTTTACGAGGGAGCCATTAAATTCTGTAATATTGCAATTCTTGGAATTGAGCAGAACAATATCGAAAAGGCGCATACCAATATTAAGAAGGTACAGAGAATTATTGATGAATTCAGAGCTACTCTTGATATGAAATATCCGGTTGCGGAGGATTTTGACAGAGTATATGTTTATCTTTTGCAGCGTCTGTTAGAGGCAAACGTGAAAAAGGATAAGGAGATTTTAGAGGAAGTGAACACTCATCTTCGCTCCATGCGGGATACGTGGAAGGAAGTTATGAAAAAGGCGCATACGGTTCAAGAACAAACATAAGGAATATGACAAAGAGGATTTCTTTAATCCTCTTTGTTGTTTTATATGCACCCGTTTTAAGAAGAGTTTCTAATGGCCTTGTGAAAAGGAGTGCAGGAAGGGAGAAAAAATGACGGATAATTATATACAGATTATGATTGAGAGTCTGGAAAAAAAGGCGGCAAAGCTGGATGAAATTATAGAGAAAAATAAAGAACAGGCAGAGCTCTTAAAAGAAGAAGAGTTTTCTGTTGAGCTTTTTGACCGGAATGTGGAAGAAAAGGCTGTGCTGATTGAACAGCTGGAAATGCTGGATATAGGCTTTGACAGAATGTATGAGCATGTAAAGGAAGATTTGGCTTCAGAAACTGGCAAGGCAGCCTATCGAAATGAAATTAAGAGGATGCAGCAGCTGATTTCAGAGCTTACGGAAAAGAGTGTTTCTATTCAGGCTCAGGAAAGCAGGAACAAACAGATGGTGGAAGGCGCATTTAAAAGTGAAAGAGAAAAAATAAAAGCTTTGAAGCTGGGCTCCAAAGCAGCAATTGACTATTACAAAAACATGAATCATACTAATTTTGTATCCCCTCAGTTTGTAGACCAAAAAAATTAGAAACCATGAAGAAAATAGCAATCATATTAGAAGAACATAATCAAAAGCCTTTTAGCACTTTGGCAGAACAGGCCATGAAAGCCGCAAAGGAACTGGATATGGAACCCATTTATTTTCCTTTGAGAGAGAGGGCGGATATTCATACCTTTGAGCGATTGAGAAAGCTGGATGCAGACTATCTGTTATCCTTTGACATGGCTGGATTTGAAATGGACACTCTTACGGAAGAGTCTGCATATAATCTGCTATATGCCAAACAGATACATATATTATTTCAAAATGATCAGAAATACCGCATATATCTGAGACAGAACCTGGCAATGAACTTGTTTTTGTTTATTGGGGATGAATATTTGTTCAAGCAGTATAAGCAGGAATATTCCCATATACTGAATCTGGAAGTCATGCCGCCTTTGGTGTCTGGGGAAGAACTGACAAAAGGCCGGCAGGAAAAAAACCAGAAGGCGATAAAACAGGTTATGGAAAGAGTGTATCAGGAAATAGAAACAGCCGGTGCTTTTAAAGACCGGCTGTCTGAAACATCTGTTTGATTCGCATTGGATAATTGAAATGGGTGTTCAGCACATCAAAGGCGTGGTTTATGACTGACTGGCGCATATCCTCATGGGCCAGATAGAAGTCTGCTTTTGCCAGTGCATCCGGAATGCTTTCGTATAAAACCACATCCCGGTCCGGTACAAAATATTCCGCAAGCTCAGGCTGATAGTTGCTTAGCAGAAAGCCGCCGCTTCCCATAATATCCAATGCCCGTAAGGGGATTCCTGACTGTATGCTTTTTAAGGTGATATTCAGATTTATTTTACTAAGCCGAAAGACTTTTGGCATGTCTGATATATAATTTACGGTTCCGCAACAAATCACATCTTTTAAAAGCCGGGGCCGCTCAGAAGAATAATAATTTACTATATGGCGTCTGTTAAGCAGGCTTAATAGCAGGATTCGCTCTCTGTGGGTAATATCCTTGTCTATACTGTGGACCAGGGCGCTTTTCGTTATGGTTTCAGAACCATCACAGTTTATTTCAATTCCTGCATTGGCGAGGCGGTCGGTGAGTCTTTCCGGTAAATCGGGAGTTATGCAATCCTCCACAAAATTGTAGCCGTAAACCTGCAGCTGTGCATCTACAATTGCCTGAATAAAGCCTTTGTCATATTCCTGCGCCGGGTGAACAATCTCATTTAATGTGGTGTCATAAAATTTTCCCACAAAAGAAATATCGCTGCTATAGGCTTCTTTTTCCAAAGGAGAGATGGAGCATGCGGTGGAAGTGAGCCGTTTGATGTTTACGGCAAGGGGCATGTGAAAGACTTGCTCCATGCCCTGGGATTGAAAGCGTTGCGCTTCCATGCGGTCAAACAGAAATATATAATTGGTGGGATATCGGTAATTTTCCATACTGGTTTTGGAAATGGGGCTGTCATAGGACCAGGAAAGATATTTTATCCGGTATTGAAAACAAATTTTTGCTACTAATGGGTGAAAGTTCATGCTGAGGACGCAGTCAAAATTCCCTTCTGACAGATATCCCTTGAAACGATACTCAAAAAAATCGTCTTCATAAGCATTTTTCATTTTATAAACAACAGTTTTGCAGTGATGTCCGGCTTTTTTCAGATAATAGGCAACATCCTTTTGGGTATAGGAAACGAAGTCATAAAACAGAATATTCACTATTTGTTTCTCCCTTCATATATTTTCTGCTGATATTCTAGCATAAACTTTCTTTTAAGAAAATAAAAAAGTGCGGATAAAATATAAAGTATAAAAAAAAGATTCCGATATAATATACAAGTAAAACAGCTTACTTAAAAAACAGGA
>CANCYR010000006.1 GCA_947382355.1 uncultured Lachnospiraceae bacterium
TGTGTGAGATGCAGGCGGTCTCCCATGAGGAGGGGAGCAGCTTTGAGAGCGCGGCTATAAATGCCGCCCATAACAAGTTTGCCAATCTGTCCTATTCCAACCTGATAGAGCTTACCATGATGAACAATGACACACTGGTGAAGCCGGAGGAGCTGGAGTTCGGACAGGTGGCGGACATCATCTCGGACGGGCAGAGCTACCGGAGCATTTTGACCGGACGGGAGCGGGGGAAGAACACCAAGCTGGTGTTCGGCACGGTGCGGCTTGATTTGACTAAGATTTTAAGGAGGCAGGAGAATGGCTGACAACATCACATTGAAAACCTATAAAGGCGGCAATGTCACGCCGCAGGATGACGCCATTATCTACGAGACGGCGATCCCTGGCAGCGGCATCTTCAAGGGCTGCGAGGTGACCTATGCGAGAGGAAATGTACTTCATATTTCGCAGGGATTCGGCATGATACGGGGCAGATTTTTTGAGGTGTATGAAACGGAAATCGATGTGCGCCTTGCGGATGTGGGGGAAACCCTGTGGGGGCGGGTGTATATCCATCTGGATTTATCCAACACAGATGAACCAATCAAGATACTGGCGCAGGCGGCAGCGGAACTTCCCCCGCTGGATGCGGATGTAAATATCAACTATAATAATTCCTCCTACGATCTGGAGCTTGCCATCTTCAATGTAACTTCCGCAGGCTTGGACGGCCTTACAAAAGTATTTCCCACGCTGAAAGCAGGAAGCGGCGGTGGGGGAGGCGGAGGGGAAACACTCACCCGTGCCACTGCTTATTCCGTGGGGGATGCAGTGACAGCAGTGGGCGCTCCGGGGTGGGCAACGTTTGTATGTACACAGGCAGGAACCACAGCCGCCTATGAGCCTTCCGGGTATTCGAGGATTACCAAAGCCGGGGACAGGGTGCTGGACGGTACGGCAGTATTTACGGCGAGGAATATCATCGGGGAACTGGACAGCGTCATTTCCTCCAACGCTTCCCTCGGTGAATCCATGATGGAGCTGGATACAAAAGTAGCGGAGATGATGAGCAGCACCGGGCTTGTGATGAAACTGGTCAGCCTTGCTGAGTACCGGGCATTGGAAAGTTACAGCGCAAGCACGATATATCTCTGCTATGAGGATGAAGCCACAAAGCGCGTGACAAGGATATTTGTGGGAGAGGACAGGGTGTATGCGGCAGGGGTGAAAGTGACCTACCAGATCGACATGGGGTATGCGCTGGAGCGGACCGTGCCGGACGGGGAGGATGCCGTTTCCGCTGCCCCGCCTGCTGCACTGGAGGGCTATACTTTTGTGGGGTGGCGGCAGGATGATTCTGCGGAAAAGAAAGTACTTTCGGAATATATCATCAGCAGCGAGGACCCCTTCACGCTCTATGCGGTGTTCAAAAAGCAGATGACCATCGGGCTGATGCCAAACGGCGGCACTCTGGCAGAGGGCGGCGCAAAGGAGAGTTTCACCGCTTTCTGTTATTACAATAATGGGAATTCCCAGAGCGAACCTACCGAAGTTCCGGCAAGCCCCTATACGAGAAAGAATATGTCTTTCTGCGGATGGAGCATAGATTCCTTCTCTACACCGTCCTATAAGCCGGGAGAGGCAGGGGTGTTCCCTGCGGATGCCACGCTCTATGCCATGTGGGTGACAACAGAATATGATTTCCCTTATACGGGGAAGTATGCAGAGTTCACCATTCCGCAGGATGGAATCTATGAGTTTGAGGTGTGGGGAGGCTGTGGAGGAAATGCGAAAGTGGATGACCTTGTGGCAGAGGGCGGTCTTGGTGGGCATTCCAAAGGCTACAAGAAGATGAAAAAAGGGGATGTGGTCTATATATTTAACGGCGGGGCGGCCAATGGCACATCCTATGGGGCCAATGGCGGGGCCGGCGGGTACAGTTACAGCAGCGGCAAGCAGTACGGCGCAGCGGGCGGAGGTTCCACCCATGTGGCTACCAAATCCGGGGAATTGGGATACAGCAACAGTAGCAATGGCCTGAACTATAACAACAGGAACTGTGTCCTGATCGTGGCAGGCGGAGGGGGAGGAGGCGCAATTGATAACGGTACCATCCATAAAGGAGGTGATGGCGGCGGGGAGCGTGGGGGTGACGGTTCCGGTGGTGCGCTGGGAGGCCGGCAGATTTCCACGGGAAGTTACGCTTCTGATAATTTCGGAAGGGCACCGTCAACCAGTTCATCTGGCAGCACCTGCTATTCTGGTGGCGGAGGTGGATGGTTCGGTGGCAACTATGGAATGAGAGGGGAATCCGGCGCGGGAGGCTCCGGCTATGTGGACGGCGTTGCTCCTTTTACCCACAATGGGAAATATTACCCTGCGGAAACGGAGGCAGGGGTGAACGATGGGAACGGGAAGGCATTCATCCGGTATGTGGAATGTGCGTAGGCAGTTTAAAATGATGGGAAAGCAGATACGGAAATGTATCTGCTTTTTTCATACACAAAAATTTTAAAAGGAGGGTTCACTATGAAGGAATTCTGGAACACGATCCAACTTATTTTTGCGGCCATCGGAGGATGGCTCGGCTGGTTCCTCGGAGGCTGTGACGGCCTGCTGTATGCGCTGGTCGCATTCGTGGCGGTGGATTACATTACGGGAGTGATGTGTGCCGCCGCAGATAAGAAGCTGTCCAGCGAGGTGGGATTCAAGGGCATCGCAAAGAAGGTGCTGATCTTCCTGCTGGTGGGGACCGCCAATATCCTCGATGTGCAGGTCATCGGGACGGGGAGTGTCCTGCGGACGGCAGTCATCTTTTTCTATATCTCCAACGAGGGCGTGAGCCTTCTGGAGAACGCCGGACGCCTGGGGCTGCCCATCCCGGAGAAGCTGCGCGATATCCTGGCGCAGCTCCATGACAGGGCAGAAAACGGGAAGGAGGACGAATGAGCATGAGACTGGTGGAATCGATTCTGACGAGGAATCCCTGCTATACAGCAGGGAGGAAGATCACGGTAAAGGGGCTGATGCTCCATTCCGTGGGCTGCCCGCAGCCGAAGGCGTCTGTATTCATCAATTCATGGGACAGCCCGGTGCATGGTTCATCCTGCGTCCACGGCTTTATTGACGGGAACGATGGGACGGCATACCAGACGCTCCCCTGGAACCACCGGGGATGGCACTGCGGCAGCGGAAACAAGGGGAGCGGGAACAATACCCATATCGGGGTGGAGATGTGCGAGCCTGCGTGTATCAAGTACACGGCAGGCTCTAACTTTACCTGTTCTGACATGGCAGCGGCAAAAGCGGTGGCAAAACGCACCTATGATGCGGCGGTGGAGCTGTTCGCCATGCTCTGTAAAAAATACAGCCTGAATCCATTGGAGGATGGCGTGGTCATCAGCCACAGGGAAGGACACAGCCGGGGCATTGCCAGCAACCACGGCGACCCGGAGCATTTGTGGGCGCAGCTTGGGATGGGGTACACGATGGACGGATTCCGCAAGGCGGTCAAAGCGGCAATGGGCGGCACTGCTTCTGGCACAGACAGATACACCAAGATCATGGGGAATGCCACGGCAACGGCGGAGCAGATGAAAGCATATCTGAAAGCGAAGAACCCGTCCGTGGCGCAGTCCGTCCTCGACATGGTTCCGCTGTACCTTTCGGAAGGAAAAGCAGAAGGAGTCCGTGGCGACATTGCCTTTGCGCAGTCCTGCCTTGAGACCGGGAACTTCACCTTTTCCGGCTCTGCGGTCACGCTTTCACAGAACAACTTCTGCGGCATGGGCGTGACTTCTAACGGTGTAAAGGGGAATTCCTTTGACACGCCGCAGCTCGGCATCCGGGCGCAGGTGCAGCACTTAAAAGCCTACGCTTCCACGGATGCGCTGAAGAATGCCTGTATCGACCCGCGTTTCAAGTATGTCACGAGGGGCTGTGCGGAATATGTGGAGTGGCTTGGGCAGAAAGAAAATCCGGATGGGAAAGGATGGGCGGCGGGAGCCGGGTACGGGGAGAAGATACTCGCCATCCTGGAAGGCATTCTTGGGATGACGGTTTCCGCACCACTCCCTTACCGTGTGCGGGTATCCATCCCTGACCTGAACATCCGGAAAGGGCCGGGGACAGGATACAGCCGGACGGGGAAACAGACAGGAGCCGGTATCTTTACAATCGTGGAGGAGTCAGACGGAGAGGGCGCATCCAGATGGGGGCTCCTGAAAGCATATCAGGAAAAAAGAAACGGATGGATATCGCTGGACTATACAGAAAAGGTGGATGGATAATTGTAATAGCAAGAATGCCCGCGGAAGGCTTACAGCTTTCCGAGGGCATTATTTTTTTTTGCCGTGCCGCCTTAACTGCCATCATCATCAGAACCGTTCGGCACGAGCAGTTCCTCCATGCGTACCTCCAATATCCTGCTGAGCATGTACAGGTTGTCGATGGAGGGCATGGTCTGGCCTTTGAACCAGCGGTACAGCGGCTGTGGGCAGGACAGCCCAAGCATCTCCTGCAGTTCCTTTATGCTGTAGCCGCTCTGCTTTACCGCACAGTATATCTTTTTTCCCGTCAGCACGGCATCCAGGGTTGTAAATGTATTCTTCTTCACCGCATTGGCTCCTCCTTTCCGTGTGTGGCATATTAACTCTGAAACGGATTATTATCAACTGGAAAACGAGTATAAAATAAAAATCCCTGACGGGAGAAAAACCGCTTGCTATATGGAAAAACTTATGCTTATATAGGATACGCCCAAAAACCGGAAGAGCAGGAGGTGATAAAAATGCAGGAGGCATATATTTCAGAGGAGGAGCATGAAAAGTGCAGGAAGGTGGCGGAGACCTTCAGGGAGGCACTCGCGGAGGAAGACCTTGTGGTACTGGATGCCGGGAGGTTCGGTTTCGTGAAGCTCCAGTATTACAAGCCGCCGTGGGGGTTCGACAATGTGACGACATTCGTGGATGCAGGGACATTGTTCGATGACCTGTGGGAGGAGTGGATGAATTCGCAGCTCCTTGGCTATGCGAAGGATACGCCGATGGTAGAGCTGGACTATGATGAGATATTCCGGTGCATGCCAAAGGAGATGCAGGATTCCTATGTGCTGAAGAAGCAGGAATTCATGGAAGCCGCAGGGTGCGGTTTCCTGTCGGGCTTTAAAAAGCCCTGAAACATATGAAAACGGCAATGCCCGCCGGAGCTTCCATCCATGGCTCTGGCGGGCATTATTTTTTTTTGCCTTTTTAGAATTGTGCTTTAATCTGCGGCGGCGGGGCTGATCTCTCCCCACCTCGGAACTTGCAGGGTGTTGCGGAACAATTCAGTGCAGTCTGAAAAGCCGAGCAGATAGGCAAGCGCACCGTACCGTGCGCCGAGTGCGTTCTGCTCGCTGACGTACCTGTCGATGAGCAGCCGCGTTTCCCTCGGCAAACCCATGGCGTCAAGCCGGCCGGAGTATTCGTCTGACTTGCGGAGGATTTCCTGGTAATCCTTATCGGCCGCAACAATGCTGTTCATGATGGTATTTACCCGCAGGTCCATAAGCTGGTACATTACGGAATCTTTATCCATGCTGGTGTCCCTCCTTTCCTTAGTGGTGGATATTACCTCTGAATCAGGGAAATAGCAACTTATTTTTTCCCTCGCAGACGGGTATCCAAAACCGCTTCCAAATCTCCGTATGATGAGGAGGCGGTTTTATGACTGACATTCAAAAAGACAGGATACGGGAGATGAGGGCCGATGGTTATGGATATGTAAAGATTGCACGGGAACTTGGGCTTTCGGAGAATACAGTAAAATCATTCTGCAGGAGGAAGGGGCTGAACGGGGCAGTGGCAGACTTAAAGGCTTTGCCGGGGGATGCCGGAAACGGTGTCTGCCTGTGCTGTGGGGCAGAGGTGCAGCAGGTTCCGGGGCGGAAAGCCAAGAAGTTCTGTTCGGACAAATGCCGGAATAAATGGTGGAACAGCCATTTAGACCTGGTGGACCGCAAGGCACATTATGAATTCGTGTGCGCCTGCTGCAATAAGCCGTTCACGGCCTACGGCAACGCAGGGAGGAAATACTGCTCCCATGCGTGTTATGTGGCTGATAGGTTCGGGGGTGGCGCGGATGAGTGAAGAACAGTTCCAGAATGAAAAGATGTACCACGCCACCATGAACATAGCGAAAGCCCTCATGGGACAGGGGGCGATGACGGCCGAGGAGTACCGTCAGATTGATACAATTTTCCGCAATAAATACCGCCCGATTTTGTTCAGTTTACGGACCGAAATAGGTGGATATAAGGCTGATCCTATGGCATCATGTGATACTGACAAGGAGGGATGACATGCCGAAGATCAGCGTAATTAAGCCGCATAGGCCGCGGCTTAAGAGAAAGAAGAAAGTGGCTGCATATACCAGGGTATCGATGGAAACGGAAATGCTCCTGCATTCCCTTTCTGCACAGGTCAGCTACTATAACGGCCTGATACAAAGTAATCCGGATTGGGAGTTCGCGGGGATATATGCGGATGAAGGCATCAGCGGGACCAGCACGGCTCACCGGGATGACTTTAACAGGATGGTTGCAGACTGCGAGGCCGGGAAGATTGACATGGTGCTTGTCAAGTCCATCAGCCGTTTCGCAAGGGACACTGTGGACACGCTGGAGACGACAAGGCACCTGAAGGAGCTTGGGGTAGATGTTTACTTTGAAAGGGAGAACATCCACTCCATTTCCGATGAGGGCGAGCTGCTGCTCACCCTGCTCGCATCCTTTGCGCAGGAAGAGTCCCGCAGCATTTCCGAGAATGTAAAGTGGGGAATCCGGAAGCGTTTTGAGCAGGGGATACCAAACGGGCATAAGGCGCCATACGGATATGAGTGGGATGGAGAAATGTACCATGTCATACCAGAGCAGGGAGAGATTGTAAAGGAGATTTTTGCAAGATACCTTTCCGGAGCATCTGCATACGGGATTGCAAAGGAACTTTCGGGGAGGGGGATCAAGGGGCAGAAGGATGTCCCGATGGATGATTCTACGATCAAGTTCATCCTTACAAATCCTTCTTATACGGGCTCCATGCTCCTCCAGAAGAATTTCATTTCCGAGGGGCATACAAGGAAAAGGAACAGGGGCGAGCTGCCCATGTACATGGTGGAAGGGATGTTCGAACCGCTTATCGCACAGGAGGATTTTGAAAAGGCGCAGCACATACGGGAAGAGAGGGCGGCTGCCAGCGCCAGCAGAAATACTACATTGACGGCTTTTTCCGGCCTGGTACGGTGCGGAGAATGTGGCTGTTCGGTCAGCCGGCGTACCACGAAGTACGGCAAGAAATGGAACTGCAATACCAGGGAGCGCAAGGGAAAAGCACAATGCGGGCTCCGGCCGGTTTACGAGACGGAACTGGAGCAGAAGGCAGCCGCGGCGCTGTGGCTGGATGCCTTTGACGGGGAAACCGTCAGGAGGGAAGTCGGGCAGATCATCATAAACAACGACAGCATCGAATTCCTCATGAAAAACGGACAGAGAAGGAAGTTCATGCGGGCATACAGCAGAGGCCACAGCGCATTTTCGCAGAAGATCATCTGCGGATGCTGTGGAAGGAAACTGGAATGCGACTATTGGAAAATGGGGCCGAAAGGACAGAAAGAAAAGCGCAGGATGTGGGTATGCCGGGGCTGCTCTTTCCGCAGACTGCCGGATGACGAATTCCGGGAGGCGGTGGTGGGAGTCCTTGGAAAAGAGGATTATGAACCGCGTTTCGTGAAGGAGGTCGCGGATGTGACAGCATTTGAGGACAGGTTTGAATTTCATTTTACGGAAGGGAGGGTGGTCATATGGCAAAGAAAGTAACAACGATTCCCGCCACGCTGAACCGTTTCGACTTGAAGCCGATTGCGGCGGCAAAAAAGCGGAAGACGGCAGGATATGGGAGGGTTTCCACGGATTCCGAGGAACAGGCGACAAGCTATGCGGCACAGGTGGATTATTACACCAGATACATTAAAAGCCGCGAAGATTGGGAATTTGTAGGGGTGTATACGGACGAAGGAATCTCTGCAACAGACACCCGCAAGAGGGACGGATTTAACCAGATGATTGAGGATGCGCTGGACGGTAAGATCGACCTCATCATTACGAAATCCGTCAGCCGTTTCGCAAGGAACACGGTGGATTCCCTGACAACCGTAAGGAAATTAAAGGAGAAAGGCGTCGAGGTTTATTTTGAGAAGGAGAACATTTATACGCTGGACTCCAAGGGGGAACTTCTCATCACCATCATGAGTTCCCTTGCGCAGGAAGAGTCAAGGAGCATTTCGGAGAATACCACATGGGGCAAGCGGAAGCAGTTCGCGGACGGCAAAGGCAGCCTCGCCTACAGCACTTTCCTCGGATACGAAAAGGGCGAGGACGGAAACCTGAAAGTAAATCCGGAGCAGGCAGAGACTGTAAGGCTGATCTACCAGCTTTTCCTGGAAGGATTAAGCCCTTATGCCATTGCCAAGAAACTGATGACACTCGGCATCAAGAGCCCCGCAGGGAAGGATACATGGCACCAGAGTTCCGTAAAGAGCATCCTCACCAATGAGAAGTACAAAGGGGATGCGCTCCTGCAGAAACAGTACACGGCGGATTTCCTTACCAAAAAGCGGAAAAAGAACCAGGGTGAAATTCCGCAGTATTATGTGGAGGGAAACCACGAAGCAATCGTCCCGCCGGAAAAATGGGAACTGGTGCAGGAGGAGATGGCGCGGAGGAAACGGATGGAATCGCGGTACAGCAGTGCCAGTATTTTTTCCTCAAAGATCAAGTGTTCCGAGTGCGGGAACTGGTACGGCTCCAAGGTCTGGCATTCCAAAGACAAATACCGCAGGGTGATATACCAGTGCAACCGCAAATTCAGGAACGATGCGAAATGCCGGACACCGCACCTTACCGAGGATGAGATCAAGGCGGCTTTTGTAAAGGCGGTCAATGCAGTCATCCCGGAGAAAGATGAGCTGATAGCAAACACAAAGGTGATGATGCGGATATTGTGCGACACCACGGAGCTGGAAGTGGAGCAGAGCCGCCTTGCGGCAGAGATGGGCGCTGCGGCGGCCATGACGGAGCGGCTGATAGCGGAGAACAAGATCGCTCCTATGGATCAGGGGGAATACCAGAGCCGGCGGGATGAACTGGTCATTAAGTACGAAACCGCAAAGGACGGGTACGATAAGGCATCCGGGGAGATTGCGGACAGGCAGGGTAGAAGGAAGGTATATATGCAGTTCATTAGCGGGCTGCAAAAGCTGGACGGCTTCTGCAGGGGCTTTGATGAAGAACTTTGGACGGCGCTGCTCGACCATGCAACCGTCTATACCAAGGATGACGTTCGCTTTACCTTTAAGGCTGGAAACGAAGTGAAGGTTACGGGGGAAGTATAGATGCACACAATTATTTATAGAAAGAAAAATTTCAAGCCGGGGGATTCATCCTCTGGCTTTTTAGTCTGGAAACCCTATCATGGAAGATTGTGAATTTAGCCGGATTATGATAGAATACAAAACATATCAAGGCGTAATGACAGAAAAAAGGATGAAGCAGGGGTGTATCCTGCAAATGCTAAAGGATACCGTTTTTTGGAACAGTGTATATACAAAGAAAATTTTTAGTGAAAAACTAAAATGGGGTGATTGATTTGCAGAAGGTTGTTCTCTTTTCTGAATTGAATAAAATAGCCCAGTGCATGGACAATAATGTGATAAGCCATATCCATGAGGGACAGAGCGAATCATTTGAAGGTTTTGAAAATTACGATATTATTGCTTTTGACTGGTATGATGTCCACAGCAGCCGGACAGAGGATTCCCAAATGCTGGTATACATAAACAGGGATAATTTGTTTGTCCTATGTGAGGATACTGTCGCCGCAGAGCGGGCACAGAAAATTTTTTCTGAACTGGAACAGGAAAACATCACTGCCAATGCGCAGATGCTTTACAGATTCTTTTGTAAGCTGCTGCATGGCGATATGTCACACTTAGACCAGTTGGAAGTGGAGATCAATGATGGGGAGACAGATATTCTATCAGGGAAGCAAAGACCGTATCTGGAATGCATCAGCACATGGCGGCGCGAATTATTGCGGTTAAAACGGTATTATGAGCAGTTGGATATTATTTTTGACGAAATTGCAGACAATGAAAATAATCTGCTTGCCACGGCTGAAACGGGACATTTTTCTGTCTTAGGAAACAGGACGCAGCGCTATCTGAACAGCATACAGAATCTCCAGGAGGCCGTTACACAGCTTGGGGAGGCGTACCAGTCCCAGCTATCAATCCAGCAGAATGATCTCATGAAGATTTTCACGGTTGTTACCGTGGTTTTTCTGCCTTTGACACTTTTGGCTGGCTGGTACGGGATGAATTTTTCCGGGATGCCGGAACTTCATTGGAAATACGGCTATCCTTTGGTATGCCTTGTAGGGCTTGCTGTTGTTTTGGGGCTGATTTACTATTTCAAAAAGAAAAAATGGCTGTGAAAGAACTGACGTCCACATTTTCCCACGTTTTGCGATAATAATGTTTTCAAAGTTATAGCAGATAGTTCATGTAATTTCTTCATAAACGTAAAATTGAGACTATATTTCTTTTACTCTGGCGTATATTATGTGACTTCTCAGACAAATTGTGAAAAAAATGTGAATTGTTAGCACTCTCTATTGACGAGTGCTAACAATAGTGTTATAACGTTTGTAGAACAAAGGAAAAGATGTTGGATGAAGCCAATCATCAACTCCACCCGGTATCAGATTTGTTCCAAGGTTTTATTAACATAACCAAAGGATGCCGCAAGGCAAAAGAACAAAAGGAGGAATGACTTATGTTGATGCCCAGTATTTATGGAGAGAACTTATTTGATGATTTCTTTAATGATTTTCCGTTTTTCGATGACAAGGAATTGCGGAAAGCAGAAAAAAAGCTGTATGGCAGAAAGGCAAGCCGTATCATGAGTACCGATGTCAAGGAAAAGGATGGGGCTTATGAACTGGAAATGGATCTCCCCGGATTCAAGAAGGATGAAATCCAGATTTCTCTTGAGAACGGTTATCTGAATATTCAGGCGGCAAAGGGGCTTGACAAGTCGGAGGAAAGCAAGGAGACAGGCAAATATATCCGCAAGGAGCGTTATGCCGGGGCTTGCAGCCGGAGCTTCTATATCGGTGAGGAAGTGGCACAGGAGGAAATCAAGGCAGAGTTCAAGCATGGAATCCTGAAACTGACAATCCCTAAGAAGGAAGAAAAACCCGCTGTGGAGCAGAACAAGTACATTGCGATTGAAGGCTAATATAGCCTGTTTGCAGGACAGGGGAAAAATCATACAGTAAACAGTAGAAAGAGTGAGAGGCTGGCAGATACTGCCAGCCTTTTGCTGGTGTAATGCGGTATGCATGAAAGCTTATTATAGAAAAAAATTTCAAGCCGGAGGCTTCGTCCTTTGGCTTGAAATTTATACAATTTTGCCGATAAACGTGATATAATCCAAAATATGAAATTTATATGTTGCATATATCGGAATTTGTAGAAGAGTTAAACTGGAGGTATGGCATGGAAATGTATGAGGAAATCGATAAGGAAACGATGGAACTGCTGATTGGTTCCCTGGCAGACCGGACGTTATCTGGGAAACAAAAGTGGGAGGAGCTGGATTATAAACCAATCTCTTTTGTGCGGGAAGATGCAGAGGATGGAGCTTTTGTTTCCCAGATGTTTAAGATGCGGACGGAGTTCAATGGCAGGAGGTATGAGCTGGAAGTCATGGAGCAGATTAATCTTCCGTCCGGCAAGGGAGACATTTCAGGGATGCTTACTTTTGACGGTGACAGTTGGGGAAAGTATGACTTTGCCCTGTCTTTTGACGAACAGTATGATGAGAATGGGCCGGAACGTCTGAAGGAGGTCTTTACGGATTCCGTAATCGTGAAGATGATGGATGCAGTTGTGCAGGTGTTTGAAGGGACGGAAGCGGAAAGCGAGGGCTTCTCTTACGCAAGGTATTATAATCAGACAGGGATTGAGCCGAGGTGGAAAAGGATGCCACTGGTGAGGGCTGGGGAAAAGTTGATGCAGGAAAAGCGGATGAAGGATTTTCACCGAATGATCTTGGATGCGGATTACCGGGAGGAATTTCTGAAAGAAATGCCTTTATAATGGGAAAATGCAATCAGGATGTTGAAAGGCACAGAAATTGGAATATGGAGGGGTGCATATGTCAGCAAATTTAGTAGGAAAAGAAGTCATAGGTGAAATACGGAGTGATTTTCAGAAAATCGAGCAGGAGCGGATAGACGATAAGGTCTCTCGAATCCAAGACATGGATATAACGAGAGCGGCCGCGGCTCTGCTTGATGCGAATGTCGAGGAAGAAACGATTGAAAGACTTCTGTGCAAATATTGGGATTTGCGACCAAGTGAAGCGCATCGATTTATCCGTGAAGGTGAAGAGGAAAGAAAGATATAATGGGAAATCCAGACTTCGGTCTGGATTTTTCGTTTCTGAAAAGTTCTTTAATTAATGAAAGAATTGCTTTTACGGGAGGGTGCATAGGGGGTGCATCGTTGAATTGTATCAATTTCGTTGTAGCGATGAATTTGTGCCCGTGCGGATATTTCCCCGACCTTGGGAAATGCCGCTGCAGCTTACTTGAAAGAAAGCGCTATATGGGCAGGGTGTCGGGACCGCTTTTGGATAGAATGGACATATGCATTACTGTGGAACCGCCTGAAATAGGCGCTATTATCAGAGATGGAAGGAAAACCGGACAGACTGGCAGCAAAGAGATGGCAGAGCGGGTAAAAACAGCAAGAAGGATACAAAAAGAACGGTATGAAGGAACGGAAATACTATATAACAGCCATTTAACGGGGGAAATGATAAAAAAACATTGCAAACTGGACAGACCTACAGAAAAAATGCTTGGTGAAATATTTCGCCAGAGAGATTTAAGTCCCAGGGCATATTATCGTACCTTAAAGCTTTCAAGGACAGTTGCCGATTTGGAGGGAAGCGGACGGATAGAAAAAGAACATGTGATTGAAGCTTTGAGCTATACTTCAGGTCTGGACATTTTTAGTAAAGGGGCTATGGATAAAATATAGGGAGGAGAAAAAGATGGATTATAAAATGGATTATAAAGAAGAGATGCCTTATGCCTACTGGCTGCACAACATAAAGGGGGTAGGAAATAAGGGAATCCGGAAATTGTTAAAGAAGGCACGAAAGCCAAGCAGACTTTTTGCAATGACAAAAGAGCAGATGATGGAAGAATATATATTAAAAGAAAAAATCTTTACGGAAAGAGCTGTCTGTCATATCATACAAAGCAAAAAAGAGTGGGAAGTGATGGAGAGATATGAAAAATTAAAAAAAAGGGGGATTGATTTTTACCCTGTATTTCATCCGTTCTATCCGGAAAAATTGAAAGAAATTCCGGATGCCCCATGGGCGCTTTACGGAATAGGGAAGCTGCCGGAACAGGAGAAAATGGCGGTGGCGGTAATCGGAGCCAGAGAATGCTCGGCTTATGGAGCGCATATGGCAAAGGAATTAGGGAAGGCTCTTGCAGAAAACGGAATCCAGGTCATAAGCGGTATGGCAAGAGGAATTGACAGCCTTGCCCAGCAGGCGGCCATGGAAAAGGGAAGCGCATTCGGGGTACTTGGAAGCGGAGTGGACATCTGTTATCCCCTAAGCAGCAAAAGTGTTTATGATGGCTTGAAAAGAAATGGGGGAATAATATCCGAATATCCCCCCGAAACAGAGCCGAAACCCGGCAATTTTCCGGCGAGAAACCGGATTATCAGTGGATTTTCCCATGCAGTGGTGGTAGTAGAAGCAAAGGAGAGGAGCGGAACATTGATTACGGTGGACATGGCATTGGAGCAGGGCAGGGAGGTTTACATAGTTCCGGGAAGAACTACAGATGCATTAAGCGCCGGCTGTAACCGGCTTATCAAACAAGGTGCCAACGTGCTTTGCTCTGTAGAGGAATTCATAAGAGAATTGCATGATAGTTATGGAAACTATGGCAGGGAGGATAAAGCTGACAGGGAGGAAAAAGGGGAAGAGGCTTTGGAGTTTTGGGAAAGAAAGATTTTAGAAAACATAGACTTTTATCCAAAGTCCATGCAAAAAATTTACAATGATGTGAATAGTGACGCAGGGGAAGACAAGATGCCGGATTTAAAAAAGGTCATGGAAGTTTTGATAATGCTTGAAAAGAAGGGACTTATCCGGGTGAAAGGCGGGTATTATACCTTAACATCTTAAAAAATTATTAAAATTTGTTTACATTTACTAAATATTTAAAATAAATTTGGTAATTTTGGATAGGTTTATATTGTTAAAAAGGTTTGACGGAAGGAGGGAAAAATGATAAAATGGATTACATAAAAAAAGATGGATTGGAAAGGTCTGTCTAAAATTCAATCCGAATATGTGAGGGAATTACTATGGGATTTTCCAGCAGAAGAAAATTACGTATTGGAGATATTCTGATTAATGAAGGTCTTCTGACAGAAGAAACATTAGGAAAGGCACTGGAGCTTCAAAAGGAAAAGAAAAAACGTCTGGGTGAAATATTGGTAGATGAAGGCTTCGTATCTGATGAAGCCATGGCAGATGCTTTGTGCAGCCAGTTGCGGATGGACAGGGCGGATTTGGGAAATACAGTTATTACAGATGATATCCTTTCCATTTTTGAAGTGGACGTATTGAAAAAGTATACAGTCATTCCTGTGGAATATGCCCGGAATAATATTAATATGATTCGGGTTGCCATGGCAGATCCCATGGATATGCTGGCAATTGATGACTTGTCCATGATTTCCAATCGTGCCATTGAGCCGATTGTGGCTACGCCGAGAGAGATAATGCTGGCCATAGACAAATACTATGGAAATGCAGAAGCCCTGAAAGCGGCAAGCGATTATGAACAGGAACGAAGTGACCTGTTTGCAGAAGATGAAATGGAGAAGATGATAAATGACGATGTGAGCAATTCTCCCATCGTTCAGCTGGTAAACGGCATGTTGGAGCAGGCTGTGCGCCAGAGGGCATCTGATATCCATATTGAAGCACTTGAAAAGAAAGTCAGGGTGCGGTACCGTATTGACGGCTCCCTGTATGAGAGAATTACATATAATATCAAACTGCTTCCGGCAATCGTGGCAAGGCTTAAGATTACCGGCGGCATGGATATATCCGAAAAGAGAAAGCCGCAGGACGGACGTATCACTACCTTTGTGGACGGCAGGGAATATGATATCCGTGTCTCTATTCTGCCCACTGTTTTCGGAGAAAAGGTGGTAATGCGTATTACCAATAAAAATGCCCTTACAAAGGATAAGTCGGAATTGGGATTCCCGGCATATGAACTGGAAAGGTTTGATCATATTCTGAAAAATCCCCATGGCATTATTTTGGTAACGGGACCTACCGGTAGCGGTAAATCCACCACGCTTTATACTGCGCTTAGTGAATTAAATACAGAAGCTGTTAATATAATTACGGTAGAAGACCCGGTGGAAGCAAATGTTGCGGGCATTAATCAGGTACAGACCAATGCAAAGGCAGGGCTTACTTTTGCCAGCGCCCTTCGTTCCATCCTTCGTCAGGACCCCGATATTATAATGATTGGAGAAATTCGTGACGGGGAGACGGCGCAGATTGCGGTACAGGCTTCCATAACAGGACACTTGGTAGTAAGCACGCTCCATACAAACTCGGCGGCGTCTACTGTCACCCGTTTGGCAGATATGGGAATTCCACCTTATATGATCGCAGATTCTACCGTGGGTATTATCGCCCAGCGTCTTGTGCGGAGATTATGTCCCAAGTGCAAGCGCCCAAGACTTGCCAATCAGGAAGAGCTGGAACTGCTTTTGCTGGAAGGACATGAAGTTACCATCTATGAACCGGGAGGATGTCCGGCATGTGACAACAACGGCTATAGAGGGCGTATCGGCGTATATGAAATAATGGAAATAACTCCTGAGGTAAAGAAAATCATTGCCAAGGGAGGAGATGCGGAGCAGATTAAGCAGGCGGCATTGGTAGATGGCATGCACACCCTGCGCATGGCTGCTACGGATTATGTGTTGCAGGGGATTACATCGATTTCGGAAATGATCAAGGTTTCCTTCGAGATGTAGCGGAACTAAAATAGAAATTGCGATTAGGAGGGAAACAGATTGGCTACATATTCTTATATCGCCGTAGATAAGGCGGGGAAACAGTCAAAAGGCTCTATTGAAGCGGATAATCTGGAAAAGGCGCGAGGCCTTATTAAAAACGACGGATTGGTGCCGGTAGAGCTGAAGGAACAGGGATTGCTGGATAAGGACATTGATTTGGCGATTTTTAAGAAGAAAGTTAAGGTAAGGGATTTGAGTATTTTCTGCCGGCAGTTCGTCAGCATGCACAGAGCAGGCGTTACGATTCTGGAGTCTCTCAGGATGCTGGTGGAGCAGACGGAAAACGATACCTTAAGGGAAGCGGCACAGGAAGCGTATCTGGGAGTGCAGAAGGGCGAGCCTTTGGCGCAGTCTATGGCAAAGTCTCCCAAAGTATTTCCAAAGCTTCTGATTCATATGGTAACGGCAGGCGAGGCGTCCGGAAGTCTGGATATTGCCTTTGAGCGTATGGCGGAGCAGTTTGAGAAGTCGGCAAAGCTTCAGTCTTTGATTAAAAAGGCTATGATATATCCTATTGTGGTTGCGATAGTTGCGGTAGTTGTAGTTATTGTAATGCTGACGTATGTAGTGCCTAATTTTATGGGCATGTTTGCGGATATGGAAATTGATATGCCGGGTATTACATTGGCAGTAGTGGCTGCCAGTGAGTTTATGCAACGAAGATGGTATATCGTGGTGACAGTCCTTATTCTTGTGGTAGGATTTATTGTATGGTTTAAGAAGCAACCGGTAGGCGAGGCGTTGTTTGCAAAAGCGGCAATCAAACTTCCGTTGTTTGGTACACTTACCACCAAGTCTAGTGCGGCAAAGCTGGCAAGGACATTATCAACCATGCTGGCGGCAGGTATTCCCATGCCGGAGGCGGTGGAGATTACAGCAGGCACTATCAATAATCTGTTTTACAGAGAAGCTTTGCAGGAAGCACGGAATGATGTTATGCAGGGTATTCCTCTTTCCCAACCTCTTGAAAAATGCGGTCTGTTTCCGCCTATGGTCTACCATATGACCCGTATTGGCGAGGAAACCGGTAATGTGGAGGAGATGCTTGACAAGCTGGCGGATTATTATGAAGAAGAAGTAGAGGTTGCCACTCAGTCGCTAATGGCAGCTTTAGAGCCTATGATGATTATTGTAATGGCAGCGGTCTGTGGCGTTATTATCGGTGCGGTAATGGCTCCTATGGCAGCTATGTATGAAGGTCTTGACAATTTATAAGATAGATTTAAGGGGGAAAGCTTATGAAAGAGCATAATAACGAAGGTTTTTCCTTGGTGGAGTTGATTGTAGTGGTTGCCATTATGGCAGTCCTCATAGGTGTGTTGGCGCCTCAGTACATTAAATATGTAGAGAAGTCCAGGGTTTCTGTAGACGAGGATACGGCAGACACACTGCTTGGAGCTGGATATCTGATGGCTTCAGATGAGGATTATTTTCCGAGCATCAATCCGGGCAGCAAGATTACTTTTGCCAGAAACGGAATTTCTATAGACCCGGCAGGAGATGTTACGTTGACCAGCGCCATGAATGAATATGTGGATGGCTGGCATAACGGCAGAGTGAAATCAAAAACCTACTCGACCCAGAAATATGTGGTGGAATTTCAAGGAGGCAGTTCCGGTAGTACTTTTCGGGTGACTGGAACATGGCAGCCCAATCCATGAATTAGAATCCATGAATTAGACATCCTGCATAGGGGAAGGATGTTTAAGATATATAAAAAATTAATGTTAAAAGGAGAGAGTTTAGTATGAAAAAGACAAACAACAAAGGTTTCTCATTGGTGGAACTTATCATCGTTATTGCTATTATGGCAATCTTAATTGGTGTATTAGCACCACAGTACATTAAGTATGTAGAAAGATCAAGAGTTTCTTCTGATAAGGATATGATTGATTCTTTAACAAAGGCAGCACAGACAGCTACTACAGATGATGATTATTATGATGGCCTTAATAATAATGATAGTATTCAGATTACTAATACTGGTGTTGTCATTACTCCCACTGCTACTTCTTTGTCAGCTGCTGTTGATGAATTTTACGGTAGTATTACTAATAAGTTTAAATCTAAAGCTTTCAAAGGTCAGACCATTGATATTATAGTTACAGATGGTGGCGCTTCTGCATCTACATTGAAGGTAGTGGTTTCAGATAATGGTTCACCATATAATGCAGGAAACTACAAATAATAAATAATCTTATAAAGCTTAAATTAAAAAGTATGAATAGTAATTTTTTTGCATTTGAGGAGACATCACCCCTATGACCATCGAGCTATATAACCTCATATTTTACATATGGATCTTCCTGTTTGGAATCGTAATAGGCAGTTTTTTAAATGTCTGTATACTGCGTATTCCAATCAGGGAGAGTATAGCCAAAAGCAGGAGTCATTGCATGAGCTGCGGCTATCAGTTGAAATGGTATGACTTAGTTCCGCTGTTCAGCTACCTGTTTCTCGGTGGTAGATGTCGCCAATGCAAAAAGCATATTTCTCTTCAATACCCTATTATTGAAGGGGTAAATGGTCTCATGTATGTATTGATTTTTGTGATAAAAGGCTGGAGTTTGGATGCGGTTATCTATTGCCTTCTGGCATCGGCACTTCTTACATTAAGTGTGATAGATTTTCGGACTTATGAAATCCCCTTTTGTATCAATGTTTTTATTTTTTTATTAGGTATTGTTCATTTGATATTACATATATCAGACTGGAAACAGTATCTGATTGGTTTTGTATTAGTAAGCGGTATTTTTGAAATCATCTTTCTGGCATCCAAAGGAAGGGCCATAGGCGGAGGTGACGTAAAGCTCATGGCGGCTGCCGGCTTATTGATTGGCTGGAAGATGGCATATTTGGCAATGATAGCAGGATGTGTAATCGGCTCTGTTACTCATCTGATTCGTATGAAAATAACAAAAGAAGGGCATAAACTGGCTATGGGTCCCTACCTGTCAATTGGTATTATTTTGGCAGTGCTGTGGGGAGAATCGTTTTTAAGTTGGTATTTTGGTCTGTTTTAATATAGTTTATAATCAGTTAAAAAGAATGTGACAATTTTATTGAAATTATTAAAAATATTATAAATTTATTGCATGACAGGCTTTATAGGATACATAGATATAATATAGAGTAATATGGCAGTGTTAAAGAAAGAAAAGAAGAAATAAAAAATGGGGAGTTATTCCATATTTTTTAGGGAGGTAAGACATGGCAAAAGCACAGAGAGTACTAAGCATTGAGGTTGGTTATTCCTTAACAAAAGTATGTGAAATGGATTATCGGTCAAAGCATCCGAAGGTATATGGCGTATTCAGCATGAAGACGCCCCAGGGTGTATTGGATGATGGATATGTCCATCCGGAAGAGGGGTTCGTCAAAGAACTGAAGTCCTACTTAGAGGCAAATGGAATGCATGCAAAGAAAGTGATTTTCTCGGTTTCTTCCACGAAAATTGCCAACAGGGAGGCTATGATTCCGGCAGTAAAGGAAAATAAAGTAAGGGATATGGTGTTAAGCAATGTGACAGATTACTTCCCGGTAAATCCTTCCATGTATCAGTTTGCCCATAACATCATGAATACTGTAACGGACAGCGCCGGCAACAAGCAGTACCATCTGATGCTGATGGCAGTGCCTGCGGATATATTTGAAGGGTATGAGAATCTGGCAAAGGCAATGGCTTTGGAGCTGGATTCCATTGAATACAGCGGTAACTCCATTTTCCAGGTTTTAAGGTCAAAATTTTCAACTGGTGTTAATTTAATAGTAAAGATAGATGAAAGAAATTCGCTGATTACCGTTATCAGAGACGGCGTTATAGCTATGCAGCGTTCCGGTATGTACGGCGCCGATCAGATTGTGGAAACCTTAATGGAGACAGACGCCTACGGGGAAAAGCTTTCTTACGAAGCTGCTGTCAAAACCTTAAGAAGAAATAATCTGGTTATGCGTCCGGATGAAGAAGAAGTTCTGCTGCAGAGGGAAAAGGAAACGGAAGAGCTTTTCCGGACACAAAAGGAAGCTGCTGAAAGAGCTTCCGCTACGGGAGATACAGTTGGTGCAGCAGCAGCAACTGTGGCTTCCAAGCAGGCGGATGCCAATCTGAAAATGCTTCGCTTAAGGAAGGATGTAACATATTCCTATCAACAGCTTGTCAGTTCCATTGTACGTGTTATAGATTATTACAACTCCAAGAACAGGGAGGCAAGCATTGACAGGATTGTCATTACCGGTATTGCAGCGGACTTCTGGGGATTTTCCAACCTGCTGTCAGCAGAGCTTGGCAGGGATGTGGAGGTTCTTCGGGATTTGGCTGGCACAAATATCAGTCAGGGACTTCATTTACAGGATATTTCCCTTGGTGATTACATTTCGGTAATCGGTGCCGGGCTCAGTACTTCCGGTTTTACCTCCGGGATTGTTGCAACTTCTAAGAGTGCAAAAGGAGAAAAAGGAACTTCCACAAAGAAGAAAAGTCAGGTTCCGGTGCTTGTTTTGGGGGGCGGTGTGCTTTTTGCCATTGTTTTGGCTGCATGGGCAGGCGTCCCGTATTTTACAGCAAAGGCGGAAAATGATGCCTTGCTTCTGCAAAAGCAACAGTTACAGGAAATCCAGCCTATTTATGACGAATATGTGCAGGTGGACACAGATTACCAATATTTGACTTCGGTATATGCCCAGACGGAAAATTATAATTCAGAGTTGTTTCAGGTGTTTGCGGATTTGGAAGCTTTGATGCCTACACAGATTAGCATTGACGGTCTGAATATTACAGAAACGGATTTGACTATTAACGCTACTTATCCCAATAAGCGTTCTGTGGCAAAAGCCATTGTCCAGCTTAGAAGCGTGGAATATTTTGCAGATGTGTCCTGTACCAGTGTTTCTACCAATGTGGAAACAGTTGAAGGAACCTCACAGACGGTTACAGAAGTACAGGCAACCATAGCCTGTACATATGGAGTGAATCCAAAGATTTTGCAGGATGAGGCTGCTGTTGAAGAGTCCTTAGATGCAGCAGAAGCAGAGACAGTGGAATAAGGGAGGGAAAAACATGAAATTCAAATTAAAGGAAAGAGATAAAAATATTATCGTTATATTGATTGGAGTGGCAATTCCCTTATTAGTCTATCTTTTTGTGTTTACGAAATGGAATGAGCAGACAGAAACTCTTGAATCTGAAAACTCTGTCTTATCTCAGGAAGTGGCGCATCTGCAGGAATTAATGAATAATAAAGAATTTTACATTGCGGAAACCGGCAGGATGAATCAGGAAATGGAAGAAATAAAAGCACAGTTTCCTTCAGAACTCCATCCGGAAGACGAAATCTATTATGCATATAATACAGAAACAAAATATGACGTTCTTGCAAGCAGCATTAATATGCCTTATGCAGAAATGGTGTCAGTAGCACAGCCGGTTTCAGAAATGCAGGCTCAGCCAGAAGTGGTGGAAGACGGCACGGAGTCTGTGGAAGGCGAGGCTGTAGATGTGGAAAATGAATCCGCTCAGCCCGCAGCTCCAACAGCAGCTTCAACAATTGTTTTGTATAAAGCGCCTATTACCTTTGATTTTACTATCACTTATTCGGCAGCAAAGGATTGGATCAGGGAAATTTTAGAGGACAAAGAAAATAAGAAATCCATTAGCAGCCTGAACTTAAGCTATGAGGAGCAGACAGGCAATATCAGAGGCAGCATGGTTGTGAATATGTTCAGTCTTACCGGAACGGAAAGAACCTATGATTCTCCAAGCATTCCAGGTATTGGTGTTGGTACGGATAATCTGTTTAAGTCATCAGAGACCTTAAATGTAGGCAGGGAAAATAATACCTTTGATGCAAATGCAGAGGATACTCAGCCGGCAGAGGGTGAACAGGCAGAAGGAGAAGATAATTAATCCGGTTCTTTAAGAAAGGCTCGAAATAAACAGAACTTAGAAATAATCAAGACTTGGAATTAAGCAGGACATAAGTGAAATAGAAGAAATGGAGGAAGTCTGATGAAGATTCGAGAGAATAATAAGGGATTTACATTAACAGAGGTTTTAATAGCTGTAGCGATTCTTTCAATTGCAGTTGTCCCCATGCTGGCGAATTTCGTTACTTCCTCCAAGGTGAATTATAAATCCAAACGTACTATGAATGGTACTACAGTGGCGCAGAACATTATGGAGGGTATTAACGCTTACGGTGTTGAGAATACCATTATTCAGTTAGAAAATGTTAATAACCCCACGGCTCCCGATTTGAAATTTATGCCTACCAGTATGAAGGTGGCAAACTGGGGGAGATGTACTTATGATGTGACAACCACCAATGATGCGAAGGGAAATACGGTTAAAATTCCTATGTATACTCCGGATTCTTACCAGGATAATACCCGGACCTATAATTATTATGGCGGAGGAACGGTTAATTTTGCGAATACGATTGAGATGAATGGCATGGAGCCGGGGGTTTATGCAACAGATGGAGATCCATCTACCTTGAATACTGGTTATTCAATGAAATATGCCTACCTTTCCGGAAGGGTTGGAGACGATCAGGTGTACTTTCTAGATGACAAAGGAAAAGAACAGCTTATGAGCAGTGAGGACTATGCCCATGCTTATATGTTCTGGCTCAAAGGCGTTGAGTACGGTACCAAAAAATATGACGTGCTTTTAACCATGGATGCCAATTATTACCGCGAATATGCAGACAAATATAATAGACCGAGCGGAGTCGGACATTTGGATACTACCGTAGCGAGCGATGCCCTGAACAGCCAGGGTAAGAGTATAACAAGTATGACGGGCGATGAGTTCCGGACAAGGATTGAGGCGACTTCCACTGACTCGGATTATTATAATGACAAACGGACTTATAATGACGAAATGCTGTCGCGGATAACCACTCATACTGGTACAAATGCTTCCATTGACGATACGACTCCGGACAGATTTTGTGCAACTGCTGATAGTGTATTTAATAGTGTGGTAGATGATTTTGAACTAAACCGCTGTACACCGGGAACTGACAGGAATAGGATTAAAGCAGCGCTTCAGCGGGACATCATTATTAAAGTTGAAAATGTGGTTAATCCTATGGATGCTGCCAAGCCCTACAGAGTTATAACTGTAAAATATGAATTTGAATTGACTGATACTTCTCTTTTAAACCCTATAGATTTTGCGCATAATCCTAATTTGAAGTATAAAAAAGACGTGCCTGTGGAGGAGATATTTAGAAGCTGTGAAAAGTCTCCAAGGAATATTTACTTTTACTATTCTCCAAACTATGCTGCAGGCATTGCCAGGGATATTATCACCATTGACAACAAAGGGGAAGGGGATACTGCTGTCGGGTCGGATATAAATCTGTTTTTGGTTCGGCAAACGGACGCCTTTGCACCTGGTTCAACCACTAGCAGGGGCGGTCTTATGACAAATGAAGATAATTATAGGGTTCAGCTGGAACTTTTGGAGAATTTACCGTCTCATGATTTGAGAGATTTAAACACGCATATTTATACGAATATAGGCTATAGCCTGGCGGATAACGGCAAAAAGACAAATATGTGCCAGTATAAAGTAAATGGTGTGGTGGTGTCAGATTCTGATGTAAAAGATAAAATGAGGGTGGCGGGTCTGGACGGAATTAACAGAGAGAATGGCGCTACTTACAGGGATTATATTTATGAAGTGACGGTACAGGTTTTTGAGTCGGAACGCAATTTTGCAAAGGATGCAAGGATTGCTAAATTTACAGGCAGCAGCAATTAAAGAAAGGAATGTTCTCTATGTTTCAAAAAATTTCAGGGATTCTCGGGGCAATGAAAAAAAAGAGTTATCATAATGAAGGTGCTTCCCTGCTTATGGTAATTATTATGATTTCCTTTGTGGGCGTACTGGTGTCGGTAGCTGTATACAGTTCCTACTATAATTTCTTTATGAAATATAGTGACAGAAGCGCAAAGGATAATTTTTATACAGTGGAAACTGCCCTAGATGAGATTAACGTGGGATTGCAGAGAGAAATTTCCGCCTCTATGTCAGAGGCTTATGTAGAGGTAAGCAAACGGTCGGATTTGGATGTTACACAAAAGGAGGATGAATTTAAAAAGAAGCTTTATGAGAATGTACTTGACAGAGTCAGGAGACATTCAGCAGGGACTGATCCGATTACACCGTTCTATGAGGTGAACAGATTGACTCTTTATTTAGACAAGACAAGAATGCAGGGAAATGTTGGTGCGCTTGTTTTAACTACGGATTCGGATGCGGTGCTTGAATATAACACAGCAGAATGCAGCAGGCTTGTGTTGAAAAAGGTATCTTTACAATATACGGATCCCAGGGGATATGTCTCCATGCTGGATACTGACATTTCAATTACGATGCCGGAGATAAGCTTTGTTTCCAATAAAGAAATGCCGGAAATAGAAACTTATAGCCTGATAGCCCATACCAGATTAAGGACAGAAGACGAGGCAGGTATAGTTCAAATAAGAGGAAATGCATATGCAGGAGGAACAGAAGGCATGTTTCCGGGGCGTCACAGCGCCTTTCAATTTGGCGGAGGCGGCGCTCAGTACAAAGTCATAGCCAAAAAGGTAGTGGCTGAAACAGGCGATATGGGAGGCAACAGTGTCAGCACGTTAACCGGCAGCCAGCTTTGGACGGAAGGCATTGACGTAAACAGCGCAAATATTTCTTTATTGGATAATACTTATGTTAAGGACGATTTGACTGTTGACGGAAAAAATTGCCGTATTACTTTAGGCGGACAGTATTTTGGCTATGGAAGCGGTAACGCAAGTGCAGCGGAGAGCAGTTCTATACTGATAAACGGGGCAAACACCACTTTGGATATGTCCGGACTTAAAAATCTGATGCTTTTAGGTCATGCCTTTGTGGGAGCCACACATTATAATGCAGACACTACTGCGGACGACGATGAGTATGTGGAGGATGTCAGCACGGGCACCCCGGGTCCTCATGCCAATCACAGTGACCCTATGTTAGGGCAGTCTGTTGCTGTAAGAAGTGATCAGATGCTGTATAAGGTTCCGGATGAGTGCATGGGGTATGAGGGAAATGTACAGGTGCTGGCAAAAAATCCATTGACTCTGGCAGAGTATACAACCCTTACAACTGCAATTGCACTTGATGGTACCGGCAAGCCTGTATATGATGCTGCCGGCAAACCGGTCCTAAGGTATAAGCCGGTGGATTTGACTAAGGTGTTTGCAAAGCTTGGAAAGCCGCTAAGCTCATATGGCGCCGATTATCGTCCTGTTTTCAGGAAGATAAACGGAAGCATTTTGGTAACCTATTATCTTTATTTTACTTCAGAAGACATGGCAAACAGATTTTTTCAGGATTATTTTAATGCGGATCCGGATGCCTTTGATACTTATGTAAGAAGCTATCTTGCTGATTTTAAATGGAATAATGATTTAGGCAGGAGGGACGCCAGCGGTCAGATGACAAATCCGCTGCGCATTGCGGGCAATCTGGTTTATTTTGACAGGAATGGAAAAGCCACGCTGAGGCAGGATACAAAGACAGCGGATATGAATGATATTTCTGAAATTACAGCAAGTGTAGATCAGATTCAGGATACCTATGAAGCATTGTACGCAAAATTGATTTTAAATCGGAATAATCTTTCCAGCAGTGAATTAGGAAAGACGGCGTATGAAAATATTGTTCTGCCGGAGGCTCAATTTGATGCTTTTGTAGCCAAGGGCAGTGAGAAAGAGTTTGAAAACGGTTTGCCCGGGGATGAAGAAGTCAAGGCACTGGTAGCAAATAATAAGGGTTATGGAGAGCTGACAATTGATGCGGGCAGGGCAAAAAATTTGTATTTCGTTGTAGCAAGCGGGGATGTAAAGGTTACCGCTCCGGAGTTTAAGGGAGTCATTATTTCTGGCGGAACCATTACCATTACCTCTACCTGTACCCTGATGGAGGCGGAGCCCAGTAAGGCAAGGCAGGCGCTAAGATGTTATGCTGTTGGCAGCGATGCTGTTAACGGACCTTTTGCAGCAGAAATACTGATTGACGGCGATGCATATCTGAATTACTCAACAGTGTCCGATAATTCCGTTGCATCCGCAAACGAATATGGATTTATTGAGATTGCAGATTTGATTCATTATGAAAACTGGAATAAAAAGTAGGTGAGCGTATGAGAGACGACAAGGGTTTTTCTTTAATTGAGCTGATTGTTATAATAGCGATTATGGGAGTGGTGATTACCTTTGGTGTAGTCAGAAGTGAAGTGATTTTTAGTTATAATGCTCAGGAAGCTTATAAGAAAGTGATGAGTACGCTTGCGACGGAAAAAACTCAGGTGCTTGCTTATTCCACCCTTGCGTCAGGAGCAACTTCAGTACATCAGACCAGCGGCGCTGTGGATCCCAATGTACGTGACAAGGGCGTATACATAGAGTTTTATGTGGATGGTAATTCCATTTATACGAAGACTTATGTAAAAGGGGTTCCAAAATCTGCAGAAGGAAAAAAGGTGGCAGGAAAGGGAGTCACCATGATTTGTAAGGTAAAGGCCGGAAGCGCTGTTACGGACGTGCCGGTATCGGGAGGCGAAGGTAATGGTATCTGTTTTTCTTATGACCGCTCTACGGGAGCCTTTCTTCCTTACAAGGACGGCAACTATATAGAAGAAATCCACGTGATTGGCGGAGACAGAGAATATGTAATCAGGTTGATGAAGAAAACAGGCAAGGCTGTTCAAAATGGTAAGTAGGTGAGCGTATGAATATTTTGGGGAAAAAGCTGTTACAAAATAAAGGATTTTCAATGGTGGAATTGCTTATTGCGGTGGGGATTTTATCCATTGTGGGCGTATCGCTGGTTGCCTTTGTCCGTCAGAGTTCTAATACATATAACCAGACTACCGCAGAAACCGATGTGCAGGAAGAAGCGCAGCTCACTGCCAATGCCATTACAGACCGGGTAATCGATTGCGAGACTCAGTTGAAGTTTTATGACGGACGTGAAACAATTGACAGTACTACGGGTGCTATTTCTTATGAATCCTTTCAGGTAAAATATAAGAACAAGGCTGGAGCTTTGATTACTCTGAATGATGCGAAGATTTTGCAGATGATTAATGCCAACAGTAAAGTCGTGTCTATTATATTTTTTGATAAGGCAAATAAGGTGATTTATTATAATGAAGCAGAATGGGATTCAGATCCTTCCGTTAACAATTGGAAACCTTTTGATCCTGATGATGCGGAAGTACTGGCTAATAACGTGGAAGATTTTTCGGTTGATACCAGTAAGCTTTCCAGTGACAAGATTCTTGAATTTGATATTACTTATGCCCGGAGAGCCAGAAGCTATAAGGGAAATTATCAGGTGCATATGCGTAATGAAGTAGCAGAAGGAGATAATGCAACGCCTGGACCTGGCACACCCGGCACAAGCATAATACAAGTGAAGGTGAGTCCGGATGCTCATATTGAATATAAAAGACAACCGCTGGGACTGACTATGCCGGCAACTACTTTTACGGCAAGTGCAAGTGGAACCAACGTTCCGAGTAATATGGAATATGACTGGTCCATGAATACGACTCCGGATATAGCAGGTGTGGAGATTGATACAAATGTAGGAGGAATTCCATCGGACAATACCTGTGTTCTTAAGCAGTATGTAAATCCGGATCCTTCGGCTCCTTCCATTACAGAGCCGACCACAAGGAGCTTCCGGTTGATAGCCACCTCAAGGGAGGATAATACAAAATCAGGATATGCAACTATTTACGTGGATAAAGTGGTAAGCGTACTTGTAAATCCTGCCGTGTCCATGCATTATAATGAAGAAGGAAAGCCTGTAACAGGCAAAAATTCTTCCGTTACCTTTAATGCAGCGGTGGAAAAATGGAATGCTGCCGATGAAAATGTTACATGGCATCTGTATAAGGATGTTGCAGATGCTTCGGGTAATTTTTCCGGTAACTGGCAGGTTCCCAACAGCACAAGTGAGGCAGTCATGAGCGGGGTGGTAGGGAAAAATGCCACTGTTCTGCTGAAAAGCTCTATTAATGATTCCTTCCGCTTTAAAGTGGAAGCTGTTTCAAACTTTGATAATGCAGTAAAGGGCGAGTTTATTTTTTATATATCCAATACAGTCCAAACAAGCAACATTTCCTTCTTACGTGGCGTGAATATGGATTTACATTCCTATTTCATGGCGAACCCCACGGCAATAGCAGCGGATGTTACATCGATTATCAGCGTAGATAGGATTGAGATAACCGGAGTGCCGGATTATCCGGGTGATTTCCACTCCTTTATTCAATTTGATAATAATTATGTGATGTATGTGGATTTTGAAGCTTACCATGATGGTGATCTGAACCGTAAGAGAAGATTTTATGAGGAACTTGAAATTGAATTAAAAGTGTATTATACCACTCCTGCAGGTTCAGACAGCAGGACCACCCACATTACGCTTCCTGCGGTAAAGGTAGTGCAGGTAGAGCCTACAGCAAATTATATTGTTATCCGCAAGGGTGCATCAAGGGATATTAAGATTTCTACTTTGGGCTACAATGTAGTGAAGGCATCTCAGATGAGCATTTTTTTGGATAATGTGAAGGTAACCGGCGGAAGCGGAACAAACAGATTTTTAACTGTCAGAATGCTTACTACAGAAAATGGAGCAAGCATTTTGGGAACAAGGGATAAAGCGGTAACAGAAGCTAAATTCAGGCTGTCGGCTGTTTCCAATGAGAGGCGGTATCCTACAGGGTCTATTGCCATGAAGGTTGCAATAGATGATTATTATGTGGTTTCTAATGCTTCTACGGATTCCTTTGTAAGCTATGATGTGTATGTGGCAAATGTAGAAGGAAGTACCACCTTTATTCCGGGAGCAGATGTACCAAGCTTCCCGAAGGGGGCTATTATTGCCGGAAGAAATTGGCAGTCTGTATCTATTCCGGTATATACGAATTCAAACCCCGGAACACCTCAAACGCTGAAGTTCCGGTATTGTTACAATGGAACCGGCGGGTACAAAAACGGGTACGAAATGCAATATAACGGGAATAACTATATTTATGATGAGACATATAAATATTGGAGATTAAACAGGTAATAAAATAAAGAGCGGGTGAACGATAATGCAATGGAGGGAAAATATGGAAAAGGGAAAGAAGAGACTTATTGCCAGAATATTGAGCACGGCAGCTGTATTGGCCATTGCCATTGCAATCTGTACCTTTGTTGCGAAAAAAACTACGGAACAGGTAGAGGCAAGTACGAATATTTTGCAGAAGGTTTCAACAAAATATGCAAGCGGTGACTTTAAGGTTTTGGAAGTGGTGCCGGAGCATACAGCCAATGAAAATGAGGAAATTGGATATTTTGTAAAGGATAAGAATCGGGATCGGGACTTCAGGGAGGTTTCACAGGCGAAATCCATTGGGAGCTTATTTGAGCCGGATAAAGGCATTTCCAATCTGCTTATGATGCGTGATTATGGTTTGATTAAGGATTACGGTGTTGATTATGGAAATCAGACCGGATTAGTCTCAGACAATCCGGTTTATTCAGACAGCGCTACGTTTGCCAGCTATCCTATGACAGGATTTGATTTGGCTGATAAGCAATTTGTGGCTGGTATGTTTGAGATGGATCCGGGAAATGCAGGGAATTATCAGATGGATACGAACGGGTATTTTATTGATGCTTCCGGCACTATTAATGCAATTAAAGGCACTACGAGCGGAAACAGCACTTCCTTAAGCAGTAACAGTATCGGAAACGGAGCGCTTACAAGAATTCTTTCTGTTATTGCAAATACAGACGGGGTGACGGAAGCACCGCCGGTTTCGGAAGCGCCTGAAATAAATAATCAGGATGAAGTAACTGTTACGCTGGAAGAGGAAGAGCCGCCTGCAGCGGATGGCGGTAATGAAGAAAATGAAAATGAAAATGAACCGGGAGAAAAGGAACCTCAGTTTCCACAGAATTCTCCAGATGTGGGAAATCAGCCCGGAGGGAATCTGCTTCAGGAGATGGATATAGATACCAGTCCCGCAGGAGGCTATAGCAATGGATACTCTCACTGGCTTGGCGCCACAGAAAGTAATTATGAGCCGGTACCGGAAGGAGACCGGTTCAACAAAGGACTTCCGGAAGGAATTACCTGGGTTGGTGATGGAACCGGAAATGTAAGGTTTGTGGAGAGTCCTGCCGGAAAATATTTCGGCTATGCAATTAGGGATCTATATTATAATACGGACAAAACTAACAACTATTTTCATAATGGTAATTGGTTTAAGGAATTAGTATTTGGAGATGCTGATAGTTCCATTCAGATTTCCGTCAGGACAGTGACGCCCGGAGAGATTACGGCAAATAGCATTAATACAAAGGATTATGACCTGATTTATATTTCAGGAAGAAATGAAGTATATATCCAGAACGGAGAAGATTTTACAGATTCTCAGGTGATGGATTTGTACAATGCTGTAGTAGGAAACAGTCATCAGGCAGTTATTATGGACTATGCCCTGATTGATAAGGAGACAGTAGAGAACAAGGCTGCGCTTGGAACCTTATCCAATATGGAAAAGCTGGCTTTGCTTTTGTGGCAGGATAATCAGACGAAGATACTGACGGAAACTTTATCGGGAAATGGTGCAGGCGGTGCGGCAAATAACGGTTTTGACGTTTCTGATGCAACTGGTGACCAGATTACTATGCTTTCTTTCGGAAGTGTAAGCAATACGGTCTGGCATTATCTTGTTACTGAGGCGCCCCTTGGCGGTTATGGCAATTTTGTGGCAGGAAGCGTCTACGTGTATGAACATAGGCTGCAGTATTTCCAAAATCCAAAGGCACAGGTGGATTTATATGATTTCTTTGGAAACGGTGATTTTAATTCACAGTATGTGGACACTGTAGCAGCGGCAGGATTATCCAGAGTAGAATATGCTGTGAGGGTCAATAACACCAATAACCCTGATAAGAAAATGAACGAGCAGATAACGCCGGCAGTGGTGGTACAGTATATCCTGTCCTATGACGGTACTGCATCGGAGCTGGTAAAAAATGATCTGAGGGTATTGGAAATTCAGCCTTGCCGTGATTTTTCCTATAATATAGGCTGGGGTACCCAGAGTTATTCAGAAATTGAAAACAGTGAAAATCGATATAGCACTCAATGCTGTGCCAACAGGGAAGAGTTTATTGAAAGATACTTAGGCGAGCCATTTGTAAAGGCGGATGGAACTATCGATGATGAAAATATTGATAAAGTGCTGTTTACCAGCATGACCATTGAGGAGTTTATCTGCAAAAATGACAATGTAAGTGAAGAATATGATATTATTTATATCGGTTCTAACCATTCACCAAATCCCGCTTATAAAACATATTCTAGTGGCAGTACGGGAAATTATAAGGTTACCAGAGCGGCCGATGTTCCGGGAAAGAGCGTAGATACGCCGGAGAACATTACTGATTTTCGGGATAATCTTATGGATGGCATGGTATATTTTAATATTGGAGATATTACTTATTACGAACGTGCGTTGCCAGGCAACTGGGGTGGAACGCTTTTATGGGGGTGGTTTGACAATAACTATGAGCAAAACCATACAAATGGAAGAGCCCGTTTTGCAGCCAGAGATTTGACGGTCTATAAAGTGAAAGAATTGTTAGATTATCTGGATAACGGATATCCGATTATTGTTGCAGGTGATATGTTAAAGACAGATGACAGTGGAAACAGCATCATCAACCCCACAATAAATACAGATAATAATTCATTGACGAACAGAGATATGAACGGGGTCGATCATGGAAGGATTGACAATTGCTCTAAAATGTATGAATTATTTCAGGTGGCGACGGGGCAGAGCGTTGATATAACGTATGAGGCCTACAATAATAGAAACTATGCTAATACTAACTTTATTTCAGAAGCGGATGCAATAGCGGCGGAAGCCAATCCGGTGACAGAGACAGAATTTAAGGAAAAGGTGATTCAGGGAGTCAATGCGGCAAAGTTGTCCCTGAATGTTACATCAAGGCCCACAGAATATGAATATACATTAGGCAGTCAGGGAGAAATTACGGGACAGCAGACTCTGGCGGCAGATTCAGATGGCAAGTATTATCTGGAGTTTGAATTTACTCTTCAGAATTTTTCAGCAAGCAGTACGGATTCGGATATTTATACTCCGAAGCTGTATGTGGATGTTAATGCAGACGGAAAGTTTTCTGAATCGGAACAATTGGAAGGAGGAGTTGTTACCAATGCCCTGACCGGAATTGAGGTGCCTCATGTCACAACAGTCAGCGGAAGTGTTTATGAGTTGTCTACAAATGTGTTGTATCGACTGAAACGGGAGGTCCCGGATGGCTTTCAGGGTTGTCTGCCATGGTGCCTGAAGGTTGAAAAGAGTCTTAATCCCAATGTTTCTGACAGTGAAACAGGATATTCTGCTATAAAAGGAGCAAAATCGGTTGACATAAAGATATTACAGGTTACTCATAATAGCAAAAGTACTTTAAATCTGAATGAGAAGCCGGGTCTGTATGGCAAGTATATAGATATGCTGACAGATCTTAAGATGTTTGATTTGCAGATAACAAAAGTAACTCAATCACAGTTTGATGCAGGGGAATATCAAAACATAAATGACTATGATATGCTTGTATTAGGATTTGGAGACAACTTTGCTGATACAAATCAGGCAGCTTCCAATGCTATCGGTGCGTATATTGCGGACGGAAAACCTGTATTGCTTTGCCATGACTTTATGGAACATTATCCCCACTACACTGCTGTGCAAATATTGAGGGATACATTGGGCATGGACCGGTATGGTATCAGAGCTTCCAATGCTGCGGAAGACCATCCCCTTGGAAAGCCTGGCCTTGGAAGTTATATCAGAAAAGGAACAGGTTACGGCAGGGGAGATGCCGGCGATGCAACTGCCATTGAAACCATTGAAACATCAGGACGACGGGTTGCATATCAGCCGGGCAGCAATAAGACAAAGCTGGCAGCGGAGACTCAGGGCTTAACCAATTATTTCTTAATGAAATTTTATCAAAATAAGAAAACTTCTGCTTATTCTTGGTGGAGTAATACGACTGATTACTTTTCGCTGTTGTCACCAGATATGTATGATTGGGGAACACCAGCGCAAGAAACAAGCAAAACCCCCTCCATCACTAGCAACTCTAATCAGGATTACATTATTGATGTTGATAAGGTGAATGACGGACAGATTACCAATTATCCATATAAGCTGCTGGATACTTTCCCGGTAAATAAAACTCATGGGCAATACTTCCAGCCCAACATGGAAGCGGATCAGGATGATGACGGAACAGCGGACATTACGGTTTGGTATACCTTGGGGCATGGACACGGTTCCAATGTGATGGCTGAAACTACGGAATCCAAGCTTTCCGATGGTGTATATGGCATATCGCCAAAGGACGGAGTGAATAATTATTACATTTTTAACAGCGGTAACGTAACCTATACCGGAAGCGGTCATACAAATTTGGCAAATCCTCAAAATCAATATGAGGCACAATTATTTATAAATACATTGGTTGCTGCATACAGGGCAGGAATCAGAAAGCCTACCGTAAGTATGTATGATGGAAGCGATTTGAACAGCTCTTCTATCAGTAATATTGTGGTTCCATATGATGAAAATATCGGCTTGAATGCTGATACCAGCAAGGCACAGTCCTCCTTTATCAGGGATAAGGATGACCCAGATAAATACCAGTATCCATTTGTAAACTATACGGATGCTGATGCAACTAAAGTATGGTTCCGGGTATCAGACCCCAATCTGGTAAAGGGTTCCAAGAAAATCAAGCTTAAGTTCTGGCAGGAGGTGCCTGATGATACGCCCGGTGCTCAGAGTATTGTTTTGGACCAAAATACAACCATTAAAGTAATTGAGATGACAGGGATGCCATTCTATTCGGCGAATTTCACTCAGACTTATGCTTATGGCACCGATGCTACAGGCGGCGTTATGTATGGACTGAGGCTTCCTATGAATTTATTGAATTCAAGCAGTAACTTTAAGCTTTACGTGGAGGCGGAAACGGAAATTGAAAGCGTTTCAATAACCGGTAAGAAAAATATCAGTAAATCCGGCAAATCCTACGCATCTTTAAGTGTTACAAAAATGGATTTGTTAAAGCTGGATTAAATGAAGGTCTCAGAAATATTTATGAAAACTTCACAGGAAAACTACAATGACGGCAGGTCCCTCAGGGGACCTGTTTTTTTGTACAGAAAGATTTCGGAAAATTGTTTCTCGAAAATTGTTTTTTAAAAAAGCACTTTACACATCAATTTTTTTAGTGTATAGTGTGAAACGATTATTAGAAACGGAAAAGAACAGGGGAATCATCATGGCAAAATATTTAGTAATTGTGGAATCGCCTGCAAAGGTAAAGACCATAAAGAAGTTTTTGGGAACCAATTATGAGGTTCTTGCCAGTAACGGACATGTACGGGATTTGCCTAAAAGCCGCATGGGCATTGATGTGGAAAATGATTATGAGCCCAAATATATTACCATACGGGGAAAAGGGGATATACTGGCAGCTCTTAGAAAAGAAGTAAAGAAGGCGGAAAAAATTTATCTGGCGACGGACCCGGACCGGGAAGGAGAGGCTATTTCATGGCATCTTTTAAAGGCGCTTAAGCTAGAGGATAAAAAGGTATACCGGATTACTTTTAATGAAATTACCAAGAATGCAGTGAAAGAATCTTTAAAACACGCAAGGGAAATTGATATGGATCTGGTGGACGCCCAACAGGCAAGGCGGGTGCTTGACCGGATGGTGGGATATCGTATATCTCCTCTTTTGTGGGCAAAGGTGAAGAGAGGTTTGAGTGCAGGGCGGGTTCAGTCCGTGGCTCTTCGAATCATCTGTGACAGGGAGGAGGAAATCAATGCTTTTATTCCGGAGGAATATTGGACATTGGATGCCAATCTTAAAATATCCGGAGAAAAGAAACCTCTGCAGGCAAAGTTTTATGGGACAAGAGAAAAGAAAATGACTATTTCCACCAAAGAGGAGTTGGATCAGGTTTTAGATAAGCTAAAAGGAGCACAGTTTCAGGTTCATTCCGTAAAGAAAGGGGAAAGGAGCAAAAAACCTCCAATGCCTTTTACCACTTCTACCTTACAGCAGGAAGCCAGCAAAGCGCTGAATTTTTCCACTTCCAAAACCATGAGGCTTGCCCAGCAGCTATATGAAGGTGTGGAAATCAAAGGCAGCGGCACAGTAGGCCTGATTACTTATCTTCGTACTGACTCCACCAGAGTATCTGAAGAAGCAAAGCAGAATGCAAAGGAATATATTGAACAGGTTTATGGAAGCCAGTATGGGGAGGAAACAGAAACAGTTAAAAAATCCCAGGGGAAGATACAGGATGCCCATGAGGCTATCCGTCCTACGGATATTTCCAGAACTCCATTGGAAATGAAAGAATCCTTAAGCAGGGATTTATTCAGACTGTATCAGCTGATTTGGAAACGGTTTACGGCAAGCTGTATGAAGCCTGCTGTTTATGAGACTACCTCTGTGAAAATAGATGCAAAGGATTATCGGTTTACCGTGTCTGCATCCAAAATTATATTTGACGGATTTATGAGCGTATATACAGAGGCGGATGAGGAAAAAAGGGAAGGAAGCCTGCTGGCAAAGTCTTTTAATGAAAATACAAAGCTTCAACTGGAAAGCTTTGAGCCAAAGCAGCACTTTACCCAGCCCCCTGCCCATTATACGGAAGCTTCCCTTGTGCGTACGCTGGAAGAGCTGGGCATTGGCCGTCCAAGTACCTATGCTCCTACTATCGGCACTATTTTAGGAAGGCGTTATATTGTAAAGGAAGAGAAGAACCTATATGTTACAGAGCTTGGAGAAGTGGTGAATTCCATTATGAAGGATGCTTTTTCCAGCATTGTGGATGTAAATTTTACCGCTAATATGGAATCTCTTTTAGATAAGGTGGAAGAGGGCGTCATAAACTGGAAGGTGGTAGTGAAGAATTTCTATCCGGATTTGGATGAGGCGGTGAATCTGGCGGAAAAGGAACTGGAATCCGTAGAGATTGCAGATGAAGTATCGGATCAGGTCTGTGAGCTTTGCGGCAGGCAAATGGTTATTAAATACGGGCCCCATGGAAGATTTTTAGCCTGTCCCGGCTTTCCGGACTGCAGAAACACTAAGCCATACTTTGAAAAAATAGGAGTGCCATGTCCTAAATGCGGCAGTGAAGTAGTGCTTAGAAAGACCAAAAAAGGAAGAAAATATTTCGGCTGCGAGAATAATCCGGAGTGTGATTTTATGGTATGGCAGAAGCCCAGCAAAAAAATGTGCCCCAAATGCGGTTCTGTCTTATTGGAAAAGGGCAATAAGCTTGTCTGTTCAGGAGAAGGCTGCGGCTATGTGGAGCCTGTGCCAAAGGAAGAGAAACAGATATAGATACAATCATAAATAACATACGCTACCTTTCCAATCAAAACCAATTATCTGAAAATTCTTGCGGTTCTTTCAGAATTGTGGTAACATATTAATAGCAATGGCATTAACTTATTCTATGGACTATGGGATTAGAATTACGGAGGAAGCTATGAGCAGTGTACAGTTACTGGATAAAACAAGAAAGATTGGAAAGCTGTTGCATAATAACATTTCCAGCAAGGTAGTCTTTACCGATATATGCACAGTATTAAAGGAAATATTGGAATCCAATGTACTTGTTATCAGTAAAAAAGGCAAGGTGCTGGGGCTTGCCAACTGCGGCGGCGTGGAAGTGATTACAGAGCTTTTAAAAGGGCAGGTAGGAGATTTCATAGACAGTGCATTGAATGAAAGATTCTTATCAGTGCTTTCCACAAAGGAAAATGTCAATCTGGAGACCCTTGGATTTGAGCATACGGACACAAAGCGTTTTCGGGGTGTCATTACTCCCATTGATATTGCGGGAGAAAGGCTTGGGACCCTGTTTATTTACAATGAAGAGGAAACCTATGATATAGACGATATTATCCTGTGCGAATACGGCGCAACGGTAGTCAGTCTGGAAATGCTCAGGGCAGTCAACGAGGAAAACGCAGAGGAAAACAGAAAGCAGGCAGTGGTAAAGTCAGCCATCCATACCTTGTCACTTTCAGAAATGGAAGCTATTGTACATATTTTTGACGAGTTAAACGGAATGGAAGGGATTTTAGTGGCAAGTAAAATTGCAGACCGGGTGGGGATTACCCGTTCTGTCATCGTAAATGCCCTTAGGAAGTTTGAAAGTGCGGGAGTTATAGAGTCCCGCTCATCCGGCATGAAGGGTACCTACATCAAAGTGGTCAATGATGCCATATATGATGAACTGGAAGAACTGCGCAAAAGCATATAAATACAAAAGTGTATGGCAAAAGGAATTGCTGGAATTTTTTGATAAAAGGATTTATGAAGCATAAGTCCTTTTTGTTTTTTTTTAGAAAATGCCTTGCGTTTTTTTACAAATTCTTTATAATAAAGTAGTGTGGCTTTTGAAAGCCTTTTTAGGAAAGGAGAGCAATATGATTCAGACAAGCGTGTTTAATTATATCAATGTTTTAGATAAAGCGGCGGATGCTTCATGGCTGCGGAATGAGGCCATAAGCAATAACCTGAGCAATATGAATACACCTGGTTACAAACGTCAGGATGTGGATTTTGAGAGCCAGCTGTCAAAGGCTCTTGGAAGCGGCAGATATGAGACTATGGATGCAAAGGTGGCAGGAGTAAGGACAAACAGTCTTGCCCCAACTACTTTTAAGGACTATTCGGGTTATTCCTACCGCATAGATGGTAATAACGTGGATCCGGATTCGGAAAATGTGGCTTTAGCCAACAATCAGATAAAGTATCAGGCATTGGTTGCGGCCTACAATCAGGAATTTGCTAATTTAAAGGCAGTGATGAAATAAGAAGCAGGAGGAATGAGTTATGAGTATGTTTAATGCTTTTGATGTGAATGCATCGGGACTTACAGCGCAAAGGTACCGCATGGACGTAATTTCGGAAAATGTGGCCAATGCCAACACCACAAGAACTTCGGATGGTACGCCTTACCGGAGGAAAACAGTAGTATTTCAGGAAAGGGATTCACAGACCCCTTTTTCCAGAGTGTTAAATAAGGCAACAGATCTTTATTCCGGAAAAGGAGTTAAGGTAGTAGGCACCTTTGAGGACCGTACTACTGACTTGATAAAGGCATATGACCCTGCTCATCCGGATGCAGATGAAGATGGATATGTATGGTATCCCAATGTAAACATCATTACAGAAATGACCAATTTAATTGATGCCAGCCGGGCTTATGAGGCAAACGCCACTGCATTTGATGCAAGTAAGAGCATGGCTTTAAAAGGTTTGGAAATGGCTAACTAAAATATAAAGTGAAAGAGGAAAAAAGATGGACATTACAGCTTTAAACAATGTAAATTCAGGCATTATTAAAGAGGCAGTCAAAAACAGCTCTTTGTTATCAGACGGCAGGGTGAAAAGCGGCTCGAAAGCAGACGGTGATGTGTTTGAATCTTTTTTAAGTGCAGCCGTAGAAGGAATCAATACAACGAATGGCTATTTATCCGATGCCGAAAATGAAGAAATCAAGCTTGCTCTTGGTGAAACGGAAAACCCGCATGATTTGGCCATTGCATTGCAGAAGGCCTCTTCCGCGCTTACATATACAATTGCCATAAGAGACAAGTTTATGGAAGCTTATAAAGAAATCATGCAGATGCAGATTTAGAGTAAGGTACTAAGGAGCAACTTGTTATGTCAGACAAATTAAAAGAAATTCCAGAAAAGCTATTAGAATGGTGGAATAAATTCAATCCAAAACAGAAGACCATAATTGTCTGCGCCTTTGCAGGGGTCGTGCTGATGTTTTCTGTTTTAGGCTATGTGTTGACCAGGCCTCAGTATATCCCTTTAGTGACCTGTGAAAGCCAGAAGGAAGCCTCCGAAATTGTGAAACTGCTTGAAGGCGAGAACCTGAAGTATCAGACCAGCACTGATGGCCTTAGAATCTCCATATTAAAAAGCCAGGAAGGGGATGCCAACCTTCTTTTAGGCGCAAACAGCATTCCTTCCGATACATACGGCACCATTAATGATGTGATATCCGGCGGATTTTCCACTACGGAAGCGGACAAACAGAAACGGTACAAGGTGTGGCTGCAAAAGGACATGGAGGCTACCCTCCAGCGGAACGAAGCGGTGAAAAAGGCAAAGGTGGATTTGACCATACCGGAGCAGGACGGCACCTTGATTGCACAAAATAGAGAGTCTTTTGCGGCGATTACGCTGACAATTGAAGAAGGAATGGAGCTTGCGCCGGAAAATGCGGCGGCTCTCGCCAGATATTCGGCTACCGCCCTTGGCAATACCAGTACGGATAATATAACCATTATCGATACAGAAGGTAACCTGCTGTTTGCCGGAGAAGATAACGGCAATGTTGCAGGGAATGCCAGCACCCAGTTAGATGCCAAGTCAAAGGCGGAGGCAGTGGTAAAAAATGAAGTGCGTTCTGTTTTAATAGGAACTACCCTATATGACAGCGTAGAGGTGACCAGCAATTTAAAGCTTGATTTTTCCACAACGGAACAGACCGACCATAATTATCAGGCTCCGGAAGGCTCGGAACAGGGACTTTTAAGTGAGGAGCGGGTTTTTGAAAGCGAGAATCAGGGCGTAACCGGAGGAGAACCGGGTACGGGAAGCAATGACGAGGATGGAGCCAGCTATGTGCTCAGCGATTATGCGGATTCTTCCTCCAGCCAATCAGAAAGGGAAAGTAAATATCTTCAGGATGAAAGTGTGAAGACGCAGACCAAGCCTCCGGGAGATATTGTTTATGACGAGTCCTCCATCGGAATCGCTGCTACTAAGCTGCATGTATATAAAGAAGAAGATGTGCAAAGGCAGGGACTTTTAGAAGGAATCACCTGGGATGAGTTTAAAGTTACAAACGGCGAGGTAGTAAAGCTGGAGGTAGATGAGGAGATTTATGCGCTGGTAGCAAAGGCTACCGGGATTTCCGAAGAGAACATTCAGATCGTTGCTCAGGAAAAGCCGATTTTTATTGATAAAGAAGGTCTTTCCGTAGGGGCATGGGATGTGGTGCAGATTGTACTCATCGTGCTTATTCTGGCATTGCTTGCTTTCGTGGTGTTAAGGAGCATGCGCGGAGCAAGGGCAGAGCAGACGGAAGAGGAGCTTTCTGTGGAATCACTGTTGCAGTCTACTCCGGCGGCAGAGTTAGAGAATATAGAACTAGAAGAGAAGTCAGAGACAAGAAAACTGATAGAAAAATTTGTGGACGAAAATCCGGAAGCGGTTGCCAATTTGCTTAGGAACTGGCTTCAGGAGGAATGGGGGTAAATACCAATGGCTCGAAGTGAATCTGGCATATCAGGACTTCAAAAGGCTGCAATTTTACTGATTGCCCTTGGACCGGAGAAATCTTCGCTTGTTTTTAAACACTTAAAAGAAGAAGAAATAGAAGAACTGACCTTGGAAATTGCCAATACAAGAAGCGTTACGCCGCAGGTAAAGGAAGACGTCATAAATGAATTTTATGAGGTTTGTCTGGCGCAGCAGTATATTGCGGAAGGCGGTATCGGCTACGCAAAAGAGCTGTTGGAGAAGGCGCTTGGTTCAGACAAGGCGGTGGAAGTAATCGGAAAGCTGACGGCTTCCCTGCAGGTAAAGCCTTTCGAGTTTGTAAGAAAGGCGGAGGCCGGTCAGATATTGAACTTTATTCAGGACGAACATCCCCAGACCATTGCCCTTATTTTGTCTTATCTGCCCTCAGGACAGGCGGCAAGCATTATTTCTTCCCTGCCGCCGGACAGACAGGCGGATGTTGCAAAACGTATGGCCATGATGGACCGTACCAGTCCGGACGTTATCAAAGAGGTGGAGAAGATACTGGAATCAAAGCTGTCTTCTTTGGTAAATCAGGATTACACTATTATCGGCGGTGTGGATGCAGTGGTAGATATCCTGAACACCGTAGACAGAGGAACAGAAAAGCATATTATGGAGACATTGGAAATCGAAGAGCCGGAGCTGGCAGACGAAATCCGAAAGAAAATGTTCGTATTCGAGGATATTCTGCTGCTTGATGACAGGGCAATCCAGAGAGTGCTCCGGGATGTGGATAATAATGATCTGGCAATTGCGCTGAAGGGCTCTAATGAACAGGTACAGACTGCAATCTTTAATAACCTGTCCAAACGTCTTGCTACCATGATTAAAGAGGATATGGAATTTATGGGACCTGTCCGTATGAAGGATGTGGAAGAGGCACAGCAGAAGATTGTAAATATTATCAGGAAACTGGAAGATTCAGGTGAAATTGTAATATCCAGAGGCGGAGGTGACGAAATCGTTGTCTAGTCCAAGTTTATATAAATCAGGCTATATTGCGTTTCAACCAGAGGATAAAAAGGTGATTGATTCCAATGCTCTTTTTGAGAGAAGGCTGAAGGAGCTTCAGGAGATTCAGAAGGAGGCGCCAAGAGCTGCTGTTTCCCAACCCGTTTTTCGGGAAGAGGCAAATGATTTGGAGGCAGTTAATGTAGCAAGGCTGTTAGGGGAGGAACCGGAACAGGATGGAGATGGTTTTTTTCCAGGCGTAGCGGCAGAGCAGGTTTCTCTGGAAGCATATGAGGGACCCGCTCCGGAAGAAATCATAGAAGGTGCAAGAAAAGAAGCAGAAGAAATTCTGCAAAAAGCAGGAGCGGAAGCAGAAGAAATAAAAAATCAGGCAAAAGAAGAAGGCTTCCGGGAAGGACAGCAGGCAGGCTACGAAGAGGCCATGAGGCAGGCGCAGCAGGAGATTTCCATGAAAGAGCAGGAGCTGGCTGAAAAAGAAGCTCTGCTTGAGAGAACATATCAGAACAGGATAGAAGAGTTAGAGCCTGAATTTGTGGATATTCTTACAGGCGTTTATGAGCATATTTTCAAAGTGAATTTAAAGCATGAAAAAGAAATGATCGTGCATCTTCTGGAAGTAAGCATGGGCAGAATGGGAACCGGAAAGGATTTTATTGTTCATGTGTCCAGAGAAGATTATGAGGCAGTCAGTGCCAAAAAAGAGGAAATCAGAAAGTTTGTACAGGGTAAGGATGCTACTCTTGAGGTAATTGAGGATATGACCCTTGCCCAGAGTGAATGCATGATAGAAACAGCCGGAGGCATTTTTGACTGCAGCCTGGGAGTGCAGCTTCAAGAGCTGTCAAAGCAGCTGCAGCTATTGTCATATGAGAGGAATTAGTATGGAAGGACTGCGGATTGACTTTCAAAAATACAATAGGCTAAAACAGGATACCTTTTTCAAAAAGATGGGTAAGGTAGTTAATGTGGTAGGACTGACCATTGAATCGGCAGGTCCGGAAGCCAAGCTTGCAGATCTCTGTCGTATCTATCTGGAAGGCAGGACGGGGAAATACATACTTGCTGAAGTAGTGGGATTTCGGAACGGCAGGACGCTGCTTATGCCTTATGAAGTGACGGATGGCATTGGCGGCGGCTGTATTGTAGAAAACCAGGGCTATCCATTGTCAGTGCCCGTTGGTGATGAACTGCTTGGAAAGACTCTGGACGGTCTTGGCAGGCCAATATACGGCGAGGAGCTTTTCCTAAAGGAATCTTATCCGGTAGAAGCGCCGCCGCCGGACCCGTTAAAGAGAGAGATTATTGATACGATATTGCCTCTTGGCGTAAAAGCTGTAGATGGAATGATTACTGTGGGCAAGGGACAGAGAATCGGGATTTTTGCAGGTTCCGGCGTGGGAAAATCCACCTTGATGGGTATGTTTGCCAGAAATACCAGAGCTGATATTAATGTAATCGCCCTGATTGGAGAGCGGGGCAGGGAAGTAAGAGAATTTATTGAAAGAGATTTGGGAGAAGAGGGCATGAGGCGTTCGGTAGTGGTGGTATCTACTTCCGATAAGCCGGCTTTGGAACGAAATAAAGCGGCAAAGACGGCTACGGCTATTGCAGAATACTTTAGGGATCAGGGAAAGGACGTTTTACTTATGATGGATTCCCTGACGCGTTTTTCCATGGCACAGAGGGAAATTGGCTTAGCAAGCGGAGAACCCCCTGTTACGAGAGGATATCCCCCCAGCGTGTATTCGGAAATGCCCAAGCTGCTAGAGCGTGCAGGAAGAGCCTCGCAGGGATCCATTACAGGGCTGTACACAGTTTTGGTGGATGGTGACGACTTTAACGAGCCGATTACCGATACGGCGCGAAGTATTCTGGATGGACATATTATGTTGAATCGTAAACTGGCACATAAAAATCATTACCCTGCCATAGATATTTTGCAGAGCATATCAAGATGTATGAGCCAGATTTGTGACAAAGAGCATAAAATGGCGGCAGGGAAGCTGAAAAATGTAATGGCAACCTATACGGAGGCGGAAGATTTGATTAATATCGGCGCCTACAAACAGGGCAGCAATCCGGCAATTGATTTTGCCATAGAGAAAATTGAACAGGTAAATGAGTTTCTCATGCAGGAAACTGATGAAAAAATTACATTTGAAGAAGAAATACAACAGCTTTTGGAACTGTTTTAGTTATAGGGGATGAAGCATTTTGAGTGTATTTAAGTATCGCATGCAGAATATTCTGAATATAAAGAATAAGCTGGAAGAACAGGCAAAAAATGAATTTGCCGCAGCAAATCGCAAGGTGCTTGAAGAAGAAGAGCGGCTGGCTGTCCTGCGAAACCGGAAAGCGGCTTTGGAGAAAAAAGCAAGGGAATTATTGGCGGCTCCTTCTTTGGATATTCAGGAAATCATCTTAAATAAATCCGGCATCCGGAAGACGGAAGGCAGGATAGAAGAACAGAAAAAGGCAATTTTTTTAGCTAAAGAGCTTTTGGAAAAGAAGAGGGTAACGCTTATGGAGGTGCGTATGGAACGACGGACCCATGAAATCCTTAAGGAGAATGCCTTTGCGGAATTTCTTATGGAGGAAAAGGCGGCAGAAGGTAAGGAAATCGATGAGCTTACCAGCTATACTTACGGACAGAAGCTGGCGGAAAATGAATAGCAGGTGACAGGAAATGGCAAGAGAGGCAATGGAACAAAATTTTTCAATGGATACGGAAGCGGATAAAAAAAGGCTGAAGGAAGAAAAGAAAAAATTTAAAGAAGAGCAGAAAAAGCAGCGGAAGGAAGCAAAAGCCCGGGCAAAAGAATTTGCCATTCAGGAAGCAGCTTTTGATGAGGATTCGGAAGGCAGCACGGTTTCTGTAGTATTGGTAACAAGCATCATTATAATTGTCTGGCTGGGAATACTCTGTCTTTTGATAAAGCTGGATGTAGGCGGTTTCGGAAGTAATGTGCTGGCTCCGGTTTTAAAGGATGTGCCCGTTGTAAATAAGATTCTTCCGGGCCCTAAGGAAACCGAAACAGCGGATGAAGGAGAGTATGGAGGATATACAAGCCTGAAGGAAGCGGTGGAGCAGATACAGATTCTGGAAATGCAGCTGGCAAATGAAAAGGAAGGAAATGATTCCGATGCAGAAGAGGTTGCCGCCCTGAAAGCGGAAATAGAACGGTTAAAGACCTTTGAAAGCAGTCAGGTAGAGTTCCAGAGGATTAAAACGGAATTTTACGAAGAGGTGGTTTACGCAGAAAAGGGACCGGGAGCTGACGAATACAGGAAATATTATGAAGAAATGGACCCTGCCACGGCAGAATATCTATATAAGGAAGTAGTAAAACAGGCTGAAGTGGATAAAGAGGTACAGGATTATGCCAAAGCCTATTCGGAGATGAAGCCAAAGGAAGCAGCAGCCATTTTTGAGGCCATGACTGATAATCTGGAGCTGGCAGCTAAAATTTTAGACACTATGAATGCAGAATCAAGAGGAAAAATTTTAGGCGTTATGGATGCCAAGGTGGCAGCAAGGCTTACAAAGATTATGGATCCCAAAAGTTAAGTACCGGATGGGAAATGCCGATATAATATCAGATAATTATTTGGAATTTTCCAATTAATTATAATAAAAGAACATTTACAAATAAATGAGGAAAGGAGGAATTTGGATGACGGGAGTACCCGCAACAGGCACCAAGGCTTTTGCCGTGAATCTGCCGGCAGGAGCTGTACAGAAAAATGTGCCAAACAGTATGGAACAAAGCTTTGCGGACATTATGAATATGAGCGGAAGAGAGAGCCAGACGGAAGCCTTTGGAGATGCCGGCAAAGTAAAATCACCGGTAAGCACTTCAGGAAATGAAAAAAAGATTTCCAAAGAAACAGCTGATTCCGGAAAGCCTTCGGAAAAGCTTACAGAAGAGGAAGCGGTGCAGCTTGAGGAAACGGCCGGAAAACTGAAGGAAGAAATAGCCGATGCCCTTGATGTGACAGTTGAGGAACTGGAAGCAGCCATGGAGACGCTGGGGTTATCCTTTGCAGATCTTTTAAATCCTGTAAGTCTGGCAGGGCTTGTGGCAGAAATGTCAGCGGATCTGGACGGACTGGACCTTGTAACAGACGCAGCCTTGTTTGAAGGCCTGAAAGAGCTTTCCACACAGGTAGCGGCAACGGTAGAAGAGCTGGCTTTTGAGCTTGGCATAAAGCCGGAAGAAATGATATCCATGCTGGAAGAAGCCTTTGACAATGTTGAGGCACAGCCACAGCTGGAAAATGGATTGCAGCCGGAGGAGCCTGCAGCAGAAAATGGAGCATTTGCAGAACGTCTTGAAGCTTTTGCAACAGGGCAGACAGACAGAATGCAGGTAAAGGACCCTCTTGCAGCAAAGGAGTTTCAGGATAAAGCTGCAGGGGCAGAAGAGACAGGAGAAAACCGCTTAAGTCAAAAGGAAGGTCCTGCCATAGAAGTAAATACGGCAAAGCAGCAGACAGCTTCAGAAGATTTTCAGGATGAAGGAAGCAAATCAGAGGGCCATAAAAGCTTTGGACAGGAAGGAACAGGCAGTATTTTGCCTCAGGCAGTATTTACAGAAGGAAAAACCGCTCCTCTGAACATGGAAGCGCCTTTGCCGGCCATTGATCCCCAAAGTATTTTGAATCAAATCGGGGAAGCAGTGAGAGTTACGGGCGGAGAGGATTTTACCAGCATGGAGATGCAGTTGCATCCGGAAAGTCTTGGAACATTACATTTGCAGATCCGGGCAAAGGAAGGAATCATAACTGCCCAGTTTACAACAGAAAGCGAAGCAGTAAAGCAGGTGTTGGAAGCCCAGGTAATACAGCTTAGAGAAAAGCTGGAGGCTCAGGGAGTGAAGGTGGAAGCGGTAGAGGTTCTTGTTGCCAGCCATGAGTTTGAAAGAAATCTGGAAAAGGGCGGCAGTGAAGAAAGGAATGCTTATCAGGCCAAAAAAGTAACAAGAAGAAAAATCAACCTGAATGTGCCGGAAGAAGAGCTGGATTTACCGGAAGAAGAGAAAGAGGCTCTGGATATTCAGAAGGACATGATGGAACGAAGCGGAAACACATTGGATTATATGGCATAAGGAAGGAGGAAGCATATGGCATACGTAGCACCGTTTGTAGACGGAAAACTTGAACTTGGAACATCCTGGCAGGAAGCCAAGAGAGAAGAAAAGAAATCGAATAACCTTGATAAAGATGCTTTTTTGCAGTTATTAGTAGCCCAGATGAAATATCAGGACCCATTGGAGCCTACCTCTAATACGGAATATATTTCACAGCTTGCCACATTCTCAGAACTGGAGGAAATGCAGAACTTAAATGCTAACAATGAATTACAGCGTGCATCATCTCTGGTTGGAAAAGAAGTGGTAATCAAAACAGTAAGCGACACGGGAAAGGTTACATATGACAGCGGAAAGGTGAATTATGTAGTTTATGAAAACGGCAAGGCCATTGTCGGCGTCAACGGAGAGGAATATCCGTTAGATCAGGTGGCAGAAGTGGCAGATGCTGATTATCTGGAAGCTTACAATATGGCAACCGCATTGCTTTACGCAGTTTCCAAACTGCCCAGCCTGATGAACTTAGATATCAGCAGTAAGGATGCAGTACTATCCATTAAAGAAGTATATGAATCCATGAATGATTATCAGAAATCCTTTATCAGCGAGGATGATAAGAAGATTATTGAGGAATATATCAAAAAGATGGAAAAACTCATTGAGATTGACGAGAACAATAAGCCGAATGATGAGAATAATAAGCCGAATGACGAGGGAACGGAGGGAGAATAATGAACCCCATATCAAATCAGTTTCTTTCCATCCGGCAGATACAAAATGAGTACCAAAGTCAGAATAGAAAGTCGAATCAGACACTCAGGGAAGACCAGATAAGCTTTTCCGACATTTTAGCAGTAAAGTCCGGAGAGCTGGATGAAAGCGGTGACTTAAGGTTTTCCAAGCATGCGGCTAACCGTCTGCAGGATCGAAACATTGATTTGACGGAAGGACAGCTTAAGCGTTTGGCGGAAGGTACGAATAAAGCCGGTGCGAAAGGCATCAAGGAATCCCTTGTTCTGGTAGATGATCTGGCATTTATTGTAAATATCAAAAATAACATGGTTATTACCGCCATGAATCAGGGAGAAACAGAAAATCACATTTTTACAAACATTGATGGAGCCGTAATCATGTAGCCGGACCGATAGGAGGCTAAGACCCCTGAATGACAGAAGGGGACTGCGGCAATAAAAATTAGGAGGTCATTTCATTATGATGAGATCATTGTATTCTGGTGTAGCAGGTCTTAAGACACACCAGATAAAGATGGACGTTATTGGTAATAACATTGCAAATGTAAATACAGTAGGATACAAATCACAATCCATAAATTTTTCGGAGTTGATGTATCAGACCAGTCAGAGCGCATCCGGTCCGAATGCCACTACCGGAACAGCAGGAACCAATGCAAAACAGATTGGTCTTGGTGTTAAGAGTGCAGCAATCAGTACGGCAATTACTCAGGCGGGTTCCAGCCAGACAACAGGAAATCCTTTTGATCTTCAGCTGAAGGGAGATGCGTTCTTTGTTGTAAGCGACGGTTCCAACCGGTTTTTCACAAGGGACGGTTCTTTTAATGTGGATGCTGTGGGAAATCTTGCCATGAGCTCCAACGGTTACAACGTAATGGGCTGGCAGGTAGATGAAACAACAGGAAAGATTAAAAAGGATACAGTAAGTCCTTTGAAGGTTTTAAGTCCTGAAAATATGACATATCCCCCGGAGGCTACTACAAGGGCATATGTATCCGGAACTATTGATGCAAACGATCCGGATGCCACTGCAGAGTCTGGAAAAATTATGAACTTGAACTTTTTTGATAATGCCGGTTATTCCTATACGGCAAAGCTGTCCATGAAAGCTACCGGAAAAGACGGGGAATACAGCGTAGAAATATCCGATATACTGGATTCCAACGGAAAATCCGTTATGAGCAGGTTTCCGAATTTATCCTTTGGAAGCTCGGTAAAAGTGCCAAATGCCCAGACGTTAAACGTGGCACAGGGCTATACGGTAAATGCTACAGGAGTTACTTATGAAGGCGTTACCTATCCATTTACTTCCCTCTTTACTGATGATGCACAGGGAACAGCAGTTGAAAAACAGACAATATTGGCAAATGCTTACGGATTTAAAACCTATGAGGAATTTTCCAAATTATATGGAAGCGTAAGCGGCGCTGATACAGATACATTAGGAGCTATGCTGGCAGCAGGTTCTATTGATGCGGGCATTATGGATGGAACAACAGGGGCTCTGACCGTTGCAGGTAAGGTGATTCAGGGCGGTATTGTAAAATACAATGATTCTACAAAACTGATAGAATCAGTAAACGGATTGACCAATAATTTTACTTTGGATTTGAAATTTGGTGATGATGTATCCATACCAAACGGACCTTTTGCCACCATTAATATTGACTTTGCGCCATCCAATAACTACAATGCCAACGGCGCCAGCACTATTGCCGCTGAGCATGGGGATACAAAAGGCGTGGGCGCAGGACGGAAAGTAGGAAAGATGTCAGGCGTATCCATCGAGGGTAATGGCATGATTTATGCCCATTATGACAATGGACAGACAAAGCTGTTAGGTCAGATTGCCGTAGCAGAGTTTCCAAATGCTGCAGGTCTTGAGAAGCAGGGCGACAACTTGTATGCCGCAACGCTGAATTCCGGTGAATTTGACGGAATCGGCGTAGACGTTACTTCAAGCGGCGGATATATTTCCACGGGCGTTCTTGAAATGAGTAATGTGGACCTTTCTTCGGAATTTACTGAAATGATTACTACCCAGAGAGGATTTCAGGCTAATTCCAGAATTATTACTGTATCGGATACCTTATTAGAGGAACTGGTAAATCTGAAACGTTAGTCTGGCGGAATGTTAAATAGATAATAATAATGCAGCAGGCGGAAACAGGGAAACCCCTGTTTCTGCCTTGTTGCGGTAATGATTAGTAAATTTTAGAAATATATCCTGATATCCGTTCAAAAACAAACTGGAGGATGTTGAAAATGATTGAGGTTACAAAACTGAACGGGCAAAAAGTATTGATAAATCCTGATTTGATGGAGACTGTGGAAGAAACTCCGGATACGGTGATTTCTTTTACTACCGGCAAAAAAATAATTGTAAAAGAAAGTAGACAAGAAGTAAAAAATTTAGTAAAATCGTATAGAAAGGATATTTTTGCAAACTAAAGCAAAAGTAGGAAGGTGAACATTTTGGATTTAGCATCGATAATTGGCTTAATTGCATGTTTGGCTTTGGTTATCTTCGGTATTGTTTCCGGAGATGCAGGCATGGCGGCCTTAGTGAATTTTTTGCATGCTCCCTCAGCTTTGATTACTTTTGGTGGAGCTTTCAGCTGTATTCTGGCATCTAACAGCATGTCTGATTTTGTGGGTGGATTAAAGAGCATGGCTCTTATTTTCAAGACGCCGTCTTTGGATACTCCTGAAATAATAAGGAAAATCATTGAGTTATCCAATGTTGCCAGAAAGGAAGGGCTTCTTTCTTTAGAGGAGGCTGCCGGAGATTTAGATGATGCTTTTCTGAAAAAAGGCATCCTGCTCATTGTAGACGGTACTGACCCGGAGTTAGTAAGAGCTATTCTGGAAACAGAGCTTGTCAGCATTGAGGGAAGGCATAAGGCAAAAATCGGATTCTGGCAGGATGTTGCTTCCATGGGACCTGCCTGGGGTATGATTGGTACCCTGATTGGTCTTATCAACATGTTGAAGAAGTTAGACGACCCTGCTTCCATCGGACCCAATATGGCGGTTGCCCTTATCACTACTTTATATGGTTCCCTGTTAGCCAACTGGATATGCACACCGGTAGCAAGTAAATTAAAAGCAAATAATGATGCGGAGATGATGATAAAGGAAATCATGATTGAGGGGCTTTTATCCATTCAGGCAGGAGAAAATCCCCGTGTCATTGAAGAAAAACTGAAATCCTTCTTAGCTCCAAAGGACAGGGAGACAACAGATGAGGAAGGCGGAGGTGAGGCAGATGGCTAGGAAAAAGCAGGAAGATGTTCCGGCACCTGGTTCACCGGCATGGATGGCCACTTTCAGTGATTTGATGAACCTTTTGCTTTGCTTTTTCATTTTGCTTTTTTCCATGTCTACCATTGAACAGGATAAGCTGGAGGCGGTGGCACAGTCCTTCAATCAGACTTTCAGCCTTTTTAACGGAGGCGCAACTGCTATCGGCGATGGTGTTCTTATTAGTAACGGCGTCAGCCAGTTAAATGAACTGGATGAGTACATAAACAGTACCGGCAAGGCGGCTGACGTGGAAGATGAGAACAAAGAGGCTTTGGAAGAATTTGAGGCCAGACAGCAGCAGGAGGCAGAAGAACTGGCGGAAAAGATAGAAGAAGCAGTAAGTGAAGCAAATATGGAAAATGAGATTGATATCGATTTTACTTCCCAGTATGTTTCGCTGACTTTAAACGGCGCATTGCTGTTTGATTCCGGAAGCGACCGGCTAAAGGAGGAGGCATTGCCGGTTTTGGAAAGAGTCGGACAGATACTGACCAGATACGGGGAAAGCATTATTGAAATCGAAGGGCATACGGATAATGTACCCATTCATAACAGCCAGTTTGGCAACAATAATGAATTGTCCAGTTTCCGTGCGCTGTCGGTTTTTGATTATTTTGTAGATAACACCAATCTGAATCCGGCATTGTTAAAGCATTCCGGCAGAGGGGAATATGTTCCGGTTGCGGATAATACTACCCCTGAGGGAAGGGCAAGGAACCGTAGAGTTGAAATTAAGATTTATCATGCACTAAGCACTTACTAATATTGCAAGAGGGAGAAGGAATATGAAAAAGAATCTGATATCCATACTGATTTTAGCGCTTTTGGTAGTGAACGTGGTTTTAACTGCCATTACCATGTTCAGTGTAACCAGTACCAACAAAAAAACGGCAGCAGTGGTAAATGACATTGCTTCAATCCTGCATTTGGAGCTGACGGGAGCAAATGGAGAAGGCGGGGAAAACGCCCAGCCGGAGGTATCCATGAAGGATACTGTGCCCTATGCCATTGAGGATGACCTTACCATCATGTTAAAGCCGGGAGAAGATGAAAAAGATCATGCGGTGCAGGTGTCAGTGAGCCTTGCCATGAACTCCAAAGATAAAGGTTATAAGACTTACGGGGAGAAAATGGATGAAAATGTATCCTTGATAAAAGCGGAAATCAATGATGTATTTTCCGCATATACTTTAGAAGAGGCGAGAGGAAATGAGGATGCAATCAGAGAGGAGATTCTGAAAAGAATTCAGACTATGTTTGATTCAGAATTCGTTTATAAGGTTACCTTTAGCTCTATTGTTTACCAGTAAGACATTAAAATTAGAAAATACGGGAGGTGAGTTCAGTGGGAGAAGTATTATCTCAAAGTGAGATAGACAGCTTGCTTCAGGCTCTCAGTACTGGTGAATTAGATGTAGAGGAAATGAAGGAAAATAATGATAAACAGGTAAAAAATTATGATTTTAAGCGTCCTGCTAAGTTTTCAAAAGAGCATTTGCGTACATTGGAAATTATTTTTGAGCATTATGGGCGGTTATTATCCACGAATCTGCCTGTCTATCTTAGAAAAAGTGTACAAGTCAGCGTTGCCAGTTCGGAAGCTATGATTTTTTCGGAATTTACCAATTCCCTTGGCACTCCGGTTATTCTTGGCATTATAAATTTTGCCCCGTTACCGGGAAATATTATAATTGAACTGGCTTCAAATCTGGGATTTGCCATATTGGACAGGATGCTTGGCGGCGCCGGAAATCCCCTTGAAAAAAGCAGGGATTTCTCGGAAATTGAATTATCCATTCTGGATAAAGTCATGGTAGCCTGTATGGAGCTTTTAAGAGAGCCGTGGAAAAATGTGGTGAAGGTGGAGCCCTTCATGGAAAGGATTGAAACGAATCCGCAGTTTGCTCAGGTAATCGCCCCCAGTGACATGATAGCTATCGTGACCCTGAATGTTAAGATTGGCGACATCGAGGGATTTATGAATATCTGTCTTCCTTATTTTACAATGGAAGATGTTATGGATAAGCTGAATACCAAGTATTGGTTCTCTACCATGCAGGAAATGGAAGATGAAAGCTATGAAGAACATATTGAGACATTAATTCGGAAAGTGGATGTTCCTGTCAAAGCGGTTCTTGGAAAAAGCGCTGTTTCCGTTATGGATTTTGTGAACCTGCAGCTTGGGGATATTATCCGGTTAGATACAAAGATTGACAGCGAATTAGATATATACGTTGGAAATATAAAGAAATTTACGGCCTTGCCCGGCTCCAATAAAGAGGTTTATGCGGTAAAGGTTGCATCAGTAATAAGAGAGGAGGAATAAACAAATGGAAGGTATGTTGTCCCAAGACGAGATTAATGCGCTTTTAAATGGTGTTTCGCCAAGTGATGACCAGAGTGACAGTGCAGATGAAGAATATGCAGTAACAGATATCCTGTCAGATGATGAAAAAGATGCCATTGGTGAAATTGCCAATATCAGTATGGGAACATCAGCTACAACACTATATTCCCTTGTAAACAGGAAGGTAAATATCACAACCCCTGTAGTTGAAATGTGCAGATGGAAGCATGTTATAGAGGAATATGAAAAGCCATGTGTTTTTATTCAAATTAAGTATACGATAGGATTGGACGGAGCCAATATTTTAGTATTAAAGGAACATGATGTTAAGGTTATTACAGATCTTATGATGGGCGGTGACGGTACCAATACGGACGGTGAATTAGGAGAGCTTCATTTAAGCGCCATTTCTGAAGCGATGAATCAGATGATGGGTTCTTCCGCCACATCCCTTTCTTCCATGTTAGGCAAGATGATTGATATCAGCCCGCCGGAAGCAAGTCTGGTTGACTTGATGGAATTTAAGGAAGGAGGAGAAATTGCTTCTTTCTTAGAAGGTGAATTTGTAAGGGTATCCTTCAGGCTGCAGATTGATGAACTGGTAGACAGTACCATTATACAGCTTTATCCAACCGAATTTGCAAAGAGTCTGTATGAGACCTTTATTGGCAACCAGAATGCAAGCGCTCCGGAACCGGCACCAACACCAGCTCCAGCTCCGGCGCCTTATGCTCCGCCAGTGGCTGAGATGCCGGCACAGCAGCAGGCCATGGGAATGCCCCAGATGCAGCAGCCAATGCAGGGAATGGGAATGCCTCAGATGCAGCCGATGCAAGGAATGGGAATGCCCCAGATGCAGCCGATGCAGGGAATGGGAATGCCTCAGATGATGCCCCAGATGAATATTCAGCCAGTGCAGTTCCAGTCTTTCAGTAACGATATGGGCGCCATGACAAGTCAGGAAAATATCGGACTTATTATGGATGTTCCTTTAGAGGTTACAGTAGAGTTAGGCAGGACCAGAAAATCCATAGCTGATATTTTGGATTTTGCGCCGGGTACAATCATAGAACTTGATAAGATTGCCGGAGAACCTATTGATGTTTTGGTAAACGGCAAGTTTGTGGCAAAAGGTGAAGTAGTTGTAATTGAAGAAAGCTTCGGTATCAGAGTAACAGAAATCATAAAATAAAACGGAAACAGAGGAGTCAAAGGATATGGCAAAGAATATTTTAATCGTGGATGATGCAGCATTTATGAGAATGATGATTAAGGACATTTTAACCAAGAATGGCTATAATGTTGCAGGTGAGGCTGAAAATGGTGCGAAGGCAGTGGAAAAGTATAATGAATTAAAACCGGATCTGGTGCTTATGGATATTACCATGCCTGAGATGGACGGAATCCAGGCGCTGAAAAAGATAAAAGAAGGAGATGGCGGCGCTATGGTCATTATGTGTTCCGCAATGGGTCAGCAGGCTATGGTTATTGAAGCTATTCAGGCGGGAGCAAAGGACTTTATCGTTAAGCCTTTCCAGGCAGAACGCGTGCTGGAAGCAGTAAGGAAAGTAGTTGGATAATATGATATTGGCAGCTTCCCGGGGGATAAATTCCATAGCACAGTTTTTAAGCGTTCTGTGTGTGTTTCTGTTTGTTTGTGGAATCACCTGGTTTTCTACCAGATATATTGCAAAGCTTCAGCAGGGCAATTTGTCTTCCGGTAATATGGAGCTGGTGGAAGCCTTTCGGATTGCTCCGGGAAAGTATATTCAGATTGTCAAGATTGGAACAAGGTATCTTGCGCTTGCTGTGTGCAAGGATACGGTGACCCTTCTGACGGAGCTTCGGGAGGATGAAGTGAAAATGACAGAAAAGAAAGAACTGGTTTCTTTTAAGGAGCTTTTTGAAAAAGCAACAAAAAGGACGGAGAAAGATGAATAAGATAAAAAAAGTCCTTTTGGTTCTTCTGTTTTTTGCAGCTGCTTTTTTAGCGCCTGTGACAGTTCAGGCATCTGCAATTGGCGAAAACAATACAGGAGACAGCGAAAGCAGGACATATATTCATGAGCCGGGAAGCGCCCAGTCAACAGACGATTTAAAAGAATTGAATATTGGGAACAACTTAAATATTACTTATAATGATGGGAATGGCACTATAGCAGGCTCACTACGAATTTTACTGATTTTAACCGGCATTGCATTAGCACCAATTCTCATTATTTTGTTAACCTCCTTTACCCGTATATTGATTGTGCTTCATTTTACGCGAACGGCTTTGAACACCCAGACGGCGCCGCCCAATCAGGTACTTATAGGTATTGCTCTGTTTCTGACTTATTTCATAATGAGCCCGATTATTACTGAAATCAATGAAACGGCAATCAAGCCTTTTGATGCGGGAGAGATTACTCAGGAGGAAGCCCTTGAAATCGGCATGGAGCCTTTGCGGGAGTTTATGTATGGGCAGACTCAGCAAAAGGATGCCAAAATGTTTACAGATATTGCCGGTAAGGAATGGACAGGAGAATTGGAGGATATTGAAAATTCTGTTTTGATACCAAGCTTTATTGTCAGTGAACTTCGGACGGCATTTATTATTGGTTTTGTTATCTATATACCTTTTATTGTTATAGATATGGTGGTGGCATCAGCTCTTATGAGTATGGGTATGATGATGCTTCCCCCTACGACTATATCCATGCCCTTTAAGATACTTCTTTTTGTGCTTGCGGATGGATGGAACCTGGTAATTGTAAATCTGGTGAAGACTTTTTATTAGCTGAGGTGAAGATATGTCAATAAATGATGTGGTTGAAATTGCCAATCAGGCTTTGTGGATTATTATAAAAGTTTCTGCACCGGTACTTTTGGTATCTCTGGTTGTAGGTCTCATAATAAGTATTTTCCAGACAGCTACCTCCATTCAGGAGCAGACCCTGACCTTTGTGCCCAAAATTTTAGCTGTATTTCTGGCGCTTATGCTGTTAGGGCATTGGATGTTAACTGAAATGTCAGGCTTTATGGCAGATTTATGGTCTGATTTTTCCAGATATATTTAGGTGTTCCTATGATAGACTATTCTTTTTCCATAGATGAATTGCAATATTTCCTGCTTGTGCTTACCAGAGTGAGCTGTTTTATTTTTATTGCCCCTTTTTTCAGCATGACCAATACGCCAAGACGGGTAAGGATAGGGCTTTCCATTTTTGTAGCTTATTTGATTTATCAGTCTCTTTCCCCTCATGAACCGATTGTTTACGGGACGCTGTTAGAATATGCTGCCATTGTTATAAGGGAAGGGCTTACAGGACTGTTAGTAGGTTATGGGGCAAACATCTGTAACACCATTATTGTATTTGCAGGAAGGGTAATTGACATGGATATCGGTCTTGCCATGGCCAATCAGCTAGACCCTACCACGAAAGAAAACGCCAGCATCAGCGGTGTTTTTTATCAATATGTAGTTATGCTTATGCTGTTGGTCAGCGGCATGCACAGGTATATTTTAAAGGCTTTGGCGGAGACTTATACCCTGATTCCCATTAACAAGGCTGTTTTTGATGGAGACAGGCTGCTGGGGCCGATGCTTTCATTTTTAACGGATTATTTAAGCATAGGGTTCCGGATATGTCTTCCCGTTTTTTGCGTTATATTAATTTTAAATGTGGTGTTGGGTATTCTTGCCAAGGTTTCACCCCAGATGAACATGTTTGCGGTAGGTATACAGATAAAGCTGCTGGTTGGGTTGGGAGTCATGTTCCTGACTGTGGGAATGCTGCCCTATGTATCTGATTTTATATTTACGGAAATGAAGACTATGATGGTAGCTTTTGTGGAGGCAATGATGTAGATGATAGAACTGAGACTTCAGTTTTTTGCAAAAGACGGTCCCGGAGGAGAAAAGACAGAAGAGCCTACAGCCAAAAGGCTGGAGGATGCCAGAAAAGAAGGACAGGTTGCAAAGAGCAGGGAGGTTACCAATGCTTTAAGCCTGATTGCATTGTTTCTTATATTAAAAGTATTTATAGGCTTTATCGGTAATGAATTTCTGGAGCTGTTTCATGGAATTTACAATAAGATTCCAGAGGTTTTTGTTATGTGGAACGGAAGGATTCCCGTGGGAGAACTGAGTGTTCTTTTGAGAAACAGCCTGTTGACCATTTTAATTGTGCTGGCGCCTTTTTTCCTGATTGGATTTATGGTAGCCTTTGTGGGAGATTATATTCAGGTTAAGTGGAAGTTTACCACAAAGCCTCTACAGCCTAAATTTAATAAGATGAATCCCATAAGCGGAATGAAAAAGATTTTTTCGCTTAACTCCATTATGGAGCTTTTGAAAGCTTTTTTAAAGATTGGGCTTATCGCATATGTAGTTTATAGCACCATAAAGGAGCAATACAATGTTATTTATCTGCTGTTTCAGATGCAGCTTCTTCAAGGGGTTCTTTTAGCAGGCCAGATGGCAATCAATCTGGGACTGAAATGTTCTGTGGTCTATGTGCTGATAGCGGGAATCGATTTTATTTATCAGAAAAGAAAATTCCGTAAGGATCAGATGATGACCAAGCAGGAGATTAAAGAAGAATTCAAGCAGTCAGAGGGTGATCCCCAGATAAAAGGAAAGATCAGGCAGAAAATGCGGGAAGCTTCACAAAGGCGCATGATGCAGGATTTGCCAAAGGCGGATGTAGTCATCACGAACCCTACCCATCTTGCGGTTGCCATACAATATGATAAAGAAGTGGCTGAGGCGCCAATCGTGCTTGCAAAAGGGCAGGATTATATGGCGCAGAAGATCAGGGAAGCGGCAAAGGAGCATAAAATTGAAATTGTAGAAAATAAGCCTTTGGCCAGAATGCTGTATCACAATGTGGAAATCGGTCAGCAGATTCCGCCGGAGCTGTATCAGGCAGTTGCGGAAGTTCTGGCAATGGTCTACCATACACAAGGCAAGGTATAAAGTTGTAACAGTTCAGCCTAGGACTTTGCATTTACTGCAAAGTCCGTGAGAACGTGTAAATTGAGTCAGGAGGGGATCTGCCCTCGCCGAAGGCGACTTAAAATGGGCAGATTCCGTAACAGTGAGGCTGCAGGCTGAACTGTTACATAGAATTAAGAGGATGATGGAAATGAAAATAATTTCAGAAAAGGAGGAGTTTGTCAAATGAAAAAAGCGGACTTGGGTGTGGCATTATACATACTTACTGCATTTGTTATGTTTATTGTGACGCTTCCTTCTTTGATGCTGGATGTGCTGCTGGCAGTCAATATTGCCACAGCCTTTATTGTAATGTTCAGCTGTATGTTTGCCAAGGAAGCGCTGGACATGTCTTACTTTCCCACAGTGCTCCTGTTTACCACCATTTTCAGGATAGCCTTGAATGTTTCTTCCACAAAGCTGATTTTATTTAAGGGAGAACCGGGAAATGTAGTCACGACCTTTGGACAATTCGTAGGCGGCGGAGATTTAATAATAGGTGTTATTGTCTTTGTCATTTTAATTCTGATACAGTTTATGGTTATTAATAAAGGTTCAGAGAGAGTTGCAGAGGTAACGGCAAGATTTACATTGGATGCTATGCCGGGTAAGCAGATGGCTATCGATGCCGATTTAAATACCGGCGCTATTACGGACCAGGAGGCAAAGATACGAAGAGATAAGATTCAGCAGGAGGCAAGCTTTTTCGGAAGCATGGATGGTGCGGTAAAGTATGTAAAGGGTGATGCCATGGCAGGCCTTTTAATTACCGTTATAAATATTGTGGGAGGCATAGCCATGGGAGTGCTCCGTCAGGGCATGGATATAGGAGATGCCCTGGACAAATATACCATTCTCACCATCGGCGACGGTCTGGTAAGCCAGATTCCTTCCCTGCTTATTTCTTTATCCACCGGTATTCTTGTTACAAAAGGAAGCAAGGATGCGGATTTTGGAAGCGTGCTGTTAAAGCAGCTCTTTGGAGTGCCCAAGGTGTTGTATATGACTGGAGGGGTCATTACCTTTCTTGGCATTGTAACTCCTCTGAATCCGGTTATTTTTGTTACATTGGGAATGGCATTCATCATTGCGGGAAGAATGGTTGCCGGCACTATAGAAACTGCCAAAATAGAACAGGAAGTAGATATGGACGAAGTGGCTGCTGAGGAAATAAGGCAGCCGGAAAATGTCACCTCCCTTTTACAGGTAGACCCTATCGAGCTGGAATTCGGTTATGGTATCATTCCTTTGGCAGATGTGAACCAGGGGGGAGATTTGTTAGACCGAGTAGTTATGATTAGACGCCAGATTGCTCTGGAGCTTGGTACTGTGGTGCCGATTATCCGTCTTAGGGATAACATACAATTGAATCCCAACCAATATATTATTAAGATAAAAGGAATTCAGGTCAGTGAAGGCGAAATTCTTTTTGACCACTATATGGCAATGAATCCGGGCTATGTGGAGGAGGAAATTACAGGTATTCCCACCTTTGAGCCTTCCTTCCATCTTCCGGCCATCTGGATTACGGAAAATCAAAGGGAGAGGGCAGAGAGCATGGGGTATACGGTGGTAGACCCGCCTTCTATTATTGCTACCCATTTGACAGAAATTATCAGACAGCATATTTCCGAGCTGCTTACAAGACAGGATGTATCCCACCTGGTAGAGAATTTAAAGGAAAGCAATCCTTCCTTAGTGGAAGAGCTGGTGCCAAAGCTTTTGGGGCTTGGAGAAGTGCAGAAGGTATTGCAGAATCTCTTAAAAGAAGGTATTTCCATAAGAGACCTGCTCTCCATTTTTGAAACGCTGGCAGATTATGCAGCAACTACCAGAGATACGGATATTTTAACGGAATATGTAAGACAGGGACTGAAAAGAGCCATATCTGCCAGGTTTTTTCCCACCAATGAGACTACCAGCGTGGTGACTTTGGATCCGAAAATCGAGCAGGAGGTCATGGCGGCTGTAAAGCAGACAGAGCAGGGCGCTTATTTGAATTTAGAGCCGGAAAAGACCAAGGCAATCATGAATTCCATAGGAACAGAAGTGGGCAAGCTGGAAAGTCTGGGAAAGGCTCCCATTATTATTACGTCACCTATTGTACGAATGTATTTTAAGCGGCTGACGGAAGATTATTACAGAGATTTGATTGTAGTATCCTATAATGAGATAGAATCTAACATTGAATTACAATCTGTAGGGATGGTGACGGCATAATGATCATAAAAAAATTTTTAGGAAAAACAGAAGAGAAAGCAGTGGAAAATGCCAAAAAGGAATTAGGAACAGGCATTGTGATCATGAATGTAAAGAGTGTGAAGAAGAAGGGCTTTTTTTCTCTTTTTAAAAGAGAGAAAGTAGAAGTGACGGTTGCCCTGGAGGAAGAAGGAGAAAAGCAGAAAAATCAGCCTGCCGACCAGCCAAAGAAGGAGGAAGCGGCAAAACAGGCGGCAGAGCCTGTAAAGCCAGTGGATATAACGAAACCGGCAGAGGCGGCAGGCACATCAAAGGATGAAAACGCAGCAATTGAAGAGAAGCTGGATTCCCTTCAAAGCCTTTTGGAAAAGCAGCTAATGAATGCGGCATTTATGGAAGAAAAGGAGAAAAAGGGAAAAGAGGAAGAAAAAAAGGAAAAGGAAGAAGAGGAAACGAATCAGGAAGAAACGGAAATGAATCGCTTCTTAAAGCTTCTTTATAATACAATGATTGAAAATGAAGTGGATGAAATTTATGCTAATCAGATTATTGATGATTTTGGGAAGTTGCAGTCTTCCAATCAGACTATAGATTATGTTCTTTCTAATATATATCAGAAGATGATTTTGCGTTTCGGAGAATCAAAAGGAATTGAAGCTCCCAAGAAAAAGCCAAAGCTTGTATTTTTTATTGGTCCTACCGGTGTGGGTAAGACTACTACCATTGCCAAAATCGCTTCAAAATTTCAGGTAGAAAAGGAAAAGAAGGTGGCTCTTCTCACGGCTGATACATATCGGATTGCAGCGGCGGAACAGCTTCGCACCTATGCGAATATATTAGAAGCACCTTTCCGTATTATTTATACGGAGGAAGAAATCGTAGCAGCCTGCGAGGAATTTTCTGATTATGATTATATTCTGGTGGATACTGCAGGTCATTCCCATCAGAATGAAGGTCAGCGGGAGAGTATGAAAAAGCTGCTTGATGCTACAGGAGAACAGGTGGAAAAGGAAGTATACCTAGTATTAAGCGCTACCACAAAATATAAAGACTTATTGAATATTGCTGACACATATACAAAAATAACGGATTTTAAAATAATTTTTACCAAGTTAGATGAAACGGAAACATTTGGAAACTTACTGAATTTAAAGCTTCATACCGGGGTAGAATTATCATACGTAACATGCGGGCAGAATGTACCGGATGATATTGCCGATTTCAATCCTCAAAAAACGGTAAAAAAATTGCTTGAGGGAAGGCAATAGCGGAGACAAATGTACAATGGAGGAATGATAATGGACCAGGCAGAAAAACTCCGAAATATTATAAAGGCTAATCAGGCCAATCAAAGACCTCTGGCCAGAGTTATTGCCGTCACAAGCGGAAAGGGTGGGGTCGGTAAATCCAATACAGCCATTAATCTGGCTATACAGTTTAAGAAAATGGGACAGCGGGTCATTATTCTGGATGCGGATTTTGGTCTTGCCAATATTGAGATTATGTTTGGAACCGTACCAAAGCATAATTTATCGGATTTGATTTATCAGGGAAAAAATATAAAGGATGTAATAACATGGGGACCGGGAGAAGTGGGATTTATCTCAGGAGGTTCCGGAATTGCCGGGCTTTCCAATTTAAGCCGGGATTACCTTATGTATATTATCCAGAATCTGGCAGAGCTGGATTCGCTGGCAGATGTGATTATTATCGATACCGGCGCCGGGATATCGGATGCGGTGCTGGAATTTTTAGTAGCAAGCGGGGAGATTCTTCTGGTGACTACGCCGGAGCCTACTTCTATTACAGATGCGTATTCCCTGTTAAAATCTTTGAGCGGACACAAACGGTTTTTGGCAGAAAATTCCCAGATAAAGGTAATTGCCAACCGGGTGGGGACGAAAGAAGAGGGGAAGGATTTATTTCAAAAGCTGAGCACGGTGGTAACCAGATACTTAAGACTGCCTATTACCTACTTAGGCAGCGTGCCTCAGGACGTACATCTGTCAAAGGCAGTCATGCAGCAGGAGCCGGTTTGCCTTGCCAGTCCTTCTGCCAAGTCAGCAAAAGCATTTGTGGAGATTGCGGAGATTTTAATGAGCGGGCCGGGCAGCGATACAGTTCAGAAAAGAGGAATGGCGGCATTCTTTTCCCATATTCTGACCGGAAAAAAATAATCCAAGAAGGAGGAAGCTATGTTATCGAAATATATATTGCCAGGAGAAAAAGTAGAATTGCAGGCAGTGGAAAAGACTATTTTAGGTGAAGGGGCTGATGATAGGATATACGTATCAAAGGTATATGATGTATTATCAGATGAGAGGCTTGAAATCTGTATGCCCATGGAGCAGACCAAGTTAATCCTATTGCCTGCTGACGGAGTATATGAGATTTGTTTTTATACAAAGACGGGCATTTATCAGAGTCTTGCAAGAGTGGTGGACCGCTATAAGGTAAATGGCGTGTTTTTACTTTTGTTTGAACTTACTACGAATTTAAGAAAGCATCAAAGAAGGGAATATTACCGCTTTAATTGTATTTTAAATATGAAGAGCAGAGAGCTTAGTCTTGATGAAAAGCTAGCATATGAGGAAAGGAAAGCGGTATTTTTAGAAGAGAGCCTTCCCCTGCGTCAAAGCATTATTGTAGATATCAGCGGAGGCGGCATTCGTTTTGTGGCCAACCATCAGTATGAAAAAGATACGGTTATTTATCTGACTTATACCCTTATCGTACAGGGCGAGGAAAAAAAGTATGATCTTACCGGAAAGATTCTAAGCTCTAAAGAGCTGGAGAACAGGAAGGGTCAATACGAGCACAGGGTGCAGTATGTGAATATCACCAATGGACAACGGGAAGAAATCATCCGGTTTATTTTTGAGGAAGAACGAAAAAACAGACAAAAATTGCAAGGATAGTGGTGTTATGAAAAAAATACTGGTTGTTGATGATTCTGCACTTATGAGAAGGGTTATTTGTGATATAATAAACATGGATGGAAGGTTCCATGTGGAGGATACAGCCACAAATGGTGTGGAGGCCTTAAAGCTTTTGCAGGAAAAGGCATATGACGGAGTCGTGTTAGATGTGAATATGCCCAAAATGTCGGGAATTGAGCTTTTAAAGGAATTGAACAGGCAGAAGATTCCGGCAAGGGTGGTTATGAACAGCTCCATGACAAGGGAAGGTGCCCAGATTACTTTGGAAGCCCTGGAGCTTGGAGCCATTGATTTTGTACATAAGCCTCTTAGTATACTGGATGCAAAGGCGGACAAATTCAGAAGCAGGTTCCTGAATATATTGTGGGAGGCTACAGCGGCCAATTTTTCTTCTCCCAAAAGAAGGAGCAGTATTTCCCATGTAGGGAAATATAAATTCAGGCGCATGGAGGAGGGTCCGGTGAAGCTTCGTAAATCCCAGCCGGTAGCCGGCAGGAAGCTGGTGGCCATAGCCTGCTCCACCGGTGGGCCAAAGGCCTTGCAGCAGGTCATTCCAAAGCTTCCGGGAAATCTGGACGCACCGGTGCTGGTTGTGCAGCATATGCCTTCCGGCTTTACGGAATCCCTGGCGGAAAGGCTGAATACCTTGAGCGAGCTTTCTGTAAAGGAAGCGGAGCCGGGAGATAAGCTGTTAAGCGGGCATGTTTATATTGCAAAAGGCGGCACTCACTTAAAGGTGAAAAAAGAGCGGGGAGAATCTTTCATAGAATTTGGTGATGAGGCACCAAGGGAAGGAGTAAAGCCCTGTGCCAATTATATGTATGAATCTCTGGCGGATTCGGAGTTCGATCAGATTGTATGCGTGGTAATGACCGGAATGGGCGCTGACGGAACAGAAGGAATCCTGAATCTGGACAAAAAAAAGCAGATTTATGTGATTGCGCAGGAAAAGAGCACCTGTGCGGTTTATGGAATGCCCAGGACCATCGGTATGACGGGACTGGTAAACCAGGTGGCTGCCTTAGAGGACATAGCACAACAAATAATAAAGAACGTGGGGGTAAGATGAAATGGATGTAAGTCAATATTTGGAAATATTTTTAGATGAATCCAAGGAACATTTACAAACTTTAAGCGACCAGCTTATGATTTTGGAGCAGGAGCCTGAAAATATGGATACAATCAATGAGATTTTCAGGGCTGCCCATTCTTTAAAGGGTATGGCAGGCACCATGGGATATAAGCGCATGCAGGCTTTGACCCATGAAATGGAAAATGTATTTTCTGAAGTCAGGAATAATACCATTAAGGTTCATGACAATATGGTGGATATTTTGTTTCAGTGTCTGGATGCCCTGGAAGAATACGTGGATAATATTCAGAATACTACAGAAGAAGGCGATAATGACAATGAGCATCTTGTTAAATCCTTAAAAGGAATCCTAAACGGTCATGATGGGGAGGAAGCAACGAAAAAAAGCACTGCTGGCTCCAGTGTGTCAGTTTCAGAAGGCGAAAAAGAAAAGTGGAAGTCCATTAAGATTGGAAGTGCAGAGCATACAGTTATTCAGGCAGCAAAGGAACAGGGGAAAAATGTACTGGGCATTACTGTATATGTGCAGGAAAGCTGTATTTTAAAGGCAGCAAGGGCATTTTTGGTCTTCAAGGCTTTAGAAGAGTTAGGTGAAATCATTGTTTCAGTTCCGGCAGCGCAGGATATTGAAGATGAAAAGTTTGAATATGATTTCAGCATGCTTTATGTAACTGACAGCAGCATAGAGAAGGTGGCTGTTGCGGTAAAGAACGTGTCTGAGATTAAGGATGCTTTCGTGGCGCCTTTTGAATATGATGACAAGAAAGCAGAAGAAAGCAGTCAGGCTGATGTTCAGGAGGCTGAGCAAAAGCCGGCAAAGGAAAAGAGCCGGGAAACGGCTGTTGCGACACAAAAGCAGGATAGCAAAAAGCCGGCTGCATCCAAGCCGGTGGTAAACCGTACTGTGCGTGTGGATATAGAAAAGCTGGATGTGCTTATGAATTTAGTCAGCGAGCTGATTATCGCCAAAAATTCTCTGGTGGCTGCTTCCAATACAGAGGGCACCAGAACAGCTGCCAGCGAGCATATAGAATATTTGGAGAGCGTTACTACCAACCTTCACGAATCAGTTATGAAGGTAAGAATGGTTCCTATTGAATCCGTTGTGGTAAAATTCCCTAAAATGATTCGTGACCTGTCCAAGAAGCTGGATAAGAAGATGCAGCTGTTTATGAGTGGAGAAGAAACGGAGCTGGACCGTACCGTTGTGGATGAAATCGGAGACCCGCTTATGCACCTTTTACGAAACTCGGCGGATCACGGGCTGGAATCAGCTGAAGCCCGTATTCAGAGGGGAAAGCCGGAAGTAGGTTCTATTTATCTGGATGCCTATCAGGATGGCAATAATGTAGTTATCGAGGTACGTGACGACGGTAACGGCATTGATGTGGAGGCAGTAAAGGAAAAGGCCCTTTCAAGAGGCACCATAACTCCGGAGCAGGCGGAGAATATGAGTGATAAGGACATTATTGACCTTTTGTTCAAACCAAGCTTTTCCACTGCTAAGCAGGTATCTGACATATCAGGCCGTGGCGTAGGACTGGATGTGGTTAAATCAAAAATCGAGAGCTTAAGCGGTGAAGTTGAGGTTAAGACAAAGCTGGGAGAGGGCAGTACCTTTATTATCAGGCTTCCGCTTACCCTGGCAATCATTCAGGCGCTTATGGTAGAAGTAGGATATGAGAAATATGCCATCTCATTGGGCACTATCCAGACCATAGAAGATATTGCACCTGAAGAGATTAAATTCGTACAGGCGAAGGAAGTGATAAATTTAAGAGGAGCGGTTATTCCGCTGATTCGTTTAAATGAAGTGCTGGATATTGAATCAAGCAAATCGCCGGAGGAAAGCTTAATCGTGGTCATTGTAAAGAAGGGTGACAAACTGGCTGGTCTTGTGGTAGACGAATTGATGGGACAGCAGGAAATCGTTATCAAATCCTTGAGCAAATATATCAATAAGTGTAAGATCATCAGCGGGGCTACAATATTGGGCGATGGGGAAATCGCACTTATTTTGGATACCAATGCACTTATTTAGGAAAGGTCAGGTGAAAAAGGATGGAAGAATTAAGGGCTGCTTATGAAACTACACAATTTATTGTTGTGAAATTAAATGATGAGCAATACGGAATTGATATAAAATACATAGACAATATAATAAGGATGCAGCAGATTTACAGAGTTCCTAAAGTGCAGCAATTTATTAAGGGCGTTATCAACTTAAGAGGCGAGGTTATTCCGGTAATCAGTATTCGTGCCAAAATGGGCTTTGAACAGGTACAGGAAACAAAAGCTACACGTATTATTATAGTAAAGCTTGATGGTAATGATGCAGTTGGACTGATTGTAGATGAAGTTAAGGAAGTGGTAACACTGGATGCCTCCCAGATAGAAAAGGTATCCTATGATGCCAAAGAGGAAAAGCCCAATTATGTTCCGGCTGTAGGAAAAGAAAAGGGAGAGCTGATTTCCCTGTTGGATTTGCATACATTGTTTGCGGAAAAGGAAAACAGTTAAGAAACAGTGGGGTGATGGTATGGCAAGGATGAATTTTGATGATGTTTCTCAGGAATATTTTGATGTACTGAAGGAACTGGGAAATATTGGGGCAGGGAATGCTACAACGGCGCTGGCACAAATGCTTCAATGCAAGGTGGATATGAAGGTTCCTCAGGTAAGGCTCCTTGATTTCTCCCAGGTGGGAGAGGCAATGGGCGGTGAGGAACAGATTATGGCAGGAGTTTATCTGCTGGTAGAAGGGGATATTACCGGAAGCATGATGTTTTTATGCGAAGAAAAGGTTGCCCATCATCTGGTTGGAAAATTGATGGGGGTAGAAGGCGACGGAACGGGAACTTTTACCGAGATTGAGCTTTCTGCATTAAAAGAAATCGGTAATATTATTACAGGGGCATATTTGAATTCTTTGTCCAGTCTTACCAAAATGAAGATTATTCCTTCTGTGCCGGATTTAAGCATTGACATGGCAGCGGCGATTTTAAGTGTACCGGCAATAGAATTCGGAGCCATGGGAGATAAGATTTTGTTAATACAGACCCAGTTTACAGATGAAATCAATCTGGACGGCTTTTTTATTTTAATGCCGGATTTAGATTCTTATGATAGATTATTAGGATCATTAGGATTATGATGGACGGTAGGGAAAAGAAATGAGTGAACTAATTAAGGTTGGAATGGCTGACTTGAAAGTATGTATAAGTCCTGACAGCGTCACTACGTTAGGGCTGGGATCTTGTGTAGGAATTGCAATAAGAGACCCGATTACCAAGGTGGGAGGACTGGCTCATATCATGCTTCCGGATAGCACGCAGATTAGAAATAACACAAATATACCCAAATTTGCAGATACCGGAATTGAAGAGCTGGTAAAGCAGATGGCATTAAAGGGAGCAAGTCCTTACAGGATGGTTGCTAAAATTGCAGGCGGGGCACAGATGTTTGCAGTCGGCAGTAAAAATGATTTAGTCAGGGTTGGAGAACGAAATGTAGAAGCAACCAAAAAGAAACTGAGAGAATTACATATTCCTATTTTAGCAGAGGATACGGGATTAAACTATGGAAGAACAGTGGTATTTTTTCCGGAAAACGGGGATTTTCTCATTAAAGCAGTGGGAAAAGGGGAAGTGATCATATAATGAATACAAAAAACATACCCGCAATCATGTCTTTAAGCGCAGGTGCCATCACCAGCATTATTACGTTTTTGATTAGATATGAAGTGAAAGCTATGTTAGGAATCCTTTTGGCTGTATTACTTCTTTTTTATGTGGCAGGGCTGATTGTAAAAGCTATTTTGGATAAGTTCCAAAATGAAATTGCCCTGAAAGAGGAGGAAGAAGAAAGGCTTCGAAAAGAAGAGGAGGAACGGATGGCTGCCCTGGAAAGTGAGGCGGCAGAAAAGCGGAAGAATGCTTCCGATATTCCGGTTCCTGAAGCAGAATAGATTCAAGGGAGAAGCTTATGGATGAGGCAGGCAGAAAGAAGCTTTGGACGGATTATGAAAAAGATAAGTCGCCGGAGTTAAGGGAAAAAATCATATTGGAATATTCGCCCCTTGTGAAAGTGGTGGCAGGACGGCTGAGCATGTACTTAGGCTATAATGTGGAATATGAAGATTTGGTAAGCTATGGCATATTCGGTTTGATTGATGCTATTGATAAGTACGACCATGCAAAAGAGGTTAAATTTGAAACTTATGCAAGCCTGCGCATAAGGGGAGCGATTCTGGATCAGATTCGAAAGCTGGACTGGATTCCAAGAACTATCAGGCAGAAGCAGAAAAAGATTGATGGAGTTATCAAGCAGATAGAGGCTTTGAAAGGAAGAAGCGCTACCGATGAGGAAATTGCAGAAGGGCTTGGCATTTCAGAAGAGGAGCTGGCAGAATGGCAGTCCCAGATGAAGATAACAGGTCTCGTTTCCTTAAATGAATATTTAGAACAGGGCAGTGAGGTGCCAAACGAGCAGGGAAAGGTATCCAGCCAGTTTTATTCTCCAGAGGATGCCACTTTGCAGGAAGAACTAAAAAAAGTGCTGATGGATTCTTTAGAGAATCTGACGGAAAAGGAAAAGAAAGTCATTCTGCTTTATTATTATGAGGATTTGACATTAAAGGAGATCAGTAATGTATTGGAGGTTTCGGAATCGCGTATTTCTCAGCTTCATACAAAGGCACTCCATAAAATGAAAGCAAGATTAGGAAGCTATATAGGCATATTGACAGATAGATAACAGATAAATGCAAGAAATGGAGGTAGCTGGATGAACGGATGTTTTCAAGTAATGATAACGGAAAAGGAAACTGCATTGAAGCTTGTACCCCCTACAAACGATGGTGAGCCTATTGCCATAAGTGAGTTGCTGGAATATCTGCATACCCGGAAGATAGAGAATTTCGATGTAAAAAGATTGAATGCAGTTGTCAGCACCCTGAAGGAACAACAGGTGTTTTCTTTGATTCCCCAAAAGATTTCGCCCATAAATGAATCCTTTATGGTCAGCGTAAGTCAGGATAATATGGAAGCTGTTGCCAGATTTTATCCACCCAGCACCGGCGGCACCAAAATGGATAAGGCAGAAATCATGGATGTTCTGCATCAGAAAAAAATAGTATATGGCATTGAGGAAGATACTATAGAGAAATTTTTGCAGCGAAGGCAGTATTGTACAGATATTGTATTGGCAAGGGGAAAAGCGCCCGTACATGGTGCAGATGGTAAAATCGAGTATTTCTTCAATACAGATTTAAATACAAGGCCAAAGAGAAATGAGGATGGCTCCGTAGATTTCTTTCATTTAAATACAATTAACCATTGTAAGCAGGGGGAGCTTTTAGCAAGGATGACTCCCGCTGATATGGGAGAAAGCGGAACCAATTTACTGGGAGAAGTCCTGAAGCCCAGAGATGTGAAAACTGTTTCTTTAAAGTATGGAAAGAACATTACTATTTCGGAGGATAAGACGGAGATTTATTCACAGGTAAACGGCCATGTTTCTTTAGTTGATGATAAGGTATTCGTGTCTGATGTTTTTGAGGTGGAGAATGTAGGTCCTGCCACCGGAAATATCGAATCAGAAGGCAGTGTACTGGTGAACGGAAACGTGCAGACGGGCTTTTCCATCCGGGCAAAAGGCAATGTCCATGTCTATGGCGTGGTGGAAGGCGCAAGCATTGTTGCCGGAGGAGATATCATTATTGACCGCGGGATGAACGGCATGGGAAGAGGCAGGCTTCAGGCAGGAGGAAGCATTGTTACCAAATTTTTGGAAAATGCAGTGGCATACTCAGATGATTATGTGGAGGCCAATTCCATACTTCACAGTACGGTAACTGCCAAGACGGAAATTAACGTAGACGGAAAAAAGGGATTTATTATGGGAGGTTTTGTAAGGGCTATCAACCGGATAAACTGCCGTACCCTTGGCTCTCCTATGGGAGCAGATACTTATGTGGAAGTAGGAGTTGATCCTGAAATAAAGTCGCGGCATCAGAAATTGCAGGAGGAAATACTGTCAATTCAGCAAACCATTCAGAAAAACAGGCCAATTCTGACAAATGCCGCCCAAAAGATGAAAAGCGGTGTGCAGTTAGAGGACGCCCAGATGAGATATATACAGTCATTGGCGCTGGAAACGAAAAAAAAGCAGAAAAGATATGCGGAAGTCCAGGCTGAATATACAGGACTGGAATCCATTTTGGAGCATAAGGAAAATGCCTGTATCTGTGTAAAGGATTCGCTTTATGCAGGCACAAAGGTTACCATATCCGAAGCAACCTTAGTAGTGAAAAATACACTGCAGTACTGCAGGCTTATAAAGGATCAGGGAGATGTTCGTGTGACGGCATTATAGAAAGAGGTGAGCAGTATGGCAATTACTCCCATTATGTTTAATGCAACGGTGCAAAGGACTCAGGATTTTACTACCATGAAACAGAACGAGGACAATAAGGGCGCCGTTGACCAGGGCAATTTTCAAATGAAGATGGAAAAGGAATTCAAGCTTCAGCTAAGTAATGTAAGGAATGCAGATAATGCAGATAAAAAGGGAGACAATTCCGATGCAAAGGAGAAGGGAAACGGAACCTATGCCGGCGATGGGGGAAGAAACCGTCCGGGACAGAAGGAAACGAAAGCAAAGGACAGGGTACTGAAAAAAGAAGGCAACCATTTTGACATGAGTGTCTGATGGCAAGGACTGCAAGGAGAAAAGAAATATGACAGCTATTGAAATTGTATTATGTCTGGCAGGTATCGCAATATGTATCATTAGTTTTTTGCTGCCGGATAAGCAGAAGGAAGCGGGAGAACCGGATGAAAAGCTTGTTGAAGCAATGGTGAAGTCTCTTGTGGAAGAAGAAATATCAGGTGTAAAAGCCAGATTAGAGGAAATGCAGGAAGAAACCATATCTTACGGAATGGAGAAAACAGAGCGTTCCTTAGAGAAGATTACAAATGAAAAGATCATTGCTGTTTCGGAATATGCAGAAACAGTTATAGAAGATATTAATAAAAATCATAAGGAAGTCATGTTTCTTTATGATATGTTAAACAGCAAGCATGAAAATTTAAAGGAAACTGTAGTGGAAGTAAGCCAGACTGCAAAGGAAGCTGAAAAAACCGTTCAAGTGCTGGAGGATACTGCCAAGAAGGTGGAAACTACCTTACAGGGAAAGGATGAAACGGAGGAGGAAGAGCAGGATGATTTTACTCCCCTTGATGTGATTGATTTTTCCGATCTTTCACCGGTACAGGAAAGAAAGAAGAATGCTCCAAAAAGGCAGCAGGAGGAAAAGGAATCTAAAATTTCCATTCAATTTGAGGGCAGCGACAATAAGAACAGCAATGAAAAAATATTGGAGCTCCATGATATGGGAAAGTCCAATATGGCAATTGCAAAAGAGCTGGGACTTGGCGTAGGCGAAGTAAATCTGGTAATCGATTTGTATAAGGGGATATAACCATGAAGCTGAAATACTATTTAAGAGGGTTGGGAACAGGTATCGTAGTAACCGCCTTGGTTTTAGGCATATCCTTATCCCATGGAAAAGAAAATATTTCTGATGAAGAAATAAAGAAGCGGGCAGCAGAGCTTGGTATGGTGGAGGAATTTAAAAGCCTGGAGGAAGCTTCTAAGGAGAAAGATACGAAAGAAGCAGAAGCTGATGAAATGAAAGTCAGCGGAAATGAAGCAGAAGGAAATCAGGCATCTGCTGAAGACGGAACAGCGGATGATAAAATTTCTGCCGGAAACGAGACAGCGGATGATAAGACAACGGATGAAAATCAGGTAGCAGACAGTAAGACACCGGAAGACAGCCAGAATGTTGTAAAAGCAGAACAGGAACAGGCAAAAGCTGATGAGAGCAAAGAAAATGAAAAAGAAGATTCCGGGCAGCCGGAAGCTGAAAAGGAAGAAAGCGGCAAGCCAGCCGTAAAAAGTATTGTTTTAGAGGTTCGTTCCGGAGACGGTTCCCTTAGTGTGGCAAAAAGAGCGGAAAAAGCCGGACTTGTGGCAGATGCTGAAGAGTTTGACCGTTTCCTTTGCAGCGGCGGATATGACAAAAAGATTTGTACAGGAAAGCATGAAATTCCAGAAGGCGCTACTATGGAGGAGATTGCAAAGTTGTTGATTAGGAACCCGTAATAACAATTCAGCCTTCAGCTTTCCCGCACCGGAATTGAAACCAGTGACAGACAGAAAGTGATTTCTAAAGGAGCCCTTATAAAAACGCCAGCGCTTAGCGAGGTTCTTTCGAGCTTAGCACTGCTGCGTTTTTATCAGAGCGGGAGCGTGGCCACGTAGAAACACTTTCTGTCTGTCACTGGTTTCAATTCCGGTGCGGGAAAGCTGAGGGCTGAATTGTTGCCAGTGAGAGCGGATTTACGCAAAATAAATCTTGCCCTCACTGTTTTTTTATGGTATAATTCACTCGTTATGACAAAAAACACCCATGGGAATGACATGCCGGTGCTTCTTAAACGCGGAGGTGGCATAAATCGGGAACCATGGGGAAGCAAAACCAAATGGAGGTAAAGAAAATGAGCGTTATTTCAATGAAACAGTTATTAGAAGCAGGTGTTCACTTCGGACATCAGACAAGAAGATGGAATCCTAAAATGGCTCCATACATCTACACAGAAAGAAATGGTATCCATATCATTGACCTGCAGACATCTGTAGGAAAAGTGGATGAAGCTTATGATGCAGTATCACAAATTGTTGCAGCAGGCGGTAACATTCTTTTTGTAGGTACAAAAAAGCAGGCTCAGGATGCTGTTAAGACAGAAGCAGAGCGTTGCGGAATGTATTATGTAAATGAAAGATGGTTAGGCGGTATGCTTACCAACTTTAAGACAATCCAGAGCAGAATCGAAAGATTAAAAGCAATTGAAACGATGTCTGAAGACGGAACTTTTGATGTTCTTCCTAAGAAAGAAGTTATCGCATTAAAGAAAGAATGGGAAAAACTGGAAAAGAACTTAGGCGGAATTAAAAATATGAAGAGAGTGCCGGATGCAATCTTCGTAGTAGACCCTAAGAAGGAAAGAATCTGCATTCAGGAAGCACATTCTCTTGGAATCACTTTAATCGGTATTGCTGATACAAACTGCGATCCGGAAGAGCTTGACTTCGTAATTCCGGGTAATGACGACGCAATCCGTGCCGTAAAATTAATCGTTGCCAAAATGGCAGATGCTGTAATTGAAGCAAATCAGGGTGAAATCGGCGAGACTATGGAAGAAGCAGCTGAGGAAACCGCTGAAGAAGCAGTTGAAACAGAAGAAACAGTAGAAGCATAAGAATCTTGATTAGTTGGAGGAAAGAAACATGGCTATTACAGCAGCAATGGTAAAAGAATTAAGAGAAATGACTGGTGCAGGCATGATGGACTGTAAGAAAGCTCTTACAGAAACAAACGGTGATATGGATGCAGCAGTAGAATTTTTGAGAAAGAATGGACAGGCAAAGGCTGAAAAGAAGGCAGGAAGAATTGCGGCAGAAGGTCTTTGCAAGGTTGTAGTAAAGGATGATAAGACAGCAGCAGTTGTAGAAGTAAATTCTGAAACAGACTTTGTTGCCAAAAACGAAGAGTTCCAGAAATTCGTGGCAGCAGTGGCAGATCAGGCTCTTGCAACAAGTGCGGCAGATATTGATGCTTTCTTAGCAGAAAGCTGGAATGCAGATTCTTCTAAAACAGTAAAGGATGCTTTGGTAGAAAAGGTTGCTGTTATCGGTGAAAACCTGACAATCAGAAGATTTGCAAAGGTAGAGGCTGCTAACGGCTGTGTTGTTTCCTATACACATGGCGGCGGCAGAATCGGCGTTATCGTAGAAGCTGAAACAAACGTAGTGAATGATGCGGTAAAGGAAGCGCTTACAAATGTTGCAATGCAGGTTGCAGCTTTATATCCAAAGTATGTTTCAGGGGATGAAATCAGTGCTGACTATGTAGAGCATGAAAAAGAAATCTTAAAGGCACAGATTATGAACGATCCCAAGGAATCCCAAAAACCGGAAAAGGTTATCGAAGGCATGATTCAGGGACGTATCAAAAAGGAATTAAAAGAAATCTGCTTGGTAGACCAGGTATATGTAAAGGCAGAAGACGGCAAGCAGACTGTCGGCCAGTACATTGCTCAGGTTGGCAAAGAAAACAATGCTGATTTGAAGGTTGTGAAGTTTGTTCGTTTTGAGACTGGTGAAGGCATTGAAAAGAAGGAAGAGGATTTTGCGGCTGAGGTTGCGGCGCAGATGAACGCATAGAAATTTGTCGAAAATAGGTGAATAGAGATAGGAATGAGAACCCTTGTAAGTGGTGCGTATGCGCCATTTGCAGGGGGTTTTTGTTATGTGGTATGCATATAAGTCATAATTGATTTGTGAGACATCATTGCTTATAAAAATATAAGTGATGATGTCTTTTTTCTTTTAATAAACCAATTATTTCAAAATTTAAGTATTTTTTTGTATTATTTCTCTAAAAATAATTGACAAAATTATTGTAATTTTATATTATCAATATAATAAAAATGTTTTAATTTTTAGTATTAAAATGAAAGATAGATTAAAAGCGATTCGTATAAACAAAAACATTTATGTATTTAACGTCTGCTTTAAAGAAATGGAGGATAAATATGCAGCAGGATGAATTTTTTGATGAGCAAATTATTGATATGATAAATCAATCCCAACAAACAACCGGAGCCTCTGTATCCGCTCAGCCGATAGTTGAAGAAAAAGCAGAAGAGAAATACAGCCGGGAAGCAGAGGAAAAATCCGGCATTGCCCAGGGTATCAAGATTTTAGGAAAGTGGATTTATTTTGAACGGCTCCCTTTGGCGGATGGAACCATTACCATGATGCTTCCAGCTGATTTTGTACCCATGAGTCAGGATATGGCAGAAAAAAAGTATCCATCACAGCAAAGACCGGAAACAATTCTGACGGATGAAACAGGAACGGTAAATCTGATGTTCCAGTACATGGACGGGGAAGAAAGCAACGAAACCATTGAAAGCTTCCGCAACCGGATTTTTGGCATGATGAAGAGGGTAAATCCGGGGATTAAAGAAATGGAAACAGGGGTGGTGGCAGCAGCAGGAAAACAGATTGCCTATGTGGAATTTTCAAATCCTGTTATGGATGGAAAGCTGTATAACCTTATGTTTTATCTGGCGGTAAAAGGACGGCCATTGATGGGGAGCTTTAACTGCCGGACGAAGGAGATGAAATACTGGAGAAGGGCTGCTTTTGAAATGATGCAGTCAATCGAAATGGCGGAAGCCAAAGAACAGCCATAGAAAGGAAGGTACATATGAAACAAATTATTTCTTTTGAAAATCTGACAGTTGCCCCCTATAAGGTAGAGCGGTTATTGGATGTACGGGTGGAACATCGGATGAATGAGCACAGTACCTTTTATTTTAAGGCGTTGCTTTCTGATGAGCAGAAGGACAGCTATGCAAAAAGCAGCAGGGAAGGAAGCAATGTGAGCCTGATGATGAAAGTCTCCGGCGGTAAAAGCAAAATTTTGTTTCAGGGAATGGTGCAGGATGTAAAGGTCAAGGCACTGCAGGGAGTGTATTATATGGAGGTATATGCCATTTCCCATAGTTATCTTTTGGATGTAGGGAAAAAGAGCCGCACCTTTCAGAATAAGAAAATGTCTTATAAGGAGCTGATACAGCAGGTGGCTTCCGGGTATAAGGATGCAATGATAGAAGATGAAGCTTCCAAAGGAGCTAAAACAGGTCAGCTTCTTGTTCAGTATGAGGAAACGGACTGGGAATTTTTAAAGCGGCTGGCTTCCCATTTTCATACGGGGCTGGTAAGCGATATTTATCTCGGGCATCCTGCATGTTATTTTGGAGCGCCGCATAATGGAAAAATATCCATAGACGTAATGGACTATGGAGTAAAACAGGATATAGCAAGGTATCTGAAGCTGTCAAAGAACGGTGTGGAGGGCTTGCAGGAGCAAGACTTTATTTACTACGAAGTGGAAACAAACCAGCCTGCAAGTATTGGAGATATCGTACAGTTTCAGGGACAGACGTTTTATGTTTATAAAATACTGGGGCATATGGAAAAAGGGATTTTCCGATATGGCCTCACCTTAACCACTCAAAAAGGAATGAGCCAGCCCCGGCAGCAGCATGAGCGGATTGCCGGCGGTTCTTTAAGCGGAAGAATTGCGGAAATTCAAAATGACCGGGTAAAGGTTTCCCTGGAGATAGATGAAATTTCAGGGCATTCTCCGGGAGAGCTTTGCTTTTTCCCCTATTCTACCATTTATTCTTCCAAGGATGGGAGCGGATGGTATTGTATGCCGGAAATCGGGGATCAGGTACGAATTTATTTTCCGGATGGTATCGAAGAACATAGTTATGCCATCAGCTCTGTGCATGAAGCAGTAGACCCTTCCCTGATGAAAGGTATGGGAAGCGGTTCTATGGGAGATGGAAACGGCGGGGCAGGCAGCAGTGCGGGAGGCAGCGCCGGCGCTTCCGGAGGCGGAGCTTACAGCGGACAACGGGATGATCCAAGCGTAAAATCTATCCGCAATCAGGACGGAAAAGAAATTCGTCTGACGCCGGACGGCATTTATATTATTGCGGACGGCACCACCATTACTTTAACGGATGATGGAGGCGTTTCCATAATAAGCGACCAGAATATAGAGTTTAAATCGGATAAAAACATTATTATAAGCGCTGAGCAGAATGTAAATATCGTTGGGCTTACTGGAGTGGATTTAAGCTGCAATGAGACGGCATCTATAAAAATGAAAGATAATGTGGAAGTAATTGGACAGGAAGTAAAATCCAATTAAGAACTGTTAAAAATAACTTGTGAATAGTGCGTCGGATTTTTTAACAGTTCCTTAAGTGCGGAGGTACATAGAGTGCAAAGTTTTGATTTACAACGAAAAAGCAAGGAGCTGCTTACCCGCCTGGATGATTATGTAAAAGGTCATCTTGAACAGTTGGAGGCCGGGTTTTTAGACTGCTTTTCAGAGTATTGTGACAAAATTTATCAGATGCAGCAGAAAGGCGAAAAAGGAGCAATTGCTTATATTCATTTTTCTGTTTTGCGGACAAATATTTTATTGAAAAAACATGAAATCCGGATGGATGCCTATGATGAGAACTGGTATATGGATTCCGTGGAATGCAGCGGTCAATATCTGGTAGGAGAGTTTTATTCCTATTTAGAGGAATATGGAGATATGGTGGAGGAATTGCGCAGAAGCTCCATGGGAAAAGTAAGTCTGGCAAAGGCTCAGGAAAGAGTATTTGATGAAAGCAATTACTATCTTTTTTTCGTGGCTGAACTGATTCGGATAGGAATGAGAAAAGCAATCCGGACAGAGGCATATGAAAGGATAGCAAGAACACCGTGTTTTATCGTGTGCATTGGCGGCTTTATGGATCGTTTTGACATTTTGTATAAAGAGGATCATACCGTAAAAGACGGCAAAGAGGTGAAGCGCTGTCTCCAATCCGGGGACAGGAGGCTTTTTTCTTATGAAATTAATGAAAATCTGGATTTATCCAAAGGGAATTATGAAGAACTGGAGTTTCAGTATTCCTCTTTTTCAGGCTGTGATTTTACAAAAAGTAACTGGAACAAGGGAAGGCTCCTTTTTTGCAATTTCCAAGATACTATCTTAAGAAATGCAAAAATGGAGAAAATGAAAATTTTTGACACGGATTTCTCAGGAGCAACGCTGGAAAATGTAAGCTTTTCAGGAGGAAAACTAAAGCATGTTTCCTTTGCAGGCGCAACACTTTCCGGGGTGGACTTTTCCAATGCATTGGTGGCAGAAGAAATAGACTTTCAGGATGCCAGGATTGTAGATTGTAATCTTCCGAAAAATGCAGCAGTGCCAAGCCGGAAAGAATCTGGCTAAGCACCCGCATATTTATAAGGGCCACTTAAGAAATCACTTTCAGCCGGCAGCGGGCTTTGATTTCCGGGCGGGAAAGCTGGGAGCTGAACGTTTGAGAAAAGCGGGTAAGTTATGAGCTGAACGTTTGAGAAAAGCGGGCAAGTTATGGGCTGAATAGTTGAGAAAAGCGGGTAAGTTATGAGCTGAACGGTTGAGAAAAGGCAGGTTAAGCTATGGATTATTTTAGAATGATAACGGATAAACGATTATGCAGGCTGCCCAGGCTGCAAATACCGAAAGAACTTTTAAAAGCTGAAATGACGAATCCTTCCATTGTTTATGTGGAGGGGAACCATGGGCTGAGCATAGATTATGCAGATTATCTGGAAAAGCCGTTTCCTTTGATTGCAGAAAAATTTCAGAGGATTTTACAAAAGTATCAGCCGGATATGGCGCTGCGCCGGGTAACGCTCATTGAAAAAGAAACAGGACAGCAAAAGCCTTATTACCTGATGATGCCGCCAAAGATAACATGTGCGGATAAGGAGGGCTCCCGGTATGATGCCGTGGGAAAAGTGCAGGACTTTGTTTTGGATGTAAAAAAGGCAGGAAACCGGAAGATTTTTCTGGCGGAGGATTACGGCAGCGGGTTGCTGGTCCGGCTGGATGTGGCGGAGAGCATTTTACGGCGCAAGGCCGATGGAATCTGGTTTGAACCGGTGAAAACAGCAGAAAGGAGCAGGGAAGATGTCAGATGAGATAAAAAATGAAGCAGAAAATCAGGAAGAGCAGGAAGTGCAATATCCTTATGCGGTACGGGGCGCAACCATATATTGTGAATGCGGAACCCATATGAGAAAGCTGGATTTGCCGGTATCCCATGGCTCTTATATCCGGGATAAGGCAATGATGAATAATGAGGACTGCAAGGTGGGGCTGGACCAGAATATTCCCCCCTTTGGGGCATGCAGATCGGATAAAAAGGATGGAATTGATATTAAGATTGAGGATGCAAAAGACTTATTGCCCCTGACTGGTGAGGATGGAAAACCAATTAAAATCCCTATGCCGGTTGAAGGAAAGCTGTGCGAACCTAAGCTGGAAGCCAGATGGGCGGAAGCTCAGGAAAAGACTCTGGTAGATGGTAAGCCGGCGCTTACCGTAAAATGCACCATAGCCTGCAGCTATGGCGGGACCATTGGCTTTATGGATGCGGGACAGGATGTATACTGATATGGAATCAAATGCCACGCCGCAGGCAACGGGGTATCAAGCTTGAAGTGTCCCAGAGGGCGGGAATTTGATTCTTGCGGCATTTGTCAAATGCTCGTGCAGGCACGGCGTCTGACTCATTGCCTGCGGAAATAAAAAGAGTACAAGGCTTCCGGAAAAAGGAGGAGCACAGATGGACGAAAAAAGAGCACAGGATGAATTTACCCACGGTCAGATAAAGGTGAAATGCCCGTACCCGATTCAGCAGGTTTGTGAGCTTGAGATAACCAGAAAGCTGAATGAGCATGGCAGGGTGTTTGTAAAAGGAATTATACGGGAAGAAGAAGGCGCAAGATGCATTCACCGGGCGGGAAGTCTTGATTCCATTGCCGTCTACGGGAAAAATGCTGCAGGGGAAACGCTGCTTTTTTCCGGTGTGGTAACGGAGCTTAAGGTGCTTTATCAGGATTGTACATACTATGCGGAAATAAAAGGCTTATCCTGGAGCAGCCTGTTGGATTATGAAGTAAAAAACCGCTCCTTCCAGAATAAGAACATGACTTATTCCGCCCTGCTGGAACAGATATTGAAGGACTATCCGGGGAGCATGTTTATAAATAAAACCGTGCCTTCCGGGCAGCTTACAGGGCAGTTTATTCTCCAATACGGGGAGACGGACTGGCAGTTTTGCAAGCGTCTTGCCACTCATTTCCAGACACAGCTGGCAGCAGACATTTTGAGCAAAAAGCCGGCTTTCTGGTTTGGCCTGCCTAAAAATAACAGCACATTAGAAAGTGTAAACCAGGTGGTGACCAAAAGAGCCGCAGGCAAGTATCAGCAGGCAGCAGTTTCTGATTTTTTCCTGTTGGAAGAGCAGTTCGTCAAGTATCATATTGAAAGCAAAGAGCGCCTGGAGCTGGGGAACCTTGTGGAATATGCCGGACGTTCCATGGTAATCGAAGAAAGCCGGGCTGTTTTGGAAAAAGGAGTTCTTTGTTATACATATACACTGGGATTAGAAGAATCATTGCGTTTGCCAAAGGAAACGAATCCACGTATACATGGGATATCTTTGCCGGGCAGGGTTTTGGAAAGAGAAAACCAGCAGGTAAAGCTGAAACTGGAAATTGATAAGGTGCAGGATGCGGAAACCGCCTGCTGGTTTCCTTATGCCTCTCAGGCAAACAACCTGTTTTATTGTATGCCGGAAATCGGCACTGAGGTGTCCCTGTATTTTTCAAACAGCGATGAGACCAGCGGCATTGCAATGAATGCAGTGCGGAAAAATGGCGGAAGCTGTGCCAAGACTTCTGATCCAAAGCAGAAATATATGGGAATACCCGAAGGAAAAGAATTTAAGCTGGGAGTAACCGATATTGATTTTACAGCTCATGAAAAGTTATTTATGAAAATCACTGCCGGGAATGGCGTACAGGTTCAAAGCCATGAGGATTTCAATATCTTTACCAGACAAAAGCTTTTTATGGAAGCAAAGGAGCTGATAAAGGTATTTGCCAAAACAGGAGATATTCTTGTAGGCGCAAAGCAGGAATCGGGGCTTTATTTACTTGGAGGAGCGGATGGGGATACCCATATCAAGGCGGGAAATTATCTCATATATGATGGGCGGCGGAAGGAAATCTTTACGGAGAGGCTGAATAAAGAGATTGCTTATGAAGAGAAGAAGATGGACTGGCTGAAGCTGGTAGGCAATGTGCTTATTGGACTGGCTGTAGTGGCTGTGGTAGCAGGAGCCATTTTTCTTACAGGAGGGTCGGCAGCCGTTGTCCTGGGGGCGGCTATCAGCGGAAGTATGGCTGTAGGAGCAACTGCAGTATCGGATATTATGCGGGGAGAGGTAAGCGACTGGCAGGATTATGCGCTGGCTGGCCTGAAAGGAGCAATTGAAGGCGCCGTATCCGGAGCAATCATGGGAGCTAAGGCTTTAAAAGGAGCAAAGCTCATTACGAAAATGTTTGTCAGCGGCGGGGTTTCCTTTTTGACGGATGCAATTTCACAAGGAATTGATATTCTTACTGGAAGAGCTTCCGGTTATGATTGGAAGCAGGGACTGATTTCTTTTGGAATAGGATTTATCATGCCGGCTATTTCTGAAGGAATTCAAAAAGGATTCAAAAAGCTGCTGGAGAAGTATGGAAATAAAATGCCTAAATGGCTGGCTAATACTCTTTGCAGGCTGGGAGGAGAACCGGTAGATTTAATTAATGGAAATGTGCTTTATGATATTATGGATTTTGAACTGCCAGGTCCTTTACCATTGCAATGGAAGCGGATTTGGTGCAGTGCCAGTCAGATTGTGGGACATTTGGGTTATGGTACCCGCTGCAATTATGAAATGGGATTGGAGGTGTTTGAGGAAGAGTATGCTTTAGTTGTTTTCTTAAATGATGGACGCATATGTGCATTCCCCAATATTTTAACAGGAGAAGAGTCTTTCAATGATGAAAACAAATTACTTTTAAGAAGAAAAGAGGATCATTATCAGCTGTTTGATCCGGAAAGTAGATATAGTTATTTGCTTTATCCCAGCAAAAATGGTTATTTTTCATATAAGCTCACCAAGATACAGAACCCACAGGGACATCAGATACAGTTTTTCTATGATACAAACGGTTATTTGTGCCAGATAGTAGACAGCGTAGGAAGAGAATTGAACATTACAACTAATCATCAAGGAAGAATTACACAGGTGGCTTTAAAAGAAGATAATTATCCGGGGTCCCATGTTCTGGTCGGCTATGCATATAATCAAGAACAGGATTTGGAAACAGTTACGGATGCCTTAGGCGCAGACAGTCGTTTGGAATATCGTAATCATCTGCTGGTAAGAAAAATCGACCGGAATAAAAACTCCTTTTATTGGGAATATGATTGTTATCAATATGGAGCAAGAGCCATCCGAACCTGGGGGGATGGGGGAGTCTTAAGCCTGTGGATTGACTATCATGATAAAGAAAGATACAATACCGTTAGAACAAGCCGGAAGAGCCTGCCAAGCGAATATCATTACAATGAGAAAATGCTTTGTACCCGGATTGTTTATCCTGATTTAACCGAAATCAGGGAAACATATAATGAACGCTATCAAACAGTGAGCCAGGTGGATGAGGAAGGGCGTCTGACACAGTATCAGTATAATGACTGGGCACAAATCACTGCATTAACTCTGGCAGATAGTAGTAAAGTGCTTTTTAATTATGATGAGGCAGGAAGGCTGGCTGAAGTAATCAATCCGGAAGGAAACAGCCGGAAATGGTTTTATCATGAGGATGATACTCTGGAGAAAATAGTGGATGAAGCAGGCGTGGAAACTATTTATGAATACAACCGACACAAGCTGGTTGAAAAAGTGGCCTATGCCGGAAAAGAAGAAATCCATTTAGAGTATGACAGGCACTTAAACTTAAGCAGGGTTACCCTGCCGGATGGCAGCTCTTCCAGCTGGGAATATGACCAAAGAGGCAACTGCCTGAATGCAAGGAATCCGCTGGGGGCGGTGGAAACCTATCAATATGACAGCCTGAACCGTCTTGTAAAGGCAAAACTGGCGGATGGGAATGAAATCCAGCTTGCCTATGATGGATATGAAGATGTGGTTCATGCAAAGGACAGGCAGACGGAGGTGGATTTCACTTATACCATACTGGGGAGCCTGGAATCCAGAACACAGGATGGGCGCAAAATAACATATGGATATAACAGCGAAGAAGAGCTGGTTTCCGTTACCAATGAAAAGGGAGAGGTTTACCGGTTTGAGCGGGATGTAAAAGGGAACATCGTCAAGGAGGTGGGATATGATAACCTGACCCGCACCTACGAACGGGATTACTCCGGCCTGGTTACAAAAATCAACCGCCCCGGAGGAAGATTTACCAAATACAGTTACGATAAGCTGGGACAGGTCATAAGAGCCGATTACCACGATAAAAGCTATGAGACCTTTACCTACGATAAACTGGGCGCCCTGCTGGAAACAGAGAACCAGTATACAAAAGTAAAGCTCGAACGGGACCGGCTGGGCAGGGTCATAAAGGAGTGGCAGGACCAGCATTGGATTCTTGGCAAATATGATGAGCAGGGAAGCCGCATACAGACCACCAGCAGCTTTGGAGCAAACATTCTTACCAAAAGGAATGAACTGGGACAGGCGACCCATGTGGCGGCATATCTGGACAGGGAAAAGCCGTGGGCGGCCAGGATGGAATATAATGCCCTGGGACAGGAAACGCAGCGTTTATTGTCCGGCGGTATTTGCAGCAGCTGGGAATATGATACTGTGGGCAGGCCGGTTTTCCATGAAGTAAGCATACAGCAGGCAGGTCAGCAGACAGGTGACGGTAAGAGACAGAGTTGGGGACAAGTTGGAAATGCCGCAGGCTATTCCGAAACCGGGCGCAGACGCAGATATGAATGGGATGTGAATTACAGGCTGAAGAAGATTACCAATGAGCTGACAAAAGGGACAGCCCTGTTTTCCTATGACCAGTTCAGCAGCCTGGTATGTGCAAAAGAAACGGGCTTTGAAACTATTTTCCGCACAACGGACTGTGCGGGCAACCTGTATGAGACACAGGATAACAGTGACCGTATTTATGGAGCAGGAAGCCGCCTGGAGAAATCCGGCATAGATTTAAAGGAAAAACGGAACAGCTTTCAGGGAGGCCATGGAAGGCTAGTCACCAAAGGCAGGGAATATTTCTATGATGAAGAAGGAAATCTGGCAAAGAAAGTAGAGCCAAATGGCGATACATGGACCTATCTGTACTGTGGGAACGGAATGCTGAGAAAGGTAATCAGGCCGGACAAAAGCGGAGTCAGCTTCAAATATGACCCTTTGGGAAGGAGGATAGAGAAGGCGGTAACCAAGGCAGGCAGTGAAGAGGTATCAGAGCCTGAAGGAAGAATGCCATCCATAGAGGAAAGTGCTTGGGAAACGGTTGGAGGCGTCTGGATTAGAAAACCGAATGCGGAGCTGAAAAAGCCTCATGCGGTGAAAGGAATCGACCAGTCTGTTTATGAGGAAGAAAGCTGTAAGCCAAGCGAGGTTCAGGAAAAGTCAGCAAATATAGAAAAAGTCATAAGATTCCTGTGGGATGGAAATACCCTGCTCCATGAATGGGAAGAAGAAAATGCTGATAACCGCTTGAAACCGAAATCCAAGGTGGATTACAAGGCGGATTATCGCTTGAAGCTGGAAAAACAGGGAGAGGAGAAGGCAGAAAAAGAAGCGGATAGGGGGCAGAGGCCGCCGGACAGTCTGGTCACATGGGTATTTCAGGATGATTTTATCCCAAGGGGAAAGATTACGAGGGATGGGAATTACAGTATCATCAGCGATTACCTTGGGACGCCTGTGGAAGCCTATGACGAAGAAGGAAAAAAGGTCTGGGAAAGAGAGCTTGATATTTATGGGCGTGTGAAGACAGGCCGGAAAGATGTCCATGGAAGAGTTGAGAAAGAGGTTGGGGATAAGAGTTTTATCCCGTTCCGGTATCAGGGGCAGTATGAGGATGAGGAAACTGGGCTGTATTATAATAGGTTCCGGTATTACTCGCCGGAGGATGGGTGTTATACGCAGCAGGACCCGATTGGGTTAGCGGGGAATAATCCTACATTGTATGGTTATGTTTTTAATACGTTATGGGAAGTTGATCCATTTGGATTAGTTTGGAAAGACCTTCTTGATACCGGCTTGGGACATCATCTCTTCCCAAGATCAATTGCTAAAAAGTTGGGTATTAAAGGATTAGCCAAATTGAGAGCTCTTTCATGGTATCCCGAAGTGACAGCAGGATCAGGAAAACTGCATCAAGATCTTCATAAGCTTCTCAGTAACAAAGGAGTTCCCTTTCATGGTAGTAAATTTACAGGGACAGTGGATGATTTTTGGAGGTTGGCAGAAGAAGCATATGATGGTATTGATCAAAAAGGTTATTTAAAAATTCCTTATACAAAAGACAAGAATTTAATTAAAAATTTAACACCAAAGGAAGCCATACAAAAATTAAAAGAAATGTATGAAAACGGAGAGTTTTCAGATAATAAACCAGTTCCCTGCAATAGATAAACTTAGCAAAAGAACTAAACGAATTTGACAATATTATTTTAATAGTTTATAAACGAAAATAAGGAGATGCAATTATGGATAGGGTTTTAAGTACAGCAAGCTATGGGATATGCTTGTTTTCATTAGAAGTATTACAGGAATTTTTGAAAAAAGAAAAAATAAGGTCAAAAAAGCTTTTAAATAAGTTTCAGAAGGATAAAAAGTTATATTTGACTATGCAGAAGGAAGGCATTTGGGTTCCTATTCCACAAATTAATTCTGTAGAATATCTTATTAAATTAGAAGGGTATGACATTCCATTTAATGATGATTGGGAACAAAAAATGGGTTATGATGGATTTAATATTGAAATAAAAGATGGACTATGGATTTCTGATATTGGTTCTTTTTATACATTTAATGTAAGTGAATATAGTGGAAATGAAATATCCTATCAAACATATGATGGTATAACAAATTATTCGGATTTTAAATATGATGTCCCTTCTGGGAAATATTTGCTGTCTATAAAGGGATATGCGCGTAAGCAGAAAGTAGAGTATCCCAATCCAAATTATGGTTTTTCCTTTTCGCTTGCTAAAGTGGAAGAGTTTGATGGCTTTAAGAATCCACGGGAAGAAGTTTATGACTTTAATGTAGCGCAGATGTGATAAGAATAGAAATATGAATTTGAATAATGAAATCAACAATATAAAATCAAAAGGATTGTTTATCCGGATTTAACTGAAATCAGTGAAACATATAATGGAGGCTGTTAAACGGCAAGCTGGGTGGATGAAGCAGGCGTGGAAACTATTTATGAATACAACCGACACAAGCTGGTTGAAAAAGTGGCCTATGCCGGAAAAGAAGAAATTCATTTAGAGTATGACAGGCACTTAAACTTAAGCAGGGTTACCCTGCTGGATGGGAATGAAATCCAGCTTGCCTATGATGGATATGAAGATGTGGTTCATGCA
>CANCYR010000007.1 GCA_947382355.1 uncultured Lachnospiraceae bacterium
TATGCCTGACCTGCTTCGGTCTCGGATACGCCATCGGAAGCAAGGATAATAATAAGACACAAAAATAGCCGCCCTTAGTCTGGAAAACTTTGCGGCCATTTTTGCAAGTTATAAATTGGACTAGCCGTCTATCGGCAGTACCTTTTATAAGCATATTTTAGCAAATTTATATTGAATTGTCAAATCCAGCGAGTATTCCGTTGAAGTCATTTTATATCAGATTTTAGGCAAAAGCAAGAGATTTTGGCAGCGGGGCAATTTGCAAGTAACAGTTCAGCCCTCCGCTTTCCTCCACAGGAATCAGAACCGGCGGCAGACAGAAAGTGTTTCTACGTCGTCCCGCTCTCGCTCTGATAAAAACGCAGCAGTGCTAAGCTCGAAAATACCTCGCTAAGCGCTGGCGTTTTTATAAGGACTCCTTTAGAAATCACTTTCTGTCTGCCGCCAGTTCTGATTCCTGTGGAGGAAAGTGGAGGGCTGAACTGTTACATTTGCAATGGAGTGCAACGAACTATATAGTAATAAAAAATAAGGAGAACACAATGGGTACGAATTTTAAATCAACACAGGATTATGTAGCAAGCAGAGAACTGATGGACAGCGTGAATGTGGCAATGGCATTAGAAAAGCCTCTTTTAATAAAGGGAGAGCCGGGAACCGGAAAAACCATGCTTGCAAAGGCAGTGGCAAATTCCCTTTCCATGGATTTAATCATATGGAATATTAAATCCACCACCAAGGCACAGGAGGGATTGTATACCTATGATACGATTCAGAGGCTGTATGACGGGCAGTTTGGGGAAGAGGGCGTAGACGATATCGCAAAGTATATCAAGCTTGGAAAGCTGGGAGAGGCCTTTGACAGACAAAAGCAGGTGGTGCTTTTAATCGATGAAATCGACAAGGCGGACTTGGAGTTCCCAAACGATTTATTATGGGAATTGGACCAGATGGAATTTTATATTCCGGAAACGAAAAGAACCGTAAAGGCAAAACAGCGCCCTGTTGTAATCATTACCTCCAATGCGGAAAAGGAGCTGCCGGACGCATTTCTTAGAAGATGTATTTTCCATTATATCGATTTCCCAAAGTCTGATTTGATGGCGGAAATCGTAAAGACACATTTTCCTAAAATAGAAGAAAATCTGTTGAAAAATGCCATGGAGGTTTTTTACTGGATACGGGGAATCCGGGATGTGCGCAAGAAACCAAGCACCTCCGAGCTTATCGACTGGCTGAATGCACTGCAGATGAACGGGATTCCGGCAGACACATTAAAGAAGGAACTGCCGTTTTTAGGGGTTGTTGTGAAAAAGGATGAGGATTTAGAAGCGGTGCGTCATTATGTTTAAAGATTTCTTTTATGTATGTAAAGCAAAAGGACTGGATATTTCCCTAAGCGAATGGCTGACTTTGATGGATGCTGTGGACAAGGGGCTTTGCGAAAGTTCCCTTACCCGGTTTTATTATGTGGCAAGAATGATTCTTGTGAAAAATGAAACTGAGTATGATAAATTTGACATGGCTTTTGAAGAGCATTTTAAAGGCATACAGTCCGAAAACGACATATCCGAAAGAATGAAGCGATGGCTGGATAAGGAAGACATGAACGATATGCTTCACGAAGAGGATAAGTTCTGGATGAACAAACAGCAGGAAATGGAAAATATTGACAAGGAAGAAACCAGAAAGCAGTTTGAAAAGCGGATGAAGGACCAGGACAGTGAGCATAACGGCGGAACGAAATGGGTAGGAACTCTGGGAAAGACCTCCTTTGGCAACACAGGAGGAAATGTAGGAGGAATCCGTGTGGGCGGCTATACCGGCTACCAGTCCGCCTTTCAGGTGGTGGGAGAGCGCAGATACAGGGACTTTCGGGATGACAGGGTGCTTGATAACAGACAGTTTCAGCAGGCTTTAAGAAAGCTCAGGCAGTTTTCCACCAAATTAGATGTGCCGAGAACGGAGCTGGATCTGGATGGTACTATTGACAAAACCTGCAACAACGGCGGCTACCTTCAAATCGTCATGGAAAAGCCCAGAAAAAATGCAGTAAAGCTGCTTTTACTGATGGATTCCGGCGGCACCATGATTCCTTATACTGTATTGCTGAATGAATTGTTTCAGTCCGTGCATAAGTCCAATCATTTTAAGGACGTGAAAACCTATTTTTTTCATAACTGCATTTACAGCAAGCTGTACAATACGCCGGAATGTGAAAACGGGGACTGGATAGACACGGAATGGATGTTCCGGAATTTAGACAGCGATTATAAGGTAATTATTGTGGGAGATGCTGCAATGGCGCCGGAAGAGCTGTTTTCGGACCAGGGCAATTACAGGGGGCCCAACGGCGGACTTTCCGGAATGGACTGGCTGCGCCTGATGAAAAGGCATTATAAGAAGATTGTATGGATGAATCCGAAGATGGCTCCCGGAAAAGCGCCATGGAGGGAAGCAGAAACTGCTATCAAGGAGTTGTTTCCCATGTACAAGCTCACAGTGGGCGGGCTCAATCAGGCAATGGATAAGCTGATGGCGCGATAAGCTGCCGTTAAAATTGTGATAAGGCAGATTTGTTCCTGAAATTTTCAAAAGCATTATCTGCATAATAGATAAAAATTAATAAAAATCATAAAGATTTAAGAGAAAGTTATAAAAACATTAAAATTAGTTTTGTTAATTTTAACAAATAACTTTTATAAAAAATGGTAAAAACTTAGAAAGTGTTATGCAAAATTATGGTTTACATTGACAAGCCTGCATAAATCGTAGTAGAATAAGTGGAAAGTGAAATATGAAAGAAACGTTCTTGGCTTTAAATTTTTGTTTTATAAGCATTTTAGTTATATTTAAGTAAGTCAGATAAAGCAAAGATGGGTACGGCAGAGACAAATGAAAACTGTGCCGGATTCTGTATCAAAGAACAGTCAGGAAGCCGTTTTTTTACATATGTAAAAAAGGTATAAAACACTATGTGTTTTATATAGAAGCTAAGCATTAGCTAAGAGAGGTAAAAACAAAAAAAGGAGAGGAAAAAAAGTTATGAAAAAGAAAGTATTAGCATTACTTTTGACAACCAGCATGGTTGCAACCTTAGTTGGATGTGGCGCTAAAGAAGACACCACAACAACTGATGACACAAACAACACAGAAACAGAAGAAGGCGCTGAGGAAGGTACAGAAGAAGATACTGATGCAGAAGCTGAAGAAGGCACAGAAGAAGGTGCTGACACAGAGGCAGCAGCAGATGAGCCTTGGAGCGGAACCTTAAAGGTATGGAGCCCACAGGAAGATCAGGATACAGGCTGGCTTAGCGCACAGTGTGACGCTTTCAATGCAGCACATCCGGATTGGGACATCACATTTGAATATGGCGTATGTCCGGAAGGCGAGGCAAAGCAAAACGTTACTCAGGACGTTGAAAATGCAGCAGACGTTTATATGTTAGCAAATGATAACATTTCTGCTTTAGTAGCTTCTAACGCACTTGCAGAGCTTGGCGGAACTTATCTTGACTATGTTAACACAACAAATGATCCGGTTTTTGCAAGTTCCGTTACATACAACGGTTCTGTATATGCATTCCCATTCACATCCAATACATGGTTTATGTACTATGACAAGAGTGTATACACTGAAGAGGATATCAAGAGCTTTGATACTATGTTAGAAAAAGGAAAGGTTGCTTTCCCATTATCTGACTCCTGGTATATTCAGGCATTCTATGTAGCAAACGGATGTACATTATTCGGTGATGGTACAGATGAAGCAGCTGGAATTGATTTCGGTGGAGATAAGGCAGCAGCAGTTACAGATTACTTAGTAGACGTAGCAGCAAATCCAAACTTTGTAAATGATCAGGACGGAGCTGGCCTGGCTGGTTTAAGAGAAGGTTCTGTAAACGCAATTTTCTCCGGTACATGGAATGCAGAAGCTGTAAAAGAAGCACTTGGCGAGAACATGGGTGTTGCAGCACTTCCTAACGTTAACATCGGCGGTAACGAAGGCACAATGAAATCATTCATGGGTTCTAAAGCAGTCGGTGTAAATCCAAATGCAGAAAATCAACAGGTTGCTATGGCTTTAGCTGCTTATCTTGCAGGTGAAGAAGCACAGAAGGCTCACTATGACATGAGAGGTATCTTACCTACTAACACAAACATCACAATAGAAGGTGACGAAATTGCAGCAGCAGTAGCAGCAACAGCAGCAAATACATCTATTATGCAGCCATTCGTATCCAAGATGGACTTATACTGGTCACCAGCTGAAAACATGGGTAAAGCAATCATTGCAGGTGAAGTTACACATGACAATGCAGCTGAAAAGACAGAAGATATGAACACAACCATGAACAACGATGTAGCTGAATAATCTACTTGTTGGATGTTGAAAACTGGAAACAGAAATTCATAAACATTACGGTTCCAAAGTTATGATTGGACCGGAGACTCCAGGGTGCCTATACGGCACCCTGTGATGTCTCTTATTCTAGTAAGTATAGGAGGCCCATCGCATGAAGAAGGCTGATACAAAGAAGAAAAAAGTAAAAGAATTTCAAACACCTTATACTGTTATGAATGCAGTAAAGAAAGGAAATACAATTACAAAGTTCTCTATACTGATAATGGGCTTTGGCAATATTGCACATAAGCAGATTGGAAAAGGGCTTATGTTTCTGGCTTTAGAAATTGGATATCTTTGGTATATGATATCCAGTGGTTTTCATTCTTTGGCAATGTTTCCCTCTTTAGGCTGGAGAGAACAGGAAAAAGTATGGAATGAAAAAAAGATGATTTATGAATACACTGCAGGAGATCAGTCTCAATTGCTGCTTTTATATGGTGTGGCAACTTTATTCATTACATGTTTGTTTATTGTTGTTTGGAGAGAAGCAGTAAGAAGCGCTTATAAGTCAGAAGTGCTGGCAAAGGAAGGAAAGCACCTGAACACCTTTATAGAAGATTATAAGAGCCTGTTCAACCAAAATCTTTATAAGCTGTTATTAGCTGCTCCACTTATGGGAGTTTTGGGATTTACTATTTTGCCTTTGGTTTATAATATTTCCATGGCATTTACCAATTACAGTAAGTTAAATGATCACATGGTCTTGTTTGACTGGGTTGGTCTGGACAACTTTAAGAAGATATTGAACTTTGCGGATAGTATTGGTAAACAGTTCTATTCCGTATTGGGCTGGACATTGGTTTGGGCATTTTTTGCAACATTCCTAAATTATATTTTTGGCATGATACTTGCCATTGTAGTTAATAGAAAAGATACGAAAGCAAAAGGTTTTTGGAGGTTTTGTTTTGTGTTATCCATTGCAGTGCCGCAGTTCGTATCCTTGCTGATTATGAGGACTATGTTGCAGCCAACAGGTGTAATTAATACGATGCTGATGAAGTATGGTCTTATTGAGACTGCATTGCCATTTTTGTCAAAGGCTATGTGGGCAAGGGTGACAGTTATTGTTATTAATCTATGGGTAGGTATTCCTTATACTTTGCTTCAGGTAACGGGTATTTTACAGAATATTCCGGCAGAGCTTTATGAAGCGGCAAAGATAGACGGAGCCAATGCGGTGCAGGCATTCTTTAAGATTACGTTGCCTTATATGCTGTTTGTTATGACACCGTATCTGATTACGCAGTTTACAGGAAATATCAACAACTTTAACATTATATTCCTGTTGACAGGAGGAGCTCCTATACCAGTGGAGTCTACGGCAGGAAAAACGGACCTTCTTGTTACATGGCTGTATAAACTGACGGTTGAGAAGAACTACTATAATCTGGGTGCAGTTATTGGTATTATGACATTTATTACGCTGGCAATTGTTGCGTTGTTAACATATCGTAATACTGCATCTTATAAGGATGAGGAGGGATTCATGTAATGAGTAAGAAAAATAAAACCGAAGAAGCAAGCGTAAAGTCCCGCAGACTGACTGTAAACATAATTATACATATAATTTTGGCGATTTTGGCATTTATATGGGTATTGCCCATTTTCTGGGTAATACTAACCAGCTTCCGGGCAGAAAAAGGTTCTTACGTTACGACCTTTTTTCCAAAATCATATACATTAAATAATTATGTGAAGCTATTTACAGACACAAGCGTTTTGAACTTTCCCAAAATGTTTACAAACACATTAGTAATTGCAATATTTACATGTATTATCTCCACCATATTTGTTTTAAGTGTATCCTATTGTATGTCAAGGATGAGATTCAAAATGAGGAAGCCATATATGAACGTGGCAATGATTTTAGGATTGTTCCCATCCTTTATGTCTATGATTGCAGTTTACTATATTTTAAAAGCATTGAATTTATCAGAAGGTTCCATGATTCCAATTGCTTTAATTATTGTATTTTCAGCAGGCACTGGTTTGGGATTCTATGTTGCCAAGGGATTTTTTGATACGATTCCAAAGTCTTTGGATGAGGCGGCAACCATCGATGGGGCTACAAAATGGCAGGTATTTACCAGAATTACCATTCCGCTTAGTAAGCCGATTATTGTATATACTATTTTGACAGCTTTTATGGCACCATGGATTGACTTTATTTTTGCAAAGGTTATCTGTCGTGCAGAGGCAAAATATTATACAGTTTCCATTGGTTTATGGAGAATGCTGGAAAAGGAATATATTGACAGCTGGTATACCTGTTTTGCGGCAGGGGCTGTTATAGTATCTGTTCCAATTGCAATTTTATTTATCTTCACTCAGAAATTCTATGTAGAAGGTATGAGTGGAGCAGTAAAGGGCTAAATGAGGAAATCTATGAAAAAGAAGTTAATAAGTTTTATTCTTGCTCTTCAAATACTGTTTCTTGCAGGCTGTGGGAATTTTCCCACAGCCTCAAGTATGCAAAGAAAAGTGAATACTCAGGGCATTTCCGATAATTATCGGACCTATTATGAAGTATTCGTCTATTCTTTTTATGACAGTGACGGAGACGGGACAGGAGACCTGAAGGGTCTTACAAGTAAACTGGATTATATCAATGACGGAGATGATAGCACGGACTCTGATTTGGGCTTTTCCGGTATATGGCTTATGCCGATTATGCCATCTACCACTTATCACAAATATGATGTGACAGATTATTATGATATCGATAAGGAATACGGTACATTAGAGGATTTTCAGGCATTTATGGCAGAATGCGATAAAAGGAATATCAGTGTGATTCTGGATTTGGTCATGAACCATACTTCATCAAAGCATTCATGGTTCCTGGAAGCCTGTGAATATTTAAGGGGGCTGGATGGAAAGGAACCGGATGAAAGTGAATGCAAGTACTTTGGTTATTACAATTTTTCAAAGGAAAAGAAATCAGAGGTTTACTATCCGGTAGAAGGTACGCCATGGTATTATGAAGGAAAGTTCTGGAGTGAAATGCCGGACTTGAATTTAGAAAATGAAGAGGTAAGGCAGGAATTTAAAGAAATTTGTAAATTCTGGCTGGATATGGGTGTGGCAGGCTTTCGTCTGGATGCGGCAAAGGAGTATGTATCGGATAATGCATCAGCTAATATAGAGATTCTTTCCTGGTTCAACAGTATGGTGAAAGAGGAAAAGGAAGATGCTTATATTGTAGCGGAAGTATGGACGGATGCAGATACCTATGCCAAATACTATGAAAGCGGCATAGACAGTGTATTTAATTTCTCTTTTGCAAATAATGAGGGCACAATTGCCAAAACCGTAAAAGGCGGCAATGATTCTTATACTGCAAAAACCTATGGAAAAGCAGTGGAAAATTGTAAAGAGCGTTTCGGACAATATAATGAAAATTATATCGATGCTCCTTTTTATACAAATCACGATATGGGAAGGAGCGCAGGATACTATTCCGGCGAGAACAGTGAAAGCCAGACGAAAATAGCGGCTGCCATGAATCTTTTTATGAGCGGCACAGCCTTTGTTTATTACGGGGAAGAGCTTGGCATGAAAGGTTCCGGTGAGGATGAGAAGAAACGGGCTCCCATGCTTTGGTCTCTGGATAAAAATGCAGAAGGCATGTGCAAAGGACCGGAAGGCTCCGATACTGTAAAGATGAAATACGACAGCCTTCAGGAGCAGATGGAAAATAAGGCTTCCATATATCAGTATTATAAAGAGACAATCAGAATTCGTAACAGTTATCCGGAAATCGTAAAGGGTGATACCAGCCTGGTGGAAGAAATATCAAATGACCGGATATGCGGGCTGTTAAAGTCTTATGAAAGCCTGGAAGAAGGACAAAAAGAAGCAGAAAAAAAGGAAATATTGCTGGTATTTAATATTTCTGAGAAGGAAATGGAAGTAGATTTATCAAAAATTACTTTAAATGGAAGAGAAATAAGCAGCAAGTCTTTCAGGGAAAGCCTGCTGACTGGTGAAACAGAAGCGGTATTGGATGGAACAAAATTGTCCATGCCGGCATATTCTGTTGCAATATTGGAATAAAGCATATATCTCCGGGTTACATTATATTTTTAGAAGGTTCTGATGGCTGAGCTGTTACTTTTTATAAATATAGTGATCCGGAGATTATTGTTTTTTGTGAAATCCCGTGCTATACTTGGACAAGAACAGGATTCATTGCAAGGAGGAGCAACAATGACAGACATTACGATTACGGATTCGATTTTATATGTGGGAGCGGATGATAAGACAATTGACTTATTTGAAAGCCAGTATCTGGTTCCCAATGGGATTTCTTATAATTCTTATTTGATTATGGATGAAAAGATTGCGGTAATGGATAGTGTGGATGAAAGAGCAGCCGCAGGGTGGCTTAGGAATCTGGAGAAGTCATTAAACGGCAGGACTCCGGATTATCTGGTGATTTCCCATATGGAGCCTGATCATGCAGGAAGCATAAGGATATTGGCAGAAAAGTATCCGGCTATACAGTTTGTTGGTAATATGAAGACTTTTCAGATGATGGAACAGTTTTTTGAAATTGACATGTCGGACAGAAAGGTTGTTGTAAAAGAAGGGGATACCTTAAATTTAGGAAGCCATACGTTACAGTTTTTTATGGCGCCCATGGTACATTGGCCGGAGGTTATGGTGGAATATGAACAGAGCGAGAAGGTTCTTTTTTCCGCAGACGGCTTTGGAAAATTCGGCGCTCTGGATACGGAAGAGAACTGGGCATGTGAAGCAAGAAGATATTATTTTAATATAGTGGGCAAATACGGCGCACAGGTACAGGCTTTGTTAAAGAAGGCTGCAGCTCTGGATATTTCCACTATTTGTCCTTTACACGGTCCTGTCTTAAAGGAAAATCTGGAGTATTATATTGACAAATACCAGATTTGGAGCAGTTACGAGCCGGAAGATGAGGGCATTTTAATTGCATATGCATCCATTCACGGAAATACGAAAAAAGCTGCCGAAAAGCTGGCTGAAATATTGGAGAAAAAGGGCGCCAAAAAGGTAGTGTTGACAGACCTTGCCAGAGACGATATGGCAGAAGCGGTGGAGGATGCCTTCCGCTATGATAAGCTGGTAGTGGCTGCTGCCACCTATGACGGCGGAATCTTTCCATGTGGGGAAGAATTCCTGATGCATTTAAAAAGCAAGAATTTTCAAAAACGCACCATTGGATTTATGGAAAACGGTTCCTGGGCGCCTATGGCAGGAAAGCTTATGAAGGCAATTTGTGAATCCATGAAGGAAATAACCATAATAGAGCCGGTTGTAACCATAAAGTCATCTGTAAAAGCAGATACCATAGAGGCTATGGAGCAGTTTGCAGATGCGCTGTTAGGTGACAGGTAATAACGGGCAGTTTTTGGATGTGATAGTTTATCTGGCATATTTTGAAAGAAAGTATAATGCGATAGTTTGTCAGGTATATTGTAAAAGAAAGCATACCAGCCGGAAATTTTGGCTGGTATGCTTTTTTATTGTCCATTTTTTTCCAGTGTCAGCTTTCCTATACAGGAATGAGGGATGCCTGTAGCCGGTCCTCATTCCTGTGCGGAAAATAATGAAAATGAAAGGCTATCTTTTTGAGAAGCTGAGTTGTTATATATATAAGAAAGGAATCCGGTTTTAGAGCATTCAGAATGGGAAAGGAGGATTTTGTGGATAAGGATTTTCTACTGATTTTCAAAATGAAGCAGGGAAATGAACAGGCATTTGACCAGTTCGTTCGTAAGTATTATGAAGAAATATTAACGTATTGCAGATACCACTGTTTAGATACGGAATATGCGGAAGACCTTACACAGGAAACCTTCTTGAAATTCTTTACGAATTTGTCCGGATATCAGTACAAAGGGAAAACAAAAAATTACTTATATACCATTGCCGGAAATCTGTGCAAAAATTTCTATAAGAAGAAAAAGGACATATTGGTGGAAGGAAAAATTCTGGAGGGCAATGCTGTTCCTCATATGGGGGCATTGGATTTAGTTATGGACAGGATTGTCATAGAGGAAGCCATGAAAGCGCTTTCAGAGGAGTTTAGGGAGGTGATTATCCTGTATTATTTTCAAGAATGTAAGCTCTCGGAAATTGCAGGTATATTGAGGATAGGACTGCCCCTTGTAAAATACAGGCTGAGGCAGGGGAAAAAGCAGTTGGAGAAGCTGATAGGAAAGGAGGAACCTTATGAAACTGAAAGAACAGATAGAAATGTATAAGCGACAGGAAACAATCCTGCCAAGAGAGGAAAAGATATTAGATACCATAAAGAAATCAAAAGAAGCTTTTTATAAAAAGGAACAGGAAAGAATGCTTACCTATATGGAATTTTTGTGGAGCCAGTTTAAGCAGCTGAAAAAAAGGTGGTGGCTGTTTCAAATGCTTCTTTTAGTAACGGCAGGCCTGCTGCTGCCTTTTATGGAAAGGGAGATGGGAGAGTATTATGTGCAGAGGAGCATAGGGGTTGTAGGCGTGCTGTTTGTTGTGCTTGTTATTCCGGAATTATGGAAAAACAGAGACTGCTTCTGTATGGAAATAGAAGCGGCAGCCTATTATACTTTGAAGCAGATTTATGCAGCCCGTCTTTTTTTGTTTGGAATGGTTGACGTGCTTTTACTGACTCTGTTTTGCGGCAGCATACAAAAAAGCCTGTACTTTACATTTTGGGAGCTGCTGGTGCAATTTCTGTTTCCAATGGCAGTAACCGCCTGTATTTGTTTTGGAATGCTGTGCAATAAATATGCGGCAGGTGAAACGGTATCTGTAGCACTTTGTTTTATATGGAGCGGTATATGGTGGTTCATTCTGTTAAATGAGAAAATCTATGAAGCAATTATAATGCCTCTGTGGCTGTGTCTGTTTGGAATGGCACTTTTGTTATTTGGTTTCTTTATTTATACCATACTAAAAAATTGTAATCAGGATTGGGAGGTAATGATTAGTGGAATTAAAAATCATTGATTTAACAAAAGAATTTGGAAATTTTACTGCAGTAAATCATTTGAATATTACCATGAATACCGGTGTATATGGGCTGTTAGGAGTAAACGGCGCAGGAAAGACCACATTGATGCGAATGCTATGTACTCTGCTTCGCCCTACAGAGGGAAAGATTATCTGTAATGGAAAAGAGATTTTTGCCATGGACGGAGAGTACAGGAAGATACTTGGATATCTGCCACAGGACTTTGGATTTTATCCGGAGTTTACAGTACAGGATTATCTGCTTTATATTGCCTCCATTAAAGGAATCCGTCCTGCAGTTGCAAAGAAAAGAGTAAAGGAACTGCTTGGAAAAGTAGGACTTGAAAAGACTGCACATAAAAAAATGAAAAAGCTTTCCGGAGGCATGAAACGGCGGGCGGGAATTGCACAGGCAATGTTAAATAATCCAAAGATTCTGATTTTGGATGAACCCACGGCGGGACTGGACCCCAATGAGCGCATCCGTTTCCGGAATTTAATCAGCGAGCTGGCGGAAGAACGTTTCGTGCTTTTGTCTACCCACATTGTTTCTGATGTGGAATATATCGCCAATGAGATTTTACTTATGAAGGACGGGGAAATTGTCCACAGGGGAACAGCCGAAGAGCTGATTGGTTCCGTAAGGGAACATGTATGGAAGTGCTGTGTGGAAAAAAGGGAAGTGAAACACTTTATGAAACAATACAAGATTTCTAATGTGAAATCTGACGCCCATGGAGTGGAATTAAGAATCCTGTCAAAGGAAAAGCCGGTTCCGAATGCTGTATTGGAGGAGGCAAATCTGGAAGATGTATTTTTATATTATTTTGGAGAAAAGGCTGGTGAAGACAATGGTGCAATTTGAATTGAAAAAAATATTTCAAAAAGGGGTGAACCGGATTGTGCTCATCCTGTTGGCGGCAGTTACTCTGGCAGGAAGCTGTCTGGCAATCCGGGATGTAAGATATTATAAAGAAGACGGTTCCCTGCTCACAGGCATAAAGGCAGCCCGTCAGTTAAAAGAGGAACAAAATAAATGGAAAGGATATATTACGGAAGATGTTTTAAGGCAGGTGGTGGAGGAAAATAAAGCGGCAAATGACTCTTCAAAAGAGGCTGATGAAGCGTTATATAAAAGACAGGGCTTTGAGGATATCAGAAATATGATAAATATTGGATTTTCAGAAGTGGGAAATTATGATTATTATTTATGCGACAATATTTCACCAGACAAAGCAGCCGGCTTATATGAAAGGCGGATTTTCAGGATAAATGAAGAAATAAAGGCTTCAGAGGGAAAAACGGGTAACGGTCTTTCAGAAAAAGAAAGGGAGTATCTGCAAAAGCAATATGAAAGCTTGAAAACCCCTCTCTATTATGAATACGCAGAGGGATGGAAGGCTCTTATGGATTCTCAGTATTTGTCCACCCTTATGACCATTACAATTGTGATAATCGGATTTTTCATATCCGGAATTTTCTCAGATGAGTTCCGGTATAAGGCGGATTCCATTTTCTTTTCCGCAAGGCTTGGAAGAAACAAGGCTATTGGCGCCAAAATGAAAGCCGGCTTTATAACGGTTACGGCTGTTTACTGGTGTACCATGCTGCTTTTTTCCGCTATCATTCTTTTTTTGTTAGGATTTGGCGGGGCAGGCCGCATGATACAGACAGGGCGGAATTTCAGCAGTATCTATAACCTTACTTATTTCCGGTTCTGGCTGTTTACTTTGCTTGGAGGATATATAGGAACGCTGTTTATTTTAATGCTTTCCATGCTGGTATCCGTTAAAAGCCGTTCCGCAGTAGTTGCCATTACCATTCCTTTTGCATTATCCTGTGCGCCCATGTTTCTGGGACGGATTCCGGCAATGACATATATTATGAACCTTTTTCCGGATATGCTCCTTCGGATAAACTGGTATGTGGAGGAGTATTTGATTTATGAAATAGGAGGTAAGGTATTTCGGGGGTATTCCATTTTAATTCCGCTTTACCTTTTGTTGTTTGTTCTTTTGATTCCTGTGTTGTATTTCGGGTATAAAAGAGTGGAGGTGAAATAGACAGGGGGGAAACTGTTGGCTGAACTATTGTATAAGAGGGAATAAATAAAGCGAATAGATAAAGTGAATAGATAAGGTCAATTGGTAAGTTAAAAGGGATAAGTATAAAACAGAGATTGCAACATATAACCTGCAATAGATAAACAAAAAGTAGATGACGGATATAAAAAAGCATGATATACTATGCTGATAAGATGGTATTTGTGATATTTATATAAAATGGTTAATTTTTGAGGGGATATTTGTATGGGGTTAAGAGTTGCTATATGTGATGATGAAAAAGAGATTTGTGAGGAAGTCAGAAAAAGATTGCTTGGCATAAAACCGATATATGAAATAACCGTGTATCATTCGGGCAGGGAGCTGCTACAGGAAGAGGAACCTTATCAGATAGTTTTTCTGGATGTTGATATGGATAACTTAAGCGGAATGGAAACAGCAGAAATGTTACGGGAAAGAGGAACGAATGAATATATTATTTTTTTGTCCGGTTATGGGGAATATATGGCAGAAGCTTTTAAGGTCAGGGCATTTCGCTTTTTAAATAAGCCCATAGAAATGGAAGCTTTTCAGGAAGCAGTATTAGAAGCGGAAAGAGAAATGGAATGTACCCAAAAGCTGGCGGTTCATGCGGCTGGGGATATTTTTCTGATTAGCAAAAAGGATATTATTTATATGGAAGCTTTTGGAGACGGAACCTATATCTTTCTGAAAAAAGATGAAATGATTAGAACTACTGAACCGCTGAAATACTGGTATAACAGGGTGGGAACGGAAGATTTTTTTCAGGTTCATAAGTCTTATGTGGTGGCATATTCTTATGTAAAAGGTTTACGAAAAACAGAAGTGGAAATGGATTTTGCAAAAGAAATGATTCCTGTGTCAAGACGAAATAGAGTTAGTTTTAAGGAAGCTCTTTTGGAATATGCGGCGAAAAATAAGTGGTACAAATAAGTCGATTTTGCTGTTAAAGTTTCCGGTCTATTAACCGTTTCCCGCTTGAAGGCTGCCGTTTGCCAAAGAACTATTGTAAAAATAAGATACTTTTTGTATAAAAGCCTAAGGATAAAGCCTTGGGCTTTTTTGCAGAAAGGAGACGGAGAGAAGCAGTAATAGAAATATTATTGTAAAACAGAAGAAAAGAAGCGGGGAAGATGAAATCCCAAAAAGTAATAAAAGATTGAAAAATAACAAAAAAATGATGACAGGATGAAAGGATTATAAAATGAACAATAAAGTGAATGGTAAGATGAGTAAAAGATATGGAAAAACATTAGCTAGTTTGGTATTATTACTAATTCTATAATATCAGTGGAAGCAAGAACTCCACCTTATAAAACGGCATTGTCATTTTCAAATAAGACTTTTACAAATAATGATACTATTTCTAAATCTTTTAGAATTACAGGTAAGACAACTCATTGGTTTAAATTTAACAGTGGAAGTATGGGAGAATATAATATATTCTCAACTGGTACTGTAGATACAAGTGTTACATTGTACAAGAAGACATTCTCAGGCATTAAAAAGGTTGTAAGCGATGATAATAGCGGCAATTCAAGAAATTTTAAGCTGAATGTAGGGCTTGAAAAAAATAAAACCTATTATCTGGAAATTAATTATAAAGGCAGAGGTTATTCCAGTATATATCTTCAAATTAACTATGATAAATATACCGGAGGCTTATTTAGCACCAAGGGAGGAAGCTGGGAGCCTTATAGCAATACTTATCAGCCGTATGCTTTGAATGGTCAGTTTTATAAAAAGGTTACCTATTTGACTTCAGCGCAGTCAGCTATATATGCAGCAGGGCTTTTGAATAAAAAATATTTGAAAATGTTGAATTCCGGAGTTCAAATAGGGGTTATACTAGCTGCGGCTGGAATTTCTAAATATAGTGTACTTGGGAGAAAGATTATAGAAATGGGAAATACTACACTGGCAAACATTATTTCTTCTGTCTTATCCGTATGGGGATTAAAAGTTTTAGTACCTTTGGAAGTGCATATTATCAGGACAATTCAACAGAAAACTTCCAATTATAGATATGGACTTATAGTAACAACCATATGGACTCAAAGGGGAATGTATACAAATAGTTATGAGAAATGGAATGTAAGAAATTCAAGTGTATATGGAAAAAAGCATTGCAGAGGAAGATTTAAGGCTGGAGATGTAAAAGTAGGAGGCTGGTATTGAAATGGAAAATAAGAGAAGCTGCTTGAAACATCTGGTAGTTTTAATATTTACAAATATAATAATATTGACGTTAGTTCTTGCTTTTAGAGATTTTCCAAGGTACAATCAGCCTGAAAAAATTAAAAATTTAAAAGATGGCATACTGTTATTCAGTATTTTGCTTTTTGATATAAATTCGTTAGAGTATGCTTATTTTAAAGGAAAAGGTCTGTCATATGAGGAAATAGAAGCCCGCCCTAAAAAATTACATACCAAAATAATCATAGGGATAGCCACTGTATTGCTGGTTATAGAAGTTGGATTAACGATAATATTTTAAGGAGAACAAACATGGAAAAGAAAATAATAATACTGCTTATGCTGTGCATACTGATGATATCGGGCTGTGGGAAGTACTATGAAGAACCTTGTGAATGGTGCGATGCCACAAAGACGAAATGCTTTGAAAAGGAAGACGGAGGAAAATGCTACATATGTGATGTACATAGCAAACAATGCCTCTATTGCGATAAAAAAGTACAAAAACATTATTCCAGCCCCACAGGCATGGAGGTTTTTGTTTGTAATGAATGCTATGAGGAAGATATGGAATTGATGGAAGCGGTAAAGAATGGAGAATTTGAAGATTTAGAGTAAAATGCCATAATTATATTTAGAGGTCTTGGCAAAGCCGCCGGCACATACGTCCTCATAAGTAAAACTGTTACAATCCCCCGGTTGCCGTTTGTTCCTCAATTTAGTATAATAACAAATATTGCTATTTAGAAAACTTACAGGTGATCGGTTTGAAAAAAAGGATGAAATATCTATTTATGATGCTTATATTTGTTATTATTATTTTTCTCATACTCACTGTTTACATGATTTGGCAGCAAAAGGGTCACTGGAATTTTCAAGAAGGAAAGCAGATATTAAACAACCCTGACAGAGGCTTTTATATTCAGGTAAACAGCGCCGATTATGAGGGAATCCCTGAGCTGGCAAAAGAGGTAAGGGTGATTCTGCTTGCTTTCCATATGGATGAATATATCCATGAGGAGCTATCGGAAGAAAAGATGGACGAGCTTCGTTGTGCTTTGGAAACTGCAAGGCAGGAGCAGGTGTCTGTTATTTTCAGAGCCGCATACGGATTTTATGATGACGTTTCAGAGCCGGAGAAAATGGAACGGATGGGAACGCATATAAGCCAGATTTCCAAGGTGCTAAATGAATATGAAGAGAACATTCTTGTAGTGCAGGCAGGAATGCTGGGAGAATACGGGGAATGGCATTCCAGCATCTATTTAGAGGGAAATGAAGAAAACCAGAAAAGAAGCAGGCTCTACATTTTAAGACAGTGGGAAGAATATTTAAACCCGGAAATCAAGGTGGCAGTACGGCGTCCCAGATTTATACGGGAGGCAATGAAAGAAAATATTTTAGCAGGCAGGCTCAGCCTTCATAACGATGCGCTTTTGTCCACAGACAGCGACATGGGCACCTACGACGACCCGGACATGGGGCGAATGGAGGAGCTGGACTGGATGAAGAATGCCCTGGCAGAGCAGGTAAATGGGGGCGAAATGCCCACACCGGAAGAATTCAGCCTTCCGGAAAATGCTGATAAAGAGTTTGGTTTGATGCATGTAACCTATCTGAATCTGAAATATAACGAAGAAGTTCTGAAACGATGGTCTGATATGACCATGGACGACATGAATGCAAAGGACTATCTGGAAAATCATTTAGGATACCGCCTGTTTTTATCGGAGCTTGCCATGAGGAAAATGTATTTTGAACCGGAATTGTCCATGGCTGGAATGCAGATACGCATAAAGCTGTGCAATACCGGCTATGGAGCTATTTCACCGAAATATAAGCTGTACCTTTCTCTGACTTCCGGTGAAAAACAGATTTTACAGGAGATTTCGCTGCCAAAGCTCTACAGTATTTCCAACAAGCAGACTGTGGAAGGGCAAATAACTGTTAAGATTCCGAAGGAATTTTTGCAGGATAGTGAAAATATTGTAATTGGTTTGAAAATAGCCGGGAATGAAGAGGTGAAGGAAGAGAAGAATTGTATAGAGCTTGCCAATCAGGAGCTTACTTACCGGGATGGGATAAATGAAGTGATTACATTGGAAAAGGTATCGAAATGGCTGTATAAGGTATCCAGATAGATAAAGACAGATAAAGATTTTTTCTGTTGATGGAATGATAGCGAAGTGCTATAATAAAAATCGGCTTGTCTGGGGAAACAGGTGTAATTCCTGTACGAGCCCGTCGCCGTAAGGCATAAATGAATTTCCGGAAATCTAACCAAAAGCCACAAATTGGGAAAAGCCATTGGAGTATATCTGAGAAGGCCGGTTGCCGGAATGCCAAGTCGAAATATCCAGACAGGAAAATCCTCTTTTGATAACTGCGAGCGCCGGTTTTTAGGGGAAATAAAAAACAAAGGAGATTGAAAGCATGCAAATGAAATGTAGTAAAAAAATATCGTCATTGCTTCTTTGTATGGTGCTTATTGTGGCTATGGCGCTGTTTACAACTGGTTGTAATGGCAATAACAGCCCTTCTGCAAAAGGGACGGAGGAGACTGCCCAAACAGAGGAGACAGGACTGGCAGAGGAGGACGTTCAGACAGATGATACGGAACAGGCAGAAGAGGACATTCAGACCGATGATACGGAACAGATAGAAGAGAATGTCCAGTCAGACGAAAATGCCCAGCCGGATGAGTCCGTTCAGGCAGAAGGAACTGTATTAGGAGAAGGAAATACAAAATTCATTCTCACGGTAGTGGATAAGGAAGGTGCGGAGACACAGTTTGAAATCCATACGGATAAAGAAACAGTAGGAGAGGCTTTGGAAGAGCTTGAACTGATTGACGGAGAAGAAGGGGAATATGGCCTTTATGTAAAAACAGTCAATGGTATAACTGCTGATTATGACAAGGATGGTGTGTATTGGGCATTTTATATCAATGGTGAATATGCGCAGACAGGAATTGATGTCACGGCAATTACAGAAGGGGACAATTATACCTTGAAGGTTGAATAAGCATGAAACTTACAATAAGGGAGATTGCCGTGTTTGGAATGCTTGGAGCTGTCATGTACGGTTCCAAGCTCATTATGGAGTTAATACCCAATGTGCATCTGCTTGGGGTTCTGACTGTGGCTTACACGGTTGTTTACAGGAAAAAAGCATTGTACCCTATTTATACTTATGTAATTTTAAACGGTATTTTCTGCGGCTTTTCAGCCTGGTGGGTTCCATATTTATATTTATGGACCATCCTTTGGGGAGCTGTCATGCTGCTTCCAAAAAAAATGCCGAAAAAAATAGAGCCGGTAATATATATGGCGGTATGTGCGGCTCATGGTTTTCTGTTCGGCACATTGTATGCGCCTTTGCAGGCAATCATGTTTGGATTGAATTTTCAGGGAATGATAGCCTGGATTGTTGCAGGACTGCCATGGGACTGCATTCATGGAATCAGCAATTTTTTTTGCGGAATATTGATAATGCCCATTGTTTTTGCATTAAGACAGGCGGAAAAAAATATCGGGAAAAGTCCATATTGACTTGTTATTTCATAATGCCGGAGCAGGAAAAGCCTGCTCCGGTATTTTTCTTTTTATAATTGAGTTTCTTGTAACCACAGTAAAACTGGACTGGTAAAAAAATAAAAAACTGGTTATTTTACAAATGCCAGAAAGCGGTATAATAGTGCAGGAACAAACGAACTATAACAACGAATCAGGAAAGGCAGGAAAAACAGTTATGGAAGAAAACAGATATGAATTAAACAAACAGCTTGCACAAATGCTAAAGGGCGGCGTCATTATGGACGTGACCACACCGGAGCAGGCTAAGATTGCAGAGGAGGCAGGGGCATGTGCGGTAATGGCTTTGGAGCGTATTCCGGCAGATATCCGGGCAGCAGGCGGTGTTTCCAGAATGAGCGACCCGAAAATGATAAAAGGAATCCAGCAGGCAGTTTCTATTCCGGTTATGGCAAAATGCCGTATCGGACATTTTATGGAAGCAAGGATTTTGGAGGCAATTGAAATTGACTATATTGATGAAAGCGAAGTATTATCCCCGGCAGATGATATCTATCATATCAATAAGCACGATTTTAAGGTTCCTTTTGTATGTGGGGCACGGGATTTGGGAGAGGCGCTCAGACGGATTGGAGAAGGCGCTTCCATGATTCGCACGAAAGGGGAGCCGGGAACAGGAGATGTGGTGCAGGCAGTCCGCCATATGAGAGCAATGAATGCAGAAATCAGACGGATACAGAATCTGCGGGCGGATGAATTATTTGAAGCGGCAAAACAGCTTCAGGTGCCTGCAGAGCTTGTGCAGTATGTCCATGAGCATGGAAAGCCTCCGGTGGTGAATTTTGCAGCCGGGGGAGTGGCAACGCCGGCAGATGCCGCACTGATGATGCATTTGGGAGCGGAAGGCGTATTTGTTGGTTCCGGCATATTCAAATCGGGTAACCCGGAAAAACGTGCCGCTGCCATTGTGAAAGCAGTGGCTAACTATAACGATGCAGGGATGCTTGCAGAGCTGTCGGCTGATTTGGGAGAAGCAATGGTTGGAATCAACGAGCAGGAAATCCGGCTTTTGATGGCAGAGCGGGGAAAATAAGATGAAGATTGGAATTTTAGCACTGCAGGGCGCCTTTTTGGAGCATGAGCATATGCTCCAAAGGCTGGAAACCGATTATTTTGAAATCCGTCAGAAAAAGGATTTAGAGCAGCAGATGGATGGATTTATTATACCCGGCGGCGAGAGTACTGTTATGGGAAAGCTTTTAAAAGAACTGGATATGTTTGAAATACTTCGGGACAGAATTTTGTCCGGGCTGCCCGTTTTTGGAACCTGTGCCGGGTTGATATTACTAGCAAAGGAAGTAGAAGACAATCCAACTTATTTTGGAAGCATGAATATCCGGGTAAAAAGAAATGCTTACGGGAGACAGCTTGGCAGTTTTTACACCCAACAGGATTTTGCAGGCATCGGTGTCATTCCCATGTCCTTTATCCGCGCCCCGTACATAGCAGAGGCATATGAAGGGGTTCAAATACTTGCATGGGCAGACGGGAAAATAGTTGCCGCCCGTCAGGGAAACCAGCTTGTAACCGCCTTTCATCCGGAGGTGAATGAGGATGTAAGGGTTCATCAATATTTTCTGGATATGATTAGCCGGTAAGAAGGGAAACGAATGGAATAGGAGAAATGGAACGGATAGAAAAACAAATACAAATGATTAAGTTATGATTTTACAGGTACTATGGGATAGCGGCACTTCTGCTTTTGGCAGCAGTGCCATTTGAAATTAAGCAAAAGCAGTTGGAAGAATTGTAAAATACCATATTTTTATGTATAATTAGAAAGCATCAAAAGAAAACATCAAATGGACGAAAAAGTGTAGGGAAGCAGTATGATTTTTAAGGTTGCAATATTACAAAAACGAGCAAAAAACGGACAAGTAAATGAAAATGTAAACAGTATTATTAAAGCAATGAAAGAAGCAGCAAAAAATCATTCAGATATTCTGCTGCTTCCGGAATGTTTCATTACGGGCTATGATTTGCCTGTAACATATGAAAAGAGCATATCGGATGATGATGCAAATATTAGGAAAATTTGTGAATTGGCAAAAGAGTATGGAATCGGCGTGGTGTTGACCGCTTTTACAAAGGGAAGCAGGAAACCACAAAATACAGCATTTGTCATTAATAAGGCGGGTAATATTTTGATGAAATATTCAAAGGTTCATACTTGCGACTTTGCAGATGAAAAGGATATTGAAGCTGGTAAAGAATTTAAGGTATGTGATTTTGATGGAATCAAATTAGGCATTATGATTTGTTATGACCGGGAGTATCCTGAAAGTGCAAGAATTTTAATGCTTAAGGGTGCGGAGATTATCCTTGTACCTAACGATTGCGTTTCTATGAATCCGAGACTGCAGGCATTATCTACAAGAGCATATGAAAATATGACAGGAATTGCAATGGCAAATCCAAATGGTGAAAACGCAGGGTGTTCATGCGCATATAGTCCTGTTTGCTGGGATAAAAATGGAATCTGTGTTGATAATACGATTTTGCTGGCTGATGCTATGACAGAGGGTATCTTTTATGCTGATTTCCATATGGAGGATATCAGAGAATACAGAAATAGCGAGATGATGGGAAATACATTCCGTAAAGTGGATGCCTATGGTGATTTGTTGAACAGAACTATACAAGAGCCATTTAAAAGAAAAGGACAGGACTGCAGTTATGAAAATAAAGCCGTAAATACAAACAAAACATACCTGTAACGAGAGAGGCTCCTTTTATTTTTTACAGTAAGCCCGATAAACAGGAATGGGAATTGGAATATATCAGTCTGTACATACTATAAGTAATTTGGATTCCATCCTATAAAATGTCACATGTTGCCAAAATTCTTACTTTGGCATATAGTGATAAGAGGAGTGAAAAATATATGAATATATTAGTTGGAGTTTTAATTCCCTTTTTAGGGACCACACTTGGCGCAGCATGTGTCTTTTTTATGCGGGGGGAGATAAAGCCGTTAGTTCAAAAATCTCTGCTTGGATTTGCTTCCGGAGTCATGGTGGCGGCTTCCGTATGGTCATTGCTTATTCCTGCCATTGATATGTCGGAAAGTATGGGAAGGCTGGCATTTATTCCGGCAGCAGCAGGCTTTGTGCTGGGCATCGGATTTTTACTGCTTATGGATGAGTTTGTTCCCCATATTCACCTGGACAGCGAAAAACCAGAAGGGCTTCCCGCCCCTTTAAAAAAAACAACAATGCTTGTCCTTGCAGTAACCCTTCATAATATTCCTGAGGGAATGGCTGTTGGCGTAGTGTTTGCAGGACTTCTTTCCGGGAATGCGGATATTACCTTTGCAGGCGCCCTTGTGCTTGCTATTGGAATTGCCATTCAGAACTTTCCGGAGGGCGCCATTATTTCCCTTCCTTTAAGAAGTGAGGGGATGACAAGAGGAAAATCCTTTTTGTATGGGACTCTTTCCGGGGTGGTAGAGCCTGTAGCAGCAGGAATTACCATTTTGTTAACGGGAATCATGGAGCCGGTTCTGCCTTATCTGCTGGCTTTTGCGGCTGGAGCCATGGTATATGTAGTGGTAGAGGAGCTTTTGCCGGAAGCATCGGAAGGAGAGCACAGCAATATTGCCACCATCGGCTTTTCAGTGGGTTTTCTTGTTATGATGATACTGGATGTGGCGCTTGGATAAAGTCAAAGACCCCGCCGTAGGCGGCGGGGCATCAAACTTGAAACGCCCTAAGAGGCGGGATATTTGACCTTTGCGGCAGTCGTCAAATGCTTGCACGCAATGACTTGGCTCGTTGATTGTGGAAATAAAAAATACGAAAATGGAGAAAAAAACATGTATCAGAATTATATTTTTGACTTGTATGGGACACTGGCAGATATTCATACAAATGAAGAGAAGGCATATCTGCATGAAAAAATGGCAGGACTCTATTCCGCCATGGGAGCTGCTTATTCAAAAAAGGAATGGAAGGAAGCCCATAAACAGGGTTGTAAAAGGAAAAAGACAGCAGGAAAAGACCCATTTTATGAAATTGAAATCAGGGATGTATTCCGGGAGCTTTTTACCCAAAAAGGAGTTGAACCGGATAAAGGACAGATTGAAGTAATCTGTCAGATATTCCGGATATTATCAAGAAGCTACATAAGGCTTTATGATGGGGTGGCGGAATTTTTTGAAGCCTGCAGGGAAAAGGGCAAGAGGCTTTATCTGCTGAGCAATGCCCAGACCGCTTTTACCGTGGCAGAGTTAAAGGAATTGGGCTTATATGATAAATTTGACGGCATTGTAATTTCCTCCGAAGTAAAGGTATGTAAGCCGGATAAAAGGATTATGGAGGCTCTTTTAGAGAAATACCATTTGAAAAAAGAAGCCTCTATTATGATTGGAAATGACAGGATAAGCGATATACAGGTAGCAAAAAACTGCGGCATGGACAGTTTATATATCCATAGCAATATTTCACCAGCTGAATATACAGCAGAAGAGGAGAGCATTCAGGCGGAATATGAAGTGCTGGATGGGGATTTTAGAAGGTTGGAAGAACTGATTCTGAAATAACCCTGCTTCGTAGTGATAAAACCATTGTAACAGTTCAGCCCTCAGCTTTCCCGCACGGGAATCAGAACCGGTGGCAGGCAGAAAAGCAGGAAAAATTGTTATAATTGACAAAATATACATCTGAAATTTATAGAGAAAATCGGTTGTATTTTTTTTCGTTTTTGAGTATAATGATTATATCCTGAAATGTACGACAACTCTTGTCATTTTGAACCTACATTTACTTTAAACGGGATTCTTATATTGGAGCATAAATGTCAGGCCTTCATTGCGCAGAGGAAGACAGGAGTGCTGCCTGCGGTTGCCCACCTAGCTTTGCTAGGAGTCAAAATACAAGAACCGGCATTTCGGGCTACAAATGAAAAACAGTCCTTTCGGGCTGTTTTTTATATGATAGAAAAAATAAGGATAAGGGAAGAGCTGTGAATCGAAAAAAGAAACTTATTTGGCAGTTAGCGGGATTTATATTTTTAATCGGGATAATGATTGTGGGGACGGTTACGATTTTGAACCGGATATCGGGCAGGCAGGTGGAAGGTACATATGTTAAAAAGAAGGAGGTAGCTGTTCTTTTAAAGGAGCTGGCGCCGGCTTTGGTTTTAAAAAATCTGGAGGTGCCGGAAGGAGAAGAGGGAAGCCTTACCTATGGAGAATACGAAAAGCTGATAGATGTCTGGATGAAAGAGGATGACAGGCTCTCGGGTATTGGCAGGGAGTGGCTTGCCGGTCTTTCCACCAAATATAAAAAAAGGCATAACCTGCTTCGGGAAGATTTTTTGGAATTTTATTTTACCACGGCAGAGCTGCTTGCCCCCCAGCTGGAACTAAAGCAGGAAGAACTGATTGTTCTGTCAGGGGGAGAGAAAGTTCTTGATCAGGACAAAAATCCTTTAAAGCCGGAACAGGTGTTGGCGGCGTCAAGGGACCTTTCCCATTTGAGAATTCTTGATTTGCAGGAGGATGGAGCAGAAGGCATACAATCCCAAACCGGAAAAGGATATAGTATCAGTCAGGTAACTGCCATCACCACAAAGGAGAAGCTGGTGCTTTTGCTGGCAGAAGGTCCCGGTAGCATTACCCTGAAAAAAGCATGGGTAAGCAGCAACTTACCAGAGGCTGTTTCCATATTATGGAAGGGGTATGAGATTACTCTGGAAAAAGACGGCTTTGCCTATGAGGAAAGACAGGTTATAGGGGATATTGCATTTGCAGAAGGAAAGCTTTCGGGCATTACGCCTTACAATGAAAAAATTAACGGCAGATTATTGAGCATAAAAGATAACCAGATGGAAATTGAAGGCTATGGAAAGCTTTCTTATGGAGAAGATATTCAGGTTTATAAGCTTTATGGAGAAAGTGAGGACTATCAGCTTTCGGATTTGAAAATCGGCTATGACTTTACGGATTTTGTGCTGGATGGGAAAGAAATCGTAGGCGCTCTTGTAACAAGGGAAGAAAATATGAAAAATATCCGTGTTGTAGTAAAGACTACGGGATTTTCCGGAGCATATCATGAGGAAATCGTATTCAGCGTGGATACTGCTTTTACCATAAAAGGAGAGGGCTACGAGAAGCGGTTTGAACCGGGAGAAAAGGTAACTGTTTCAAAGGAAAGTGAGTTGTTTACCTCTAACCGCATTTCTATTCTGCCGGATGCCCTTACCTCCAAAACTACCGTATATTCCATTGAAAGAGGACAGGGAACGCCGGCATACCGGGGCACTATGGAAATTGAAAAGACAGAGCAGGGGCTTTTGCTGATTAATGAACTTTTGCTGGAAGAGTATTTGTATTCGGTAGTCCCCAGCGAAATGCCCTCCTCTTATCCAAAAGAAGCACTAAAGGCACAGGCAGTCAGCGCCAGAAGCTATGCCTACAAGCATATGCAGAAATCCAGTCTGCAATCCTATGGAGCCCATGTGGATGACAGCGCTGCCTTTCAGGTATATAATAATATAATGGAAAGCGAGGCTGCTCTTGGCGCAGTGCGTGAAACAGAAGGGCAGGTAGTGATGTCAAATGGACAGGTGGCAGACACTTACTTTTATTCTACCTCCTGCGGATATGGAACGGATATACTGGCATGGAAAAGCAGCAGAGGAGAAGGGGAAGCACATCTGGCATCCAAAAATATCGGTTCTGACTGCATCAAAACGGCAGAGGATATGACACAGGAAGAGGAATTTCAAGCTTTTATACAGTCGGTTGGAGAAGGAGATTTTGAAAAGGAAGAGGGCTGGTACCGCTGGAGTTATTCTTCAAGGCTTGATCCGGATATTTTATTAAAGCAGCTAAAGGCAAGATACGGGGCAAAACCGGACCAGGTGCTGACAAAATGCAAGGATGGTTCCTTTGCTTCCAAAGAAATCGGTAAGTTAGGAGATGTGAAAAGCATTTCCGTACTGGAAAGAAGCAGCGGCGGCGCCATACATGAGCTTTTAATCGAAGGAACAAAAGGAACCTATAAGGTGATTTCGGAACATAATGTGCGTTATGTGCTTGCAAATGAAGGCACAGAGGTGCTTCGTAAGACAGGCGATACATCTAAGATTTCCGGAATGCTTCCAAGCGCTTTTGCCATTGTTAAGACAGAAGGGGAAGGCAAGGTGGAAAGCTATGTGGTCATTGGCGGCGGCTTTGGACATGGAATCGGCATGAGCCAGAACGGAGCCAGGGCAATGGGAAATCTGGGATATACATATGAAGAAATACTGCAGTTTTTCTATGAAGGGATTACGCTTTCCAAGCTGTGACCGGAGTTATGGCTTATATACGTACAGCGGTTTTATACTGAAAAAGTGAACATATAGAACCGGAAAAAACGGTAGAAGATAAGGTGAAATGTATTGGAAAATCCGAAAAGCATATTATAAAATCAGGGAGAAGACAGGAAAGCCATGTGGAAGAAATTATATATTCTGGGAAAGGAATTTATAAAGCAGATTAATGATAGTCATATCGGGGCATATGCTTCCAGTGCGGCATTTTTTATGTTTTTATCCCTGATTCCCATTTTGCTCATGCTTTGCTCCATTATTCCGTATACTCCCATCACAAAAGCAAATCTGATGACTGCGCTTGTGGATTTTCTGCCTGACAGCATTGACCCCATTGCAGTCAGCGTGGTAAATGAAGTTTACGGAAAGTCCAATACTCTTTTATCCGTTACGGCAGTGGCTACCGTATGGGCGGGAGCAAGAGGAATATGGGCACTGAACAGAGGGCTGAATGTAATCAACGGAGTGGAGGCAAAAGGATACTTTGCACTAAAATTCCGCTCCTGCTTATATACGGTTATCTTAATATGCTCCATTATGATGTCTTTGGCAATTACGGTTTATGGAGATACGGTAGTGGCATTTATCCGGACTTCCATACCTACAAGCAGGTATCTGATGGATTTCTTATCAAGCCTTAAGCTTTTTATTGTTTCCTTTTTACTGTTTATATTCCTTATGCTTTTATTTACATGGTTGCCCAATGAAAGGCAGAAATGGTATACCCAGATTCCGGGGGCAGTTTTTTCAAGCCTTGTATGGGTGGTATTTTCCTGGGGCTTTAGTATTTATCTGGAATATTTCGGGGGCTATACCATGTATGGAAGCCTTGCCACCATTATTATTTTAATGCTCTGGCTGTATATGTGCATGTATATCATACTGATGGGTGCCATGCTGAATAAATTCCTGATGCCGGCAAATGTGTTTATATGGAAGAAAAGAAGAGAGAAAAGATAAGGATATGAAAACAGGGTCGCTCATTTTTGAGGGACCCTGTGTCATATCAGGATTATTTTTTTAGAGGTAAGCCATCCTTGAAGGCTTCACCGACTCTTTCAGTTACTTTATAGTAGCCATGTGTATAAGGGTCAAAGGCGATGGCGTTTACCAGAGACATATCAATCAGACCATCAACCATGACTTTTTCATCTGCCGTGACGTTTACTACCTTGCCGATAACGCCGCAGCCGTATTTCCCGTCCTGATATTCAATAAATTCACACTCTAAGCAGAGCGGAAATTCATTGATGACCGGAGCATCTACCATTTCAGCTTTACTGGCAGTCAGGCCGCTGTTTTCAAACTTGTTTGCAACCCTGTTGCCAGATTCAACGCCAAAATAGTCTGCTTCCACTACATGGGCAGCATCGGCAATGCTTACTGTAAAAGCGCCCCTTGCCTTAATATTTTTTACGGTTTTGTGTGTTTCTGTCAAATTGAGAGCCACATTACCCCGTTCCTGCATAGTACCCCATGCAGCATTCATAACATTGACGCTGCCGTCTTCATTGTAGGTTGCAACCATTAAAACCGGCATCGGGAAGATACCTTCTGTAATATTGAGTTTTTTTTTCATTGTAATTACCTCACTTCCAGTATGGATTTGACAGAACTAATGTCCTTGCATATAATTGTAACAAGTAATTCAGGAAATACAAGTACTATCCTAAAGGAAAGCTGAGGGATTAACTATTACAATAGTTGTTGCTGCAAAAGTTTTATGAAAAGTAATATTATTGCTTGACATTTCAGGAATGATTCCATAAAATAAAAGGCATATTAATGAAAAATGCGATGACGGTGTCAGTAAAGCTGCATTTTCTATACAGAGAGAGGGGGCCGGCGGCTGGAAGCTTCCTTAGTACAGATGCAGGTTGAATTTCCCACCCGAGCAGTCTGACTGAAATGCAGAGGAACAGGTTTTGAATCATCTCATTCCCTTATTTCAGACACAGAGTAGGTCAGGACGTAAGCGCACGTTACGCGAAAATGAGAGCCTTGGAAGAACCGTCATGGAAGAACGTATGAGCGGGATTTTCAGGGAATATGGGTGGTACCGCGGATTGAGATTCGTCCCTTACAGCAGTTGGCTGCTGTAGGGGATTTTTTTATGGGAAAGTGTGTTGCATGAAATAAAATAGGTGTACAAAGCAAACATTTTCCAGGAGGAAATAAAAAGACAGGAGAAGAGAGAAGAGTATGAAAGAAAAACTGGAACAAATTAAAACAGAAGCAATCAAACAGATTCAGGCTTCCGATGCGTTAGAGAAGCTCAATGATGTACGGGTGGCTTTTCTTGGAAAGAAGGGGGAGCTTACGGCTGTTTTAAAAAGCATGAAGGACGTTGCCCCGGAGGACAGGCCAAAGGTGGGACAGCTGGTAAATGAAGCAAGAGGACAGATTGAAGCCGCTTTGGAAGAAGCAAAAGGCAAAATGGAAAGAATGGCAAGAGAAGCCCAGATGAAGCGGGAGGTCATTGACGTGACCCTGCCGGCAAAGAAAAATAATGTGGGACACAGACATCCCAATGCCATTGCCATGGAAGAGGTGGAAAGAATCTTTGTGGGAATGGGCTATGAGGTAGTGGAAGGACCGGAAGTGGAAACGGATTATTACAACTTTGAAGCTTTGAATATTCCGGCAGACCATCCGGCAAAGGACGAACAGGATACTTTTTATATCAACGGGGATATTTTGTTAAGGACCCAGACATCAGGGGTTCAGGTTCATGAAATGGAAAAAGGAAAGCTTCCTATCCGCATGGTGGCGCCGGGAAGGGTATTTCGTTCCGATGAAGTGGATGCCACCCATTCCCCTTCCTTCCATCAGATTGAAGGGCTGGTTATTGACAAAAATATTACCTTTGCAGATTTAAAAGGCACATTGGCGGAGTTTGCAAAGGAACTGTTTGGAGAAGATACAAAGGTAAAATTCAGACCCCATCATTTCAATTTTACAGAGCCCAGTGCGGAAGTGGATGTTTCCTGCTTTAAGTGCGGAGGAAGCGGCTGCCGTTTCTGTAAAGGCTCCGGCTGGATTGAAATTTTAGGCTGCGGCATGGTTCATCCGAATGTGCTGCGTATGAGCGGCATCGACCCGGAGGAATATTCCGGTTTTGCATTTGGAATCGGTCTGGAACGTATCGCACTGCTGAAGTATGAAATTGATGATATGCGCCTCTTATATGAAAATGATATCCGGTTCCTGCGTCAGTTTTAATTGAAATATGTTTGCGGAAATTATGGCGGGTTATTGTTTATAGCTGATAGAAATATGGAATTGCGGTGAGAAATTAGCCGGGGCTAATATAAAATAGTAATTATTGTAAGCCATTAGCTGCAACTAGTATAAAATAGTAATTATTGTAAGCCATTAGCTGCAGCTAATATAAAAATGGTAATTATGATATGCCATTGGCTACAGCAAATTAAAAAACAGTAATGCTAGTGAAGCATTAGCTATAGCTAATAGAAATGTGTCAATTACAGTGAATTGTTACGCACAGCTAATAGAAAGTAAAAAATAATAAGGAAAAGCAAAGCATTAGAGATTTTAAATAAAAACAGAAATAACTTCAGAAAGGAATGAAGAAAGAAAATGAATACAGCATTATCATGGATTAAAGCATATGTGCCGGAGCTTGCATGTACCGATCAGGAATATACCGATGCGATGACTCTTACAGGAACAAAGGTTGAGACCTTTAAACGGCTGGATAAAAATCTGGATAAAATCTATGTGGGACAGATTGAATCCATTGAAAAGCATCCGGATGCGGATAAGCTGATTATCTGTCAGGTAAATATAGGAAAGGAAACCCTGCAGATTGTAACGGGGGCTCCCAATGTAAAAGTGGGAGATAAGGTTCCGGTTGTCATAGACGGGGGCAAGGTTGCAGGAGGGCATGACGGCGGTCCGCTGCCGGAGGACGGAATCACAATCAAAAACGGAAAGCTAAGAGGGGTGGAATCTTTTGGCATGATGTGCTCCATTGAAGAGTTAGGCTCAAGCAGGGACATGTATCCGGAGGCACCGGAGCTTGGCATTTATATTTTTCCGGAGGATACAGAGGTGGGCGCCGATGCCATAGAAGAGCTGGGGCTCAGGGATACGGTTTTTGAATATGAGATTACCTCTAACAGAGTGGACTGCTACAGCGTGCTCGGCATTGCAAGAGAAGCAGCAGTTACCTTTGGCAAACCATTTATTATGCCTAAGGTAGAAGTAAAGGGAAACGGAGAAAAAATAGAAGACTATATTTCCGTGGAAGTAAAGGATCAGGAGCTTTGTCCAAGATATTGCGCAAGGGTATGTACCAATATTAAGATTGCGCCCTCGCCAAAATGGATGCAGAGAAGACTGGCGGCAAGCGGTATCCGTCCCATCAACAATCTGGTTGACATAACAAACTATGTAATGGAAGAATACGGTCAGCCCATGCATGCTTTCGACTTATCCACCATTTCAGGCAATAAAATCATAGTGCGCAGAGCAGAGGACGGAGAGGAATTTCAGACACTGGACGGGCAGATTAGAAAGCTGGATAAGGATATGCTGATGATTTGCGACGGCGAAAAGGAAATCGGTATTGCTGGAATCATGGGCGGTGAAAATTCCAAAATTACGGATGATGTAAAAACTGTATTATTTGAAGCTGCCATTTTTCATGGTGCCAATATCCGGAAATCTGCAAAGCGTCTCGGGCTTCGTACCGAGGCTTCCGGTAAGTTTGAAAAGGGACTGGACCCTTACAATGCAGAGGCTGCCATTAACAGAGCCTGCCAGTTGATTGAAGAATTAGGCTGCGGGGAAGTAGTGGACGGCATGATAGATGTAAAGGCTCCTTTAAAGGAACTGAACCGGATTCCTTTTAAGGCTGAAAGAGTCAACAGGCTTCTTGGCACGGATATTTCCCAGCAGGAAATGCTTGCTATTTTTGAACGTCTGGAATTAAAGGCGCTTACGGAAGAAAACGGAGATAAGCTTCTTGAAATTCCTTCTTTCCGTCAGGATTTGGAAGGAATTGCGGATATTGCAGAGGAAGTGGCAAGGTTTTACGGCTATGACAAAATTCCCACAACCCTTCCAAGCGGGGAAGCTACTACAGGAAAGCTTCCATTTAAGCTGCGTATTGAAGAAAAGGCAAGAGACATTGCGGAGTATTGCGGATTTTCCCAGGGAATGTGCTATTCTTTTGAAAGTCCCAGGGTATTTGACAAGTTGTTAATTCCTAAAGAGGATGTGCTCAGGAAAGCAATTGTAATAGCAAATCCTCTGGGAGAGGATTTCTCCATTATGAGAACCATTTCCTTAAATGGAATGCTGACTTCTCTGGCAACCAATTATAACAGAAGAAATAAAGATGTGCGTTTATATGAGCTCGGCAATATTTATCTGCCAAAGGAAGTGCCCCTTACGGAGCTGCCGGATGAAAGGATGGAATTCACCCTTGGCATGTATGGAGACGGGGATTTCTTTACGATGAAAGGTGTGGTGGAGGAATTTTTTGAAGCTATAGGCATGGATAAAAAAGCGGTTTATGACCCCAATGCAGGAAAGCCCTTCTTACATCCTGGCAGACAGGCCAATATTATATATGACGGAAAAACAGTAGGATATTTAGGAGAGGTTCATCCGGAGGTATGCGATAATTATGATATCGGAACAAAGGCTTATGTGGCAGTGCTTGACATACCGTCCCTCCTTCCCTTTGCAACCTTCAACAGAAAATACCGGGGAATTGCAAAATACCCTGCCGTGAAACGGGATATTTCCATGGTAGTGCCAAAGGAAATCCTGGCAGGTCAGATTGAAGCAATGATTGCACAGAGAGGCGGTAAGATTTTAGAGCATTATGAGCTGTTTGATATTTATGAAGGAGAACAGATTAAGGAAGGCTTTAAATCCATGGCATACTCCATTTATTTCCGTGCCAATGACAGGACATTGGAGGAAGCAGATGTAAACGGAGCCATGAAGAAGATTTTAAACGGTCTGGAAGGACTTGGCATTGAACTGAGACAATAGCAGCCTGGAACGGATTTTGGAAAAACGTAACAGTTCCTGTAGCAGATTTCACCGCAGGCGCCGGAATGGACTTCCGTCAGAATATGTTTCTACGTCGTCCCGCTCCCGCTCTGATAAAAACGCAGCAGTGCTAAGCTCGAAAATACCTCGCTAAGCGCTGGCGATTTTATAAGGACTCCTTTAGAAATCATATTCTGACGGAAGTCCATTCCGGCGCCTGCAGTGAAATCTGCTGCAGGAACTGTTACAGAAAAACAAAGAAATGAGAACAACATGGATAACATAAAAAAATCAGATTTTTATTTTGACCTGCCGCAGGAATTGATTGCGCAGGATCCCTTGGAGGACAGAACCGGCTCAAGGCTTCTCGCCTTAAAGAAAGACACGGGGGAGATTTCCCATCATACTTTCCGGGATATCACCCGCTTTTTAAAGCCGGGGGACTGTCTTGTCTTAAATGACACGAAAGTGCTTCCCGCAAGGCTTATGGGAGTAAAAGAAGATACCGGGGCCGGTGTGGAGGTGCTGTTGCTAAAAAGAAAAGAAAATGACTGCTGGGAAACCCTTGTAAAGCCGGGAAAAAAAGCAAAGCCGGGAACAAAGCTGGTTTTTGGAGACGGACTTTTAAAGGCAGAGGTGTTAAAGGTGTTAGAGGAGGGCAACCGCCTGATTCGGTTTTCCTATGAAGGCATTTTTGAAGAGGTGCTTTACCAGCTTGGAGAAATGCCCCTTCCGCCTTACATTACCCATAAGCTTCAGGATAAGTCCAGGTATCAGACCGTATATGCCAGATATGAAGGCTCTGCGGCGGCACCCACGGCAGGACTGCATTTTACAAAGGAGCTTCTAAACAAAATTGAGAAAATGGGGGTATCCATTGCTTACGTGACTCTGCATGTAGGACTTGGTACCTTCCGGCCTGTAAAGGTGGATAATATATTGGAGCATCATATGCATTCGGAGTATTATCAAATATCAAAGGAAGCCGCAGAAAAGATAAACAGGGCAAAGGCAGAAGGGCACCGGGTCATTGCAGTTGGCACCACAAGCTGCCGGACTCTGGAAAGCGCCGTGAAAGAGGATGGAACGGTGGAAGAATGCTGCGATAACACGGAAATCTTTATTTATCCCGGCTATCAGTTTCAAATGATAGACGGGCTGATTACCAATTTTCATCTGCCGGAATCCACACTGATTATGCTTGTATCGGCGCTGGCAGGCAGGGAGCATGTGCTTTTGGCATATGAGGAAGCTATCCGGGAGAAATACCGGTTCTTTTCTTTTGGGGATGCCATGGTGATTTTGTGAAAAGGCTTGCGGAAAAGGAGAACTTATAAAAAAGCACTATAAAATTCGTCGGATATAAAAAAAGATTTTCCTCTATGTTAGAGGAATTATAAACTTGTACATTGTTTTAATATTTATGGGCAACATTTTGATAATAGAAAATCAGTAAGCCATAATAAAGGATGTAATTGTAGTAAAAAAAGGCGTGTATTTGCAAAAAAACTTAAGTAGGTATAGTTAAGAGCAACAAAGAACACGCCGAATTTGGATAATATTGTGTTTGCTTAAGAATGGTAAGAATATGTTTGAATTCGGTCAAAGGGCAGGGAACCAGGTGGATATAAAACCGGGTTCGAGTAATTTTAGTATTTGTATTGACTTGTAATGACAAATGCGTTACAATTTGCCTGGAGGAGATGATTTGATATGGAAAAAACAGCAACTTTAAATGTAAGAATAAATCCAACAGTAAAACAACGGGCTGAAGAAGTGCTTACACGATTAGGTATCCCGATGTCTACAGCAATCGACATGTACCTCAATCAAATTTCATTAACAGGAGGAATTCCTTTCGCAGTAACATTGCCGAATGCTCCCTCTGTTCTTAATGCAGATTTGATGACGGCAGAGGAAATTCACAAGAAATTGCAGGAGGGATATGATGATGTACAGGCTGGCAGGGTGCAGGATGCGGCTTCAGCATTTGCAAAATTCAGGGAGAGTCATTAGACATGAAGCAATATAAGGTACAGATCACAGAAAAGGCATTAGCGGATATGGAGGGAATCTATAACTATATTGCGATACAGCTTCAAGCACCGGAAAATGCAATAGGACAGTATAACCGGATTGCGGAAGCAATCGAGGAGTTAAACCTGTTTCTGGAGAAAGTAAGACTTATGGAATCTAAGTCGGAACGGTCAATGGGGTTAAGGCAGTTGGTGGTAGATAATTATTCAGCTTTTTATGTGATTGAGAATGAGAGAGTTATAGTCATGAGAGCATTGTATAGTGCATCCGATATTGGGATAAGGTTGAAGGATTGAAAAGTATAATTTTGGTACATAAAGCAATTTTGAAATAATAATACTATTTTATGGATAGTTAGATAGTATCGGTAATCTTCACTTCATGCAGGCTTGCATTTTTAAAGAAAGTAGGATAAAATACAATAGAATATGAAATTTGCCGGAAAGGGGTTACATATGGAAGAAAAAAGAAAAAGCAGAAGAATGGAATTGACTTCTAAATTGATTGTTAAGCGGCTCAGCGGAAAGAAGACAGATGGCGCCAGCGAAGTTATCATTGATGTGCAGAACGTTTCCAAGACGGGAGTAGGTTTTACCTGTGATACCCTTTTGGATATTGGTACCGTATATGAAGCATATCTGACAATCTGGACAAAAGAAGTGATTCATGCATTTGTTGAGGTTGTCCGTATTGCAAAAGAAGATAATACATATTCTTATGGCGGAATCTTTATCGGCATGCCTGAAATGGACGCTGCCAGAATCGAAGTGTATGATACTGTTACAGCCAATGTAAAATAAGGTTACATGGTAATTAAAATAAGAAAATGCGTCCTGCCTTTTGTGGAAAATGTAAAGGCAGGGCGCATTTTCAGTTTTTTCAGGTGGATTTATTCGGTAAGCCGTGCTAAATCCTCATAAAAAGCAGGATAAGAAATATTGACGCACTGGCTGTCCTTTATTTCTGTAACGCCGTCTGCGCATAAAGCGGCAACTGCAAAGCTCATGGCAATCCGGTGATCTGCTTTAGAATCAATAACGGCTCCGGACAGCGGCGCGCCTCCATGAATAATCATGCCGTCTTCCGTGGGAGCAATGTTGCAGCCCATGGCAGACAGATTTTCCGCCATCACGTCAATCCGGTTGGATTCTTTTACTTTTAATTCTGCAGCATCCATAATAGTAGTAGTGCCCTCTGCAAATGCAGCCATAACTGCAATGATGGGAAGCTCGTCAATTAGAGTGGGAATGATTTCCCCTTTGATGGTAATTCCGTGAAGAGTGCTGGATTTCACAAGAATATCCGCAACCGGTTCACCATGCTCCTCATTTACATTTAAAAGAGTGATGCTGCCGCCCATTTCCTTTGCCACCTTTAAAATACCATCCCTGGTAGGATTGATTCCCACATTTTTTATGAGAATTTCACTGTTTGGAACAATAAGCCCGGCGGCAATAAAGTATGCGGCGGAAGAAATATCCCCTGGCACCTCTACCTTTTGCCCTAAAAGCTCCGGTTCCGGAAGTATGGAAACGGTAGTATCCCTGTTTGTAAGCTCAGCACCGAAATAGCGCAGCATGATCTCCGAGTGATTCCGGCTTATGTAAGGCTCCGTTACCTTTGTTTCCCCGTCTGCATAAAGCCCTGCCAAAAGGATGGCTGATTTTACCTGGGCGGAAGCCACCCCGGAAGTATAATGGATTGCTTTCAGATGCTTTCCGGTAATGGAAAGGGGGGCACAGCCGTTTCCGCTTATGCTTTTTATGTCTGCTCCCATTTCAGTTAATGGGTCTATAATGCGCTTCATGGGGCGCTTTTGAATAGAAGCATCTCCCGTTAAGGTTACGGAAAAGGGCTGGGGAGCCAGTATGCCGGAAATCAGCCGGACAGTAGTGCCGCTGTTGCCTGCATCCAATAATTCCGAAGGGGCGCTTAAGCCATGCAGTCCTTTTCCGTGGACTAAAATTCTGTCCGGAGTATTTTCAATGGAAATGCCCAGCTTCCGAAAGCAGGAGATAGTGGACAAACAGTCCGCGCCCTGCAGGAAGTTGGTAACCTCCGTCAATCCCCGGGAAATGGAACCGAACATAACTGCCCGGTGGGAAATGGATTTATCTCCGGGAATGGTTACTTCCCCTTTTAATCTCTGCACCTTTTTAAATTCCATTTTTAAAAATTCCTTTCTATGTTTTAAACATTTCCGGTATGAAGCGGACCGGCATATTGGGTACTGACATATTGATATTTAACAGAATCCATTGTCTGTTTTCCCTTGAACTGCAGACTTATGCTAAATATCAGTGTTTCAGTACATTAATTTTTGTCAGCCGGCAGTATAAATGGTATAGTTATTGTTTTCCAGCAGTTTGATGGCAGACTGTCTGGAGGCCTCATCATAAAATTCAATGCGCAGGGCGCCTTCTTCAAACTCCCGGTTGTGCATGATTCCGATATTTTTTATGCTGATACGGTGTTTTGCCAAAATAACCGATGTTCTGGCAATGGAGCCGGCTTCATCGGGAACCTCCAGATGTATATCATAGACCTTTTTGATAGGGCCGCTGGAAGCATTGGGAAAGGAATCCCGATAGTTTTTGGCAGTATCAAATAAAGAATAAATAAAATCTCCGGAAGGGGCAGCCGGCAGACTGTTTAACTCATCCCTTATTCTGGTCAGGGAAGCGATATAATCATCCAGCAGATTCCGGATGTTTTCCGTATTGGTCATGCAGATTTGCTGCCACATAACAGGAGAGGAGGAGGCGATTCTTGTAATATCCTTAAACCCTCCTGCAGCAATCAGCTTCATAAGCCCTTTTTCCGTATCAGAATCCTTTACCAGATTTACCAGGCTGGAAGCAATGATATGAGGCAGATGGCTTACGGCTGCCGTAATATAATCGTGTTCTTTATAGTCTAAAATAAGGGGAATCGCCCCAAAGGAGGCTACCAGCTCTTTATAGCTGTTCAAAAGGTCTTTTGATACATTTTCCGTTGGTGTCAAAATATAATAAGCGTTTTCCAAAAGGAGAGGGTTGGAATTTTCATAGCCGGTCTTTTCGCTGCCGGCCATAGGGTGCCCGCCGATAAAGCAGGATTCCAGCCCTTCTTTTGTAATGACTTCATGAATAGCGGACTTAACGCTGCCTACGTCTGTGAGAATGCAGCCCTTTTTTATATAATCCTTTATGTTCTTTAAGTTTTCATCATTTTTAGAAACCGGGGCACAGAGGAACAAAATGTCACACTGAAAAAAATCCGGACTTAACGACGGATAAGCTTCGTCAATGGTTCCTTCCTCCATGGCAAGAAGCAGGGTCTGTCTGTTAATATCAAAAGCCTTGATTTGAATATGGGGTTTTGCTTTTTTCACTGCCTTTGCTATGGAGCCGCCAATCAGGCCAAGCCCCATAAAGGCACAGGTAGTTATATCCATCTTTTGCGTCTCCCTGTATTTAGAAGGTACGGTTTACCAGTTTGGCAAATGGTTTTAATTCTTTGCATAAAGCATCAAACTTTTTAAAGGTCAGTGACTGAGGCCCGTCGGATAAGGCATTGGCAGGGTCATTGTGTACCTCTATCATAAGACCGTCGCTGTCGCAGGCAACGGCTGCCTTTGCCATGGGAGCCACATATTTATAGGAGCCGGTGGAGTGGGAGGGGTCCACGATAACCGGCAAATGTGCTTTGGATTTTAATACCGGAACAGCGCTGATGTCCAAAGTATTCCTTGTAGCTGTTTCAAAGGTGCGGATGCCTCTTTCACAAAGGACTATGTTGGGATTTCCCTCAGCGATAATATATTCAGCAGCATTGAGCCACTCATCAATAGTGGCGCAAAGTCCTCTTTTTAACAGTACGGGCATACCGGAACGTCCGGCTTCCTTTAATAATATAAAGTTCTGCATATTTCTGGCGCCTATCTGAATCATGTCTACATATTTTTGCGCCGCTTCAATAGCCTCCAGACTGACTACCTCGCAAATAGTGGTAAGACCGGTTTCCTGTTTGGCAGTCTGCATATATTTTAAGCCTTCCGCCTCAAGACCCTGAAAGGAATATGGAGAGGTACGTGGCTTGTAGGCGCCGCCTCTTAAAATGGTAGCTCCGGAAGCCTTTACCGCATGGGCGATTTCCAAAAGCTGCTTTTCTGTTTCCACCGCACAGGGACCTGCCATAATCGTCAGGTTTCCCGGCCCGATAGTAGTATTTCCCACAGAAACAGTAGTTGGCTCAGGATGAAGCTTAATATTGGATAGCTTATAGCTTTCTGAAATGGGCACAATTTTTTCCACGTCCTTAAAGCTTGTGAGGTTTTCTGCCGGAAGCTTTGACTTATCACCTACGATACCGATAATGGTCACTTCTTCCCCTTTTGAAAGATGAACCTGAAGCTGGAAGCTTTCAATGTATTCTTTGATGGATTGAATGCTGCTGTCGGCAGCATCCGGTTTCATTACTACGATCATTTTCTTTATCTCCATTTCTGATTTTATTTTTTGTATTTTGATTGAAAATACGTGCTGAAAGCACATGAATTATTGTAACGTGAGGGATTTGAAATGTCAACACTTTATTACTTTAAAGTGTGTTAGTGCGTAACAGTTCAGCCTGCGGGTTTTGGATTTGAGGACGTAGGAACTGGCAGAACATATAATAGTCTTCGGGGCACGCTCCCGCTCTGATAAAAACGCAACAGTGCTAAGCTCGAAAATACCTCGCTAAGCGCTGTTGCGTTTTTATCAGAGCGAAAGCGTGCCACTAAGACTTCTATCTGCCTTGTCCCTCCTGCGTCCTCAAATCCAAAACTTGCAGGCTGAACTGTTACATTAGTGCCGGCCCTTCAAAAAATGATTGAAAATTATCAGAATTTTTAGTAAAATATCCATATGGTGTTGCTATTGTAAATTCATTTTCAAAATACTTTCGGCAAATTATCAAAAATAATAATATAATGGAGGGAATTATATGAAAGTTTACACAACGGAAAAGATTCGTAATATTGTGCTGCTTGGGCACGGGGGCAGTGGTAAGACCAGTCTGACGGAGGCTATGGCATATCTTGCAGGGCTTACTTCCAGAATGGGAAAGGTGCCCGATAAAAATACCATTAGTGATTTTGGAAAAGAAGAGCAGAAGAGGCAGTTTTCCATCAGCACCACTATGGTTCCCATAGAGTGGGAGGATACCAAAATCAATATTTTAGATACGCCAGGCTATTTTGATTTTGTGGGAGAAGTGGAGGAAGCAGCGGCGGCGGCAGACGCAGCCATTATTGTAGTATCCGGTAAGGCAGGGGTGGAAGTAGGCACGAAAAAGGCATGGGAGCTTTGTGAAAAGAACAAGCTGCCCAGAATGTTCTTTGTAACGGATATGGATGTGGACAATGCTTCTTTCAGACAGGTAGTGGAAGATTTAACCGAATTGTATGGTAAAAAAATTGCACCTTTCCATTTTCCAATCCGTGAAAATGAAAAGTTTGTAGGCTATGTGAATGTAGTAAGCCAGACCGGAAACAGATGGAACGGAAAGGATGTTACGGAATGTGAAATTCCTGATTACAGCATGCCGCTTTTGGAGGGCTATCGGGAAACGCTACTAGAAGCCGTGGCGGAAACTTCTGAAGAGATGATGGACAGATATTTTAACGGAGAAACTTTTTCAGAGGCAGAAATCAGGGCGGCTCTTAGGAGCAATGTGCAGGACGGCAGCATCGTACCTATTTCCATGGGCTCCAACCTGCTGTGCCAGGGTATTTATACACTTTTGGACGATATTGTAAAATATATGCCAAGTCCCGAAAACTGTAAGGTGGCAGGCGTAAACTTAAAGACAAATGAAATATTTGAAGCAAATTATGATTTTTCAAAGGCAAAGTCCGGCTTTATATTTAAGACCATTGTGGACCCTTTTATCGGCAAATATTCTCTGATTAAAGTGTGCTCCGGCGTATTTAAGACGGATGATTTAGTATATAACAGAGAAAAGGAAGTAGAGGAAAAAATCGGAAAGCTGTATGTGCTTCAGGGCAACAAGCCTATAGAGGTGCCGGAGCTTCATGCAGGGGATATCGGCGCTCTTGCCAAGTTCACTGCAGCAAGGACCGGAAACAGCATTTCCACCAAGGCAACCACTGTACAGTATGGAAAGATTCAGATTTCCACCCCGTATACATATATGCGCTATAAAGTGAAAAATAAGGCGGATATTGATAAAGTGTCCCAGTCCCTGCAGAAGATGATGCATGAGGACTTAACATTAAAATCCGTAAACGATTCCGAAAATGGACAGATGCTTTTATACGGAATGGGCGACCAGCACTTGGAAGTGGCAGTAAGCCGTCTGTTAAATGAATATAAGGTGGAGGTTGAATTATCCAAGCCCAAAATTGCTTTTAAGGAAACCATCCGGAAAAAATCAGACGTGGAATCCAAATATAAAAAGCAGTCCGGAGGCCATGGACAATACGGACATGTAAAAATGCGCTTTGAGCCTTCTGGCGATTTGGAAACACCCTATGTATTTGAACAGGTGGTAGTGGGAGGAGCCATTCCAAAGAACTTCTTCCCGGCAGTGGAAAAGGGCATGCAGGAGTCTGTTTTATCGGGTCCCTTGGCAGCTTATCCGGTAGTGGGAGTAAAGGGCATTTTGTATGACGGCTCTTATCATGATGTAGATTCCTCCGAAATGGCATTTAAAAAGGCAACTATCCAGGCATTTAAAAAAGGCTTTATGGAAGCTTCCCCTGTATTGTTGGAGCCTATTGCTTCCCTGAAGGTGGTAGTTCCCGATGAATTTACGGGAGATGTTATGGGCGACTTAAATAAGAGGAGAGGAAGGGTGCTTGGAATGAATCCGCTTCCGGACGGCAAGCAGATGATTGAAGCAGATATTCCCATGCTGGGACTTTACGGCTATTGTACCACCTTACGTTCCATGACAGGAGGCTTTGGAGAATATTCCTATGAATTTACCAGATACGAGCAGGCTCCAAGCGACATTCAGGAAAAAGAAGTGGCGGCAAGAGCAAATAAGCTGGCTAAGGATGATGAAGATTAGAAAGTGGTAAAGGAAAAAATATGCACCGGATGGATGTCCGGTGCATATTTTATGCTGATGGACTTATAAGCATAGGTTCAATTGAAATAATGAATAAAATTATTTCAATTAAGGAATGGATATAAAGAAAAGGAAAAGGTATAGGCTATTGACAAACGTTCATCCAGGGCTTATTGTATTATACAAATAATACAAGCAAAGCAGTTCTTGAAAGAGGAAAGGAAAATCAAAAAAGAAAATGGGAAAAGAGAAAAAGAAAAAAGAGAAATCAGGCAAAAATCTTATTGGTATAAAGATACTTGCAGTACTTATTTTACTGGTGGCAGCTTTTATTTATTACTACGTGACTCTGCCGGCTGTCAACATTCACTCGGTAGGTTTCTGGTGGTTTATTATCGGTGCGGTGATTATGGTCACCACGGTAGGTTTTTTATGGAAGTCCATAAAGGAAAAAAAGGCAAAAATAGTAATTGTTGATTCAAAAACCGCAATGGGTCCGTGGAAATACGGCTATTATCTGGCTGTGGTTCTGGTTATTATTTTTGCGATTGGTACATTTCTTGGCTCGCCTATCATCAATGCAAAGAAATACCAGTCCCTTTTGGATGTGGAAACGAGAACATTCACAGAGGATATTTCCCAGGTGGATTACGACACCATACCGCTTCTTGACAAGGATTCCGCCTCTCTGTTAGGTGACCGGAAAATGGGAAGCATGGTGGATATGGTATCCCAGTTTGAAGTGGCAGACGATTATTCCCAAATCAATTATAAAGGGAAGCCGGTGCGGGTCACTCCATTGGAATATGCAAGCCCCATTAAATGGCTTACAAACCAGAAGGATGGCATCCCGGCCTATATCTTAATTGATATGGCAACTCAGAATACAGAATGCATCAAGCTTTCTGAGGGCATTAAATATTCCAAATCCGAATACTTTAACCGGAATATTTACAGACACCTTCGTTTCCATTATCCCACCGCTATTTTTGCGGACCAGATTTTCTTTGAAATTGATGAAGAAGGGATTCCTTACTGGATATGCCCTATTAAAAAATTCAATGTGGGACTGTTTGGCGGCGAAACCGTTGACAGCGTTGTGATTTGTAATGCCATCAGTGGGGAATGTGAAAAATATAAAGCCGGCGAAGTGCCACAGTGGGTAGATAAAGTCTATCAGGCAGAGTTGCTTATGAATTTATATGATTATTCCGGTATATATAAGCATGGCTATTTTAACAGTATACTGGGCCAAAAGGACTGCCTGCAGACCACCAACGGCTATAATTATATTGCTCTGGAGGATGATGTATGGGTGTATTCCGGTGTCACTTCCGTAAACGGGGACCAATCTAACGTAGGCTTTGTGCTTATGAACCAGAGAACCATGGAAACCCGTTTTTATCAGGTGGAAGGAGCCATTGAAGATTCCGCCATGGCTTCTGCACAAGGGCAGGTTCAAAACCTGGGCTACAGTGCCACTTTTCCTCTTTTGCTGAATATTGCAGACGAGCCAACCTATTTTATGGCATTAAAGGACGAAAGCGGCCTTGTAAAGAAATATGCCATGGTGAATATCGGAAAATACCAGTGGGTAGCCATTGGCGATACGGTGAAGGAGTGTGAAAAGGAATATAACCGCCTGCTCAATACCAACGGCATTGCAGCAGTGGAAACAGGAACAAGCGAAACTATAACCGGAAAGCTTTCTGCCTGTGCTTCCATAGTCATTGAGGGCAATACCCATTTCTACTTAAGTATAGAAGGAAGGGAAGAAATCTTTGACGTGGATATTACCAATCCTAACGTATTGAATATTGTGAAATACAATCCTGGGGACAGGATTACCATTACCTATATGGCGGGAGATAATCTGCTGACGGTTACAGAAGTGAAATAGAATAAGCTTATAAGAATAAAAAGGTTTTTCAATAAACAATAGAAGCCGACGTGGTATATAAAAGTTCTGAAGACTTTTATTACTATGCCGGCTTCTGCGTTTTCTCAATTAGTTTTCTGGTGTTTTCTTATCAGTAATCTCCAAAGCTAATTGCAAACTAAAGAATCCACATTTATATATGTATAATAAAAATAAAGGTTAAACTGAAAAATGTTTAAAAATAGTTAGACGAATGTTGGATTTTAAATATATATCTCCAAAATTATAATTATTTAAACTTATAAGGGATTTTATAATTTCTAAAATATTAAATAGTAATATGTTGACAATTTACAAATTGTAGATTACAATAAATATTAATAAACTTCATAAGTACAAAGCTTGAAAAAATAAAGAAATATATAAAAGAAATACATATATGAAGAAGTACGAATATAAAGAAAGATAAATAAAGAAATACATATGCAAAGAAGAGGAAAAGAATGTTCAAAATAGGAACTGTTGAATTTGTAACTGTAAAAGAATGCAATATTGAAGCAAGGGTCAATTCCCATGGATATGGTACTATTGCCGGAATTGTATCATACAGGGATGAAGATAAAGTGATGGGGCTGCTGCACTCCGAACAAATAGAGCAGATTATTTATGAAGCGGAGCAAAACATCCAAAAGGTACTGTTTTCAGGCCTGATAGAAAGTGTTTCCGTCCATAAGGAGGGCAGGCTGTTAGAGGCAAAAATCGTGCTGACAGGAGCCACCAGACAACTGGATATGGTAAGAAAAACAAGAACATTTCAGGACATATCCATGTCATACGGAAATTTGTTAGAGTATATGAATCTGTCCTGTAACGGTGAAATCATCCCTTGTGTGGATGTGGAAAAAACAATTGACGATCTTATTGTACAATATCAGGAAACGGACTGGGAGTTTTTAAAGAGACTGGCTTCCGGATTCCATACCTGCTTGTATCCGGACATCTATACGAAAAAAATGGTGTGTTATTTTGGGCTTCCAAATCAAAAGAACAACGAAAATATTACTATAATGAATTATGGCGTTGACAGTGACCACTCTGAATACCGGAAAAAAAGGGAAAACGGAGTGGAGGATATTATAGAGGAGGATTGCCGGATATATAAAATAACAACCCGCAATACGATAAAGCTGGCAGAAGAAATCCATATAAAGGGAATGGTATTATGGGTAAAAAGTGTGTCAATCCGTTTGGAAAAAGGGGAGCTTTTATATACTTGCCAGCTGGTTCGGAAAAAAGGCTTAACCAGCATAAAAAAATACAATGAAAAAATAATTGGCGCCTCCTTGAATGCATATGTGGTAAAAGCAAATGCCGATAAGGTAAAAGTACATATTCCATGTGATGCAAAGAAAGAGCCGGTGAATGGAAAGTGGTTTTTATATTCAACGGTATTTTCCTCACCGGATGGGACGGGATAGTATTGCATGCCAGAAGAAAACGACAGAGTAAGACTGTATTTTCCGGATGAAAAGGAAGAAAACGGGTACATTATCAGCGCAGTTCATGAAAATATCGGACAGGCTAACGAATATCAGGAAAATGCCAGAACAAATCCGGATAATAAAAGCATTTGCACCAGATTTGGAAAGCAGATAGAGCTTACCCCCACCCGGATATCCATAACCAATAATCAGGGGATGCAAATTGTTCTGGACGATGATTCCGGCATACAAATGATTAGCGATAAAGATATTGTTATGGAGTCTGAGGGCACAATCAATGTGGTAAGCGCAAGTGATACAGTGTCCATGACCGCACTTAAGGCAATTGAATTGAAGCAGGGGAATTCCAAAATCATGTTAAAGGATAATATTATTGTAGAAGGGGCAAAGTTTAAGGTGCAGTAATGACAGAAAAAACGGAATGTATCACCCAGAGCCAAATCAGGCTGACCGGAGCCATATGTCTGAATCACATAAAATATGCAGACATGAAAGTGCTGCCCAATGAACACGGATATGCAAAAGTATCTGTCCTTGTGGACCGGGACGTATCGGAAAGAATAAAAAGGGCGGATTTGAGTCAGCCGGTAAAAATTCTGGCAGAGGATAAGGTCTTATTTTGCGGAGTGGTTCAAAATGTCAGCTGGCATTTTGAAGGTCAGGCAGTACATTTGGAAGTTGAGCTTGCTTCTCTTAGCATATTGCTGGACTGCAGGAAAAAGAAGAAATCATTTCAAAACAGCAAAATGACTTTTGGCAGCATTATAAAAAATGTGATAAACGGAGAGCATCCCGGTGAGGTGAGTGTTTATGCCGAAGATTTTCAGATAGAAGCTCCTGTTTATCAATTTCAGGAAACGGACTGGCAGTTTATACGAAGAATGGTAGCCGGACTTGGCAGCTGTGTTTATCCGGATGTGGCAGACAGTCATCTTTCCATAGCAATCGGAATGAAAAATACTGCACAGACAATAACAATAGACAGCGCTGATTATGATTTTGGTGTGAGCGGCGATTATTTTTCGGAAGAAAAGCTATATGCCATGGTTGACAAATCGTTGTTTATATTTTACAGGATAGAATCTTATGAAAATTTACAAATTGGTCAGAAAGTCATATTTAGAAACAGGAATATGAGCATATTGGAAAAAAGCATGTTTTTAAAAGGCGCCCAATTGATTTTTCGGTACAAGCTGGGAAATGAAAAAAGCTGCTTTTTAAACAGATATTCAAACCCTCTGCTTTCCGGAATGGCTGTATCGGGAAAAGTGCTTGCTGCAAAGAACCAGCTTTTGAAAATTCATTTAGATATGGATGAAAATCAAAAGGAGGAAGAGGCATATTGGTATGAGTGGGTGCCAGAAACCGGAAACGTCATGTATTGCATGCCCCAAAAGGGCACAAGGGTCCAGCTTTATTTTCCAAGTGAAAAAGAAAACTCCGCCATAGCCATAAGCTGCATTCGTGAAAACGGAGAAGAATGCAGCCATATGAGCAATACGGATAATAAGTATTTTGCAAATGAAAGCGGGAAACAGTTTTGTCTGAAGGAATCGGAGCTTGGATTTATGAATGACAGCAAAGAGAACAGTCTTATAGAGGATGACAAGACAGGGTTGAAAATCACCGGCAAGCAGGAAATAACCATGATATCCGGCGAGAAAATAGAGTGGAAGGCAAATAAGATTGTGTTAAATACGCCTGTGGAAATAAAAATGATACGAGGATAAAAAAAGCATGTATCCGTTAGAACAATGGGAAGAATACGTAGAAGGGCTGTCCAAAGGGCAGATGAAAGAAGCTCTGGGAACGATAATCTCCGAATATCGGAAAAATGAGGAAAAAATCCGAAAAGAGCTTATGGAAGCCGTGGAAAAGGTTCTAAAGGCATATGGGTCAGCCTGCCAAAAGGAGAAAAAAGGAAAATTAAAGGTTCTCCAGTTTAGCTACTTAAATTTAAGTGTGCTGAAGGGCGACTTTGAAATACATATAGAAGCCTTTGATAATAGCCTTTATTTAAACAGGCATCAGGTGAGCGGCTGCTGGAAAGCCGGTATTGTATATGACCGTTATGAGGAATATGCGGCATTCCTCATAAAGAAGTGCGAGCAGAATGTAAAAGGTTTTTCCTGCAAAGAAAAACAGGAATTAAGAAGAAAGGCGGCTTTTGATTTTCATATGATAACCCTGAGAATAATTGCAGAACATGCGGCCGGGATTATGGAGCTGGAGAGTTTTCAAAGGCTGGACGTGGAACCGCAGGGGATGATTTTCTTTGGAGGATATATGAGTGAAAGTATGCCGTTGTGCTTTTGGGATTTCAAAGAGGATGAGAATGGATGAGATATTTTTTGCTTGAGGAGGATAAAAACTATGTAAACAGGGTAAAGGTACGTAACTGGACGAAGAAGATTTCTGCCAAAATCCTATATAACAAATCTTATTTCCAAATACCGAAAAGAATTGTCATGGAAATAGAACCAAATCCCAAAACGGATTTTGTGGATTTTATCATGGTGCCGTTTCTTATGGTTTCTGAAAAAGTAAAAAAGGTAATAGATGTATTTGAACCCAATATGCAGTACCGGGAGATTGTGCTGCTGGATAAAAAATATGAAAAAGCAGAGGTGTATTATCTTCCCGTTTTAAAGGAAATGGACTGTCTTGGGAAGAATACAGTATTTAATCTGGACCATAGCATCATAAAAAAGCCTGTATTAAATAGAGGGAAAGCAGAGGATAAAAGTATTTTCCGGCTTACGGAAGGCCCTGCCTCTGTGTGTATTGTGAGGATGGATTTGTTGGAGTGTCTGCTGAGGCGGGAAGCATACGGCTTTTTAATCAGTGAGCCGGAATATGAACGGGAAGGAGAAGAATGAAATGTCAGAATATTTAGTAAGAGGGGCATTGCTGGCATGCCAGTACGGAAGCCACCCCAGAAGGCTGAATCTGCCCAAATGTCACGGAATATATATAGAAGAAAAGCCGCTTATGAGGGAGGATGACTGCCTTTTGGATGATAACATAAGCTATTTTGGCATTTGTTCCTGCCAGACTCCGCCGGAAGGAGCCCAGACCATTTCGCTGGCTCCTTATGGGGAGGAGCAAAGCGGCTCAGGAACCATAACAGGGAAAAAATGCTGTCCTCACATTATTGGAAAATGGCGGGGAATCAGTGAACAGGTAAAGCTTTCAGGGGATATGCATGGAATCAGCATGGATTCCTTTCTGGTATGTAAATGCGGCGGGCTGATACAGCCCCTTACATCCGGACAGGAATATGGTGAATAGTAACAGTTCAGCCCTCAGCCTTCCCACACAGGAATCAGAACCGGCTGCAGGCAGAAAATGTTTCTACGTCGCCACGTTTTTATAAGGGCTCCTTTAGAAATCATGTTCTGCCTGCAGCCGATTCTGATTCTTGTGTGGGAAGGCTGAGGGCTGAACTGTTGCGGTGAATAGGAAATTGAAACCGGACAGGGGCAGGATTGAAGCCCCTTATATCCGGATAGGAATATAAGGAACAGGAGAGAAGAATGACAGACGTTGACTTAAAAATTGCAGGAGCAATCAATCAATATAAAACAGAATGCCATGGAGATTTGGAAAACGGATTTTTTATAAAGGAAGAACGAATAACATTCCGGAAAACAGAGCTGTTTGACGGGCAGGTTGCGGTCATGCTGCCGGAACATTTTGCGGATATGCCAATACAGTTGCAGGAAATAAAATATCCATCTGTTCACAGGCCCCAGATTATAAAAACCAATGAGGCGGGAGATATTAACTTTGCTTTTTCCCTGCTGGACAGCCCTTTGGAAAAGGAAGCCGTCAGGGAAACCACCCGGCAGATGAAAAAGCTGATAAGAAAGGTTCAGCCCTCTAATGTATTCCATGATGAGGGAATCGTGGAAAAGGAAAATACCGCTATAGGATGGTTTGATTATAAGAGCCCGGCAATTGATGAGCCGCTATTCAATCTGATGTATTGCGCTTCTGTCAATGGAAAAACCCTGCAGGGGGTTTTTAATGCTCCTTATGCAGAGTGGAAGATATGGAAAGGGATTATGATTGATGTGGTGGGGACGATTGAATGTGTAAAAAAGGCGGAAGGTTGAAAGAAGAACAATTTGGGGAAGGGATCAATTTATGGAATTATTAAAGGGGATATTCCGGATGTTTTTAGGCGCCTTGCTTTATCCGACGTTTATAATAGTCGCATGCAGAATCAATTCAATCACCTTCAAATCATTTGTCAGAACATTGACAATAAAAAACAGGAAGATTGCAAGAATATTGATAGCTGAAAAAACAACATGGGGAATATCAACAAGCTGTGATAAGAGAAATAAGATGTCCATATTGGGCATTGTTTCATGGATAATATTTTTGCCGGAAATCTTTTTATATTTATATGACTGGTGGATATTCTTAACAACGGGAGTGGCTGGATATTGCGATATGGAAATGATTTATTTTTATATAGTAAGGTGGTTTTATCTTATTACAATGTGCATAAAGGCAGGGGAATCAGGTAAATATCAGAAGGGCGATATTTGGTAATGATAGTTGATGTATTGGAAAGCTGATTATACGAGGAATAAGGACATGGGAGAAAGCACTACAATTACAATAAATAACGAAATTGACTTTCTGGGAATTTTAAGTGATATCTATGCAAATTCATATGAAAGCTATCAGAAATTTAACGATGAACCTGTTATTAAGGTGGAAGAAAAAAAGAAATGGCTTGTGGCAGGCTTGACGGCAGTTGTTGCAGTGGCTGTAGTGGGTGCCATTGCAGCAGCCGCATTTTTTACGGCAGGAGCAGCTCTGGCGGTTGCAGTGGTGGCATGTGCGGCAGTTGCCGGAGTGGTGGCAGGGGGAGTAAATGTTATAGTACAAAGTGCCACAAAAGGAGAGGTGGATTGGTCCGAGGTAGTAATTGCAATCTCTTGTGGAGCCGTCAGCGGAGCGGTTGCAGCCACACCTTTAGGAGTTGGAGGGCAAATGGCAGTAAATGGGGTACTTGGTGGTGTGCAGTCTGCTTTAACAGGTGGAGGAAAGGGAGATATTCTGGAAGGAATTGCAACAGGCGCTTTTTGTGGCTTGATTGGTGGGACCGGTTTTGTAAATGGGTGGCCAAAATCTGGTTATGTGAACAGGGAATTAGTATGGTCACTGTTCCATCCGTTAAAAATATTGACGAAAGAAGGATTAAGAGCAATAAAAAACGGTGTGGTGAGGTCAAGTTTTTTTAATTTAGCTTATGGCTATGTACGAGAATATATTTCAGATAGGTTAGAAGATTTATATGAGGCAATCACGGAATAAAATATCTTAGTATTGGTGTTGATTTGTCCTTATTAGTTAAGGCAAATATAGAAATGTACGGGTTAGATAAATATTGGAAAAGAAGATGTCTCGTAATAGTAATTGTCCATCAGAAGCTTTGTAGAAATAACAAAGCTTCTAAAATGGTGAATCTTAAAGTATTAAGGCGGGAGAAGTTTATGAAATTATTAGAGGGGATATTTGTTGTACTGTTAGGGGAACTGTTTTGTCCAACAATGATGATGGTATATGTATGCAGAATAAATGCAATGACTTTTAAATCCTTTACCAAAACATATACGATAAGAAATAGAAAATTAGTAGAAATATTGATAGCAGAAGAAAATCTGTGGGGAGTATCCACAAGCCGGGACAAACGAAATAAAATGTCTATGCTTGGGATTGTCTCCTATATTTTATTTTTACCTCAAATCTATTTTTATATATATAATATATGGATATTTATAGTAACAGGAGACCCAAGGTGGTGTGAACTGGAGCAAGCATATATTACTATAATGTTTTTTTATTATACTATTACATTATTTATAAAAAAGGTTGAATCCGGACGATATCAAAAAGGAGAGATTTGGTAAAAAGGGGCTGTGCTAATATAAGGTTTGTAAAGATGATTTATGAGATTGAAAATAAAAAAATTATAAAATATTAATGCAGGAGGAAGTAATGGAATTTTTAGGCGGGTTGTTTTTGGTGCTAATAGGAGAGCTGTTTTGGCCAACAATGATGATGATATATGTATGCAGGATAAATGCAATGACGCTCAAATCTTTTACTGGAACATATACGATAAGAAATAGAAAATTAGCAGAAATACTAATAGCAGAAGAAAATCTGTGGGGAGTATCCACAAGCCGGGACAAACGAAACAAGATGTCTATGATGGGAATTGTCTCCTATATTTTATTTTTACCTCAGATTTATATTTACATATATAATGTGTGGAGATTTATAACAACAGGAGATATCATGTGGGGTGAGTTGGAACAAGAATATCTTTGTGTAGTATCTGTCTTTTATTTAATTACATTTAGTATAAAAAAGGTTGAATCCGGGAAATACCAAAAAGGGGAGATTTGGTAAAGGCGAATGTATTATCAGAAGCTTTTTAAAACACTGACACGAGAAGGATTGAGAGCCATAGAAAAAGCTTGCAAAAATATTGATAGCAGAAAAAAATACGTGGGGAGTGTCCACAAGTTGGGACAAACGAAATAGAATGTCTATGCTTGGGGTTGTATCCTAATATTTTATTTTTACCTCAAATATATATCTATATCCATAATGTGTGAAGATTTATGAGAACAGGAAGTACCATGTGGGATGAACTGGAACAAACATATATTTGCATAATGAGTGTTTATTATCTGATTACATTAGCCATAAAAAAGGTTGAATCTGGAAAATACCAATACCAAAAAGAGATTTGGTAATCATAATTGTTCCATCGGAATTTCATTAAACACAAAATAAACACCAGCACAAAGGAAAGCCCAAAAAGAGAACCTTAGGAAAGGAAGGTCAATTGAAAAGGTAACATCCACGTTGTAAAATTAAATTCTATCAAAAATAAATATTTTGACAAAAAATGGTTTATCTCTGGTGTTTTTGTGTTACGATAAAGTAAAAATAGTGAACTTATTATATATTTATATTAGGATAATCACATTGGAAAAGAAAATGTAAAGCAAATGTTTATTAATGCTTGCGCAGTCGATCTATATGAAGAAGTTTGTATGGTAAAAAATATGTGATTTTGTATAATAGAGAGAGTTCTATAAAAGTATTTGTATTAAAAAATGATGAAAGATATTTAATTTAAGAACAATGGACAAAATATAGTAAACTAAAGAAGGTGTATTAATGTATAAATTTCCGGATATTTCCCGTTGGTTTGATATTGTAGATTATGTCGAATATAATAGTTGTAGAAAAATTGAAGTTAATATGAAAAAACTCTCAAATACAGAGATGAACGAATTTTGTAATGAATTTGCGTTATTTATATGTCGACTAAGATGTCCATCGGAAGACTGGCTGTTAAAAATGGAAAGGGCAATAAAAGGTGTGGAAAGATTAGAATTAACAGATAAGATTGTCTTGCGTAATATGTTCCATACGGGTTTTATTAGTGATACAAGATATAAAGAAACGGGAGATTATTGGAAGTCATTTGATGATGAAGGTATAAAAGGATATTTTGGCGAATGTTTTTATTATATTTTGCGAGAGCAAATCTTAGAAGATGAAAAGGTATATATAGAGCCTCGATTTCCTAAAAATTCATCCAAAGTACCGGGCATAGACTTTGTTGATATAAGAAAAGATGATGAAGGCTATTATATGATAATTGGTGAAGTGAAAACAACTGAAAATGGCTACAGTTCAAGATTGACAGAAATTCTTAATAGCTTTACGAATCGTATTGATAAGACATTTAGCGAAGTATATCAGCAGATTAAGGAAAATGATGATGGCAGTAATGCGGAATATACCACTTTTTTACAGGAAATGCTAGGGGTGTTTTATCGGATTACAGGAGATTCTGGAAAAAAGAAAAGAGTTTCAGGAACCATAAATTACAATTATGAAGGAAAAAGCATAGGGAGGATGGCGCTTAGTGGTGTAAAAGATAAACTTCAAGATATAGTTGGAAAAGAGGCAATGTGCCGAAGATTTAAGCTGATTGGAATATATAATTTAGAAAATGTAATTGAACAAACGAGGAACATTATATGGAACGTATTGTAAATGCAGAGCATCTTTACTCCAATATTAAAGAACTTTTAGAAGTGCAAAGGGATATTGAAGATGTGAGAAAGCAGTTAGGAATAATTCATCTTAGAATATTACAAAGAGATGTATTGAAGCGAACCAAGGAAAGAGACTGTTCAAAAGAGCTGATAGTTTATAACAAAATTGCATTTTATTTGCTTACAAAATTGACAAATTTTGAATATGATGAAGCTGTTTATTTAGAGGGAATGGAAATAGCTGCATTCTGTTTTGAGATGTTGTTTAAAACCAAAATATATGTGCTACAAGAGGAAGTTGAATATGGTGTTTTTTCATCTATATGCTATACTCTGGCAGAAAATCAAGCGAACAGTATTATTATTGCAAATAAGATAATTGAAAATTATGAAGAGTGTTGTAAAACGGGGAAGTACTTATATTTGTATACATTGTTTTTAGCAAGAAAGTTTAAAAAAATATCACGAATGGTAGTAACTGATGATACGTTGATAAAAGAAATAGTTTTATTTTCGAAAAGTATGATATATCGAAATGAAGAAAAAAATTATTTGAGAGGGTTGGAAGATGTACTGTTTCGGCTAAGAGATGAACAGTCTGAGGATTATTATATGTTCAGATTGATTTATCTTGTTGCAAAAAGAATGGATATATGTTCAATACGCAATTTGCTGATTGATAATAGCGATTTGGTGGATTATATTGATGTATTAACACAGAAAGAAATGCGAAATGTGTTTGAATTGTGGCAATCACAAAAATTTTTATTTGAAGCTTTGGAACAGATAAGAGAGACGGAGGATATATTCTTTCTGTCCTTACCAACGAGTGCAGGAAAAACTCTTGTATCGGAACTGATTTTATATAAATTTTTGTCATATAAAAGAGGAATTGCAATATATATAGTTCCAACTATAGCGTTAACAAATGAAGTTGAAAATTCATTCATTAGAAGGTTTAGGAAAGTTGGAATAAATGTAATTAAGGAATTGGAGCATGATGATGAGAGTAATATTGTGCAACCAGCAATTTTAATTTTAACACCAGAAAAACTTGATTTGTTAGTAAGAAAACAACCCGAAATACTAGAAGAGCTGGAATGTATAGTATTTGATGAGTTTCACAAAATTTCTGATGGGCAACGGGGGTGGTTAGAAGAAACGTTAATTGCTTGGTTTGTATTTCATATGAATATATATAATTACAAAATAGTGATGATGTCTGCAATTGTGGATGGGCTGAAGGATAGCTTGTCAAATATTAAAGCTACTATTTATGATAAAAAGTGGGCACCATCAAAAAAGTTGTATGGTATGTTTTATTTGCCTGAAGATAATAAAAAGGTATATGGCAATAATAGTGTTAAAAAGAATGAGGAAATAGCAGAAGAGTACTATTTAAAAATCAAGTATGATTTTGAGCTTGTTGCGACTTTACCAAATGTTTTTCAAAGAAAAACATTTGGTAAAAAGAGGGGAGATGGTAAAGATACAAAAAGATCTGATACAAAATATGATTTATGTTGGAAAGCTGTAAATGCATTTGAAGAAGATACTATTTTGGTCTACTTTTATGCAAAAAAAGATATTAAGTCATTTATTTCAAAATGTGAAAAGTACCGTGATATAGATACGGATTCAAGACTGGAAAGTTTAAAGCATAATATAGCAAGACAATTAGGTTCAGAACATTTGCTTGTGAAAGCGCTTGATTATAAAGTCGGATTCCATGATGGAGATTTGCCAGAAGATGTTAGAAGTGTTATTGAAAGTGCTTATAAAAATAAATTGATAGATGTGTTGGCATGTACAACCACTTTGGCTGATGGAGTTAATTTACCAGTTAGTACTTTGATAGTAGGTACGTTTTCTAATTTTGACAATAATAGAAGATTGGATTTGGGAGATTACAAGAATATTGTTGGAAGAATTGGACGAGCATTGATTGATACAGAGGGAAAGATATTTTTGATAAAATATCCGGAGATATATAAAGGGGAAGACGTTCAACGGTTCAATGAATATTATTATGGCGAAAGAATTTCAAACTCATTAGAAAGTGCATTTGATGGTATTGAAGACGATATGCTGCTTGATGTTGAATCCTGTACATATAAAGAAATGGATAAAGAGCGCAGAAATATCAAATCTATGATTGAGCGAATACAAATATTTGTATTTACTTTATATGAAGAAATGCAAGACAGTAATATAGTTGAATTTGAAGAAGCGTACAGTAAAGCATTCTTTTTAAGACATTCAACTAAAACAGAAGAGATAATGAATGAATATGTTTCAAAGTATTATAAGTTGGCTTGTGAAATACCATATGAGTTTTTGCAGAAATGCAATAAAACAGGTGTTTCTTATGAAACTAATGCTGCTTTAGTTAGATTAGCTGAAGAAGTAGGAGATTTTGAGGATGTATACAATATATTATCAGATAATATATATTTGAAGTTGCTGGAATGTAACGAATTTCTTCCGGAAGACAATAGTGTTCAACATTATAATGCACTAATGACATGGTTGGAAGGCGGTTCATATAGAGAACTAAGAGATAAGTATTTTGTAGAGGATGATGTTCAAAATTCAACAGAACGGTGTACGAAATATATTAGAAAAATGTTTCAATACATTGTTCCATGGGCTTTAAGTGCATTATTGGTATATATGGATGAGAAAACTGATTCTTATAAAATGATGACATATTTAATTAGATGTGTCAAATATGGGACTTTAGAAGAAGATGTGGTTGCATTATGCGAAAGCGGTATAAAGTCTCGAGAATTGGCAATCGATTTGAATAAATTATATGTGGATGATGCAAGCCAAGATACTGAAATCTCGGAATGGGTTGTAAATGTTCAAAAGGAAAAATTGGAAAAATCTTTTGGAAATAAATTTGATAGGTATATTCTTGAACAAGTTGCAAAATATCGCTCTATTAAAAGAGGAGTAAGCCACTATTTTGAGAAAAATCGAGCAATAATATGTACTGTAAAAGGAGTTCAGTATTATTCCTATTTTAATTTAGGAAGGGATTATTTTGAGGGAAATAAAAAAGTAGTATTGCTTCAAGATATGAATAATGAATATGATATGTATGCTGTCAAAGTTTTAACAAGTGACGGTAAATTTATGCTAGGACATATTCCGATGACTTGTTCGGAGGAAGTTTTTGATTTGATTGAGAGTGGATATCAATTAAAATGTGAGATTCATGAGATGAAGGAGAAGTCGCTTAAAATACGAGTTGAAAAAGTTGGATTGTAATTATATAATGTGCCCTCGTTTTATGAGAAAGATGAGACGGGGATGGTAAAAAATAATTAAATCCATTGATGGAATCCACATAATTGTAGATGGTCTTTTCGGAGAACATAATCTAGGAAGGGGTGAAGACACAGATGTGGTGAATGAACTGTCTTTTTTTCAGCAGGGGTGAGATAAAGGAATCCAGCTTTAGAGTCGCATTCATATCCAGACAGATGCCGGACCTGGATTCCGAACGGAAGAGTTCGTATTCCTGCCGTGCGGCAGAAGCAGAATAAAGATGCTTTTCAAGAGGCATTCATTTCTGTCCTGACAGCCATTGCAGACGTAAGGGACCTGGAAAGGGAGGGATAGAGACTGGAAACAGGGCAGCTGAAACGATTGGCGCAGTCGTTAAAGAGGCGGTCAAAGTAGCCGGTTTTTTTGAAGATGAGATGGCTTTGGACTTCCTTGGAGAGGGTAGTGCAGTTGCGACCTAAAAAGCGGGCAATGGCTTTACAGGAAGCGGACTGGTCAAGCATGGATTTGATAGTAAAGTGTTCTTCAATAGATAAATGTTTGTTTTTTCTCATGATAGTATCCTACTGTAAAGAAACCAGCATCACAGAAGAAGGATACTGCAAAATGTGTAAGAAAGAAATCCATTCCCATGTTTGTAAAGGTAACTTCTACAAGGAAGTCGAATGAGTGTGGAATTTAAATTTGCAAATGACAATCAGGAAAGGAAAATAACAGGGAATCTCAAAAAATATTTTTTGTGGGAATCTCAAAAAAATTTTTCCCTTGAAACCTCATAAAGTTAGGTGTATAATACACATGTTTAGCCTCTAAAGCTTGAAAAATACACAATCATACAGAAGGCTGAACAACCTAAAAATAAAACACGAAGGAAGTACAGATTATGGGAGAAAATCAAAAAAAATCTGGGGGATGGCGCACCAATAAATGGGTCCGCGCAGCAATTCCCGCACTGTTGCTGCATTGCAGCATTGGTACTGTTTACTGCTGGTCCATTTTCAGTCAGGAAATCGCAGACTACATAGGCTTTTCCAAGGGAGCCACGGAATGGGCGTTTAGCTTTGCCATCTTTTTCCTTGGCATGTCAGCCGCTTTCCTTGGCAATATCGTGGAGAAGGATATTCACAAATCCTCTTTGATTGCCACCATATGCTTTGCAGCAGGCATGGCGGGCACAGGCTTTTTCATTTACTATGGCGGAATGCATAAAGGAAGCATCCTTGCCCTGATTGGAATTTATGTATGCTATGGATTCATTATGGGAATCGGTCTTGGGACAGGCTATCTGTCTCCGGTAAAGACATTAATGCTCTGGTTTGAAGACAGAAAAGGACTTGCCACCGGACTTGCCGTAGCAGGCTTTGGAGCTGCAAAAGCCATTGCAAGCCCTATTATGCAGGCTATGTTGGACGGTCTGGGAGACGGCGGCATTTATAAAATGTTCCTGATTCTGGCAGCAGTTTATTTTGTAATGATGTTCATCGGACACCTGTTATTAAAGAAGCCGGATGGCTGGCATGAGCCCCAGAAGAAAGAAAAAGGACAGAGCATGATGGCTGTTATCAAGTCAAAGCCCATTGCCAACTATATCGGAATCTGGCTTATGTTCTATATTAATATTACCTGCGGCCTTGCTTTGATTTCACAGGAAAAGATGATTGTAAAATGTATCGGCCTTGCAGGTGCAGTGGGCATTATTTCCACCGTATCGGCAATCTTCAATGCGGGAGGCCGCCTTGGATTTTCCGCATGGGCAGATACCATGAAGGACAGAAATACCATTTATAAGCTTATATTTATTCTTTCCATTGCATTTACCGGTATCGTGCTCCTGACTAACGGCATTAAAAACGGAGAAGGAAATACCCTGCTGGTTGTGCTTGTGCTTGGTTTGATTTTTGTTGTAAATGCAGGCTACGGCGGAGGATTTTCCAATGTGCCGACCCTGCTTTCCGACCACTACGGCATGGGCAATATCAGCGCCATCCACGGTCTTACCTTATCCGCATGGGCATTTGCAGGCCTGACAGGAAACCAGATGGCTACATGGATTGTCAACACCTTTGGAAAGCCGGTTGATATTGAGCACGCCCTTGCTGACGGAACGGTAGAAGTGCTTACAGTAAATCCAACCGGATATCAATATGTATTATATGCAACAATTGTATTGTATTTGATTGCATTAGTTATATGCTTCCTGATGGTAAAACCTACGGAAAAGGCTTTGGAAGCCAAAAAAGCAAAAAAGGCGAAAAAATAGATTTGCCCCGTTTCCTTGAAAATATTGACATTTCCAAAAGCAAAGTATAAAATTAAGCCTAGTGCATTACATCCGAAGTACCACACGGACAGCATGCACCAGGCTTGATTTTTTAGGAGGATGAAAAAATGGCAGTACCGTACAATCATCGTGAGATTGAACAAAAATGGAGAAAAGAATGGGAGAAAAATCCCGTTAACGTAAATGACGGCAAAAAGCCCAAATATTATTGTCTGGATATGTTTCCATACCCGTCCGGAAACGGACTGCATGTAGGACACTGGAGAGGATACGTGATTTCAGACGTATGGAGCCGTTACAAAATGTTAAACGGCGGCCATTATATCATTCACCCCATGGGCTGGGATGCCTTTGGACTGCCGGCAGAGAATTATGCCATTAAAATGGGCGTCCATCCTGCAAAATCAACGGCGGAAAATGTGGCAAATATCAAAAAGCAGATTAATGAAATCGCAGCTTTATACGACTGGGATATGGAAGTGAACACAACCGACCCGGGATTTTATAAATGGACACAGTGGATTTTTGTAAAAATGTTCAAGGAAGGTCTTGCCTATGAAAAGGAAATGCCCATTAACTGGTGTCCTTCCTGCAAGACCGGCCTTGCCAATGAAGAAGTGGTAAACGGAAAATGCGAGCGCTGCGGTGCGGATGTGACAAAGAAAAATTTAAAGCAGTGGATGCTTCGTATCACCAAATATGCCGACAGGCTTCTGGCGGATCTGGACAAGCTGGACTGGCCGGAAAAGGTGAAAAAGATGCAGGCAGACTGGATTGGAAAATCCTATGGCGCCGAGGTTGACTTTAAAGTAGACGGCATGGAAGAGGCAATTACCGTTTATACCACAAGACCGGATACCCTCCATGGGGCAACCTTTATGGTGTTAGCGCCGGAGCATGTACTGGCGGCAAAGCTTTCTAACGAACAAACAAAAGAAGCAGTGGAAAAATATATATATGACGCCTCCATGAAATCCAATGTGGACCGCCTGCAGGATAAAGAAAAAACAGGCGTATTTACAGGCTCCTATGCAATTAACCCCTTAAATGGAAAGAAGGTTCCCATCTGGCTGTCTGACTATGTGCTTGCGGATTACGGTACAGGCGCCATTATGTGCGTGCCCGCCCATGATGACCGTGACTTTGAATTTGCTACCAAATTCAACATTCCCATTATCCAGGTGATTGCAAAGGACGGAAAAGAAATTGAAAACATGACGGAGGCTTATACGGAAGCAAACGGTACCATGATAAATTCCGGTGACTGGAACGGCATGGAATCCTCCGTATTAAAGAAAGAAGCTCCGGAAATGATTGAAAAGATGGGCTTTGGGCGGAAGACTACCAACTATAAGCTAAGAGACTGGGTATTTTCCAGACAGCGTTACTGGGGCGAGCCAATCCCAATCGTTCACTGTGAAAAGTGCGGTGCGGTTCCGGTGCCGGAAGAAGAACTTCCGCTGTTATTGCCGGAGGTAGAGTCTTATCAGCCAACCGGTACGGGAGAATCTCCCCTTGCGGATATAACAGAGTGGGTGAATACCACATGCCCCTGCTGCGGCGCTCCAGCAAAACGGGAAACCAATACGATGCCCCAGTGGGCAGGCTCCTCCTGGTATTTTTTACGATATGTGGACAGTAAAAATGAGAAAGAGCTGGTGAGCAGGGAAAAAGCGGATAAATACCTGCCGGTGGATATGTATATCGGCGGCGTGGAGCATGCGGTGCTTCATCTTCTGTATTCCCGTTTCTATACAAAATTCTTATATGATATCGGTGTGATAGATTTTGAGGAGCCATTTACCAAATTATTCAATCAGGGAATGATTACCGGAAAGAACGGCATTAAAATGTCAAAATCCAAAGGAAACGTAGTATCCCCGGACGATTTGGTAAGAGATTACGGCTGTGATTCCCTGAGAATGTACGAGTTGTTTGTAGGTCCCCCTGAGCTGGATTCCGAGTGGGATGACAGAGGGATTGACGGAGTGTATCGTTTTATTACCCGTTTCTGGAAGCTGGTTATGGACAATAAGGACAGCGGCACAGAAGCAACGAAAGAATTGTTAAAGGTTCGCAATAAGATGATATTCGACATCAGCCAGAGACTGGAAAATTTCAGCCTGAATACAGTTGTTTCCGGTTTTATGGAATATACCAATAAGCTTACCGACATGGCAAAGAATGGAGGCGTGGATAAAGAAACCTTAAAAATCGCAGTAGTGCTGTTAGCTCCCTTTGCACCTCATATCAGCGAGGAATTATGGCGTGAGCTTGGAGAAACAGACAGTGTGTTCCATGCGGTATGGCCAAAGGCAGACAAACATGCTATGGCGGATGACGAAAAAGAAATTGCCGTTCAGATTAACGGAAAGACTAAGGCAGTCATTACCGTGCCGGCGGATATTGATAAGGACAGCGCCATTCTGGCAGGAAAGGAAGCCCTTGGAGATAAGCTTTCCGGCAATGTGGTAAAAGAAATATACGTGCCGGGCAGGATTATCAATATTGTAATGAAATAAAAAAGCACAACAGGATTCCGCCAGCGGTTTCCTGACAGAAATAATGAGACAGTGAGGAGAGAGCAGAAGTTGTTTCCGGTATGGATACAATTTCTGCTCTCTTTTTGTGTAACAGCCCGTTCCGGTACCTGTGGGGAAATCTGCCGGCTGAACTGTTAGTTACTATTCACGGTCTTGGAGTCGTTCGTAGTAACGATTCGGGGTGATATTCAGAGTTTTGCTTCGCAAAAATCGTCCCTCACTCTTGAATCATGTTATCACGGAATCCGCAGTTTTGTGCATTTTTGATCCGTGAATGGTAACAACTGTTACCTGTTTTGATTTGGTTATTCGTACAGCCTATTGCTAAATATGGATAGATAGTATAAAATAAACAGGCAGTTACTAAGAATTTTAAAAGAAAGATGAGCGGAGGAGAAAGATGTTAAAAGAACTAAAAGAAAAAAGTGCAAAGCAAACAAGAGCAGCAGTTATCATATGTGTGATTATTTCCGCGGCGCTTCTTGCATTTGTATGGTTTACGGGGTTTCATGTGCTGTTAAATGGAAAAGTAAATTTATATGACCTGAAGGATGATGAAATCGGAACGAAACAACAGTATGTAAAGGCAGAAATTTATGCAGTTATGGATTATTATGCCTATACAACAGAGGATGGAGAAACGAAAGAAAAGGAATATATTATTCCTGTAGGAGAAAATTCGTACATGGGACTTGTGGCAAGATATGATAATATGAACAAATGTGATGAACTGGTAGAGGAAACAACAGAATACTTAAATGGAGAAAGTGAAGGGATTTTAGAACCTCTTCGGGTGAAGGGCACCATTTTACCAATGAGTGAGGACAGTCTGAAATATTACAGGCAGTATTATGCCGACTTAGGATGGAGCGAGGAAGAGCTGGAAGCTTTTCTGCCTTATTATTTAAAGATTGATTATATTGGCTCCTATGAAGCGGGATTTCTATATTTTGTATGTGTTCTTGCAGCAGTTCCCATTCTGATTGCAATCTGGAAGATTGTGAAAAATTCCAAAGGCGGTTATTACAGTATGGTGACAGATTACTGTAAGAAGGCTCATAATTATGACCAGGCAATGGCAGAACTGGAACGTTTTTATCAGGCAACAGCTCCTGTATACGGGTTCCGGATTTCAAGAGACTTTTTCATGGCGCCGTGCGGAGTAAAAACCATATTCTTTGAAAGCAGGGAGCTTTTATGGACTTATCTGGTCACTACCACCCACCGGACAAATGGCATAAAAACAGGTACCACATATTCCATAAAGCTGAATTTAAGAGATGGGAAAAGCTATGATATCAGCCTGACAAAATCACAGGTTGAGGAACTTTTACAAGTGATAGCCCGAAGGCTGCCTTATGTTTTTGTGGGATATGATAAAGAGCTGGAAAAGGCTTATAAGAAAAGCCCGGGAAGGCAGGAACTGAGCGCTGCTGCCGACAGAAGGATGGCGGAAATGAACATGGCAGAAGGGGGCATGCCGGAGATAAATATGCCTGAAATGAACATGCCCGGAATGAATATGCAGTAATAAGAATTTTTAAGAGCATTCCCCAAATGCGGGGCGTGCTCTTATTTTTAGATGATTACATTATCGTTTTTGAAACATTTTAATGATTTTGTCCATTTTCTGGATTTCATCGGCAGAGCTGTTTTCCTTTAAAACAGCAATAATTGTATCCACTTCCCCATTGCTAAAGGAGATATGTTCTTTTTTTGCCCGATTAGCCAGGGCTAATAAAAACGGAAGCCTTTCCTTTGGCCCGATGGTATCCATTTCAAAAACCAGCTTTTGTAAGAAATCCAGCTTTTCCCGGGAAATATGCCGGATTCGTTCATCCTCTTTCCAAGCATCATTTTTCATTTGAGCTGCCTCCATCCATAAACATTTCAAATAAAGCCATTTGTTCATCTGATAAAATTCCCTTTAGCATATCAGGTGAAAAACCGCCTCCGCCGCCTGTATCCGAGTCAAACATATCCGTGCCGAATAAATCCATCATGGACTTCATCTCCTGAAAGGTTTTGAAGCTTTTCATCATGCTGCTTATCCTCTTGATTTTTTCCGCTTCCTTTTCACTGCAAAAGGGCACGATTTCCTTTAGGAAAAGCTCCACTCCATAATCCTCCATACCGCTGCAGGCACAGAGCTGGTTTTTTAAATATCTTCCAAGGGAAAGAGTATAATTCAGCTCCATGTATTTAATGAAGATAGCCCCGAAATACTGCTTATCCGGAGGCATGAGAGGTAATGCCAGTTTCAGCATCTGAATATGGTTGCTTGTATATAATGTATCAAAGGCGGCAATTTTATCGTTTTCCATTGAAAACTCCTTTGTGTTCATTCCTGTTCCCCGTTTCGAAGGGGGTATTTATAACAGTGTATGCAAAAGGGCGATGTGATAGTATCGCCCTTTGTAACATACATTTTCTGCTATTGATGATTAGCAGCAAAAACTGTTGCCGCCACCGCAGCAGCAGCTTAAGATGAGAAGTAAGAAAATCAGTTCACAGCAGTTGTTGTCGCCGCCGCCGAAGCCGCCTAAGAAGCCGCCACAGCCACAGCCGTTATCACCATTGTTTCCGCAAATTGCCAATAAAATAATAATCCAAATGATACTGCTGCAGCCACAGCCAGAATTGTTGTTTGAGCCACATCCGCAGTGGCTTGCTGTTAAATCACTCATATTGAGCCTCCATAATTTTGATTATGCTTTATACTATGTATCCGGGCATGTCAATGTTTCCGTTAATTTTGAAAAAATTGGAGAAAAATTCTAAATAACAAAATGTGGCTTTGGACTTGAATTTATTTCAAGATATAGTAAAATAAAGGTATATGTAGAAATTTGACAATGGGGTATGTTTTGTGGAATCAGGAAGATGGAAGGCGGGCGGGCATAGCTTTCGGACGAAAGGGGAATATGAAGCAGCCCTCAGAGACTTGGAAAAAATACGCCTGCTAAAAGAAAAAACCAATTATTCAAAAAAAGAAAGCATACTGGAATTATATAATAGGATGCAGACTGGCAGCATTTCCTTTGAAACAGTTCTGGGAAGAGAATTTGATGATGAGGTTTACGAGCAGGTCCGGAGAATCCGGGCAGGGAGCTTTGAAGAAACGAAAGGAAGCCGGAAACAGGTAAAGGGCGGCAAGGAGAAGGAAAGCAAAAAGCCTAAGGTAAAGGTGCTCACAAGAGGGCAGTACATAGCAAGAAAGATTATGATGAGCGCTTTACTCCTGATAGCAGCAGGGTGTCTGGGTTATTTTACCGTTTACTGCATGGAGGCAGTAAAAAAGGATAAAGAGCAGCAGCAGATGGCAAAGCTGAAGGAAAATTCCAAACTGAATGCAATGGGCGGCGATGAAGTAGTCGTACATCTTGATACGGAGGAGAAAGATTATGTGGTGCTGGAAAAGTATAAAAGTTTATATAAAACCAACAAAAACCTAATCGGATGGCTGAAAATTGACGATACAAATATAGACTATCCGGTTATGCAGACTGTAAATAATGAATATTATCTGGATCATAACACCAGACAGGAAAAGGATAAAAACGGTACCTTGTTTTTGGATAAGGACTGCAGCATTACAAGGACCAGTACCAATTATATTATTTACGGCCATCATATGAAGTCCGGGAAAATGTTCGGAGATTTAGATAATTATAAGGATGAGGATTTTTATAAGAAGCATAAGAACATTTTGTTTGATACGATTTACGAGGAGGGAACTTACGAGGTCATGTATGTGTTCCTGTCCAAGATTTATTATGAAGAAGAAGTAGTGTTTAAGTATTATCAGTTTATAGATGCAAATTCAGAACAAGAATTTAATTCTTATATGGAAGAAATGGCGCAAATGTCATTGTATGATACAGGAGTTACTGCAGAGTATGGGGATCAGCTCCTTACTTTGTCCACTTGTGATTATGAACAGGAGGACGGCAGGTTTGTTGTAGTGGCAAAGCGAATTTCGTAAAATAAAGGAGAAGATTATGGCAAAGAAAAGAAAACCAAGAAGATTAAAAGCAAAAATCAGGAGAACAATATGCGCTGCTTTAGCAGCAGTGTTCATGATTTCAGCTGTTTTGGTGGCAGCAATTCCTGTACAGAATGTGCAGGCGGATGACGGTAATATTCAAATCGGAGTAACACCGGAAGAATCCAGCATTCCGCAAATAGCAGCGGATGGGAACACTCCTATATATACAACCGGAGACGGTATGTTTCAGTTTGCCTATATCAATCGGTTGAACAGCTCTGATAAAATTGCTGTCATAGTTGGATATGTGGCAAGCAGGAGTCTGGACGGAGGAGTCCTTACCATTCCTGATACTGTAAACGGATATAAAAAATTAACGGATACACATGGAACAGATCTGGGCTATGTGGCATCCTCCCAGGATGGAACTCCGCTTTATTTTGCAGTTTATAAAGAGGTGGAAGTGCCTACAGGAAACATTATATGGTCTCCTGTTTATGATGATGACGGAAATGAAATCGGTACGGTAAGTTCCAATGAAATGACTACGGAAAAACAGCTCGACGGCTATAAGCCATGTTTTTACAGCACGGATTATAGAAATCAGTGGGAAGGTCTTGGAAGTGAGGAGCTTTACTATAAAGCTGACCCGAGCCTGCCGGATTCTGATTTAGGCAACTACAGAGCAACGACTACCGATGATAAAAAATGGGTAAGGGATGCAGAAGTTGCTTATATTTCCAATCAGCATGTAAAGAGCAAAACAACGGAAAACGTAAAATGGGACTGGGTACTGGATGACACTCCGGATATGGGAGTATTCTCTATGGCCGGAAATATCATTACCTTAAAAACAGGAGAAAAGCTGCTGGGTATTGGAGACAACGCATTTAGAGGCTGTAGCTCCCTGCAGGCAATCGTACTTGCAAACGGAGCAAATACCATAGGCAATTATGCATTTGCGGAATGTATTAACCTAAAGACTGTGGATATCAATTTGCATTCCAGCGTTTCCAAAATCGGTCATCATGCGTTTTATAACTGCAGGGGACTCCGTTCCTTTACAATGCCTATTTTCACCTCATATCTTGGTGATTCAGCATTTGAAGGCTGTTCTGCCATGACCGAGGTTGTTTTATACGGAAAGGATGAGGTTGGAGACGAGTATAATGTTTCCTTAAAAAAGATAGGACCATATGCTTTTAAAAACTGTACCAGTTTAAAAAGCCTTGATTTCCCGGGAAGCTTTTATCAGGAAAATGAGGATTTGGATTTAACCTTAGTGGAAGGCTGCAGCAGCCTGGAATATATTACAATCAATAATGATTCCCTGAAATTCTCGGAAACACCGGGCGGAAGCTTTGGTTTTAAAGAATTTATCAATCAGGTAAAAGAAAGCTTTTATTTTGCAGGATATGGAGTATCTGCAATTCATGATGTGGCAACAAAAGAGGGAATTGCGTTCAAGTATTTGGATGAACCTTATCTGTATGAAAAAGTAGTAGAAGAAATTGATCCGGATACCGGCGCAGGTACCGGAAGACATATTACTTATCGGGTAGATGAGGAGAATAACCTCCGCTATTTCGATATGGAAGCCGGTGTGGAAAATGTAGAAATTCCCGGTGCAATCGGACCTTATAACATTACCAAAATCGGTTCTGACAGTTTCCAGGGAAATTGTGACCTTAGAAAAATAACGATTCCTTCTTCCATTACGGAAATTGGTGAGTATGCTTTTAAGGGCTGTCACGGCCTGGAAGATGTGATTTTTCAGGAGCCTATCAACCTGACGGACATCGGTAACGGTGCATTCCATACGCAGGAGGCTTCCTGTGGTCATGCGTCTACCCTGACAAGGAATCCGAAACTGACCTTTACCGGAACTGTTTCGCCTTATTCCAAGCCGTTTGCTTATGCAATGGACCCGGCAAGCAATATTAACAGGGGCAATCAGGAAGTGACCTATATAACTTTTTACAGCGGCTGGCCAAGTAATCTGACTATTCGCTACAATCCGGATACAGACTTGAATGAGCTGGTGGATTATCCTACTTATGAAGCTTTGAGAGGAGGCACTATTTCTTACCCGGATACGACACAGGAGCAGAAGGTAGCGGCAAAAGATGCCATAAAAGTATATGAAGACTTTAAATCAGGCAATTCTTCCGTGCAGCCTACACAGGATCAGTTTGATATTGTAAATTCTGCACTGAATGTAAAGCTGCCAAATGGAATCGAGGCTATTGCAGTAGGTCTTTTCTCGGGCAAGGACGAAGAAGGAAATGATGTAAGCTCTATTTCCGGCAATACCTTAAGAGGCGCCAATAATCGAATCGAGAGTATTGAAATGAATTCCGTTTCCAATATTCCGGCGTATGCTTTTTACGGATGTGAAAATCTCCAGACGGTGACTACAAAAAGCAGCGGCAATGAAAACGGAGAATACATCGGCAACTATGCTTTTGGCAATTGTGATAATTTGTTGAATGTAAATATATCCCCAAATATGAACAAGTTTGGCTTAAGGCCTTTTGCAAGCTGTGAAAAGCTTACGGTTGTGGGATTCCCGGAAAGTCCTTATTTTATATGCGATAACGGCATTATTTACGGACTTGAAGACGGGGTTAAGACCAGTATTATAGAATGTCTGGAAACAAGAGGTATGACAGGAGATTATGCAATTGGTTCCAGTATGGTGGCAAAAGGTGAATTAGAAGGTATTAAGAGCATTGCAGATGAAGCGTTTATGGATTGCGCAGGAATCGGTGATGTGGATTTGTCCTTATCTTCCGTGGAAGAAATACCGGTAAGCTGTTTTGAAAATACACCTACGCTGTTTTCTGTAGAAATACCGGAAACGGCAAAGATTATCAGAGAGAGGGCATTCCGGAACAGCGCAGTGCGTTCCCTGAGGATACCAAGCAGCGTAAGCTTTATTGATTCTTCTGCATTTACCAATGCAAATGGTACGGTTAATAAAAATATTACTATTTCCTGTGAAGAGGGAAGTGCTGCTGAAACATTTGCAAAATTATATGGGCTTACATTAGGAGATCCTATTCTGCCCAGCTTTACGGTTGTATTCTTTGACTGGGATGACACCATTTTGAAGAGCCAGAAGGTAGAGAAAGGAAGCGACGCAGAGCCGCCTGCTGATCCTGTAAGAAAGGGCTATACTTTTATGGGATGGAAAGGTGATTATACATCTGTAGCAAGAGATATGTCCATTTATGCTTTTTATGACAGGACAGATGATGATGTTCAGGGTACTACTTATAAGGTAACCTTCTACGATTGGGACGATACGGTTTTAGATGAGCAGGAAGTTATGGATGGAAAAAATGCCCATACCCCGCCGTCACCTACCAGAGAAGGATATATGTTTACAGGATGGAGACCGGGGTATACGAATGTAACCTCTGATTTGTCCATATATGCCCAATATGAAAAGTTAGATCCGGAAGACAAGCGGATTACGGTAAATTTCTATAATTATGACGGCACACTGGTAAGCACACAGAAAATTGATCCTGGAGCTTCTGCCATGGCCCCGGCAGATCCTACAAGGGAAGGGTATAAGTTTACCGGCTGGATACCAAGCTATTTGAATCTTACGAAAGATACAGACGTTTATGCCCAGTTTGAAAAAAGCGAGATAAGCGGCTCCAGCAATAATACTTCCAATAGCGGATCCGATGGTAACGATAATAATAACAATAATAATAACAATTCCAATAATACAAAAGATACATATACTGTTACGGTAAATGGAGGTTCAGGAAGCGGAAATTACAAAAAGGGTTCGACAGTTACCATTACAGCAGGAACGACTGCCGGAAAGACCTTTAACGGATGGACGGTAAATTCAGGCGGGGTGACTTTAGCAAGCAATACAGCATCCCCTACCACCTTTATTATGCCGGGAAATGCTGTTGTCATTACGGCAAACTTTAAAAACAGCGGAACGACTACTACAAGCACAAGCACTACTAACAGAACGGTATCCGGAAATACTGCAAACAGAGTCAACAATAACACAAGCAGCACAAAAACAGGAACAAAAGGTAATGGAAATACTACAGTGGATATTACCAAAACAGGAATTTCCAACAGAGGTGTGGCTTCTGCAACTGTAAATGGCTCTTCCGATAATTTCATTGTAAAGATTACAGACAGTGAAGAGGCAAGAGCAGCAATGGAACAGGCATTGTTAGCAGAATACGGAAGCCTGGATTCCATTAAATTCTTTGCCATGGATATTTCCCTGTATGACTCTACGGGTACAAACAGAATTACCAATACATCGGGAATTACAGTAAATATTACGATACCGCTGCCGGATGCTCTGGCAGAATATGCAGGCAATAATAAGGTGGCAGGTGTGGTAAATGGCTCGCTGGATAAATTATCACCAAGATTTACAAGTATTAACGGCGTGCCATGCGTGTCCTTTGTGGCAACTCATTTTTCACCATATGGCGTATATGTTGACACTGCCCATTTATCAGCAGGAGCAACCATTGATGCAACGCCTACAACTGGTGACGGGCTTCATCCAAAGTGGTTTTTGGTAATTGGTCTTGCAGCTTTATCTATTTTAAGTCTCTGCATGATGGATACTAAGAAAAAAGTAATTATGAAGGTATAGGAGAATTTATGGGGAAAAAAATAAGAAAGAGCATTTCCGTATTGTTATTGGCACTTGCAATAGCAGTTACCCAGATTCCGGCTCCTGATGCAGGAGCCGCCAGTCACTCTGATTTTGTGATAAATGGAACAACACTGATTTCTTATGAAGGCACGGATTATTCCGTGTCTATTCCCCGTTCCGTTGAAACAATTGCACAGGATGCCTTTCAAAACAATATGGTAGTAGAACGAATCACGGTTCCAAGAACGGTGGAGCAAATCGGTGCCGGAGCTTTTGCCGGCTGCGGAAATTTAAAAGAAGTAAATATTCCTGCATCTGTTACGGAAGTGGGTTCCGGAGCTTTTGCAAACTGCCCGAAATTGAACACTATTCTGGTAGACCCTGCCAACAAGCAGTTTCAATGCTTAAACGGCGTCCTTTACAATAAAGACAGGACAAAGCTCTATCAGGTACTTTCAGGGCGCAAGGGAGACAGCTTTTTCTTTCCGGATTCCGTAAAGGACATTGATAAATATGCATTTTGGGGCTGTGATAATATCAGGCAGGTTTATTTTGGAAAAGGGCTTACTGTCATACCTGAATATGCATTTTCAAACTGCCGGGGGCTTAAAAGCATTACGATTCCCAATATGGCAGTCTCTATTGATTTAAAAGCATTTGAAGACTGTGTAAATCTGGAGGAAGCTTATATTCCCCCTTCAGTGCTTTCTATACATGAAACCGCCTTTGACGGCTGCGGAAGGCTGAAGCTTTTATATGAGGAAGGAACCTATGCTTCCAAGTATGATGAAACCTTTGAAACAACCAATGTTTCCAAAACGGATTATGAGGAAAGTGAAAACACCCGGATACGGCCAAGTGAAGCCGGAAGGCAGACTGTGAGCGACAATGGGACAGAGGATGAAAAGGAAGGCTGGGTTGCGGATGTAAGCGATCTGGACGTTACAAAGCTGCAGGACGGAATGGAAAGAACAGAAGGCAGTGATGTGATGGGAAAAACAAAAATTGTTTCTTCTCAGGCAGTAGTCTTTCTGGATAATACAAAAATGCAGGTACAAAGCGGAGGAAGTAAGGCGGAAGCAGCAAAAGCAAATCAGGCTTCTGATGAAATAAACGGTGAAGAAAGCCGTCCGGCTACTTTTTATGAAGAGGAAGAAATCGTAGAAAAATATGTAGTGGTTGACGGAAAGACCATTGCGGACAGAGCGTTTTATCAGCAGTACGACTTAAAGGAATATAATATCCCGGAGGGAATTGAAAGAATCGGGGATTTTGCGTTTGCCTATACTGGTTTATCTGCCATACAAATTCCATATGGTGTGAAAAGCATAGGCTACGGGGCATTTTATAAGTGCAAGAATTTATCCTCTGTTACCATTCCCCAGACTGTCAGCACAATAGAGCCTTCTGCCTTTGAAGATACGGCATGGCTGGAAAACTGGAGAAACGGACCGGACGTAAGCGACTTTTTGGTAGTCGGAAACGGAATTTTAATTGGATATAAAGGAAATGCAGCACAAGTAATACTTCCGGAAAATGTAAGGAAAATCGGGGCAAACGTATTTGAAGGCCATAGTGAGATTACAAGCGTGAGCCTTCCGGACAGGGTGGAAGAAATCGGAGAAGAAGCATTTAAGGATTGTACAGCCCTTAAAAGCGTAACAGGCGGAAATTATCTTGAAAAAATCTGCGACAGGGCATTTTTAAACTGTCCTTTGGAGACCATCCGCATTCCGGCTTCTGTAGCCTATATGGGACTGCGTGCCTTTGACCAGGAAAATAACGGCAAATCAGACAGCGTAGTATTTCTTGGAAACATCCTTCCAAAGATTTCCTGTGAAAAGACTGCCGCCAGATTTACCAATGCGGATTATAGAAAGCCTGTGCTTAACAGCGTGGAAGTGGCAGTGGTCAATAACGGAATCCAGGATGTAACAGACACTATATTAGATGATAAAAACATGGGATTTCGCGGAATCGTATGCAGTATTTCCAAAGAGCCTTCCGGCACGGCAAGGGGTACTGTATATGTAAAATATGTTTCCAATGGAGAGAACGGCTATCCCCTTGATGTTCCGGATGTGGTCTGGATTTACGGAAAAGAGTATGATGTGGAGTCCATAAATAAAGAAGCATATCATGGTTTTTCATCTGAAGAAGAGAAAGAAGCAGTGGAGAACCAGCAGGAAACAGCCGAAAGCCAGAATGAACCGGCAGAAGGAGAAGAAACAGAGGAGAGCAGTACAGCCTCCAACATCCAGTTTGAAATCACCCATCCCGATTATATGGAAAATGAGACGGTAGCAGCTTCTTTTTCAAGCAATGCAGGGAATTACATAGTGACGCTGGCAGAAAACAAAGAGGAAGAGGCACGATTAAAAGAAGCTTTGGAAAAGGAATACGGAGCTGCTACGAATGAGAATTTCCTGTCCTTTGATTTATCCATGAAAACAACAGAAGGCAATATGGAGATTCAGAATCTTGGAAAAGAAAGGCTTACGGTTGCCATTCCGGTCAGCAGCGCCTGGATAGATACCCCCATTGTTGCCGTGTGCTTAGATAATAACGGACAGCTGGAGTTTTCTGCCTGCAAGCAGTATGCATCAGGGAAGGACAGTTATGTGACCTTTGAAGCAAAGCATTTCTCACCTTATGGACTGTATCAGGGAGAGAATGTGCCCCAGTCTTTTAAAGAGGCTTTTGATGCCAAAATAGCCATGCGGAAAGGAGCAGAGTACGATATTAACTATGGAAGAAAAGACGTGTCGCCGGATACGGGAGACTATTTAGAGCCCAAGTGGATTTTGGCAACAGGGCTTTTGGCATTGGCGCTGTTTTTGTTCTTTAAAAGGGATGAAAAGGATGTTCTGGTAAAATAAATATTAGATAAGAGACGAAGAAGAGGGAGGCGGACGGATTTTTGCCTTCCTCTTTTTCTTTTATAATAAGATTTCAAACAGGAGGAAAACAAAATTGTTTTTAGAAAAATTATTTCAAAAAAATAAGAAAAGTGATATGGAAAAATACAAAGAGGAAAAAGAAAAAGCAGACAGCGGACAGGCTTTGAAAATGATGGAAGAGCTTATAAACAGAGTACCGGACGATGTTGTATACACAAAGCAGACAGAAGCCGGAACTTACGTTTTTGCCAATTACTGGAATGATGGAACATTGATTATGTATGATCCGGAAGGAGATAACGGGGAATATATTAGCAGAAAGATAAAGCTTACATACAATTTAAATAAGTATCCTCAGGAAATGATAGAGGTGTTGCTTAAAAATATGAAAGCATTATTAAAGGAAAAAAAGGATGTTCTATGTATGCTTTCAGAATTGCAAGAATTAGACAGCTATATTAGTGATTTATTCATGTCTGAAAAATATGCTATATATAAGGAAATGGGGCAGACAGAAGAATTTATGGATGCTTATTTGGATATGTTTGTAGCTGTAGGCAAAAAAATTGTAAGTGTTGGTTTGTTTTCCATAGGTGTTGGTTTGTTTTCTAACTGTATGGAAGCAGTTCTCTATGAAGGAAATGTAGAATATGCAGTAAAAAAGATTGAGTGTTTTTTGGAACTGTTTCGGAATGAGAAGAATATATGGAATCAGCTTATTGAAAGCTGGTTCTGGATATATCTTATTGTGGATGTTGATAATGAAGAGCAGTATATCAGGCACTACACAGAATTTAAAAAATTGTTAAGCAGGGATGGTTATTTAGAGTTTGTAAGTGATTTAGAGAAACAAGAAGATTGGCGTGAAAAAGAAGATTCTGAGGAAGCGCAAAAGGCAGGGAAAATGCGTGCAATTGTAGAAATTTTCAAGGAAAATCCAATATTGGCAATGGAACAATGGATTGCAATGGTTAAGGAAAAAGAGGCAAATAAGGAAATGGAACAATGGCAGCGGTATTTGTGCTCTGATTTTTTTAATGAATTGTGGTGTGAATTTGGAAGCAACAGAGGATTTGTTTTATTTTCCAGAGAATTTATGAAACATGAAGAGTGGTTTCCTTATCTTGTATATGCCAGAGAAGATGCCTATGACCTTGGAGATAATCTGGTAAAATTGAGAATCAATGGAAAATATGAGCAGCAAATAGACAGAATAGTAGAGCTTTTGCATAATGAATGGAATGAAGAGGAGTGGGAAAAGTTTAAGAAAGGTTATGAAGATTTGACTTATGAGGCATGTGCCATAGAGAAAGATACTTTAGAGCAGTTTGTGGAAGAGGATACTTATTTAGAATTACATAAGAAACATTTTCAGGAAATGTTTTCAGAGGATTTATAAAATTCTTATTTTTGATTTTACTAATCTGATAAAGAGGTACAAACATGAAAAAACTCAAAGAGACGATAATGACATGGCTTCCGGCCATTTTTCTGGCGATACTCACATTCCTTACATGCAGCAGCCAGCTTCTTTATTCTTTTGACAAAATCATCAGTGACAGGCTTTATCAAGTGCCTACACCCACCAGCAAATTAATTAAAATCATAGCAATTGATGAAAAGACCATAGAAAAATACGGGGATATGAAAACATGGAGCAGGGATATTCCTGCAGCGTTAGTGGAGAAGCTTATGGAAGAGAAAGAGGCTTCTCCCGCCCTGATAGCATTTGATATTATGTATGTGGGACAGGTGACGGAGGAAGGAGATAAGAGATTTGCGGAGGCATGTGAGAAGGCAGGCAATGTGGTGACAGCCGTGAATATGGTCATAAAGCCCCGGGTATCTTTGGACGGGGCGGGAAAGGCAGTCATTGACAGAAACCATGTGGAAATGGTGGAATACCCTTATGAGCAGTTAAGGCAGGCATCTTCTTACGGATTTGCCAATACCCTGCAGGACAGTGACGGCTATATTCGTTTTTCCAAAACCCGGATGTCTTATGAGGGAGAAACCATTCCGTCCTTTTCCATGGAAATATACGAACAATACTGCAAAAGAAACGGAATAGAAAAAATACCTGTAAAAACCTTTTCCGATGATCTGTTTGCATTTACTTATTCCGGAAAAAGCGGTTCCTATGAGGTGCTTTCCATGTGCGACATATTAGAAGGCAGCATTGACCAAAGAACCTTAAAGGACAGCATTGTTCTAATAGGAGCCTATGCGCCGGGGATGCAGGATGCGTATCATGCGGCAGTACAGCGGGGAGCGCAGATGTACGGGGTGGAGATCCATGCCAACATTTTAGAGGCGCTTATGGAAGGAAAGACGGCGGTTTTTGTAAATCAGTTTTTCTATGGATTTATCGGGGCACTGCTTGTACTGCTTTACTATGCCTGCTGTAAGAAAATGAAAATCATTCCTTCCACGGTTTTGCTGTTTGTGCTTATGGGAGCGGCTCTTTTTCTTGGGAAATTCCTGTATGCAAAAGGCTATGTGACCGATGTGGCTGAGCTTTTGCTGTTTTTCCTTATTGTGTACGCCTTTTGGCTTGTGAAAGGGTATCTGTCGGAAATCTGGCGGAGAAAAAAAGTGCTTTCCGCCTTTAAAAAATATGTGGCTCCCCAGGTGGTGGATGAAATTGCAAGGCAGGGGGAATTTCATATTGCTTTGGGAGGAGAGAACAGGCATATTGCAGTTCTATTTGTGGATATCAGAGGCTTTACCCCTATGTCGGAAAGCCTTGAGCCGGAACAGGTAGTGGAAATCCTGAATGAATATCTGGAACTGACTACAAATTCTATTTTTAAAAACGGCGGAACGTTGGATAAATTTATCGGGGATGCCACCATGGCAGTGTTTAATGCCCCCTTTGACCTGGAGGATTATATTTTCAAGGCAGTCTGTACGGCAAGGGACATTGCGGCGGGAAGTGAAGCGCTGGAAAAAAGGCTGATGGAGCGTTTTGGAAAAAGCGTAAGCTTTGGAATCGGCGTCAATTGCGGCAATGCTGTTGTGGGCAATATCGGCTGTGACTTCCGGATGGATTACACGGCAATCGGTGATACGGTAAATACTGCGGCAAGGCTGGAAAGCAATGCGAAAAGAGGGCAGATACTGATTAGCAAGGATGTATACGATGCCGTAAAGGACCGGATAGAGGCAGAAGAGGTGGGCGTCATTCCTCTGAAAGGAAAAAGCAATGGCGTATTTGTGTATGACTTGAAAAACATTCTGTGATAAAAACATAATTGAAAAATGGAAAGCACGGAAAAGTAAATAACAGGGCAGGCATAATGATACTGGTAATATAATACAGAGGTGGCAGGATGAAAACATTATATATCATTCCAATGGCGGAACGGATTGAAGAAAGCATGGCGTTAGCAAAGGAGTACAATGCCGCTTTTGAATACAATGATTTTTATGTTCCGGATTTGTTGGAGGATAAAGAAGCATGCAGGAGAAGAATTGAGTTTTATAAGAGCCTGCAAAGAGACAGAAAGAAGGATATGCTCCATGGAGCATTTCTGGATATTGCAGTACATAGTGACGACCCTAAAATCAGGGAAATATCCGGCATTCGGATAAGGCAGTCTCTGGAAATTGCAAGGGAGCTGGGAATACGCGGGGTAGTGTTCCATACAAACATGATTGCAAATTTCAGACTGAAAAGCTATCAGAAAAACTGGATAGAAAGAAATGTCCGGTTTTTTCAGCAGATGCTGGAGGAATACGGGGAACTGGAAATCTTTATGGAAAATATGTTTGATGAGACCCCGGATATGCTGGCTGCGCTGGCAGAAAGAATGCAGGAACAAGAACGTTTTCATGTATGTTTTGATTATGGACACGCCCTTATTTTTGGCAGGGATATTAAAGCATGGGTAAAGGCGCTTGCCCCCTATATCGGACATATGCATATCAATGACAATGATTTGCAGGAAGACCTGCATGAAACCGTAGGAGCAGGAAGCATAAACTGGAAGGAATTTACAGACTTTATAAACGAATACGGCATTCAAAGCTCTCTGCTAATTGAAATGAAGGAGCCGGAAAAGCAAAGGGCTTCCATCCGGTATATGAAAGAACAGGGAATCTATCCATTATAAAGGAGTAAGCATATGTTAACTCAAAGGGAACTGAAGGATATTATAGACATAGGCGCTGCATTAACAAGGGAAAAGGATAAAAACAGGCTTTTGGAGATGATTCTTGTGAAAGCCATGGAGCTTTCAAACTGTGATGCAGGAACCCTTTATCTTTATCAGAATGATTGTCTGGAGTTTAAAATCATGAAGACCCTTTCCCAGAACGTGAGCAAGGGAGTAAAGGGAGAAAAAATTGACATGCCTCCCGTGCCCATGAAGGAAGGGAATGTATGCTCCTACAGCGCTATCCACAAGGAGCTTATCAATATTTCAGATGTTTATGACAGTCAGCAGTTTGATTTCTCAGGACCCAAGAAATACGATGCCATTACCGGTTACCGCACCCGGTCCATGCTGGTCATTCCCATGACAGACATGCAGGAAGGGCTGGTTGGAGTGCTGCAGCTGATAAATGCCATGGACCGGGAGGGCAGGGTGACTTCATTTACAAAGGAGCATGAATTCGTGCTTCGTTCCTTAAGCTCCCAGGCTGCTGTTGCCGTGTCCAATATGATATATGTAAGGGAAATCAAACGCCAGCTGTATTCCTTTGCGGCAGCCATGGCAACAGCCATTGATGAGCGGACGCCCTACAATGGCACCCACACAAGGAAGGTGGCAATGTATGCGGAGACACTGGCGGAATATATCAATCAATTGAACAGGGAAGGGCGCTGTCAGGAATTTTTTGATGAAAATAGGAAAGAACAGCTGGTGCTTGCTGCGGCGCTGCATGATATTGGCAAGATGATTATTCCCCTGTCAGTCATGAATAAGCCGGCAAGGCTTGGGGAAAGGATGGAACGGCTGAAAGACCGGTTTCGGCTGATTTCGGTTTATTATGAGCTGGATAGGGAAAGAGGCAGGATTACCGAAGAAGAATGGAAAGAGAAAAAAGCCTTCCTGCAGGAAAGTCTTTCTTTTTTAACGGAAATAGATACCTCAGGCTATTTGTCAGAGGAACAGATAAAACGGGTGGAAGAAATCGGGGCACAGGTTTATGAAACAGAAGACGGCGTTCAGATTCCTTATATGACAGAGGAAGAAAGGGAATGCCTTACCATACAAAAGGGAACTCTTACAAAAGAGGAAAGAAGGCTTATGGAAAGCCATGTTGCCATGACGGAAAAAATACTGGGCAAGGTACATTTCAGCGCCAATTACGGAAATGTGGCGAAATTTGCAGCTTCCCATCATGAATTTTTAAACGGGACAGGTTATCCCAGGCAGTTAAAGGGAGAAGAACTGGAGCTGGAATCCAGAATTTTGACGGTTGTGGATATTTATGACGCCTTAACTTCCAGTGACCGCCCTTATAAAAAGCCCATGTCCGGGGAAAAGGCATTTTCCATATTGCATAGCATGGCGGAAGAAGGAAAACTGGAGGAAAGGCTGGTAACATGGCTGGAAGAAGCATTAAAAAACATTCAGATAAAAAATCAGGAAGACCTTATGCTATTTTAAGCTGTCTGAAAACTGCCGGAATTCTTTTTCTGTGTTTTACAGTTACACTTTCGGGGCTTATGCTTCTTTTGTATGCTTCCGCATGGATTCCAAAGGAGGCATTTCGGGAAAACCTGCTTTTATCTGCGGAGTATCTGGAAGAAAAGGAAGATGAATTTCACTGCCTGCAAAAAGGAAACCCGGCAACGGAAATTGATAATTATGCGGATGCCATTTTATTTAATATTATGTACTCCATAGAGGAAAAGCATAAAGCCGTTACTTTAATAGAGGCTCCTTTTTATTCAGACCGGGGCAATGAAGAATATCCCATGCTCAGGCTGTTAAAGGAGCGGATTGCGGAGGAAAAAGAACCGGATACCGTTTATGACAGGTACTGGCATGGCATGATGATATTTTTAAGGCCTTTGTTTGTTTTTTTTACCATAAAGGGAATCCGGGTGTTTGCGGGAATCCTTATGGTACTGCTTATGGGGCTTTTGACAGCGGCTCTTGTAAAAAGAGGGCAAAAGGCGCTGGCGGCTTCTTTGTGGATTGCCGGGTTTTTTGTCTGTATGCCCATGACAGTCATGTGCGTGGAATATATGCCAACCTGGTTTATTACGCTGGCGGTTTCTTTAGCCGCATGTAAGCTTTGGAAGAAAAGAGAGACAGTTTTGTGCCTGTTGGTCATAAGCGGCGTATGCTGTGGCTTTTTTGATTTTCTCACTACGGAAACCGTGACGTTTGCAGTGCCCTGTGCTATTGTGCTTTGTATATGGCAAAAGGAAGGAAGGCTGAAAGGAATCCGGAAGGAAACGGGCTTTTTGTTTGCAGGCGGAATGCTGTGGAGTATTTCTTATCTGGCGGTTTTTTTGGTAAAGTGGATGTTGTCCGGTGCGGTTTTTGAGGCAGACAGGGCGGCTTCTGCAATAGAGATTATGCTGTTTCGCCAGGGAGGGGATTTTACGGTCCCGGAAGCAGTTCTTTCCAATATCCGTCTGCTGGCGGGCTTTCAATGGATTGCCACAAAAGAGGGGCTTTGTCTGGCATTGCTTGCTTTAGGGGCGGGGGCGGCAGCTTTCCTCTTTTTATATGGGAAGAGGGAAGGGAATGAGCTGTCCGTATTGCTGTTTCTTTTAGCAGCGGTTCCGGTGATACGGATTGCCCTGCTTCACGGTCATTCCGGACAGCATTATTTCTTTACTTACAGGGCGTTGTTTGCGTCCATTGTGTGTGTTATAACTGCCATGGGGAAGGCAGTGGATGTTTCATTGCTAAAAAAGGATTTTCGGTTGAAAGGACAGGGAGGAAGAAGATGAATCGAAAAAAACAACTGATTGCCTGGATACTGGCAGCAGCTTTATTAACTGTATGGATTCATGGGTATCCCATGAACGTATTGGCAGCGGATGATATCTGGGTCAGCTTTTTCAATGACAGCCAGCTTGCTTTGCCGGCTGATTACCAGTCAGGAATGAACAAGACGACCAATGAGGACGGCAGTTTTTCTTTAGGACCCATTAAGGATTCTTCCGGAAGGCATTATGTGCTCCAGTGGGGCATTGCCGACAGCGGCGGAAATGTGGCAGATGACAGATGGCAGTCCGGAAAAACGCTGAATGTGGGAGCTTCGGGCACTGCCCTCAGGGACTTTATTGCCGGTGAGGGAGCCTGTTATGTAAAAGTGGGATGGGGAGCCTGCGTGGATATCCGGCTGGATGCCAAAAACGGCACCGCTGTGAATACCCTGACGAAAATCCAGGAAAGCAAAGGAGATAGCTTTACCATTGATTTTCCAACGCCGGACAGAAGCGGTTACTTTTTTGACGGCTGGCTTTGTACGGAAAACAATGCTTCTGCACAAAGCAGTATAGGAACCAGTTATGCGGGAGGAACTGCCCTGTCTGTTCCCTTTGGGGATTATGGCAGCATAAGCGCCAAAAATGAAGCGGTCATGTCCTATGAGGGACAGTGGACGAAAGCAAAATCCGTAAAGATTGCCTTTGCGCCTAATGGAGGAACCATGTCGGGAGCCGCTTCCAGGGAAATTACCCAGTCTTCAAAAAGCGAAGACGGATTTACAATTACTACATCTGGCGCCCCGGTAAGGGATGGCTATGTATTTAAAGGATGGCTATGCAGCGGGGATAATAAAATATATGCCCAGAATGCCGTAACCGCTTCCTTTGATTTCGCAGCTTATGATGGCAGGACCATTACCTTTACGGCACAGTGGGAACAGGAAAAAACGGATAATACGGATGATAAGAATAATACCGGCGATAAGGACAATACGGACGATAAAAGCAACACAGATAATAAAAACAATACGGACGATAAAGACAATACAGATAATAACAGCAATACGGATGATAAAAATAACAGCAATGCCCCGGAGACAATATCAAAGGGAGGCACTTACCAGTTAAAGGCAAAGAAAATGTACAAGCTTGGAAGCGGCAGCTGGACAGTAGGAAGCGATGGCTGCATTTATAAGGGAAACAGCACATTTTATGTGGCAAAGGACGGAAGCTATACGTTGACAAAGAAATAACATAAGAGGAGAACATATGAAACTATTGAAAGCCCTATCAAAAAAAGCATGGATCAGCATTGCTTCTGGTGCGGCGGTAACTGCAGCCGTGGTGGGAGGAGTTGTTTTTTTCAATCAGGAAAAGGATTACCGACAGATACAGGTCTATCAGGTAGAAGGAACTGCTTATGTGGACCGGCAGGAAACAAAAGGAATAGAAGCTTATGAAAACATGCAGCTGCAGTCAGAGGATATTTTAAATGTATCAACGGACAGCTATCTGCAGTTAAAGCTGGATGAGGATAAGTACGTGCTGTTAGAGCCGGATACCAGAATACGTCTGGAGGCTTCCGGAAACAGTACGGACAGCAGGACGAAAATTCATTTAGAGCAGGGAGCAGTAGTCAGCAATCTGGAAAATCCATTAAGTCCCAAATCAAGCTATGAGGTTAATTCACCCAATTCCACCATGGCAGTAAGGGGGACGGTGTTTCGGGTAGAGGTGACTTACGGGGAAGACGGAGTGTCCCATACAAAGCTGTCGGTGTATGAGGGAAAAGTAGGAAGCAGGCTTGTGTTTCCGGACGGGAGCATAAGCGATGAGGAGGTTCCCGTAGCAGCAGGCAGTCAGGTGCGAATCTGGGGAAATGAGGAGGATTCGGACTATGAGGGCATGGATGAGCCGGTGAGCTATGAAGAACTGAAAACCAGGGTTCTGGAATTTTTAAACTGGATTTCAGAGGATGGCAGGACGCTGTCTGTTTCAGGGGAAGAACTGGAGGAGCTCTTAAAGTCTTCTTTGGAAAAAGAGGAAACGGAAAAAGAAGCAGATAATGGGAAAGAGGAAACAGAGGATAACGCTGTGGGAGATAAGGGCGCAGAAGAAGAGCCAAAAGAGGAACAGCCTGAGGAGGACGGTGAACAGCCGCAGGGGAAAAAGACGCCGGAAAAAGGTCAAAAGCCCCAAAGCAGCCAGGGCACGGACAACAGCCCTAAAGATGGCTCCGGAAACAGTACCCCTGCAGATAACGGCTCCGAAGATAAAACGGAGGAAACAGGCACCTGTACGGTGACCTTTATTTATCAGGGAACCGTTTTTGCCACCCAGAAGGTGACAAAAGGGGAAAAGGTAAAAAAACCTCAGCTGATGCCGGCAAAAGCAGGTTCCTGGGATTTTGATTTCAGTCAGGCTGTCACGAAGGATACAGAAATTTCCTGGAAATAAGACTATGTGATAAACACCGGGCATATAGTAGTAAGATACGAAAAAAGAAACACAAGAAAACTCCTGTCATATAATAGAAAAAACAGGAGTTTTTTCGTGGAAAGGGTTAGAAATCAAATAGGTTATCAGGAAGCCGTGAAACAGGGGCTTACCGGATATGGAATAGGAATCGGGGTGCTGGATTCCGGTGTTTTTCTGCACCCGGATTTTGATTATAGAGTCAGGGGGTTTCGGGACTTTGTGTATGGAAAGAAGGGGCCTTATGACGACCTGGGGCATGGAACCCATGTTTGCGGGATTCTGGCGGGAAACGGAAATCTGTCAGGAGGAAAATATATGGGAATGGCTCCCAAAGCTGATTTGTATGTGGGCAAGGTGCTCGATAAGCAGGGAAATGGTGATATTGACATTTTGTTACAGGGGCTTGAATGGTTATTGGAGAATAAGAATTTATTCCATTTAAAGCTTATTAATGTTTCGGTGGGTACAAAAAGTCAGGAGGAAGATGAGCAGTGGAAGGAAAAGGAAAAAAGAATTGAAGAGATGGAGGAAAAAATCTACCGGGCGGGCATTCTGCTGGTGGCAGCGGCAGGCAATTTCGGTCCTAAGCCTAAGTCTTTGTCTTTGCTGGGAGAGGATGAAGATACTATTTCAGTAGGGTGCCATGACGGGGCGTTCAGGCTGCCGGGGAGAAGGATGTGCGAGGATTATTCCGGCAGGGGACCAAGCAAATATGTGATGAAAAAGCCGGATATTGTGGCTCCGGGTACAGAGATTGTTTCCTGTGGAAAAAGGACTTATGTGAAAAAAAGTGGCACTTCCATGTCCACGCCGATTATAACGGGGGCATTGGCGCTGGCTATGGAAAAATATCCGGATAAGTCTCCGGAAGAGGTGAAGAGGAAGCTGATTTACAGTGCGAGGGATTTGGGGGAAGCGTTTACGAAGCAGGGGTGGGGGATGTTGGATTTGAGACGGTTGTTGAATTAGGATAGATTGCCGGGGGAGAGCTGAGATTGTTTAGGTGTATGTGGGGGAATGGCGGGCAGGACGTAGCAGAGGGAAAGGGGGGATTTCAGACAGGACGCAGCAGAGGGAGAAGGGGGGATTTCAGACAGGACGCAGCAGAGGGAGAAGAGGGGATTCCGGGCGGTGTTTTTGACGTGGATTTTCCTAAACAGCCTGAGGGAAGGGGCTGGTACCGGACGGGTCGTCCTATTGCGCCCTCCATGGCGCGATAGGACTAAAATTGCCATCCGTGGCAATTTTCCCCTGAAAGCGGGCAGGCTGTTAAGGAAAATACACGTCAAAAACAATGCCTGAAATCCCCTCTTCTCCCTCTGTTGCTGGTTTGTCTCGGGCTGTACCTTTGGGGCAGGTGCTGACCTTTGCTTTAGTATATGGAATGGGTGTTCTTTGTTTGATTATAGGTAAAGTGAAAAACATATAAAAATTCCATAAAGGTTTAGTGCTTTGCTTTCACCAAATGAGAATTTATATTTTTCGTGCCTTTATACAAAATGAAAGCGGCATCATTTTCGCTTTTTGGGTTTTAATATCAATATCTCCAGCTACTTTAAGTGAATCACTATCTGTTTCTTCTATAAATTGTTCAACCATAAAGCCTGCTTTTGCCAGTGCGTTAATATATGTGGACATTTTTCTATTACATAAAACAATCTCACTATCATGCACAGGCATTTTGAAATATGTTTCATCATAATAACTTTTAGTTAAAACAAATTTATTATCAACCAAGACATCTTTTCTCTCATCGCATGACCATGCTATACAATAATTTAAAGTGTGATGCCAACTAAAAATAAAAATACCATCTGTCTTCAAATAACTGGCTATTTTATTAAATGTACCTTGCAGGTCTGTTGTCCAACCAATTCCATATATAGAGTAAACATAATCAAAGTATTCTTTAGGTACATTCAATTCATCTTCCATTTTTGCACATATCAAATTCGCTGAATAATCATTTTTTTTTAATAATTTAGCAGCATTATCCAACTGATTCTGTGATAAATCAACGCCCCATAGTTCACCTGCGCCTCTGTCAGCATTGTACTTTAAAGAATGTCCGCTACCACAGCATATTTCTAACATTTTCTTATTGGCAACATTACCAAATAAATGCAAATCATCTTCCGTCGGAAAACGAACCCCATATACGGGCAAAGCTGTTGTGCCAAACCATAAGTCTGCATGCTCATTCCAATAAGTTTTGTTAGTTTCTATAATTTCTTCATTATCCATAGAATACTCTCCTCAAGTGTTAATTGTTTCATATTATTATCCTACCACAAACACGCTCGTAATTCCACTAAACTATGTACAATCTTCTTTATCCCTATTCCGTTCAATCATCATCTGCCTTACCTCAACTTGGTTTTGGCTTTTCTGCTCCAACACAAGCCACTGGTATTTATCATTTTCTTTGGTAAATACAGTCTGATGCGCATTGGAGTGTGTCTTGCTACGGATATATTTGTCTGTGGTGCTGTAATAGTTCAAAATCTGCTGTTCCTGCTCTTTGTTCCTGGTCTTTTCCCTCCCTGTGGTACATCTAAAGTTAGATGTATAAATATTGATTGATATGATTGATAGATATATCTACCAAATAATGAATATAAACAAAATGCCACTTATGAAAGTAGCTGTTTTTGTTTTTGCCTGTTAGTTGTCGGATATTTGGATTATGGTATATTGATGGTGGGTATTTCTCTGCTTTAGAGAATACACTTTCATTTTCTACGGTAATAACCGCATGAAAAAAGACTATAACCATTGCTGTCATAGCCTTTTAAGGATTGAGGAAGTCCCTTTTTATTTGTATTTGTTTGTCACCCCTCCGCACTATCCAACATTTGCAGCGTGAACGGCAGAAACTTTATTTTCCCATAAGGGATTGATTTCCGCTATACTGTCTTTCGGAATGGTGAAAATTGGGTGAAATTTGAATTGCGTTTCTTGACATGCAGGACACAAATAAATATAATATAAAGTGTGTTATATAAAGGCATTTATTTTATTGTGGAGGTACGTTATGCCGCGCAGCGTTCAGATTACAAAAGAAAAAATTCTCACAGCGGCATTAGACGTTCTTATCCGTGAGGGATATTCAGCGGTAAGCATAAAAAGCATTGCGAGAGAATTAAACTGCTCAACACAACCGATTGCATGGCAATTTGGCAATATGGATAACATGAGGGAAGCCTTGACAAAGGAAGCCGTTACCTACGCAAATCAAAAAATGATGCCTGCTTCGACAAACTGTATAGAGGCATTTTGGCAGATTGGCTATGGATATATCAATTTAGCATTTGATACGCCTAACCTATTCCGTTTTGTATATATGGGTGAAAGCAAAAACTATTGTAGGGGTGGATTTAATTCTATCTTAACAGACAATGGGAATGCTGTTTTGATAGATAAATTGTATCAGTATCTTAATATTAGCAAAGAACAGGCGGATATGCTGTTCCAAAGAATGATTGTATATACACATGGAATTGTATCTTTGGTTGTAGCCGGTGTATTGAATTGTACCAAAGAACAGGTGTATTCAATAGTGAAAGATTTTGGCTCAGATTTACTTTCTCTTACAGGTACAGCTTTAGATATAGGGGCTGTTATGTCAAATATAACCGAGGTATAAATTTTAATGAAAAGGGTTTCTCTTAAAAAGGTAAGAAAGAAAATGCTAATGT
>CANCYR010000008.1 GCA_947382355.1 uncultured Lachnospiraceae bacterium
TTGTAGCGCGCAAAATGGGAGCAGGAGAACATACAAGGGCGGCACAGGATTTTACGCTGATTATCTCAGCGGGCATTTTGTCAGGTGTATTGATTGCAGTCTTGGGAACGGTTTTTATTGACAGGATTGTCTGGGGAATTGGAGCCAGCAGTATTCTATTTCCATACTGCAAAGAATACCTTTTCATTCTGCTGTTATTCACGCCCGCAAGTATCCTGCAAGTGCTTTTTCAAAATCTAATCGTAACAGCGGGACGCCCGGGAATTGGTATGGTGCTTGGTGTAAGTGCGGGAATCGTAAACATTTTACTGGACTATATTTTTATGGTGCCGTTGCAAATGGGCATTAAAGGGGCGGCTTTTGGTACGGGCTTTGGCTATATGATACCGGCGGTGATTGGATTATGGTTCTTTTCCGCAAAGAAAGGCAGTCTGCATTTTAGGAAGCCAGTCATAGATTTTTCCGTATTGGCTGAAAGTTGTACAAATGGTTTTTCAGAAATGGTAAGTCAGGCGGCAGCAGCGGTTACAACATTCCTTTTTAACCGGATTATGATGAAACTGCTTGGAGAAAACGGAGTTGCGGCAATCACAATCATTATCTATACACAGTTTTTATTGAGCGCCCTTTACATAGGTTTTTCTATGGGAGTAGCCCCTGTTATCAGCTATAACTATGGGAAGCAGGACGAAAAACAGCTAAAGAATGTATTTTCTATTTGTATGCGGTTCATTGTCTTTGTTTCGATCACTGTTTTTGCCGTAGCTTTAATTTTTGGTTCGCAATTGGTTGGTATTTTTACAGAAAAGGGAACGCCGGTTCATGAAATTGCACAAAACGGATTTTTGATTTTTCCCTTTGGCTTTCTGTTTTGTGGGTTGAACATTTTTACTTCTGCCACATTCACAGCATTATCAAACGGGAAGTTGTCAGCAATTTTGTCATTCTTGCGGACTTTCGGACTGATTACAGTGCTGTTGCTTTCATTACCTAATCTTTTGGGTGTAACGGGTGTATGGCTTGCAGTACCGATAGCAGAGCTGATCACCATGATTGTAGCACTGGTTTTTCTTAGTCGGAACAGAGAAAAATACCACTTATGGTAATCAAAAAAACCTGTGTAACATTTTAAAGTATTGCTTTTTTCTAAATATTTTAAATATATTGAAAAAAGCTTAGAAATATAAATGAAATCACAAATACATAGGATATATTAGTTTAGGCATACTAAAAAAGACATGATTGAAAGAAATACGATAACTGCCATTAATATAAGGATGGGGCTTACAAATGGGAAATATTTGTTCCACTTTCTACCACTTTCTTCCAAAAAAAGTGGTGGAAAAGTTCCCATAGGAGTGCTATGATTATCATAAGTTTTTGTATTTAGGGACAGAAAGAGCCATGGACTGTATAAAAAGCCAGCTCCCAAAACGCATTTCACATCTATTGAAAGGAAAAACAAAATGAAAAAAATAATTTCTATCCTGCTTGTAATGATTATGAGTTTTGCCGTGGCGGTCTTTACCGGCTGCAGCAATAGGGAGGACGGTACCGACGATACCGGCAGCACCGGAGACACCAGTCAGTCCGCAGCACCTGACATTGAATCTGCTGTGGCTTTTTATACGGAGGTATGGGCTGCATTTAGTGAGGAACAAAAGTTTCCCTGCGCCGGCGGTGATATGGAACATAGTACGGAGGGTCCGGGGCAGTTTCTGCTGACAGAAGATAATGCTGACAGCTTCAAGCAGCTGCTCCACGTTACCGATGAGCTTTACGATATGCTTGAGGATGATGCTGCCACCCTTCAGCACATGATGAACACCAACACCTTCAGCTCGGCTGTTGTCAGGCTTAAGGACCCTGCAAAGGCATCCGAGTTTGCCGAGGCATACAAGATATCCGTTCAGGGACAGCAATGGATGTGCGGTTTTCCCGATAAGGTAGTTGTTATTTCTGTGGGTGACTATGTGGTCATGGCATACGGACTTGAAGAGAATATTGATAATCTTGTGGCAGCCTGCTCTGTGGTTGAGCCACAATCCACGGTGCTTGTGGATGCTCCCGCAATGGTTGAATAATTTCCGACAGAGAGGGAGCGTACTTAAATGTTGTTTTCAAGCATACCATTTTTGTTTTGGTTTTTACCCTGCGTACTTATTTTTTATTTTATTGCGCCGCGGGCTCTGAAAAATACCGTTTTGCTTCTTTCAAGTTTATTTTTCTATGGGTGGGGTGAACCGGAATACTTGGTGTGGATGGTAGCTGCTATTGTAATGGGATATGTATTCGGGCTGCTTATTGAGCGTTTCCGCAAAAAAAATAAGATAGCAAAGCTTTTGCTGGCATTATCCGTTTCAGGCAGCCTTGTCATACTTGGGTATTTCAAATATTGTGATTTCTTTATAGGCAATTTTAATGCAATGACGGGGCTTTCCGTTCCTATGCTCAGGTTGACCCTGCCTATCGGAATCAGCTTTTACACCTTCCAGATACTCAGTTATACTATTGATGTTTATCGCGAAGAAGTTGCAGCACAGAAGAACCCTGTGGATCTTGCGGCATATGTTGCGCTTTTTCCCCAGCTTATTGCCGGACCTATCGTCCGTTATTCCCATATTGCAAATCAGCTTAAGGAGCGAAGTCATTCCTTTGAAAAGACTGCGCTTGGTATTCGCCGCTTTATAATAGGGCTTGGCAAAAAGATTATGATTGCCAATCTGCTGGGGGAGCTTTGCAGCATTTTCCGTGAATCCAATGATAAATCTATATTTTTCTTTTGGCTTTATGCTGTGGCATATTCGCTCCACATATATTTTGATTTTTCAGGCTACAGTGATATGGCTATTGGCCTTGGGAAAATATTTGGGTTCAGCTTCCCTGAAAACTTTAATTATCCTTATATTTCTGCCAGCATTACCGAGTTTTGGCAGCGTTGGCATATATCGCTTGGTTCATGGTTCCGCGATTATGTCTATATTCCGTTAGGCGGCAACCGCGTCAGCGTTTCTCGTCATATATTTAATATTTTTGTGGTCTGGATGCTTACCGGCTTCTGGCATGGAGCTTCATGGAATTTCATTGTATGGGGACTCTATTTTGCGTTTCTGCTTACAATAGAAAAGCTTTGGCTTCTTAAGAAGCTCAAAAGGAATGGTATGCTGAGTCATGTGTATGTTATCATTCTGGTTATCATCAGCTTTGTCATTTTTGATGCGACAGGCATGGGGCAGGCATTTTCTTATGTGCAGGCTATGTTTGGCGCCGGCGGATATCCCCTGATTTCGGAAGAATTCTTATATTATTTCCGCAGCTACGGGGTTGTGATTCTGTTTGCCCTGATTGGTGCCACTCCGCTGCCGAAAAAGTTATGGAACCGTGTGAGTGCAACTCCTGCCGGCGGAAAGGTTGTGATTTTTGCCGAGCCTTTGGCAATTTCTGCAATGCTTGTGGCATGTACCGCATATCTTGTTGACGGTTCCTATAATCCCTTCCTTTATTTCAGGTTTTGAAACAGGAGGAATGAAGAATGAAAAAATATAAGGATATGATATGTGTTGCCATTGTTGGTCTGTTTTTTGTCAGCCTGACCTTAGCTGTCTGGGTACTGCCTTCAAAGGAATTTTCTCACAGTGAAAGGCGTAAACTTGCACAGCTTCCGGAACTTTCTTATGGTGCTGTTAAGGACGGCAGCTTTATAACAGAATTTGAGAGTTACACTCAGGACCAGTTTCCCCTGCGGGACACTTTCCGAACGGTTAAGGCATTTCTGACTTATTATATGTTCAGGCAGCCGGACAATAACGGCATATATATGGAGGACGGTTATGCCGCAAAGCTGGAATACCCGCTGAACGAGAAATCCGTTAACCATGCTGCGGACAGATTTGAGTATATTTACGAAAATTTCCTTGCGGATAAAAATTTGAATATCTGCTTTTCCATAGTTCCGGATAAAAGCTATTTTCTTGCAAAACAGAACGGCTATCTTTGCATGGATTATGAAAAGCTGTTTACCATGATGCAGGAGCGGATGAACTATGCCGGGTATATCGACATTACCGGAACTCTTGACATTACGGATTATTATAAGACCGATACCCACTGGCGTCAGGAAAAACTTACGGATACTGCCGCAAAGATTGCCGCAGGAATGGGTGTCACTCTCTCAGGCAAATATACCGAAAAGGCACTTGATTACCCGTTTTACGGAGTTTATTATGGACAGTCATCTCTTCCGTTGCCTGCTGAGACAATATATTATCTTACAAATGATATTCTTGACGGCTGTAAGGTGACAAATCATGAGAAAGGTATTGTGGGTGGAATTTATGATATGGATAAGGCTTTAGGCAGGGACCCCTATGAAATGTTTCTGTCGGGCCCGCTTTCCCTTATCACTATAGAAAACCCCAATTGTAAAAATGACCGTGAACTTATTGTGTTCAGGGATTCTTTTGGAAGCAGTATCGTTCCGCTTCTTGTGGAGGGATATTCAAAAGTAACGCTGGTGGATATCCGATATCTGAGAGCGGATTATCTGGATAAATTTATTGAATTCAATGACCAGGATGTGCTTTTTCTTTTCAGCACCCTTGTCCTTAACAACAGTGAAACATTCACTTGAAGCAAAAAGAGAGGAGCATTTATTTATGTTAGAACAATTAGAACCAAAAACTGTCTTTTCCTACTTTGAAAAAATCTGTTCGATTCCCCATGGCTCGGGAAATGTACAGGGCATCAGCAACTATCTGGTGGAATTTGCAAAAGAAAGAAATCTGGAATATATACAGGATGAGGTATATAACGTAATTATAAAAAAGGAAGCCTCAAAAGGCTATGAGAATAAGGAGCCGGTCATCCTTCAGGGACATATGGACATGGTAGCGGTAAAGAAGCCGGACTGTGATAAAAACTTATTGACGGACCCTTTAGATGTAAGAACGGACGGAGATTTTGTCTATGCGGAGGGAACCAGCCTTGGGGGAGATGACGGCATTGCAGTGGCATATGCCCTTGCCCTGCTGGATTCCAAGGATATTCCCCATCCTCCCCTGGAGGTAATCATTACAGTGGAGGAAGAGGTTGGGATGGAAGGCGCCCTGGCTATTGATTTGTCTTCCTTAAAAGGAAAGAGAATGCTGAATATCGATTCGGAAAAGGAAGGCGAGCTTACTGTAAGCTGTGCAGGAGGAGTGCGGGTCAATGGACTTCTTCCGGTACAGTGGGAAGAGATTCCAGGAGAGTTTCATGGTATGGAAATTACTCTTACGGGACTAATGGGCGGACATTCCGGAGTGGAGATTCATAAAAACAGGGGAAATGCCAATATATTGATGGGAAGGGTTTTAAAGGGGCTTTCCGAAAAGGTCCATATTGTATTGACAGCCCTGGAAGGCGGAACAAAGGATAATGCCATACCAAGGGAAGCAAAGGCAGCGGTATTTTTCCCACAGGAAGAATCGGAAAGTTGTGAAAAGATTTTAAAGGAAATAGAAAAAAAGCAAAAAGAAGAGCATGAAGAGACTGACAAAGATCTTTGCCTCATTTTTAAGAAGATAAAAAAACAGCCGGGACAGAAGGCTTTGACAGGAACATCCATGGAAAAAATAATAAAGCTGCTTTGTACGGTGCCAAACGGCGTGCAGTCCATGAGCGGAAAGCTGGAAGGACTGGTGGAAACCTCTTTGAATCTTGGGATTATGCTGTTAAAGGAGGAGGAATTTTCTACAGCTTTTTCTTTAAGAAGTTCAGTTGTTTCACAAAAAGATGCCTTGCGGGACAAGGTTACGGATATTTTAAGCTCCGTGGGGGGCACATACAGCTTATCGGGAGATTATCCCGCATGGGAATATAAGGAGGAATCCCCTCTCCGCGATACCTTTGTGAAGGTATATGAGGACATGTATGGGAAGAAGCCCACTGTGCTTTCTATCCATGCAGGACTTGAATGCGGAATTCTGGCTGGAAAAATCAAGGATTTGGACAGTGTATCTTTTGGACCGGATATGGAGGATATTCATACCACTGAAGAAAGGCTGTCGATTTCCTCCACAAAAAGGGTATGGGAATTTCTTCTTGCTCTTTTAAAGAATCTGTAATTTGAAAAATAGTAACAGTTCAGCCCTCAGCTTTCCCACACAGGAGCCGGAACCGGATGCAGGCAGAAAGCTGAGGGCTGAACTGTTACAAAAAATATATTGACAATAAAGAAAAAAAGTGACAAATTGGAAAAAAGTGTGTATGATATTGGAAAGAGGTCTGAAAAGTGAAGAATATTGTTTTAATAGGTATGCCTGGTTCAGGAAAAAGTACGGTGGGGGTTGTACTTGCCAAAAATATTGGTTACGATTTTCTGGATTCTGATTTGGAGATTCAGGCGAGAGAAGGCAGGAAGCTTCATGAGATTATTTCTGAAAAGGGCCTGGAGGATTTTCTTAAAATAGAGGAAGCGGTCAATGCTTCTTTTATGGTAGAGCATACTGTCATTGCAACCGGAGGCAGTGCCGTTTATGGTAAAACGGCTATGAAGCATTTGAAAGAGATTGGAAGCGTTATTTATTTAAAGCTTCCTTACGAAGAAATCAGGCATCGTCTGGGAGATCTGAACCAGCGGGGAGTTGCTATGAGAAGCGGCCAGTCACTGCAGGATTTGTATGAAGAAAGAGTTGTGCTGTACGAAAAGTATGCAGATAAGACAATTGAATGTTTTCATAAGGAAATCCGGGAAATTGTTGCTGAAATAGGCTGTCTGGCCTGCCTGACAGAAGAGAAGTAGAGCTGGTGTTTTCCTGCAATAAGAGAAAAAGAGAACACAGCAGGGGGAAAGAAAATGAAGGAAGAAAAAGTATATAATATTGGTGTTTTAATTGGAAATGCCCATACAGCCCATCCAAAAGAATTGATACAGGGAATATGTCAGGGGGCAAAAGAGTGTACTTGTAATCTGCTGTTTTTTTTAGGTACTCAAAGCAGCGTGTTTTCCCAGGATATTTATGGCTATAAAATAGGAGAGGACTATGATTACCAGTTTAATGTCATTTACGACTATGCGCTTTTGGGAAATCTGGATGCGTTGATTATTTCTTATGGAACCTTGTGCATTTTTCTGGAAAATCAGGACAGGGATGATTTCTTTCGCCGCTTTCAAAAATTTCCTTGTATCGTGTTGGAAGAAAAGGGGTTGGGAGATGACGGCAATTACATTATAAGCGGTAATTATTCAGGAATGACCGATATCATGGAGCATTTGATTTCGGAACATGGCTATAAAAATATTGTTTATTTAAGCGGTCCCAAAAATAATACGGATGCGTTTGAAAGAAGAAGAGCGTATCTGGATGTTATGAAAAAATATCAGATTCCGGTTGTAGATTCCATGGTTGAGTATGGAGATTATTCGGAATTTGTAGAAGAGCAGGTGGAAAAGCTTTTAGATTCCAATCCCAAGACAGAGGCAATCGTATGTGCCAATGATGAAATGGCCATGGCTGCTTATAAGGTTTGTAAAAAACGGGGAATGGTGGTAGGGAAGGATATTGCAGTAACCGGATATGATGATTTTTCCAAAGCACAGACTATGGAGCCGCCTCTTACAACTGCAGAGCAGAATGGCTATGACATGGGTTATCGCGCTTTAATGGAAGCAATTAATCTTTGCAGGGGAGGTGAAAGGATTCAAATCAGGCAGCCTGCAAAGTTAAAAAAGAGGTGTTCCTGCGGCTGTATTTCTAAATTGTCAGCGGGGAAGATTGATTTTCAAAATAAAGAAGAGGCATATTACTATGCGGAGAAAAAGATAGATGAATTGACAAGGAGCTGTATTTTGCATCCGGAAAATGGAAGACTCATGGAATATGTCAGGGGACATGCGAAAAGTCTGGTTCTTTATGTAATGAATTATTTTCTGTTTTCCGGTACAGTGCGCAATCTGGAATATGATAAAAAGGGTGCCATTGGAATTTTAAATATGATTATCAATGGACCGTACAGGGATTTTATCTCTCCGTTTGCATTGTTAAATGCAATTGATGCCTTTTTAAAGGAATTGTCTGAATATTCGGAAGACATTGCCAAAAAGATTAATGTACTTGAATTAAATACTGCCATTCAGAATAGTATTTATTATCGTTTTTGCCAGAGAAAAGAAGATGAATATGTGCTTTTCAAGAGGAAATCCCTTATGGAGCCTTTGTTTGAGCGTTCCATACTGGAGTGTATTAACGATGAAAAGGAAGTATATTATCAGACAGCGCTGCAATTGCAGAAGAGAAATGTTCCAAGAGCATATTTATATGTTTTTGACCAGCCAATCGTGCATAGAAAAGAAGATGAATGGAAGCTTCCGGCGAAAATGTATCTGGCATCTTATTGCGAAGAGGATAACGCTATGAGCTTTGTGCAGAGCGAAAGACCTGTGGTAGATACAGAAAAGGGATTCTGCGATTATCTTCCAAAGGAAGCAGGACATATACTGTTGTCCTTTATCCTGTATTCAGAAGAAAAGCAATATGGTCTTTTAATGTGTGAAAGTGAATATCAGGAAATATCCTCCCTGTATGTTACAAGTCTTCAGATTGGAAACATCATGCGTTTTCTGGACATGAACAAAAAGGAAAGGAAAATACAAAAGGAGCTGGCAGCAAAAGTCAAGATTATTGAAGAGAAAAATGAAGTCCTGAATTTTATTTCCGAGTATGATCAGCTTACCGGTATTTTAAACCGGAGGGGCTTTGGAGAAAATGCTCTTCGCCTTAATAAAAGAAATAAAGATAAAAAGGCATACTTTATTTTTGCAGATTTGGATCATCTGAAGGAAATCAACGATTGTTTTGGGCATTCAGAAGGTGACTATGCAATCAGTAAGGCTGCGCTCTTACTAAAAGATAGTCTTAGTCAGGAGGGAGCGGCAGGGCGATTGGGCGGTGATGAATTCGTTTCCATGATAGTCAGCGATGAACCTGAATTTGTAAAGAGTTATAAGCAGCGGATGAAGAAGGCGATGGAGGATTTGAATAGAGGTTCCGGCAAGCCCTATTATGTGGAGTTTTCCATTGGCATGATTGAATTTGTATGCAGTGACAATTTTGAACTTTCCCATATGCTAAAAGAAGCTGATACGGCTTTATATGAAGCGAAAAAGGAAAGAAGGCATTCCATAAAAAAATAGAAGAATAAGGGAACAGGCATTAAACATTTTTGTTGGTGTCTGTTCTTTTTGCTTTATTAATGCCGCCTGCCATGTGCTCTGCCTGTCCCTCTAAAAAGCGGGCTCTTTTTACGGAATCTTCTCCATATTTTTCACGTATCCGGTCTATGGCGGAATTGAGCTTTTCGTATTTCTCATCCATTCCGGTGTCGAACAGGCTGTATTGTACGAATTGCTCTTTTGTGGCCTTTGAGGTGGAAACACCCAGCAGGCGGAGGGGCTCTCCTTTCCAAAGCTGGTCAAACAGCTGGCAGGCACAGTGGAAAATTTTTTCTGTAATATTAGTGGCAGAAGGCAGAGTTACTTGTTTGGAGGAATGTTGAAAAGAGGAATCCACCATGGAAACGGAAATGGTTTTAATAAAGGCATGGTCGCTTCTAAGCCTTGCACCTACCGTTTCACAAAGGGAAAGCAGGTAGATTCTGGCGGTATCCCTGTCTTCTATATCATAAGGAATTGTAATGGAATTGCCATAGCCTTTCGTTTCAGGCTGGGAAGCGGATATTTCCGGAACATCTATGCCGTTGGCAAACTGCCAGATGGTATCACCGTGCTTGTTCAGATGAGAAATCAAGGTTTCCCTGTCATAATGCGCCAAATCGCCAATTGTATAAATTCCCAGATTGTGGAGCTTCTGATAGCTGGAGCGTCCAACATAGAACAACTCTTCTACAGGAAGAGGCCACATTTTAGCAGGAATTTCATCAGAAAAAAGGGTGTGCACTTTATCCGGCTTTTCAAAATCAGAGGCCATTTTAGCCAGTACCCTGTTTTGGGAAATGCCGATATTTACTGTAAATCCTAATTGAGAGTGGATAGTATCCTTTAAGGTGTGTGCAAAGGCGATTAAATCTCCATAGAGGCCTTTTGTACCGGTCATGTCACAATATGCTTCGTCAATGCTGATTGGCTCTACTGTAGGCGCATAGCGGCCAAGCAGGGCCATAAGAGCCTTGGAATTTTGTACATATAAATCATAATGAGGGGGAAAGACCTGAAGATGGGGGCATTTCCGCCTTGCCTGTGCCAAAGGCTCTCCGGTTTTAATGCCAAAGGCTCTGGCGGCAGGGGATTTGGCCAGTACAATGCCGTGGCGCGCAGCTTCGCTGCCTCCGATAACTGAAGGAATCTCACGTATATCTGCCTGCCCGGTTCCGCTTTTTAACAGAAAGCAGGCTTCCCAGGATAAAAAGGCGGAATTTACATCCACATGAAAAATAATCGGTTCCGGCATAAAAAGGACTCCTTTCAGAAATATGTAAAGCTTCTGTAAACAGTATTATAGCAGAACAAATGTTCTAAATCAAGAGTCCTTTAAAAAATAATGAAGAAATGGGCCCAGGGAATCTTTTCCATTGTAAAACAAACGTTCCGGGTGCCATTGAAAGCCCAGTATCGGCAAAGATATATGGGCTATGGTTTCAGGAATATAATCCAGGCTGTATTGAAGAGTGGTCAGCCCCTGCCCCAAGTGATCGATACACTGATGGTGTGCACTGTTTACCTGAAGTTTCCCGGGAAAAAGCCGGAGGCCGTTTTTGAAAGGCATAGGTGAAAGAGTATTAAAAAATATCAGATGATAGCTGTCTTCGTTTTCATAAGAGTGGACTGCTAACTGTTCGGCAGTCATGTTCTGCACAATATTTCCGCCAAAATAGACATTGATAAGCTGCATTCCCTTACAGATTCCCAGTATGGGTTTTCCGGCCTTTACAAATAAATCAAGAAACCGAAACTGTACTTTATCCAGTTCATAATCCATATTTCGGGAAGCAGTATTGGTCTGGTTGAAGAAGGAAGGATGGATATCTCCGCCGCCGGGCAGAATAAGCAGTTCATAGTCTTCAATAGAGGGTTCTGAAAGGGAAACAACGGGAATTGCTCCATAAGAAGCAACGGCAGCCTCGTAATTTTTTGTAAATTTCGGTCTGCCTGGAATGAGAATTTTTCTAATCATGTTTTTTTGATCCTGAGTTGTTAAAATAGTATATGGAAAAAGAAGGGAATTAGTACAATTTTTTTTTAAAAAGCATAGGTAACGGTTCGGCATGCTGTTTCGGCTTCTGTGTCCGTTCATTCAAATCAGTCCCATCCAAAAAGCTGGTTGAACCGTTGTAAAAATAAAGAAAAATACCGATAACAGTTCAGCCCTCAGCCTTCCCACACAGGAATCAGAACCGGCTGCAGGAAGAAAATGTTTCTACGTCGCCACGCTCTCGCTCTGATAAAAACGCAGCAGTGCTAAGCTCGAAAGAACCTCGCTAAGCACTGGCGTTTTTATAAGGGCTCCTTTAGAAATCATTTTCTGCCTGCAGCTGGTTCTGATTCCTGTGTGGGAAGGCTGAGGGCTGAACTGTTACCAAATACCGAGAAAAGTATTGGAAAAAACTTGCATTTAAAAGCCATTTCTGCTATGATAAAAACAAAGATAAATTAGATTTCTGGAGTGGAATGAAAATTAGGCACGGATGCCGAAAGTAAATCAAAGGAGTGAAGAGTATGAGTATTAATATGTCATTTAAAAGTGGTTATTCATCTTTGTTTTCAGGTATGATGGGTGGCAGTTCTACAGGAAGTGCTTCCATGTCTAATTTGCTATCTGATTATACCAGCATTAAGAATGGCAGCTATGGAAAGCTTATGAGGTCTTATTATGGTTCATTGAAGAATTCCAGTACAGCTTCCACTGGCACGAAAAGCAGGTCAGGCAATATGCTTGAAAGAATTTTGGAAGAGAAGAGGAATCCGAAGGTTTCCAAAGATGTGCAGGAGGCAAATGCCAATTTGACAGCAGGGCTCTCAACCATGAAGAATTCTGTTTCTGCGTTGCAGAGTGACGCAACTTATACGGATACGAAAAACGGTCAGAGTGCAGCAGACAAGGTAGTTTCCGCAATAAAAGCTTATGTGTCGGATTATAATGATGTTGTGAATGCGGCAAAAGGTTCTACGTTGACGGGAAAAACGGCATATGTGGCAAATATGATGAGCAGCACGAGCAAGAATGCTGATAAGCTCTCCGAAATAGGTATTACAATCAATTCGCGTGGAACGCTTGAGATTAATGAAGCCAAGCTGAAGAAAGCAGATATTTCTAAAGTGCAGGAACTGTTTTCGGCAAAAGATATCATGAGCTATGGTTCTATGATTTCATCACGCCTTAAGTTTGCGGGTGCTACAGCCAGTACAAATGCTGCTACAGGCAGCACGGGGACAAATAGCACAGTAGCTTCCGGGGCAGCCGGTCTCAAAACAGACAGCAAAGCACTTGCATCTGATGAATTATATGCAAAGATGAAGGATTCAGATGGTAATGAGACGGATAAATATAATATTGATAAAATTTTTGCTACGGCAAAGAGCTTTGTAAATAATTACAACGCCATGTTCGATAAAGCTGAATCCAGTTCAAATTCTGGTGTATTGGCAAACTTATCTTACATCAGGGAAAAAACGGCGCGCAATGAGAGTGCGCTTAAGCAATTTGGAATCAGTGTGGATGAGAAGGGCAGAATGAAGATTAACGAGGATACATTTAAAAAATCAGATATGTCCAAGGTACAGGAATTTTTCAAAGACTATGGTTCTTCTATTTCCACTAATGCATCCCTTGTAGATTATTATATGACTACGCAGGCGAATGCGGCTAGTGGTTATACATCTACTGGAGCATATAATGTACAGGGAAGTGCTCTTTATGCCGGTATTATGTAACTTGTTTAAGGAAAGATAGGAATATATAGGATGCGAATCAATTTGAGATTCGCATCCTTTTTAATTTGCGGGTGATAAAAGCGTGATATTATTTGTTAATAATTATATTAGGACAATGTTATATGGCTATTATTAAAAAATTTATGGATTATAAAACAGTGCGTATAAAAAAGGAAGATTATATAAAATTTAGTCCTTGACAGAATGGTAAAAAGACGATAAAATAATTCTTGCATGCAGGAATGGCGGAATTGGCAGACGCGCACGGTTCAGGTCCGTGTGGTAGCAATACCATGAGGGTTCAAGTCCCTTTTCCTGCACCAGATAATGATAATCCGAACCCGGTTCCAATCGGGGACGGCTTCGGATTTTTAGTATATCTTTAGTGCTAAAGCAAAAGCGGCGGTATCGTGGGTGATACCGCCGCTTTTGTCATACGCTCCTTTTCCTCTCTGTTTCCTTTCCCCTCTGCGCTTTTCATTCCTCAAATTTTTTCTGCCATTCATCACTGTCCTCAATGTGCAGGGAGTGGTACAATACTAAGGGCATCTTATGAGCTTGGCAGAAGTGCCTACGGTTTTGAAATTGACCGCAATTTTTGTGAAAGTTCAAAAGAGAAAATATAAATCAGAAAAATAAGATTATAAAAAATATAGAAAGTACAAATAGACAATAGTTTTATAAATATGTTGTTTGCAGTCTGAACTTTTGTTATAATTAGTTTAATGTATAAATAAACAATGAAAGAGAGGCAGATGATAATTATGAGAATGCTTTGCAATCTGTTCTTGATAGACTTTCAGAATTGCCAAGTGGCATTGAAAAATCGTTGTTTTCTAAGGAAGAAGTGAAATTTTACAAACAACAATTAGAGAATTTAAAAGAGCGATTAAATGTTAAGGAGAGTGAAAACGCACGCCTGATTGGGAGATTGGAAAAAGAAAGAAAAAATATATCTCCATTGCTAAAAAAAATGATAGAACGTGAAAATGAAAGTTTTCCAGAATTAGCAGATGTGAATAGATTATATGCATTTGAAACTAGTTTTAGTGCCATTACAGCAGGATATTTATTACATGGGCTGCGAAAGGAATATATGAAAGGCAGACCACATCAAATTGCAATAGTTTGTGAAATGGATAACAAAACAGATGAACTGGTCTTGTTAATGGGAGCAACACTTGAGCGATTAAAAGCTATAAATAAATTGTAAAATATGATAAGCCACTTTGCAAGTTTGGCAGCTTGCAAAGTGGAAAAATAGAAACTGTAAACATACAACAAATTCTAAATAAAAATCTAAAAAATGGTATTCATTATGAATGACCGGAAGAACGTTTCCTTTTAGATGTCACTGATGATTTTAGAATTTCATTTTGCACTAAAAGAGACCGATTTTGATATGCGAGCTTGTCAATCATATTCAGTAAATCTCCTTCTCTTGCGCCTTTTCGTGCAGTGGCTTCACACACACCGATTGCACCAGCCAAATCTCTAAATTTTTTCCCATGTAATTTTAAATTTGCAATACATTTTTTTTGTTTCGATGATAATTTTTCTCTTCTGCCCATAATCCGACTCCTTTCAAACATATTTTACATTTATTGTAATATTATACAAATAATTTTACAATAAATTTTAAACATATATTTATTAAAAAAGTATAAATTTAGAAAATAATTGAAAACTTGCTGCTGAACGTTATCCAAGACGGAATTTTCACGCCGTTCGCCAAGCAAAGGCTTGACGAGTTGGAGGAAACCAAGAGCAAGCTTGAAGTTAGTATTTTGCAGGAGGAGATACACGAGCCATTACTCACAAGAGAGCAGATAGCTTTTTTCATTTACTGTTTCGCAAATTTGATGCGACAAAGCGGGAACATCGGCAAAGACTGATTGACAGCTTTGTAAATGCGGTGCAACTTTTTTTACCGAAAATTAAGGGGGTGAGCGCAGTATTTTTTGTGTAAATAAATCTTAAAACAGGTATGCAGAAAAGCATTACTAACAAAAAATGCACGGATGATTTTTGGAGCAATCAGTGTATTTGTTTTGCTGCATTAGGAAGCTGTTGGAAAAGCTTAAATTATATTTTAAAAAAATGAATAAGATAGAATGCTAGTCCACATACTATAATATCTTTGAATTATATTGGAGGTAAACTATGGCAAGAGGACAAAGAAAAACGGTAGAAGAAAAGATTGAAGCAAAAAAAGAAGAAATTCGTCTTTTGAAAATAAGGATAGATAAGGAAGAGGATGAGCTGGAAGCTTTAATGAATGAGAAAAAGGCAAAAGACATAGATGTATTATACAAATTTATTTCCAAGACTAATTTAAGCGCACAACAGGCTGCAGAAATACTGGAAGAACATCTTCAAGGTAATTATGAGGAAACTGCATGAGGGTTCAATTTATCAAAAATTATTTGATAGGTATTGCTGTGACTGCAGTTACCTTTTTTCATACATTTTAGGTATTGTAAAAAAATGGGCGGTTTTATATGTGTTTGAAATGTTTTCTAAAAACTGGCACTATAAAATTTTCATATAAGAGAATGCCCCTCTTGAAAAAGTCTTCAATTTTGTTATAATACTTATGAAACTTGAATTTAGCGATGGGCAAAGAAAAAAAGAAAGGGGGCGGCAAAAATTAATATACAAAAGAAAGTAGAGAGTGCCTGCGAATTAGCAGGGATTACGGTAGAAAAATTAGGTTTAAAAATGGGAATGTCTTTACAGGCAATCAACAAAAGATTGGAAACGGGAAAGCTTTCTCAGGAAGAGCTTGAAAGAATGGCTTCGGTTATGGGATGTGAATATCATTCATTTTTTCAATTTGACGATGGAAGCAAAGTAGAGTAGGCGAGATAGAAAGAACAAATCTATAAATGAAAAATCATATTGACAATTCAGGTTTTTGTGGTATACTAATCCTTGTCGCAAGTGGAAACATGATGAAAACCAATTCGACATCAGCGGGAGTGCTGGAATTGGCAGACAGGCAAGACTAAGGATCTTGTGTCTGTATAGACGTGTGGGTTCAAGTCCCATCTCCCGCATGAACTCCCAAGAAAGATTTTCTTGGGAGTTTTTCGTTTTAATGCAATTGACATAAATACATAGGGATAAAAAAATCAAGGAATTGGAAATAATGAAAAGCGGAGGAGTTAAAATGAAGAAAAAGGCTATCATTACGGCAATGCTTTGTATGGTGTTGGTCTGCGTTGCTTCCTGCGGAAAAGCCGGGCAGGAGCAGGACATGGAAAAAGGGGATGTTTCTGCCACAGAAGCCGATACAAAGCCTGACGAAAAAGAAAAAGAGGAAGAAAATAATACGACAGAGAATGATGCCCAGGGAAGCGATAACAAAAAAGAACTCATGCAGGAAAAAGAAGACAACAAGGTTCTTATCTATTATGGAAATGATAATGCAGACGGTATCATTTATAAAGAAGTTGTTTTAAATGAGTGGTCCGTAGAAGCATTAATCGATGAGCTGGCAAAGGTGAATATCGTATCACTGGACACAAAGGTAAGAGCAGTGTATGTAGATGAAAAAAATACGAAGCTTTTACATTTGGATATGTCCAGGGAATTTAGGGAATATGTATCTATGATGGGAACTGCCGGGGAATACATCGTAATAGGAGGACTTGTAGATACCTTTTTGGATGCCTATGGTTGTGAGAATGTGAAAATTACTGTAGAAGGAAAGGCTTTGGAGACAGGACATGCGGCTTATGACGGGGAGCTGCAGTTTATTCAGGTCACGGAGAATGAACAGTAGGAAAAGTAATAGTGCAATATATGGAATAGTGGATAATATAAACAGACTCTTAAGAGATTTTGAGTCTGTTTTTTACAGTGCGCCTGAAGGTGTAGGTTTCTAATGGTTAGGAGTGGCTTATATGAAATATGTGAAACAATTTATGATTATTATGGGAGTCAGCTTTTTGGGAGAAATGCTGCACAGTCTGCTGCCGCTTCCAGTCCCGGCAAGTATATACGGTCTTTTGATTTTGTTTATGCTGTTGATGGCGGGGATTTTAAAGCTGGAACAGATAGAAGAAACTTCTGAATTTTTTTTGGCAGTCATGCCCCTTTTATTTCTTTCCCCCAGCGTCAGCCTGATTACGGTTATGGATAAAGTAATGGGCGCATTTGTGCCTGTCGTGGGAACCATTGTTGTTTCTACTGTAATTACCACCGCAGTCACAGGCATAGTAACCCAGTCTGTTATGAAACTGCTCGGAGACAGAAAAAGAATTAAGGCAAAGGAGAAAGAGAATAATGAATGAATTACTGGCACAATGGACCTATTTTGGAATGGCTCTCGGGCTAGGCTGCTATTTTTTCGCCCTATGGATTCAAAAGAAATGCAGGCTTTCTGTTCTCAACCCCCTTCTGATTTCAACGGTCCTTATTATTTTGTTGTTATGGATATTCCATGTGGATTATGAAACCTTTGACATGGGGGCACAATATATTACCTATTTCCTTACGCCGGCTACTATTTGTCTGGCAGTCCCTTTATATAAGCAATTTCAGGTGTTGAGAAAAAATGTGGCAGCTATTCTGGCTGGAGTTCTGGCAGGCAGCATCTCCCATGGATTTGTTATTGTGGGAATGGCAGCTTTATGTAAAATGGAACCGGAATTAATGGTGTCGCTGCTTCCTAAGTCGATTACTACAGCAATTGCTCTTGGTACCTGTGAAGAATTGGGTGGGATTTCCGGAATAACCATTGTTGGAACTCTTGTGGCCGGGCTGCTGGGAGCCATATTGGGGCCCGCTATGTTAAAGTGGTTTTGGATTAAGGAACCGGTAGCACAGGGATTATGCATAGGGACCGCATCCCATGCAATAGGAACTTCAAAGATGATTGAAATGGGGGAAGTGCAGGGCGCAATGAGCTCTCTTGCCATTGTGGTAAACGGTCTGATAACGGTAGTGTCAGCCCCTGTTTTTGCGGCTGTCTTTGGATAAGAAAAAAATTTTAAAAATAAAAAAGGAATTATCAATTTTTGAGCGAATATATAAAAGAAACCAAAAACAGCATATAGAGGGAATATCATGACCATCAGAGAGCAATTGGAAGAAAGAGAAAGTGAATATCTAAGTCCTTATGCATGTTTAAGCCGGAATTCCAAGGGAAGGGGGCGGAAAGAGGAGCAATGCGACATCCGTCCGGTCTTTCAAAGGGACAGGGACCGGATTCTCCATAGTAAATCTTTTCGTCGCTTAAAGGATAAGACACAGGTATTTCTGGCTCCGGACGGTGACCACTACCGTACCAGACTCACCCACACTCTTGAGGTTTCCCAGAATGCCAGAACCATTGCAAAGGCTCTTTTATTAAACGAAGATTTGGTAGAAGCAATTGCGCTGGGACATGATTTGGGGCATACTCCTTTTGGACATGCAGGAGAGCGGGCGCTGAATAATATATGTCCTCTTGGTTTCGTACATAGTGACCAGAGCGTCAGAACAGTGGATGTGCTGGAGAAAGACGGCATGGGACTGAATCTTACTTATGAGGTGAGAGATGGCATACGGAACCACCAGACAGCCAATGTTCCGGCTACTCTGGAGGGGAAAATTGTAAGATTGTCCGATAAGATAGCTTATATCCACCATGATATGGATGATGCCATCCGTGCAAATCTGTTAAAGGATGCAGATGTACCCTGGTCTATCGGGAAGGTAATCGGTTATACTACTAGGGAGAGGCTTGACCATTTTATACATGACATTGTAGTGAACAGCAGGGGGAAAAATGACATTGTCATGTCGGAACCGGTAGCTCAGGCCATGAAAGATATCAGAACCTTTATGTTTGAACATGTATATCAGAATCCGGTTGCAAAAAGTGAGGAAGGAAAAGCGGAGATGCTCATAGAAGCCCTTTATACCTACTATCTGAAGCATCTGGAGCTGCTGCCAAAGGAGCTTCTGCAAGTCATGGAACGGGATAATACGCCAAAAGAACGGATTGTATGCGACCATATAGCGGGTATGACAGACCGGTTTGCCATTGCCAAGTATGAAGAAATCTTTATTCCGAAAACATGGCATGGTTAGTGTATGGACGCACTGATGCCCGGCAGGCCGGTTTGCAGATATTCATGCGTCAGTGCCGTTAAATATCCATGCAGGCATGGCTGTTTTCCCCATTGCCCGCAGGAAAAAAAGGAAGTGGGACAAGTTGTATTATCCGGAAGAGGTAATCGAAGAGATAAGACAAAAAAATGATATTGTAGATGTGATTTCAGGCTATGTGCGCATGCAGAAAAAAGGAGCAAGTTATTTTGGGCTGTGTCCCTTCCACAATGAAAAAACCTCATCTTTTTCCGTATCGCCCCACAAGCAGATGTATTATTGCTTTGGCTGCGGCGCAGGAGGAAATGTATTTACCTTCATTATGAATTATGAGAATTTTACTTTTGCAGAAGCGGTAAAGATGCTGGCAGACAGGGCAGGGGTGCCTTTGCCGGAGCTGGAATATAACGAAGAGACGAAAAAAAAGGAAAGCAGGCGGGCAACTCTTTTGGAAATCAACAAAGAGGCGGCAAAGTATTTCTTTTATCAGCTTCGGTCCAAGCATGGGCAGACAGGATATGAATATTTGAGAAAGAGACAGTTGAGCGAAGAAACCATGAAGGGGTTCGGGCTTGGCTATTCTAATAAAACCAGTAACGATTTATACCTATATTTGAAAAAGAAGGGCTATGACGATGAGCTGCTAAAGGCAGCCGGACTTGTAAGCTACAGTGAAAAGATTGGAATGTGCGATAAGTTCTGGAACCGTGTCATGTTTCCCATACAGGATATTAACCATCGTGTCATTGGCTTTGGGGGAAGGGTTATGGGAGATGGCGAGCCCAAATATCTGAATTCTCCTGAAACGGAGGTGTTTGATAAGAGCCGGAACCTGTATGGTCTGAATTTTGCCCGTACATCCCGTAAAAACAATATGATTTTATGTGAAGGCTATATGGATGTGATTGCCATGCATCAGGCTGGATTCAATCAGGCTGTGGCCTCCCTTGGAACTGCTTTTACAAGCGGACAGGCCAATCTGTTAAGGCGTTATACAGAGCAGGTGCTTTTATCTTACGACAGTGACGGGGCGGGAACAAAGGCGGCGCTGCGTGCCATAGGTATTTTAAGAGAAGTGGGGCTTACCGGAAAGGTCATTAATTTAGAGCCATATAAGGACCCGGATGAATTTATAAAGAATCTTGGAAAGGAAGCCTTTGAAAAGCGCATGGAGGAGGCGGAAAACAGCTTCTTTTTTGAACTGCGCATCCTGCAGAGGGAATTCAATCTGGCAGACCCGGAAGGAAAGACAAGATTTCACAATGAAATTGCAAGAAAGCTTTGCAATTTTACGGAAGAAGTGGAGCGGGAAAATTATATTGAGGCGGTGGCTGAAAAATATCACATAGGCTTTGAGAATTTAAGGAAGCTTGTTTCTTCTTATGCGGCAAAGACAGGGCTGGTAAAGGAAACGGCAAGGCCCAAATCCGGCATACAGAGCAGGGAAAAGAAAGAGGAGCCGGGCAGCAGGGCCCGGAAGGTATTGTTTACCTGGCTTATTGAGGAGCCAAAAGCATACCCCATTGTGAAAAAGTATATTGTGGCAAGTGATTTTATTCAGGAGCTTTATGTGAAGGTGGCGGAAAAGCTGTTTGCACAGTTGGAAGAAGGAGCTATGAATCCGGCGGGAATTATCAGCATGTTTTCCGATGAGAAAGAACAAAGGGAAGTGGCAGACCTTTTTAATACCAAGCTGGAGGCATTGGAAACGAAGCAGGACAGAGAGAAAGCATTCCGGGACATTATTATCAGGGTAAAGGAATGCAGTTACCAATATTATACGGAAAGAATGGGAAGGGATGTAACTGCTTTAGACAAGGTTCTTGCAGGCAAGAGGGCGTTGGAAGAACTGAAAAAAGCGCATATTTCTCTGGAATAAGGTTAAAATAGGAACAGATTTAGGAAGGAAGGACAACTAAATGGACGAAAACACATTAGCAAAGTTTGAAGAGAAGCTGAAAAATCTCTTAAGCCTTGCCAAAAAGAAGAAGAACGTTTTGGAATATCAGGAGATTAGTGAGCATTTTGCTGATATGCCACTGGAAGAGGAACAATTTGATAAGATATTGGAAACCTTGGAACAGTCAGGTGTGGATATACTTCGCATAACTGAAGAAGAGGAGCCGGATGAAGAGATTATTTTAGCGGAAGGGGAAGAGGTGGATGTGGAGAACATCGATCTTTCTGTTCCGGACGGCGTCAGTATTGAAGATCCGGTCCGTATGTATTTAAAGGAAATCGGCAAAGTGCCGCTTTTAAGTGCGGAGGAGGAAATTGAGCTTGCAAAGAAGCTGGAAATGGGTGATGAGGAGGCAAAGAAAAGGTTAGCAGAAGCAAACCTTCGTCTGGTGGTGAGCATTGCCAAAAGATATGTGGGAAGAGGGATGCTTTTCCTTGATTTGATTCAGGAGGGAAATCTTGGGCTTATTAAGGCTGTAGAAAAGTTTGACTACAGAAAGGGCTTTAAGTTTTCTACCTATGCCACATGGTGGATTCGTCAGGCAATTACAAGGGCTATTGCGGACCAGGCAAGAACTATCCGTATTCCGGTCCATATGGTGGAAACCATTAATAAACTCATAAGAGTCAGCAGACAGCTTTTGCAGGAATTGGGACGGGAACCCACTCCTGAAGAAATTGCAGCAGAAATCAATATGCCGGAAGACCGGGTAAGGGAGATATTAAAGATTTCCCAGGAGCCGGTATCTTTAGAGACCCCTATCGGAGAAGAGGAAGATTCCCACTTAGGTGATTTCATTCAGGACGATAATGTACCGGTACCTGCTGATGCTGCGGCGTTTACTCTGTTAAGGGAGCAGCTGGGAGAAGTGCTGGATACGCTGACGGAAAGAGAACAGAAAGTGTTAAAGCTTCGTTTTGGATTGGACGACGGACGTGCAAGAACCCTGGAGGAAGTGGGAAAAGAATTTAATGTGACTCGTGAACGTATTCGTCAGATTGAGGCAAAAGCCTTGAGAAAGCTTCGTCATCCAAGCAGAAGCAGGAAACTGAAGGATTATTTGGACTGACAGGCAGGAAGCTATGGAATTATCAAAACGTTTAAGGGCAATTGTGGATATGGTGGAAGAAGGAGACAGGCCGGCAGACATTGGCTGTGACCACGGATATGTTTCCATCTGTCTGATTGAAGAAGGAAAATGCAGCTTTGTCATTGCAATGGATGTCAATCAGGGTCCCCTGCTTCGTGCAAAGGAAAATATTGAACGGAAAGGACTGGCTCCTTACATAACAATCAGATTATCGGATGGGGCATCCGCCTTAAAAGAGGAGGAAGCAGATACCCTGATTTGTGCTGGAATGGGCGGCAGGCTTACGATTCATATTTTAGAGGATGCCATAAAACGGCTTCATACCATAAAAAACCTGATTTTGCAGCCGCAGTCGGAAATATGGCTGGTACGCCGGTTCCTTTTACAGAATCATTACAGCATCATCAAAGAAAATATGATTTATGAGGATGGAAAGTATTATTCCATAATGAGGGCGGAAAAGAGTATAGAAGAGGTTAGTGAATATACTACAAAAGAAGAAATGTACGGACCGATTCTGCTTAAGGAAAGGCATCCGGTGCTTTTTCAATACTTACAAAAGGAAAAGGAAGCAACGGCCCGGAACATTGAGTATCTGGAAACGGGGAAAAAGGGTGACAGCATAAGAAGGAAGGAAAGAAAAAAGGAACTTTTAGAAAAGCTCCAAAGCATTGAGGAATGTCTTGAAGGGTTTTAGGAGGGATTGATTATGAGGTGCGAAAAGGTTATGGAGAAGTTAGAGGGGCTCTCGCCTCTTATGTATGCCAGTGAATGGGACAACGTAGGGCTTCAGACAGGAAGACAGGACAAGGAAGTAAGGCGGATATATATAGCTTTGGATGCAACGGATGAAGTGGTGGAGGATGCGGTGGAAAAGGAAGCAGACATGCTTTTGACACACCATCCCATGATTTTTAAGTCGGTTAAGAAAATAACAGGTGAGCATTTTATAGGCCGGCGCCTCATAAAGTTAATACAACATGATATATGCTATTATGCCATGCACACAAATTTTGATGTGATGGGAATGGCGGATGCGGCAGCAGATGAAATCGGGCTGAAAAACAGAAAAGTTCTGGAGACAACCTTTGAAGATGAAATTTCCAAAGAAGGGTTTGGAAGAATCGGAAGGCTTCCCGGGGTAATGACTTTATGTGAATGTGCGAAGCTTGTAAAGAACAAGTTCGGTATTGCCCATGTAAAGGTGTTTGGAGATTTGGAAGCTGATTTGGAAACAGCGGCAATACTGCCCGGTTCAGGAAAGTCTATGATAAAAGCAGCCATTGATGGCGGTGCTGATGTGATGATTACAGGGGATATTGACCATCACGATGGCATCGATGCAAAAGCTCAGGGACTTTTTATCATTGATGCCGGACATTTTGGGCTGGAGCAGATTTTTGTGCCTTATATGAAGGAATATTTAAACAGAGAATGTAAGGATATAGAGGTGATTGCACCGGAACAAGAACCGCCTTTTGTAATTATATAGCTATGGGAAGAGGAAAACAGGTATGATAAAAGTAACAATCGGAGGAAAAGAAAAGGAATATCCAAAAGGAATATCTTATGAAGCAATCGCAAATGAATACCAGAGCGAATATGATGACTTAATTGCGCTTGTTTATGTAAACGGGAAAATGACAGAATTGTATAAGACATTAAAGAAGCCCTGTGAAATCAGTTTTATAACCCTGCATGAGTCGTCCGGACATAAAACCTATGTAAGAACGGCTACTCTTTTATTGCTTAAAGCCGTATCGGATATTCTGGGGGTGGAAGCGGCTGCAGGCATCAAGGTGGAGTTTGCCATTGGAAAAGGCTATTACTGCAGCTGCGGGGAACTGGAAATCACTTCAAAGCTGGCAGCGCAGGTTAATGACAGGATGAAAGAACTGGTAAAGTCCAACCTGCCCATTAGAAAGGATACTTATCCCATTGATTATGCCAACAGGCTTTTTAAAGACAGGGGCATGGGGGATAAGGAAAAGCTGTTCCATTACAGGAGAAGCTCCACGGTGAATGTATATGAGCTGGATGGTTATTTTGATTATTTTTACGGCCATATGCTGCCAAGCACAGGCTATGTGAAATATTTTCAGGTCTCTTATTATGAGGGTGGATTGATGCTGAATCTGCCGGAACGTCATGAACCGAAGCTGATAGAAGAATTTAAGCCAAGGCAGAAATTGTTTGAAACATTAAGGCAGGCAGACGACTGGGGAAGAAAGCTTGGAATTGATACGGTAGGGGATTTGAACAATCAGATTTGTGCCGGAAATTTAAGCGAGCTGGTTCTGGTACAGGAAGCCCTGCAGGAAAGAAGAATCGGGGAGATTGCAGAGGAAATTGCTGCAAGAGGCGGTGTAAAATTTGTTATGATTGCAGGACCTTCCTCCAGCGGGAAGACTACCTTTTCCCACAGGCTTTCCATACAGTTGCGTACTTATGGGCTGACGCCCCATCCTATTGCAGTGGATGATTATTTTGTGGACCGGGATAAAACCCCGAAGGATGAAAACGGAGATTATAATTTCGAGTGTCTGGAAGCCATTGATTTAGAACAGTTTAACAAGGATATGTGCGCCTTATTAGAGGGAAAGGAAGTGGAGCTTCCCACCTTTAATTTTAAAATAGGAAAGAGAGAGTATAAAGGAAATAAGAAAAGGCTGGGAGAAGATGATATTTTAGTGATTGAGGGAATTCATGCCCTGAATGATAAAATGTCCCATGCTCTGCCAAACAGCAGCAAATACAAAATCTATATAAGCGCCCTGACCAGTCTGAACATTGATGATCATAATCGTATTCCTACTACGGACGGCAGGCTTATAAGGCGTATGGTAAGGGATGCGAGAACAAGGGGCACTGCTGCAAAGCGGACCATTCAGATGTGGAGCTCTGTAAGAAGGGGCGAAGAGGAAAATATTTTTCCTTTTCAGGAAAGCGCCGATGCGTTTTTTAACTCTGCCTTAATTTATGAGCTGGCAGTGTTGAAGCAGTTTGCAGAGCCGCTTTTGTTTGAGATATCAAAGGAAGAACCGGAATATTATGAGGCAAAAAGGCTTTTAAAATTTCTGGATTACTTTCTGGGGGTCAGCAGCGAAAATATTCCTAACAATTCCATTGTGAGGGAGTTCGTGGGAGGAAGCTGCTTTAATGTATGATTATTTTTATAAACATATGTAAATTCATGAAAGAATATAAATGAAAAATATATGGGTAAAAATATATATGAAAAAGTATATATAAAAAATCACATTATGATGTTGAAAATGTAAGTAGGACAAATGGTCGCGGCTGCCTTCTGGCAGGCGAGGAAAGTCCGGGCTTCACAGGGCAGGATGCCGGATAACGTCCGGTGGAGGCGACTCCAAGGATAGTGCAACAGAAATATACCGCCGGCGGGCGTTACCCGCCGGTAAGGTTGGAAGGGCAGTGTAAGAGACTACCGCCTTTCTGGTAACAGAAAGGGCATATGTAAACCCCATCCGAAGCAAGACCAAACAGAAAACAATCTGGCTGCCCGTCAGGTTTTCAGGTAGGTTGCTTGAGGCATTTGGCAACAAATGCCCTAGATAGATGACCATTCGCGACAGAACCCGGCTTATCGTCCTGCTTACTTTTTTATATTTATATAATTATTTGGAATTTTTTCAATGTCTTGAGTATTATCAACATCTTGGATATTATGAATGTTCTAAATATTATGAGTATGATGAATATTTGTATGAAACAGATTGCATGTCTGTAGGACATGCTCTGAATGAGAAAACAGGGGGAGCCATGCTGTTTAATTCCTTGGCATTTGCCGTTTTTTTACCAATTGTATTTATTTTATACTGGGCATTGCCCCATAAATACCGCTATATACTTTTATTTCTGGCAAGCTATTATTTTTATATGAGCTGGAATGCAAAGTATGTAGTTTTAATTTTGTTTACCACCTTTGTTTCTTACGTAAGCGGTCTGCTTTTAAAAGAAAAGCAGTTCCGGCAGAAAAGAAAGATTCTTTTAAGCCTTACTTTGGTGGCAAGTCTGGGTATACTTTTTTTCTTTAAATATTCCAATCTGTTTTTAGGCTCTCTGAATGCAGTTTGTGAGCGGTTTGCAATTCCTCTGCATCCTGTGGCGCTGCAGTTTATGCTTCCGGTGGGTATTTCCTTTTACACCTTTCAGACTTTAAGCTATGTGATTGATGTGTACAAGGGAAAAGTGGAGCCGGAAAAAAACTTTGTAAAGTATGCGGCCTTTATTGCATTTTTCCCCCAGTTAGTGGCGGGACCCATTGAAAGAACGGAAAATCTGCTTCCTCAAATCAGGAAAGAGCAGTTTTTTTCCTATGAAAAGGCTTCTTACGGGCTTAAGCTGATGGCGTGGGGTTTTTTTAAAAAGCTGGTCATTGCCGATACGGTGGGAATCTATGTGGACCAGATTTATTCAGAAAGCTACTATTACAAAGGCTTTTCCCTGTTTCTTGCCACACTGCTGTTTGCCATGCAGATTTACTGCGACTTTTCCGGGTATTCGGATATTGCCATTGGCTGCGGAAAGCTGTTTGGCATTGATTTGATGACGAATTTTAAAAGCCCTTATTTTGCCCGCTCCTTAAAGGAATTCTGGAGCAGATGGCATATTTCCTTATCCACCTGGTTTCGGGATTATGTGTATATTCCCCTTGGAGGGAACCGGGTGTCCGGGGTGAGGAAGCAGTGGAATCTGATTGTCACGTTTCTGGCAAGCGGCCTTTGGCATGGCGCCAATTATACATTTCTGCTGTGGGGGCTTTTTCATGGAGTGGGACAGGTGCTGGAAAAGGCTCTTGGAAAATGGTTCGGGAAATTTCAAAACCGGGCGGTTACTTTTTTCCTTGTGGTGATTGGATGGATTTTTTTCCGGGCGGATACTATAGGGGAAGCCTTTTATGTGCTGAGCCATATGTTGGTCGGAATTTCCTCGCCGGTAAGCTATGTTTTGAATGGAATAAGGGATTTTCATATGACGGCTCTGGATGGATTCAGCGTTATCGTGCCTGTTTTAGTGCTTGGGGTTTATGATTATGCTGCTTTGAAAACAGACCCCCTTGAGAGGATTTCCGCATTGCCTGTAAGGGCAAGGTGGGTGCTGTATTATGGGTTTATGTTGTTCTTTTTGCTGTTTGCTTCTTTTAATGCGAGGGAGTTTGTGTATTTTCAGTTTTAGACGGGGATATGGGGAATGTGCAGAGAATGTTATACGGATAAAAATAGAATAATGCCACTATTAATTTAGAAATATATGTGGGAGCGATAAAGAAATGGATAAAAAGCGAATGTGGAAGGAAATCGGAAAAACAGCAGGGAAGCTGCTCATATTGTTGGTGCCGTTTTTTGTACTGCTGCCTTTGTATTGCGCTTTTTTTCCGGAGTATTATATGGATGATGAATATGCCATGTACAAACAGCAGAAGGATTATGTGAAAGGGAGCAGGGAAGAGAATTCTGTAATTATTTTAGGGGATTCCCGGGCAAAGGCAGGGTTTGTGCCGGATTGGTTTGCAAAAGACTGCTACAATCTGTCTTTGGGAGGAGCAACCCCCATTGAGGGGTATTATTCCCTGAAGGAATATCTGGAAAACCATCCGGTGCCGGAAACGGTGATTTTGTCCTATGCGCCAATGCATTATATGGATGTGGACACTCTTTGGACAAGAAGTGTCTATTTCCACACAATGGATACGGAAGATTTTATGGAAATCATAAATACTGCAAAAGAATATGAAGATGATGACAATCAGAGTATTCTCATAGACAACTATCCGGTGGAATATGTGATGTACAAAGCATATATGCCAAATAAATATGCCACTGCCTTAAAAAAAGCAGGCTTTGTATTCCGTTATCAAAAAACAAAAGAGAAATATGCACAGATGGAAGCGGGAAGAGGGCAAAGCTACTATGGCACAGCAGATTACAGCGACAGCTTCAACGGTGAAGCAAAAGTAACCAACTTTTTGCCAAATCGCATAATAACTCATTATATGTTGTGGGAGCTATTATCCTTATGCAGTGATAATAATATCCATGTAATTGTAAAAAATATGCCTATGAATGAAGCCTCCTATGCCATTCTCACAGATGATTTTAAAACCCACTATGCCCAATACATGGAAGCGTTGCAGTCATGGTATGAAAACTTTATTTTTGATACTGACCTGACTGCTTATCCAAATGACTGCTTCGGGGATGCAGACCACCTGAACAAGAAGGGTACTGAGAGATTTTATCAGGAGCTGAAGGAAGAGTATCCGGAGTTGTTTAAGGGACGATATGTAAATTGATAACACTTTAGACCATCGCCCCTTGCTTATCACTGGTAAAAATCTTAAAATTTTGTCGTTCTTACGCGGCTTTGCAGCAGGGGAATTATTTTAGTAAAGAAGTTTAAGAAAAAAAGAGAAAGAACCTCTTTAACTTTCTGTTAGGAAAAACTAGTAGTAACAGAACAGATATATAGAAGTGAAGAAAATAATAATAACACAATCTGTTTATTTTTGGTTCGCATTTTCTGATTGGTTACTGTTCATGTTTTAAACGTGTTTTTTCAAGATTATTACATATTGTCTAATTTCGTATACAAATATTACATGTTGCGGGAATGAGACAGTTCTACTTGACTTATAAGGATAGAGAAAATGAAATTATCCAATCGAAAATTGGACAATTGTGACAGGAAATCGGGATTTGAAGGATGGATTTGACTATGAAATTGATTAAAATAGGTATTGATGATGCAGAGAAATTATGGCAAATGCAGATTAAGGCATTTCAGGATTTATATGAGAAATATCAGGATGCAGAAACAAGTCCTGCAACCGAAAAGATTGATAAGATAATAATGAGGTTAAATCAATCATTTACCTATTATTACTTTATAGAGGTAAATGGTATAATAGTAGGTGCTGTGAGAGTCGTTGACCGTCAGGAAGAAGGCACGGCAAAAAGAATATCTCCTATTTTTATTATGAAAGAATACAGAAAAAAGGGTTATGCACAAAAGGCAATACAATTAGTTGAAGAAATTCATGGCAGTTCAACTTGGGAATTGGATACTATTTTACAGGAAAAAGGAAATTGTTATTTATACGAAAAAATGGGATATCATGAAACAGGAAAAACAGAGAAAATCAACAACAAACTGACATTGATATTTTATAGAAAAGATTAATATAACTTCAGGTTTATGGAGTAGTTCATGGAAACACTTTTTCGAAAAGGGAGAAAATTAAAAATAATATTGATTGAGAAACATGGAAAGTGTATTATTTTTATTAGATATTGATTCAACAAAGTTAAGGGGTGGTGTAATATGCGGAAATTAAAAGTATACTTAGATACATCGGTTATCAGCCATTTATTACAAGAGGATGTACCAGAGAAAATGGCAGATACCAGACAATTATAGAAAATGTTTAAAGAGGGAAAATATGATGTGTATTTGTCAACTGTTACATTAAGGGAAATGGAGAAATGTTCGGAACCAAAGAAGACACAGCTTATTGATTGCTTGAATGAAATACCGTTTACAACATTGGATATTACAGAAGATTTCACGAAAGTGGCAAAGAAAATTATTGAAATGGGAATACTGACACAAAAGAGCTTCGACGATTGTCAACATATCGGAGTAGCAATTATAAATGAATGTGACTGCATCATTTCATGGAATTTTAAGCATATTGTAAATGTAAAGACAATCAGAGGCGTAAGAGCAATTACAAATTTGGAGGGATATAAAATGATAGAGATATGGAATCCTTCAGTACTATTGGAAAGCGAGGGATAATTATGATTGCAGAACCGATAATCAGTCCTGATTTTACAATTGAAGATATTCATAAGATTAGGGAATATCATTATCAACTTACTAAAGATATGACAGTGTAGGAAAAAATCAATTTTTATAATGAAGGCGGAAGAGCTTTCTTAGCAGAGATGGAAAAGAGAAGGTTGCAGAAAACACAAGTTTAAAAGAAATAAAAGGGAAACCCCATCATTTTAAGGTTTCCTTTTCTTTACTGCGGAAGATGGGACTTGAACTCATCCCGGCATCCTCACAGCACAAAAAACTAAAAAAGGAATCTATCATGGAAAAAGCACTTTTAATATGCCTGAATCTAAACAACACCCCCACCCACACCCACTCTACGGCGGAACTGTCATCCCTGGCAGAAGCCTGCGGCATGGAAGTAGTCTCCATTGTGGAACAAACCCTTCCGATTGCCAATAAAGCCTTCTATATCGGAACGGGAAAAGTGGAAGAAGTACGGGAAACAGCAGAGGAAACAGGAGCAGAAGTCATTGTATTTGACAATGCCTTAAGCCCTTCCCAGCTTCGGAACCTGCAAAAGGAACTAAAGCTTCCCATTTTAGACAGGACAACCTTGATTTTGGAGATTTTCTCTACAAGGGCAAAGACAAGGGAAGCCAGGCTGCAGGTGGAGACCGCAAGGCTCCAATATATGCTGCCGAGGCTGGTAGGAATGCATGAAGCGCTGAGCAGGCAGGGCGGCGGAAGCGGTGTGAGCAATAAAGGAGCCGGGGAAAAAAAGCTGGAGCTTGACCGGAGGAAAATTGAACACAGGCTCAGCGAGCTTAGAAAAGAATTAGAAGAAATATCAAGAGAACGGGATACCCAGAGGAAAAGGCGGCTTAAGAACGGAGAATTTCAGGTAGCTCTTGTAGGCTATACCAATGCGGGAAAGTCTACCATTATGAATCAGATGGTGGATTTATATGTACAGGATGAGGAAAAAAAGGTATTGGAAAAGGATATGCTCTTTGCCACTTTGGAAACCACTGTGCGTAAAATCGCGGGACCGGATAAAAGAAGTTTTCTTTTGTCCGATACGGTGGGATTTATCAGCAATCTGCCCCATAACCTGATTAAAGCCTTCCGCTCCACTTTAGAAGAGGTGAAAAATGCGGATTTGCTTTTGCAGGTAGTGGATTTTTCAGATCCTTATTATAAGGAGCATATGGTGGTAACGGAAGAAACCTTAAAGGAACTGGGCGCTTCCCATATTCCCATGATGATAGTATATAATAAGGCGGATTTAAAGGAGAATCTGGGGTTTTCACTTCCAAAGGTAAAAGAGAACTCCATCTATATGAGCGCAAAGAAAAAAGAGCATATAGAGATTTTGGTGCAGAATATTTTTCATATGTCAAAGGCGGGCTATGTGGATTGTGAAATGCTGATTCCCTTTTCCGAAGGGCAGGCGGTGTCCTATCTGCAAAAACATGCCATTATTCGGGAGACAGCCTATGAAAGCCGGGGAACCAGACTTTCTCTTTCTTTAAGTCAGGCTGATTTTGGAAGATATAGAAAATTTTGCGTAAATGAAAAAATGTGATATACTAAGGGTTGAATAGAAAGAAGAAAGGTGATTGAAATGAGTAAAATTGATGTTGTATCGGGATTTTTAGGAGCGGGGAAGACAACTCTTATCAAAAAGCTGTTAAAGGAGTCCTTTCAGGGCGAGCAGGTGGTACTCATTGAAAACGAATTTGGAGAAATCGGAATTGACGGCGGATTTTTAAAGGATGCCGGAATTGAAATCAAAGAAATGAATTCAGGATGTATCTGCTGTTCCTTAGTAGGGGATTTCGGAACATCTTTAAAAGAAGTAATTGATACGTATAAACCGGACAGGGTGCTGATTGAGCCCTCCGGAGTAGGAAAGCTTTCCGATGTGTTAAAGGCGGTGGAAGGAGTCATGGAGGAAACAGGCGTGGCTTTAAATGCCGCTGTAGCTGTTGTGGATGCCACAAAATGTAAGACATATCTGAAAAACTTTGGTGAGTTTTTTGCCAATCAGATTGAATATGCCGGAACCATCATATTAAGCCGTACGGACAAAATGACGGAAGAAAAATTAAATGACTGCGTGGCAATGATCAGGGAGCACAATGAAAAGGCTGCAATCATTACTACCCCATGGGACAGCTTAAAAGGGGAGCAGATTTTAGAGGCAATGGAGCATAGAAGTGATTTTCAGGCACAGCTGCTTGAAGAAGTGATGAAGGAGCAGGAGCATCATCATGAACATGGAGAGGACTGTACCTGCGGCTGTCATGACCATCATCATGAAGAGCATGAACACGGACAGTGCGGGCACCATCATCATGAGAATGGAGAATGCTGCCACAATCATGAAGAGGGCGGTCACCATCATCATAAGAATGGAGAATGCTGCCACGACCATGAAGAGGGCGGTCACCATCATCATGAGCATGGAGAATGCCATCATAGCCATGAAGAACATGACACCCATCATGACCATGGTGAAAGCTGTTCCTGCGGTCATGACCATAGCCACGGACATCATCATGCGGATGAAGTGTTTACAAGCTGGGGCATGGAAACTCCCAAAAAATTTACGAAGGAGCAGATTTTAAACATTTTAGAGGCATTGGAGGACAAGGATGCCTACGGCTTTGTGCTTCGGGCAAAAGGAATAGTGGCGGCAAAGGACAGTGAACGCTTTCTTTATTTCGATTATGTTCCGGCAGAAAGTGAAGTAAGGGACGGCAATCCGGAATACACCGGGAAAATCTGCGTGATTGGTTCTAAGCTTCAGGAAGAAAATTTAAAGAAATTATTTGCTTAAAAGCCAGAAAGAAGGAGAGAAATGATTCCTGTATATTTGATTAACGGATTTTTAGACAGCGGAAAAAGCGAATTTATCACCTATACGTTAGCACAGCCTTACTTTCAGACAAGAGGAAAGACATTGCTGCTTCTCTGTGAGGAAGGTGAGGTTACTTATACGGAAGAGGTGCTGAAAAAGAGCCGCACCGTGGTGGAATTTATAGAAGAAGAGGAAGATTTCCAGTCCGCCAGGCTGATTGAGCTGGAAAAGAAGCATAAGCCTTCCCGCATTATCATTGAGTATAACGGCATGTGGAATGCAAAGAATATGAAGCTTCCATGGCACTGGAAGGTGGAGCAGCAGGTTACCTGTATAGACGGGTCTACCTTTTCCATGTATTTTACCAATATGAAGTCTCTGCTGGCAGAGATGCTCAGAAAATCGGAAATGATTATTATGAACCGTTGTGACGGTTTGGAAAGCCAGCTGGCAAATTATAAGCGCAACATTAAGGCAATTAACCAGCAGGCAGAGATTATTTTTGAGGATTCCCGGGGAGAGATTAATGCCACTCTGGAGGAAGATCTTCCATATGATGTCAGTGCAGAGCTTATTTCCTTAGATGATACAGGCTATGGGGTCTGGTATATTGATATGCTGGATAACATGGACCGCTATGTGGGAAAAACAGTGGAATACCTTGCAATGGTACTAAAGCCTGAAAAGTTTCCGGAAGGCTATTTCGTGCCGGGAAGGATGGCGATGACCTGTTGTGCGGATGATATGGCATTTTTAGGTTATGCCTGCAAATATGACAAGGCAGAAGCACTTGAGCAAAAGGAATGGGTGCAGGTAACTGCAAAGGTCTGCTGGGAATATTTTGAAGACTATAAAAGCGAAGGACCGGTTCTTCATGCAGTAAAGGTGGAAAAAGCAAAGGCTCCAAAGGAAGCAGTCATAAGCTTTGTATAAAGCAAAAAGGATATTAGAAAGAGTGGAAAATGTGATTCAAAAAAAGGGAAAGCATCGTAAATGGATAACTTGTTTTGCGGCGGGCATATTTATGATGCTTTTTCTTTTTGGCTGTGGAAAAGTATACAATCAGGAGACGGACATTAATGAAAGTCAGGAAACAAAGGAAGCGGAGCAAAAACTAAAAATTGTTGTTTCCAACTTTCCCTGTTACGATTTTGCAAGAGCCATAACCGGAGACAAGGCGGAAATCACCATGCTGATTCCGCCGGGAAATGAGGTACATTCCTATGAGCCTACGCCTCAGGATATGATTACCATAGGAAATTGTGACCTGTTTTTATATACAGGCGGAGAATCGGATGAATACATTGAAGAAATATTGGACAGCTTTTCAGACAGGAGCTTTCATACAATCAAAATCATGGATTTTGTAACCCTGTATGAAGAAGAAACTATAGAAGGGATGCAGGTAAGGGGACACAGCCATGACCATGACAGCAATGTGCCTGCTTATGGAGAGGACGAAACGGGAAATGCTCAAGCTTACGAAGAGAATGGAGTAGAGAATGCTCAGGCTTACGGAGAGTATGAAGCAGAAAATGTCCATGCTCATGGGCAGGAAGAACATCAGAAGGAGCATGAGGAATATGACGAGCATGTGTGGACATCCCCTAAAAATGCCATTCAGATTGTAAAGGGCATGGAAGAAGTGATTTCCTTGATGGATTCCCCAAATGCACAGCTTTATAAGGAAAATGCAGAGCATTATATGGAAGAGATTGCACAGCTGGATAAACGGTTTGAGAAATTGGCTGAAGAACATAGGGAACAGGCGCTTTTTTTGGGGGACAGGTTTCCGTTGCTTTATTTTGCAAAGGAATACGGGATTACTTATTTTGCAGTATTTCCCAGCTGTAACGGGGAATCGGAGCCCAGCGCAAAAACCATGGCGTTTTTTATTGAGAAGGCAAAGCAATACAAGGCAAAAACTATTTTTTATCTGGAGCTGTCAAATAATCAGACTGCCCGGGCAGCGGCAGAGGCAGCAGGAGCGGGTATCGCTGAGTTTCATTCCTGCCACAATGTTACAAAGGAAGATTTTCTGAATGGAGTTACCTATGTACAACTGATGGAACAAAATTATAATAGTCTGAGGGAGGCATTTTAATGGCGTTATTAACCTGTGAGAATCTTTCATTTGCATATGAAAATCAGTTAGTAATAGATAACTTATCCTTTGAAGTGAAAAGCGGGGACTATCTTTGTATTGTAGGCGAAAACGGTACGGGAAAGACCACCTTGATGAAAGGGCTTTTGGGACTGAAAAAGCAGGTAAAGGGAGAAATCCGGACGGGAGAAGGGCTGAGGGCCAGTCAAATCGGGTATCTGCCCCAGCAGACCGTGGCACAGAGGGATTTTCCGGCTTCTGTTATGGAAGTGGTGCTTTCCGGCTGCTTAAACAGCAGGGGATTTTCTCCGGTTTATTCCAGAGAAGATAAGAAGAAAGCAAGAGATATGATGGAGCTTTTGGGGATTTGGGAGAAACGGAAGGAATGCTTTCGGGACTTGTCCGGTGGTTACAGGCAGAGGGTGCTTCTGGCAAGAGCCCTGTGTGCTACCAGCAAGCTGCTTCTCTTGGATGAACCGACTACGGGACTGGACCCGGTGGCTGTTTCAGACTTTTATGAAATGGTGGAGCATTTGAATAAAAAGCATGGAATTACGGTAATTATGGTTTCCCATGATATTAAGGAAGCGGTAAGGCAGGCAGACCATATCCTTCACCTGACGGAGGAGGATTTCTTTTTTGGCACTACCGAGCAGTATCTGGACAGCAATATGGGAAAGGATTTTTTAGGAGGATATGAAGATGTGGAATGATTTTGTACAGATGTTTTCTTATCCTTTTATGGTCAGGGCATTGATTGTGGGCATACTGGTGTCCTTATGTGCGGCTGCGCTGGGGGTTACCCTTGTGCTGAAGCGTTATTCCATGATTGGGGACGGGCTTTCCCATGTGGGATTTGGAGCTCTGGCGGTGGCGGCTGCTTTTCAGGTTGCGCCTTTATATCTGGCTGTTCTGGTAGTGTTCGTGGCAGCATTGATTTTGCTTAGAATCAGTGAAAACGGAAAGCTGAAGGGAGATGCGGCTATTGCCTTATTTTCCACAGGCGCCCTTGCCCTTGGAGTCATGATTGTGTCTATGACAAAAGGGATGAATGCGGATTTGAACAATTATATGTTTGGAAGCATTCTTGCCATGAGTGAGGAGGACGTGCGTTTAAGCGTGTTTTTGTCTGTGGCGGTACTTTTGCTGTACGGGCTTTTTTACCATAAAATCTTTGCAGTTACTTTTGATGAAACATTTGCCAGGGCAACGGGAGTAAAGGTGGAACTTTATAGAACGGTGCTTGCCTTTTTGATTGCTATTACCGTTGTGTTGGGTATGCGGATGATGGGAACCCTTTTAATTTCAAGCCTGATTATTTTTCCGGCGCTTACGGCAATGCGGGTCTGTAAGAATTTTAAAGGGGTAATCATCTGTTCCTTAGTGCTGGCGGCAATTAGTTTTACTTTGGGATTAGCCATGTCTTATATGCTTGCAACCCCTACCGGAGCAAGCATTGTTGTGGTGGATATGGTTCTTTTCCTTGGATTTTCCCTTTTGGGAGCAGGGAAGTCATAAAAGCTGTTGATGGAATCTCCCCCCGTAATTAGAAAATTTATGTACTATGTTTAAAAATTGTATAAAACAGGAAAATTCAGGTAAAATAATAAGAAAGAAACTGGAATAATAGACGAAAGATAGAGAAAAGTGAATCGGGGGGACGATATGAGAATAGATGATTTTCGGCAATTGATGAGCCTATGCGATAATGTGTGTGAGTGGCTGGAGAAAACCCGTTTTGGAATAGGGCATCAGGAAAGAAGACCTACTGCAATCAAGGCTGGATTCCATTATGAGCTGTTGAAATTTGCCGTATATCTGGCAGATGCAGACGGCACTATTTCCCCGGAGGAAATCAAGACAATTGGAGATAAGCTGGCGGTATTTCCAAATGAAAGGGACCTTTGTACATTAAAATTTCGGGAACATATTCCTTTGGATTATGTAAATAGTATTCCGAGCATTTTACATTATGCGGTTTTGTCGGATGCTGGGGAAAAGAAAGCCGAGCCGCCTTTTTACAGGCAGAAAGCGCAGATTCTGTTTGATATGTACAAGGTGTTTGGAAGCTGTTTCTTAGCAGGGGTAAAAAGCAATCCTACCCATGAAACCTGCCGTGCCTATACCGTATATATCCAGAAGCTGGAGGAGCATCTAAAGGAGTTTGGCGTATTCTGGCAGGGGCTGGACAAGGAATACCAGATTGATTTGGAAGCTATTGATATCGGTACAGACGGGCAGCCTGTTTTTAGCGGAGCCGCCGGAAAGGCAGCGGAGAAAAAGGGGAGCGAAGAGAAAGAGGAAACAACCCTGGAAGAAAAGCTGGAAGAATTCAATAATATGGTAGGGCTTCGGGCAGTGAAAAAAGAAGTGAACAGCTTAATCAACCTGTTGCGCATTCAAAGAATCAGGGAAGCAAAGGGACTGAAAAATACTGCAACCACAAAGCATATGGTATTTTCGGGAAACCCCGGTACCGGAAAAACAACGGTGGCGAGAATCCTTGCAGGTATTTATAAAGACCTTGGCGTGCTGGAAAAAGGACATCTGGTAGAGGTGGACCGTTCCGGTCTGGTAAAGGGCTATTTAGGGCAGACTGCAGAGCGGGTGCAGGAAGTGGTGAAGGAAGCCATGGGCGGCATATTATTTATTGATGAAGCTTATACCCTGACGGTAAACAAAGGAGAAGGCGACTATGGACAGGAGGCGGTGGATACTCTTTTAAAGGCAATGGAGGATAACCGGGACAATCTGATTGTAATCGTTGCAGGATATCCGGAATTGATGGCTGCATTTTTAGAGTCCAACCCGGGGTTAAAATCCCGTTTTAACAAATTTGTCTGCTTTGAGGATTATACAGCACAGGAGCAGCTGGCTATTTTGGAAAAAATGTGTAAAAAGCAGGATTATCTTTTGTCGGAAGGGGCAAGGATGTATGCAGAAAGCTTTCTGTTAAAAAGAACGGAAATGCATCCGGAAAACTTTGCCAATGCAAGGGATGTGCGGAATATGCTGGAACGGGCAATTTCCAATCAGGCAACCAGACTGATTGGCATGGCAAATCCCAGCAAGGAGGACCTGCTTACTATAGAGTCGGCGGATTTTATTGAAGTGGAGAATGCCTGGTAAAGCGGTTTAAAAACAGCTGTGCTGATTTCTGTGGGGAAAAGCTTAGGGCTGAATTGTTACGAATATTTTCAAATAATGATACTGGCATAACAATTACAAAAATTTTCTTTTACCGGCATGATGTAAGTCATGTCGGTTGTGCTGTAATAACGTTATTTACTGAACTGTTACAGCAGAAAGTAAATTTTTTAAATAAATTTTCCCAACAGGCTTGACAAAAATTTCCAGCATAAGTAGAATTATTATAAAATATATAGAATATTTCTAAAATGGGAAAAGCAAACTGCTTTTGGATTGGAGCCTGTATGACGAAATATGAACGAGAAATTTATACAGTCATTACTACTTCTAATGAGCATTTGACTGTAGAGCAGATTTATGGGCAGATTCAGGAAAAATACCCGAAAATCGTACTTGCCACCATATACAATAATGTCAATAAGCTTTATGAAGCCGGATTGATTCGCAAAGTATCCATAGAGGGGATGGCTGACCGATATGACCACATCCAAAAACACGACCATCTGATATGCAGAAATTGCGGAAAACTGTCGGATATTGTACTTAAGGATTTGACGCCATCATTGCAGGAGATGGTTGGAGATGGTTTTTTATCATATGATTTAAAAGTTTTCTATCTGTGTCCTGACTGTAGAAAACGATTAAATAGTAATACCGGTGTATAAATTTAAACAGGAAAGGATGATGATATGTTAAAAAACAAGGCTCCCGGTGTTACCAGAACTGACATGGTGGCTGCGCTGCCAACAGACATGGTGGAGCGCATTTCTGCCGGCATCCCTCTTGGAAGGGTGGGCGAACCTGTGGATATTGCAAATGCCTATCTGTTTCTGGCCGGCGACATGGCTTCTTATATTACCGGCGTCACCCTGCGGGTAGACGGTGCAGCAATGAATTAAGGAGGAAATTATGGATAAAAAAACGATGTATAATCTAACCTACGGACTTTTTGTATTGACCTCAGCCTTTGAAGGAAAGGACAGCGGCTGTATTATTAATACGGCAGGGCAGGTGACCAGTGAGCCTAACCGGATCAGTATTACTGTCAATAAGTCTAATTTTACTCATGAACTGGTGGAGAAAAGCGGAAAATTTAATATTTCCATTCTCAGTGAGGAGGCCCGGTTTGAAACATTTCAGCATTTTGGCTTCCAGTCGGGCCGGGATGTGGATAAATTTTCAGAATATGAGGACTGCAGGCGTTCAGCCAATGGCCTGTATTATGTAACAGCGGGGACCAACGGCTATATCAGCGCAGCTGTGGAGCAGACTATTGATTTGGGGAGCCACACTATGTTCATTGCTTCTGTGGAGGACATGGAGGTTCTCACAAGTACGCCTTCGGCTACTTATGCCTACTATCAGTCTTCTATCAAACCAAAGCCGGAGAATGCCGCTTCTGCCGGAAAGACAGTTTGGCGCTGCACAGTATGCGGCTATATTTACGAGGGTGAAAAGCTGCCAGCGGATTTTGTATGTCCGCTGTGCAAGCATCCGGCATCCGATTTTGAGAAAGTGACCTTGTAAAAACGACTCCATACACCGGCAGAATGTCAAGATGTCCTGCCGGTGGGAAAAATAATTATGTTAACTAATAAGGGAAGGAAGGTATCAATGATGAACAAGTATGCTGGTACGCAGACAGAAAAGAACTTGGAGGCGGCATTTGCCGGAGAGTCTCAGGCCCGGAATAAATATACATATTTCGCTTCCAAGGCCAAGAAGGAAGGATTTGAGCAGATTGCAGCGTTATTTTTAAAGACTGCTGACAATGAAAAGGAACATGCCAAGATGTGGTTTAAGGAGTTAGAGGGCATTGGTTCTACTGCTGAAAATCTGGGCGCTGCTGCTGATGGTGAGAACTACGAGTGGACTGACATGTATGAAGACTTTGCAGAAACTGCAAAGAAGGAAGGTTTTCCGGAGCTGGCGGAAAAATTCCGCATGGTAGCGGCTATTGAGAAGCATCACGAGGAACGCTACCGGGCTTTACTGAAAAATGTGGAAATTCAGGAGGTCTTCAAAAAGAGTCAGGTTAAGGTTTGGGAGTGCCGGAACTGCGGCCATATTGTGGTAGGTGAGAATGCTCCGGAGATTTGTCCTGTTTGTGCCCATCCACAGGCATATTTTGAGATTTGCGGGGAAAATTACTGATTCTTTGAGAGCTTAAGGAATGTATTTTAATGTACCTTTAGGAAAGAAAACTCTGTTTTAATGAAAAAAAGAAAACCAGTCTGGTTTTCTTTTTTTGGGCTTTCAGGCATCTTCAGCAGACATTTCCACTTCGTCTTTGGAGGTGTTTATTACCTGAGATACAATGACGGTATTTGCGGCAGAATCGTCTTCCGCTGTTTTTGTTTTTCCCTGCGCTGCCTTGGAGCGGTTTAATGCCTCCTGGGTGCTTTCTATAATCATATTGTGGGCATCGATGGAGCGGCAGAAATCTATAGCCCGTTCATCCATGGCAATGCCGTCTTTGTATGCCTGATACATAAACTCTCCCAGTTTTTTATAATCGTCTTTAATTGCATTTTTTTCTGAAAATATTTTTGCGTTTAGTCGGGTGTATTCCACCGCTTCTCCGGTTTTGTCACATGCTGTTTTTGCGAATTCTCCTAGCTTTTCACGAAATGCCATATTGATTCCTCCTGACAATAAGTTTAAGATATATTTTTTATAGATTCTTATATACCATTATAAGCCATAAGTGGGGGAACATGCAAAAAAATCTTTATAAAAATTTGAAAATTTAAAAGAGTAAAACAAAACTGTTATTGCGAAATATTAGAAAGTATAATTTTCCCTTAAATTATTATTTTTGCAAAAATTATATTGCAGAATTTCGTGTTTTTGTGCTAAAATACAAAAAAGCATTCATATTCTAACTTTCCGGCAGCAAGCCGTATCTAATATCACTTCTGATAAGTCAAAGAACATCAATGCTTTTATTTACCAGGTAACAGGAAAAAGAAAAGCAGAGAGGTTTTTTGAGGATTTCGGAAGGGTACAGAAGCTTATGGGCATAAATTATGTACATAAGCCCGCTTACATCAGCTTTCAGACAGTCACGGAATAAAAAAGCCTCCTGCCCAAAGGAGGAAATGCATGAAGAGGAAAGCTGACAGACACAAACAGGTACAGGAAATTTTCGGGGCACAGGAAGTAAAAAAAGGTTTTATAGACACCGATGGCAGCATGGGAACACATAGGACGGAAGATTACGTCCAGACCATCTGCAATGGTAAGGATACTGTATTCCGTATGCTTTACAAGGAAAAGGAAGAACTGAAAAGAAACTGTCCTACCCTGCGCCAGTACATGGAATACGTGGAGAGGGTGAGGACCTACACAGAACTGCTCCCCACAGGGGAAGCTATAAGGAAAGCAGTGGATGACTGCATAAGGGAAGGCATCCTGAAAGAATTTTTAGTAAAGAATAAAGCGGAGGCGATACAGATGAGCATATTTGAGTATGATAAAGAACTGCACAAAAGGACACTGCGGGAAGAGGGCTATGAAGAAGGACTGGAGCAGGGAAAAAGTGAAGGAATAGTACAGGGAAAAAAGGAAGGAATTCTCGAAGTATTAGAAGAACTGGGAAGCATTCCGGAGGAAATAAAAAATAAAATCATATCCCAAAAGGATCTGAAGGTACTGGGTAAATGGCTTAAAATGGCGGCAAAAGCAGAATCTATAGAGCAGTTTCTGATTAATATGTGATTATGGGCGAATATCAGGCTTTATCCAGCGGACAAAGAATTGTCTGATAAACATCTGAAAGAACATATTGATTTTTTAAGAAGAAAAGACGATATAAATATAAATGCACGGACGCATTTAAAATATACAAGGATGTGATTTTATGAAAATTGGAGAAGCCCAGCAGATTTACAGGAATCAGGTAAAAGAATATCAGGAACAAAAGGCTGCTATATCAAAGCAGCTAAAGAATATCCGAAATCAGATGAAGCTTTCATCAGACAAACAGGAACAGTATCAATCGGAAGCTGCCACGCTGGAACTGACTTTAAATGCCTTAGATGAAAAACAACAGGAATATTATGATTATTTAGAAAGGTTGGCAGACCAGTACTGTGCATACTGGAATGCCACAGTAGCGGAGCAGCAGGCAGATGCGGCTGAGGAGTATGCCATTGATATGGGGAAAATCATGGAAGTGGCACGCCGTATTATGAAAGGTGCAATCGTACCGGCAGCAGATGAAAAGAAGCTTATGGAATTCAGCTTTGAGATGTACCAGACCGCCAAAAATATAGGGGCAATGGCACAGCAGCAAAAGAAGGAGAAGTACGATTCTCTTTGGGGAGAGGAAGAGGAAAAGGAATATGACGATCCACGGGAAGTTGCAGAAAATGCAGAAGCCACAGCAGGCGCCCCGGAAATCGTTGAGGCTGTAGAAACAATTGCAGCAGTTCAAACAGAGTAATGGTTTAGCCAGCCGATTTTCCTACAGGTGCGGGGCAGGCTTGGAACTTAAGAAGTTATTTTCAGTTCCAAGCCTGCTCTGTTTTTTTTAGGGAAAATAATAGTCTGAAAATTTGTAACATTGGGTTATTGGATTTCAAGCTTGTATAAAGGAGAAGATAGTCTGAAAAATACGGTTATTTTTGATTTGGACGGCTTGTTAATAAATTGCGAAATGATAACTTATCAATTATATCGTGACTTAATTGAAAAATATAATCAACACATATCACTGGAAGAATACGTTCATGATTATTGCGGGAATACAGGCGGCATATTCTGCCGGAATAGATGTAATCTGCATACCTGACATGAAAGCACCGGGAGAATTATTTCGTAAAATTGATGGTTTATACAGATATGTTTTGCTAAATCCATGGTAGACCGAATGGTCGGATATACTCCTAAGTCTAAAGAATAATTTAATAATTTTTTTATTAAAAACTTTACATAAAAATAAGAATGAGATAAAATGGGGAAAAGAAAATAGAAATGCAAATGAAACGGAGAAAAGATGGAAAATATTATACGGCAATTAAAAAGTAAACTGAATCAGTTTGAGGATATTGATTTAACAGAGAGAACTTTAAGTAATAGAGTTATTATGTGGCTTTTAGAGGAATTTCTCGGATATGAACGGGATGATATGAAGTGGGAATCCCGGCTGCCATCCAAAGTGCAGAATTTATATGCAGACATCTTTATTGATGCCGGTGATGGTAAGAGGTTAATTATAGAAACGAAAAGGTATCAAAGCAAATTAGATAATGATGACTTCCTGCAATTAGATGGATATTTGAATAGAGAAAATGTTGAATGGGGTCTTATAACGAATGGCAGGGAATATTATCTTTTGAATCATGATATTCCTATTGATAGGCAATCGATGAGAAAAGCGGATATTACAGCTAAAATTGTGATGAAAATAGAACTTGGTGAAGGTAGAAAAAAGGGGAAAAATGAAAAATATTTAAAATATCTTTCATATGAAAATTTATTTGAGAAGCAAACAACAAAATATTATAAATATATTGCTATATTTTTTAGCGGACATGAATTGTCTGGTAGTAGCAGGGAAAAATATGAAAATACATTATATAATTTTTTTGATTTTTATATTGAAAAAGGCAATCCATATATTGAGTACAATAATGGTTTGCCACGTTCTTTGGCTGAAATTTCCGAAAAAGATGCAATTGAATTTTTAAAAGCAGATCGGCCAGCAGGCAGGCCCTATTCTGGACAGGTTCCAAAAGCAAAATGTGCACATATTGCAACTATGTTTAAAAGAATGAAAGAAGAAGGATATACTAATGAAAACAAAATGGAAAAATTGTTAGAGAGTGTGACAAAGGAATTTGAAAATATCGACAATAATAAAATAATAAAAAATAATTTATTGACAGCAGATAATGTCTGCTTAATTTTAAATCACTTAGAAGAAGGACGAAAACCAGTTAAAGTAGTTATATTTATACTGTGCGCTTATTATGGATTTGATAGAACTAAGATTACTGATTTTCTGGCTTTAAAATGGAGTGAGGATATTGATTTAAAAAATTTCAGGTTTACATTGCATGGAAAAACTTATCCAATGGTAAAGAAGCTTGCAAAATGTTTAGAAGAGATTCAACGGGAATATAAGAAAAAAGGGGTGAAAGCAAAATATATATACGTTACAAAAAAGGGAACAAAATATGTTCCTGTAAAAAAAGATATTGTGAATACAGTTTTTGATGAGGATATAAAGAAAATTAAATGTGAAGATGAAAGATGGAATGCTTTGAATCCCCAAAATGTACGCGCCATGCTTATTTTTAATATGTGTGAAAGTGGCTGTACTCTTGAAGATATATCATATATAACAGGAGCACCAGTTACGCAGATTTTGAGATATACTACCAATGAAATATTAGAAAAGACTGGAAAACAGTATTGGAAGAAGATGCGAAAGGCAGGAGAGACATATCATCCATTTAGGGAGATTTTTGAGTAATAGAATTTAGAAATGCAGGAGGAAGATTCATGATTCCACTAAAAATAGAGATATTGCTTGCCGGAAAGATTGTGGAGCAGAACCGTGTAGAGTATAAAGAAGGATGGAATCCAAATGATATTATTCATACAATCTGTGCTTTTGCCAATGATTATAATAATATGAATGGAGGGTATCTGGTAATTGGAGTACAGGCTAGGAATGGAATCCCGGTATTACCTCCAAAAGGATTACCACTAACAGAGTTGGATTTCATACAGCAGGAAATATTTCAATATTGTAATCAAATCTATCCACGATATATTCCTAAGATAGAAGTTATTAACTATCAAAATTCAGGAAGATACTTAATATATTTATGGTGTACTGCTGGTGATAGTGGTCCATATCAGTCACCGGTTGATGTTTATGCAGAAAAAGGAAAGAAAGCTGATAAGAGAATGCAATATTGGATTCGGCCTTCATCATTAACGACAGGTGCTCATAAAGATGAACTTGCAGAATTATTCGATAAGTTTAACTCAATACCATACGATGATCGCATAAATAGAAAAGCAAATATAAAAGATATTCGACGAGGCTACGTGGAAGACTTCCTTCGTGACAGTAACAGTACATTGTTAAATGATATCAATACAAGTACGCTGGAAGATTTACTTGTTTCCCTTGAGGTGGCAGATGAGACAGATGTGGAAATGAATATTCGTAATATTGGTGTTTTGATGTTTGCAGAGCGTCCGGACAAGCTGCTTCCTGGCGCACAGATTGATTTGGTTAGATTTAATACAAAAGATGAAGAAGGATCTGATGATTTTTTGGAAAAAACTTTTTATGGGCCTATATGGAAACAGGTAAGGGATTCTCTGGATTATATTAAAACCAATGTAATAGAGGAAAAGGTGGTTAAGATACAAGGTCGGGCAGAATCCGAAAGATATTTTAATTATCCATATAATGCGTTAGAAGAGGCGGTGGTTAATGCTGTATTTCACAAATCTTATCGGGAACCGGAACCGGTAGAAATACGAATTTATATAGACCGTATTATGATTATCAATTATCCGGGACTGGCAAAGTGGATAAATTTGGACAAATTTGTTTCAGGTAAGGCAAAGGCCCGCAAATATCGTAATCGAAGGATAGGTGAGTTATTTAAAGAAATTGATTTATCTGAGAAGCAGGGTACGGGTATTATAAAGATACTTAGAGAATTACAAAAAAATGGTTCTCCTGAGCCGGAATTTGAAATGGATGAAAACAGAACCTATTTGGCCACAACGATTTATATTCGGAATGGGTTTGTTCATAAAGAAATGTCCGAATCAATGTCCGAATCAATGTCCGAATCAATGTCCGAATCAATGTCCGAACTAGAACGGACCCGTATGAAGCCAATACTGGAATATTTAAATATGCATTCAGATATTAATAGCGCAATAGCTGCTAATGTGTTGGACATTCAGATAAAAACGGCGGCAAGACTGTTGGCAAAAGCTGAAAAAATTGGTATATTAGAAAGCAAAGGAAAAACAAAAAATAAGTTTTATGTATTAAAAAGAACTTGTGATACAAAAATGTTATAAACGGTTAATTATGAAAGGACTGTTGTAAAAGTAGATTATTCACCTATTTTTGCAGCAGCCCCTTTTTATTTTCAATTGCAGGAGAAAGGCAGTAAAAAAGCTTTATGGAAAAACTGTGCCCACTGTCAGATGAAATTATCTTTGAGAGATAAACTTCTTTCTGCAATCCTCAAATTTCTATCACATTCCTAATATAAAGTAATAAAAGTAGAAAAGTGTAATTTTACAAAGAATTATGACGGAGGAAAAAAGTGAAACGTTGTAAAAAATGCGGTTTGCCGGAAATTTATACGAATATCCGGTTTAATGCGGAAGGAATCTGCAATTACTGTGAATTTTATGAAAGTCATAGGGATGAGTTGGAAGATAAGCAAAAGCTGGAACAGATTTTCCTTCAGAAAATGGAAGAAGGAAAGAAAAAGGCAAAAGAGGCAGGCTCAAAATATGACTGTCTGGCAGGGTTCAGCGGAGGAAAGGACAGCACCTATATTATATATCAGCTAAAAGAAAAGTATGGAATGCGGGTGCTGGCATTTACCTTTGACAATGGCTTTTCCACGGAATACGGAAAGAATAATATAAAAAATGCTTTGGAAAAGCTCAAGGTGGACCATATTACATTTTCCATGAATGATGAAAAATTGAGAAAGCAATATACAGCCTGTGTAAATATGATGCAAAATTTCTGTTCGGTCTGCTTTCACTATATGCATTATTACAGCTACCTGTTTGCAGGGCAGAATAAAATACCGCTTATTATAAACGGAAGGACAAAAGGACAAATCCTGCAATATGCTGACAGCATAAAAGGAATCGAGCCTTTTGAAAGCTCCCGTCATTTAAAGGAATTTGAATACCAGATGTTTCACGGACTGGAAGAGCGGGCTGATAAAGCAGGACGGATGGATTATTTAAAGGATGTGGAGGCGGAAGCAGTTTCTTATTTTGCCTATCATGATATCAGCGAAGAAGAAACCATGAAATTTCTGGAGAAAAAAATCGGATGGGTGCGGCCACAGGGAATCAGCGGACATGCGGACTGCTTTGCCCATGCCATGGCGGAAAACATGAGCCTTCAAAAAAGAGGATTCCCAATCAGAACAGGGGAACTGGCAGTTTCCGTGCGAAGGGGAGAGCTTTCTCTGGAAGAAGCGGATAAAATTGCGAAAGAGGACAGGGAGAATTTCATGGAAGTGCCTGAACAGTTGAAAAAAGAATTTTATGACAGGATTTCAGTAAAAAAAGCAGGAAAGAAAAACGGAAGGACAGGAGAAGATGGTCTGTAACGTATTGGAATACTTGGAAAGGGCAGAAAAGCTTTATCCGGACAAGCCGGCATTTGGAGATGAATCCGGACAGCTTACCTATAGACAATTGGCTCAGGCAGCAAGAAGAATGGGCAGCAGACTGGCAGAGCAGGGCGCATACAGGGAGCCGGTGGCAGTGTTGATTGACAAGGATGTAAACACACTGACTGCATTTATGGGAATCGTATACAGCGGCTGTTTTTATGTTCCGGTGGACAAAACCCTGCCAATAGAAAGAATCAGAACCATTTTATCAGTAGTAAGTTCCGGATATCTTATTGTGAAAAAAGAAGATGAACAGCTTGGCAGGGAGTTTGAAAAAGAGACAAAGCTGCTATTTCTGGAAGAAATGTTCCAAAAATCTGTTCACCAGCCGGAAAATTTGCCGTTGCTTACCAGAATCCGGGAAAGACATTTGGACACCAATCCCCTCTATATGATATTTACTTCGGGCTCCACCGGAGTTCCCAAAGGGGTGCTGATTTCCCACAGATCAGTGATTGATATGGCAGAGCAGTTTACAAAGACATTCCAATTTTCTTCTGAGGAGGTTTTTGCCAATCAGGCTCCCTTTGATTTTGACGTGTCGGTAAAGGATATCTATCTGACTTTAAGGAACGGGGCGTCCATGTACATTGTGCCAAAAAGCATGTTTGTCATGCCCAAAAAGCTTGCCGGGTTTTTCAATGAAAAGAAAATAACAACCATTATATGGGCAGCCTCTGCATTAGGGGTTGCAGCCTCCTTTCGGATATTGGAAAAAGAAGCGCCCCGATATCTAAAGAAAATCATGTTTTCCGGAGAAGTGCTTCCCATGAAAGTACTGCATTATTGGCAGAAGCATGTAAGAGATTCGATTTATGTAAACTTGTATGGTCCTACGGAAATTACCTGTAACTGCACTTACTACATAGTGGACAGGGAATTTTCACAAGACCAGGTCCTTCCCATTGGCAAGGCATTTCCCAATACGGAAATCCTTCTTTTCAATGAAGAAAACAGGCTGGCAGAGCCGGGAGAGCAGGGAGAAATCTGTGTCAGGGGCTCATCTCTTGCGCTGGGCTATTATAAAAATAAAGAGGAAACAGAGAAGGCATTTTGCCAGAATCCCCTTCATGAGGATTATCTGGATATGATTTATCGAACCGGGGACATGGGCTATATAAATGACCGGGGAGAGCTGGTATTTGCAGCAAGAAAAGACCACCAGATTAAGCATATGGGCCACCGGATTGAACTTTTGGAAGTGGAGGCTTCTGTGAATGCAGTGGAAGAAGTGGAAAAATGCTGCTGTATGTATGACGATATCTTAGGAAAAATCCTGTTGTTTTATCAGGCGGAAAAAGAAATGGAAAAGGAAATCATCAGTCAGCTCCATAATAAGCTTCCCAAATATATGTGTCCAAATGTATTTTACAGGCTGGATAAAATACCGGAAAACAATCATGGCAAAATAGACCGACAGCGATTAAAGCAGAAATATATGGAGAATAACAAGTGAAGGGAAAAGTAAAAAAGGTCTGCGTGGCAGGCACCGGAAAGCTGGCTCTCTCCTGTGCGGTTCATGCAAAGGAAAAAGGATTTCCGGTTACTTTGTATGATATGGGGCTAAAGAAATCAGAGCTTTTAAAAAGGCAGGCCAAGGCAGAAGGCGTTCCCTGCTTTTATGAAGTGCCGGAGGATGTTTTTGAAAAGCTTTATAAAGAAGAACAGCCCCTGTTACTGATTAGCGCCATCAATGAAAGGATAATTCCGGAAAAGGTGCTGGAAAAGGAAAACATCAGGGCGGTGAATCTGCATCAGGCGCTTTTGCCTGCCCATCCCGGGAGAAATGCAGAAGCATGGGCAATTTTTGAACAGGATGAAAAGTCGGGTATTACCTGGCATGATGTGGTAAAACAGGTGGATGGAGGCGGGATTTTAGCCCAAAAGGAAATCAGCCTGAATGAAAGCATAACGGCATGGCAGCTATTCAGAAAACAGATAGAGTGCGCCTATGAAGCATACACAGAAATATTTGATGCTCTTATAGACGGCACCATAAAACCGGTTCCGCAAGAGAAAAGGCCGAAATATAAATTTCACTTTAAAAAGGATGTGCCCGGCAACGGCATTCTGGATATGAGCTGGGATGGAAAAAAAATCAGCGCCTTTTTAAGAGCTATGGATTACGGTGGGGTTTCTGTTTTTGAAAAGCCCAGACTGATATATAAAGGGAAGAGCTTTTTGTGGAAAAAATATGAAATACGGCATGAAGAGGAAAAAGAATCCTGTCAGCAGACAGGCGGGGAAATGTTTAAGATAACAGAAGATGAAATTGTAATAAAAAAGGATACTATTTGTATCAGGTTAAAAAATTATGAAATAGCGGAGGAAATATGAAATGGAAAAGTTGATGGAAATTTTAAAGAATTTAAGGCCGGAGGTAGATTTTAATACGGAAAAAAGTCTGATTGACGGAGGAGTATTGGACTCTTTTGATTTAGTTTCCTTAATTGGCGAACTGAACGAAGAATTTGAAATTGAAATTTCCTTTGATGATATGGAACCTGAAAATTTTAATTCTGCAGAGCAGATATATCAGATGATTGTAAGGCTGCAAAGTGAGGAGTAAGAAATGACTATAAATTCCATGTCGTTTTTGCTGTTTTTTTTAGGGACGGCAGTGGTATATTATCTGCCCTTTCTGAAAAAATATCAATGGGCGGTTCTATTGGCTGCAAGCTACTTGTTTTATTTTTTTACCGGAACAGATAATTTTATTTATATTCTTATTACGACTGTAACTACTCACTTTTCTGCACTTGCATTGAGCCGGAAAAACAAACAGCTGAAGGAGTACAAAGAAAGGTGTAAAAAAGAAGAAGCCGCAGAATATAAAGAAAGAATCAAACGGGAAAAAAAGAGAATCATATTTTTTGATGTGGTTATCAATGTAGGCATTTTGATTTTTGTTAAATACAGTAATTTCTTTATATTTAACATAAACCGGATACTGGACGGGGAAAGAGGCATAGAGTTAAAAGCGCTGAATATACTGGTTCCTTTGGGGATTTCCTATTATACCCTTCAGAGCATTGGATATGTTTTGGATGTGTCCAAGGGAAAGACAAAGGCAGAAGCAAATCTGTTAAAGACAGCTTTGTTCGTCAGTTATTTTCCCCAGATTACCCAGGGCCCCATTGGAAGGTTTGAAAAGCTGGCTCCCCGGTTGTTTCGTTCCCACAAGCCTGCATGGCAGAATTTATCCTTTGGATGCCAGAGAATACTATGGGGATTTTTTAAGAAGACGGTTATTGCAGACCGGATGAACCCGTTTGTGGATGAAATTTTTCTGAATTTCCAACAGTATAGCGGTTTTACATTGTTTTTGGGATGCATGTATTTTTCCATACAGGCTTATGTGGATTTTTCCGCCTACATGGATATAGCGGCGGGGTATTCCCAGATACTGGGAATCAAGCTGGAAGAAAATTTTATGCGTCCTTTCCTTTCCCAATCCCTGGCAGAATATTGGCGAAGATGGCACATCACCTTAAGCAGCTGGTTTCGGGATTACCTGTTTTATCCCTTGTCGATTTCCAAGCCCGCGGTAAAGCTTTCCCGCATGGGGCGAAAGTATCTGCCAGCCCGGATTGCCAAGCTGGTGCCATCCATTTATGCTATGTTTGTTGTGTGGTTTGCAACAGGCTTTTGGCATGATGCAAGCTGGCGCTATATTTTATGGGGCGTTGCCAATGGAATTATTATGATAAGCTCTATGTGCTTTTCAGGAACGTTCCAGACATGGAAAGAAAAATTACATATCAAGGATGAAAACAGGTTATGGCGTTTGTTTAGAAGAGTAAGAACCTTTTTATTGATTAGTCTGTTAAAGGTATTTCCGGCAGCAGATTCCACAGGAAATTCTTTGCAAATATTAAAGCATATTGTTACAGATTTTCAAATCAGCTTTTCTTATCAGGCATGGTTCCCGGGGTTGATTAAAAACTATCTGGCATATATTCTGTTTGGACTGATTCTGTTTTTTGCAGTGAGCATAAGACAGGAAAAAGAGCCTGTCCGGAATTATCTGGCAAGGAAATCCTTTGTATTAAGATGGTGTCTTTACCTGATTATTTTATGCTCTGTTTTAGCCTTTGGAGTATTAGGAACGGGAATTTCGGGAGGATTTGAATATGCGCAGTATTAAAAAAATAGCCGGAAGACTGCTTCTTATTTGTATTGTTTTATGGTTATTCGATACAATTGTCGAGTTCCTTTACAGGCCCTATAACCGATACACCCCTTATGCCATAAGAGAATTAAAGGAATGTCAGGGAAGCATTGACACACTCTTTCTTGGTACATCTACGGCATACCGGGGATTTTCGCCGGATGTGTTTGACCGGGAGCTTGGAACCTTCAGCTTTAATGCTGCCACTGCCTCCCAGCCGGCCCAGGGAACTCTTGCCCTGTTAAAGGATGAGGCAGAAAGGAATCCTATAAAAAGGGTATTCTTAGGGGTTTCCCCACGTATGCTTGTGAAAGAAGAGGCACATATTGAGAGAAAGACGGAGGTGTATGACAGACTGTTATCTCTTAAGGGAAAGTTTTTATATCTGGCAGAGGGCTGTACAAGCGAAGAATGGTTGAATCTGATTTTCTATGCTGTAAGAGTAGATAAATATTTTAATATAGGAAAGTTAAAGAAAAACTTAAGCTATAAGTTGTCTGATGCTTACCGGGAAAACAGGGCTCCTATGGCAACTTATAAAGGAAAAGGATTTCTGGCAGGGAAAGAGGTATATCAGGGACAGGAGTATGAAACTATTGTAAAAAGGGAAAGCGCCTGGAAGGTGGATGATGAAAATCAGCAGGCACTCATAGAGATAATGGAATATTGTAAGGAACGTGAAATAGAGTTAATTTTGGTTTTTATTCCTGTTTCGGGGGCTGAAATCGATGGATATAAGGACCTGGGTGTAATTCATGAATACTTCCGGGAAATGGCAGACAGACACGGGGCTATATTTTGGGATTTTAATTATTATAAAGGATTGAAGGAGGAATTTCCAAACAGCATGTTTCAGGACAAGAGGCATTTAAATGAAGCCGGCGGACATGCGTTTACGCAATTGATTGCAGAAGTTTATGAAAAGTATAAAGGTGGAGAGGGAATAGAAGGATATTTTCTGGATACCTGTCCTTATTATGAAAATCTCATTGACGAATAGAAGGATTATACTTACTATAGACGAGAGGAAGAGGAAAGCATGAAACGGTATATTATTTTGATTGTAGAGGATGAAAAGAAACTATTAAATACACTATCTGATTTTTTAAAGCTAAATGGTTATGAGGTGCTTATTGCAGAAAACGGAATTGAAGCAATGAAACAGTTTACCGCTCATGCACAGGAAATCGACCTTGTGCTTTTGGATATTATGCTTCCCTTTCTCAATGGATATGAGCTGCTAAAGGAAATCCGGATGCGCTCTAACGTACCTGTTATCATGCTTACGGCAAAATCATCCATTGAAGACCAGATAGAAGGATTTGAATATGGAGCGGATGACTATATCACAAAGCCCTACAGCCTGTCGCTTATCAAGGCACATATAGAAGCTGTACTGAAGCGGGCGGGAAAGGTAAAGGATTTTATGATTTCCGGAGATATCCGGATGGATGTGAAGGGGCAGAAGGTATACGTCAGAGAAAATTATATAGAGACCACGCCAAAGGAGTTTGAACTGCTTTTGTTCTTTATGGAAAACGAAGGAATGGTTTTGAGCAGGGGCCGTATTTTAGATGCGGCATGGGGCTATCATTACGAAGGAGACATAAGAACAGTGGACACTCTGGTAAAGCAGCTTCGGAAAAAGCTGGACGGTGGAAGTTACATCCGCTCTATTTACGGTGTTGGATACGTTTTTGGAGGAACGGAGAATGTTCAAAAAAATTAGTGTAAGGCTTATTATTCTGGAGTGGGTGTTTCTGGCAATTATCATTGGCGGAAGCATTGTGCTTTATGGAACCTTTGCACCTGCTTATTACAATTACTATAAGGGAAAGGTAATTATGCAGGCTTTTGAGGATATTAAGGAAACGGATTTTACGAACCTGTCGGATGAGGATATCGGCATGTTCTTAGAATACGAAAAGGAAAATCTGAGCTTTACCGTTGCAGATGAAGAAATGCAATCCATTTATACTACCAAATCCAATGAAGACAGTGTCATTTACAGAAATATTGTATTAAGGCTGGATCAATTTTCAGAAGAACCCAAAATTATGAGCAGGAATAGTAAAAGGAATAGTAACCTTAAGCTGCTTGGCATTGTAAAGCAGGAGGGGCTCTCTTATTATGTATGTATCCGGGACAAGGTCCAGAACGTTTACAGCAGCTTTCAGTTTACGGAAAAGTTCATGTTAATCATGTTTGTAATTGCCCTTGCCTTTGGAAGCATTATTATGTACTTTCTGTCAAGAAATTTCACAAGGCCTATCCGGGAAATGGCAAGGGTGGCAGAGGGGCTGGCAGAAAGGGACTTTCGGGAAAAGGTAGAAGAAAACGGTGATTATGAAGAGATGAATCATCTGGCAAAATGCATCAACAGCATGTCAGAACAGCTTCAGGATTATGTGGAGCAGATTGAAGAAAGCCGGAAACAGCTATTGGATCAGAATATTCAAAAGGAGCGGATGGAGAAAGCAAGGAAGGATTTTATTGCAAATGCTTCCCACGAGCTGAAGACTCCCCTTGCCGTGATTTCAAGCCAGATTGAAATGCTTCAATATGTACAGGAAGAGGAACGGAAATATTATATGGATTCCATTCAGGAAGAAGTCACAAGGATGTCGGAAATGGTGGGAAATCTTTTGGATGTTTCTGTAATAGAGCATCATATGGAGCAGATGAAAAAGGAATCTGTTCTTATGGATGAAGTGGTAAACTATATGCTGATGAAATATGAAGCGTTGTTTAAAAAGAAAAAGCTGAATGTTTATACAGAATTGGAAAAGAACTGTTATGTGCGTGGAGACAGGGAATATATCGAACAGGCAATGAATAATTTTCTGATGAATGCTTTTGAGCATACGGAAAAGCAGGGAGATATCAGGATTTATCTAAAAAATGTGGAAGAAGGCATTTATTTTGGCGTGTTTAATCAGGGAAAACCTATTCCTGAAAAGGATATGGAAAAAATATGGAAAAGCTTTTGGATGAAAGAGTATGAAGGAGAGTCAGCAGCCCATGCGGGAATCGGACTTTATATTGTCCAGAGCGTAATTCATTTTCATGAGGGAAAATGCGGCGTGGAAAATAAAGAAAAAGGGGTGGAATTCTGGTTCATGCTGCCAAAATCCTGTGAGGAAGAACAGAAAAGGCTATAGTGTATAAAGAAAAGGCGAATGGGTCATTCCCATTCGCCATATTTTTCTTCACAATATTTGCAGCGGTAGATTTCCTTCTGGGAATCGGTTAATACAAAAATGTGGGGAAGCTCCTGTTCGATAGAGGTAATGCATCTTGGATTTTTGCATTTGATGACATTTTTGATTTCCTTTGGGAGAACCAGGTCTTTTTTGGCTACGATTTTTCCATCCTTGATTACATTGACTGTAATATTGTGGTCGATAAAGCCCAGAATATCCAGATTCAGCTTATCAATATCACATTCTACCTTTAAAATATCCTTGGCGCCCATTTTTTTGCTTTTTGCATTTTTTATTATGGCTACGGTACAGTCCAGCTTATCCAGTTGTAAATGATGATAAATGGAAAGGCTTTTTCCGGCCTTAATATGGTCCAGCACGAAGCCTTCTTCAATTTTGCCTACATTGAGCATATTGTATTCACCTCATGTATCTTAGTAGTAGTTATTTATATCCCTCTCCAGGGATAAGGGGGCATCACAGAATGCTATGCCAGTTCAAGCAGGGTCAGAATCAGCGCCATGCGCACATAGACGCCGTATTGCACCTGTTTGAAATACACGGCTCTTTCGTCTTCGTCTACTTCAACGGATATTTCGTTTACCCTTGGAAGAGGGTGGAGCACAAGCATATCCGGTTTGGCAAGCTCCATTTTTTCCTTGTTCAGTATATAGAAATCCTTTAATCTTACATAGTCCTCTTCATTAAAGAAACGTTCTCTCTGTACCCTTGTCATATACAAAAGGTCCAGTTCCCCCATTACATCCTCAAGGCGGATTACTTCCTTATAGGGGATTCCTTTTTCCTGAAGCATATCCGTCACATAATCAGGAATCCTCAGTTCATCAGGGGATATGAAGATAAACTGAATGTTGTCATAGCGGACTAAGGCATGGATTAAGGAGTGAACCGTCCTGCCAAATTTCAAGTCTCCGCACAGCCCTATGGTAAAGTTGTTCAGCTGCCCTTTTAAAGAGCGGATGGTAAGCAGGTCCGTCAGTGTCTGGGTAGGGTGCTGATGTCCGCCGTCACCTGCATTGATGACCGGAATGCGTGATTTTGTGGAAGCTACCATTGGCGCACCTTCTTTTGGATGGCGCATGGCGCATATATCCGCATAACAGGAAATCATGCGGATAGTATCCGATACGCTTTCTCCCTTGGAGGCAGAAGAGGAGCCTGCATCGGAAAAACCGATGACATGGCCGCCTAAATTGTACATAGCCGCTTCAAAGCTGAGCCTTGTACGGGTACTTGGCTCATAAAAGCAGGTAGCCAGTTTTTTTCTTTCGCACTTGTTTGCGTATTTTTCAGGATTTCTTTCAATATCTCCTGCCAGGTCAAACAGCCTGTCCAGTTCTTCCACTGTAAAGTCCAGTGGGCTCATTAAATGTCTCATAATTGCATCTCCCTTATATTGCAGATAGTAGTATGTGAAATTGACATATGCCTTCCGGAATAAAAAAATATATTTCGGATTATTTATGGTTTTAAATCATTCCGTAAAAAATCGAAGAGAAATGAATCTCTTCGATTAAAATGTCACTGGAAAGAAAGCAGCTCTTCCACCGGCTTTCTTTTGGGGGCTGTGGGAGCCTCATCAGGAAAACCGACGGGAATCAGCGCTATCAGTTCCCGATCCTCCGGAATATGTAATAAATCTACGATTTTGTCTTCATCAAAAATACCCATAATAACCGTGCCGAGTCCCTTTTCATAAGCAGCCAGACAAAAGGTCTGGGAAGCCACGCCGGCATCAAACATCTGCCATGTATCCTTTCGATGGGTAGTAAAGGAACCATCTCTTTCATAACCGCATCTGTTCTTAATAACGGTTACCGCAATCACCATGGGAGCATTTTTGATAATCGTCCCGTTGCCCGGATAAAGGGAAGTGCAGTCCTCTGCAATTTTATCCTTTAGTGTGCCTTCCACTGCAATATAGCGGACGGTCTGTGAATGCTTCCAGCTGGGCGAATAGGAAGCGGCTTCCACAACGGAAGCAAGCAGGTCGTGGTCTATAAGTTCCGGTTTGAATCTGCGGATGCTTCTACGGCCTTTGATACAATCTGATGCAATCATGAAATACCTCCTTTACTATTTTGGATTTGAAAAATCCCGTTAAGTAATCATAGCATACAATGTAAAAGCTTTCAATGAGAAAAATGAATTATTCAGGGAAACAGGTAACAGTTCAGCCCTCAGCCGGTTCTGATTCCTGTGCGGGAAGGCTGAGGGCTGAACTGTTACGGAAAATTATCGGGGAAAAACTGAGTGCCGGGCTGTTGCCCGCAAAAGCCGCACTTCAAAATAACGTTGATAAGTATTTGTAACGGGGAAAATGTTCATGTAGTATTTTAAAAGAAAAAATGTTATACTAATCCATAACAGAATATGCAATTATCTATATGCAGGAAAAAGAAAGAGGAGAAAGCACATGGAATTTTCAGAAAGAAAAAGAATTTTGTTTTTCGGACTGCCCTGGACATTTACCCAATATACCATAAAAGAGGATATGATAAACATAAAGGCAGGTCTTCTTAAGACCATTGAAGACGATTGCTATATGTATAAAGTTCAGGATGTACAATTGGAAACGACCCTGCTTGAGAGAATATTCGGGCTTGGTACGGTGGTATGCTTTACAGGAGACAGTACCCATCAGAAATTGTGTCTGGTACATATTAAAAATGCAAAGGCAGTGAAGGATTTTATTTTAGAGGCTTCTGAAAAGGCAAGGATGAAGAGGCGGACGCTTAACACTTTGGATATCGGCAGCGCTGCAATGGATGAGCTGGATTAAGGAATGGATGAAACGCCCTGCATGGAACAGAAAAATTTCTGACTATGCAGGGCGTTTCGGTGCTTTTATTATTCTGATTCATATCCGTCCAGATATTTCATTGCCCACAGCTTCAGCGCCTGGGCATTTTCGGAAATGCGCTCCAGTGATTCCAAAACCGCATGGAATTCCGGTTTTTCAGAATCATCAATAATACCGTCAGCAGCAATTTTAATCAGGCTGCGCCTGAGCTCATTAATATTGGTGGTGGAGCCAAGCACTTTCAGAATCAGCCTGTCGAATTCCGTAATATTCACTTCCTGAATGGTCAGCCTGCCTATAGGACATTCTCTGGCACAATACTGATTGCAGAGCTCCGGCATGTGATAGGCTTTTGATAAAGTAAGGACTTCATCCGGGTAGGGTATTACCGTGCCAAGCTCAATTCTGGCCAGTCTGGTGCGGTCTATTCCAATTGCCTCGGCAGCAGTTTCCCTGCTGTTAAAGATAGTATTTTCTTTGGCAGCCTGATAACGTGCAATACAAAATACATTATCAGCGGCTTTCGTGGCTTTTTTGCCCATGTATTTTATCCCCCCTGTAGTATAAAATATGATTCAAAAGTAATTATACCACAAAAGAGAAAGAGCGGGTAGAATATGATATGAAAGCAAAAAGAAACGGGATTCGATTTGTTATTTTTATGGCTGCATTTGTTGATGGATATAGAGTAGTAAAAGAGATGGCGGATGATTTCAACAGGAACGGTTTATTTGAAAAAAATGAGGGGGACTATTTTTAGATTCCATCTTCAAATGTGGTACAATAACAGGATTGACTAAACTCTCAAAAAAGGCGGCTGTAGACAAACAGCCGCCTTTTTCAGGGAGGATATTAGGAATTACGATTTAGGAGGTATTCGTATAAAAGACCGGTTCCAAACCAATAGGGGGCATAGTCTAAACGAATGACACCATCAATATTATAAGGAGAGTGTTCGTAATTCCATGGGCACAAATCGTTCTTTTTCAGAAACTTGCCCGTGATGAATTCAGTTAAAAAAATACAAAAGGTGTAAATACTGCCGCGCAGTAAGAAGGGCTTTCCTTTCAGAAGTCTGGAAATAGGCATCAGGAACACCGCCATTCCGTATATGGGGAACATCCAAAGGGAAGTGTTCCCTTTTAAACGTTTATCGGAACCTTTCATATTTGATGTGGCTGTAAATATGATTTCCAGGCACCAGCCCACCGTGCCGCATTCTATGAATTTTTTTATCATATGGATAGTATTGGGCGGTTTTATTTAAAATATACATGCTATAAAAAATTTTGCTGCGGGCATTGTGAAAATTTTCATTAAGCAGTATGCCATAAAAAATATACAGAACAATATTTTGGCATAATGAAAAAAGGTTTCGGCATAAGTCCCAAATATGAAAAATGTTATGGCGTGCACATAGAAAATGGTATATGATAGGAAAGAACAAAACAGAAGAGCTGTTGGAAAGGAAGACTTTCGTTTATGAATTATAAAGAAGCAGTTGCTTACATAGAAGAGGTACAGGCATACGGCAGCGTGCTGGGGCTTGAAAATATTGCAAACCTTTGCAGAAGGCTTGGCAATCCCCAAAAGGATTTAAAATTCATCCACATTGCAGGCACCAACGGGAAAGGCTCCGTACTGGCATTTGTATCCACTGTGCTTACAAAGGCAGGGTACAAGGTGGGGCGTTATATTTCACCCACCATTTTCGACTATAGGGAGCGTATCCAGATAAACGGAAGGATGATTTCCAAGCAGGCGCTTGGCGCTTATATGGGCAGGATAAAGGAGGCATGTGATGCCATGGCAGAGGAGGGACTGCCCCATCCCACCATATTTGAGATGGAAACAGCCATGGGATTTTTGTATTTTAAGGAAAAGGGCTGCGATATGGTAGTGCTGGAAACCGGGCTTGGAGGCATTACCGATGCCACCAATGTAATAGAAAATACAGTAGTGGCAGTTCTTACCTCCATCAGCAAAGACCATATGGGCTTTCTGGGGGACAATCTGGAAGAAATTGCGAAAAAGAAGGCTGGAATCGTAAAAAAAGGCTGTCTGGCAGTCACTTCCCGTCAGGAGCCATCCGTCAGGAAGGTTTTGGAAGAGGCATGTAAGAGCAGGGGTGCGGAGCTTTTTTGGGCGGATGTTTCCAAGGCGGGGGCTGTAAAGCATGGCATAAAAAAGCAGAGCTTTTCTTATAAGGAATATAAAAAAATAGAAATATCCATGGCAGGCACCTATCAGATAGAAAATGCAGTGACCGCAATAGAAGTTATAAGGGCGTTAAAACAGGAGGGCTATGCCATAGAGGACCGGGCAGTGTACGAGGGTATGGCAGAAGCCGTCTGGACGGGAAGGTTTTCTGTCATAAGCCAAAAGCCTTTATTTATCGTGGATGGCGCCCACAATGAGGACGGCGCCAAAAAACTGGCGGATTCTTTGTCCTTTTATTTTACAAACAGGAAAATTATTTATATAATGGGAGTGCTTGGGGATAAGGAATATGGAAAGATAATTGAAAACACCTGTTTTCTGGCTGACAGCATTTTAACTATAAAGCCTCCTCACAATGAACGGGCATTAGAGGCTTATGAGCTGGCAAAGGAAGCGGCAAAATACCACAGGAATGTAACTGCCCTTGACAGTCTGGAGGAGGCTGTGGAGCTTAGCCTTTTAATGGCGGAAAAGGACAGGGACACGGTGATTGCAGCTTTTGGTTCCCTTTCCTTTTTGGGAGAACTGATAACCATACTGGAGCATAAAAAGGAGCTTCAAAAGGATTGCCATGGAAAACAGCCGGAATCCGGGCAGAAGATTCCTGACAGGAACAAATAAGGAGTAAAAAGAAATTCAATACAGCAGGAGTGATTTTCATGATAGATAAAAATAAGATTGAAGAAGGAGTGCGCCTTTTATTAGAAGGAATCGGCGAGGATATAAACAGGGAAGGGCTTGTAGAAACGCCGGCGCGCATTGCCAGAATGTATGAAGAGATTTTTGCAGGCATGGAAGAGACCCCGAAAACCCATTTATCCAAGACCTTTCATGCCAAAAACAATGAAATGGTACTGGAAAAGGATATCGTATTTTATTCTATGTGCGAGCATCATTTTATGCCCTTTTACGGAAAAGCCCATGTGGCTTATATTCCCGATGGTAAGGTAGTGGGTTTAAGCAAGCTGGCAAGGACGGTTGAGGTGTTTGCAAAGCGGCCCCAGCTTCAGGAGCAGATGACGGAGCAGATTGCAGAGGCGCTTATGGCGGATTTAGGAGCAAGGGGCGCTATGGTAGTCATAGAAGCGGAGCACATGTGCATGACCATGCGGGGAGTGAAAAAACCCGGCAGTAAAACAGTGACTGTAGTGGCAAAAGGTGAGTTTCGGGACAATGAAAAGCTGCAAAACAGCTTTTATCAAATGCTTAAGCTATAGGATCGGAGAAGGACATGGAGCGGATTCAGAAGATTATCCAACATCCTCTTTATAAAGAGTATACCGGGAAAATCAGGGAATGGGAAAAGGACAGGCCCTTTTGCAGGCATGATTATGTGCATTTTCTAAATGTGGCAAGGCTGGCAATGATTATAAAGCTAAAGGAAAATATAGATGTGCCCCAGGAGCTTGTTTATGCAGCGGCTCTTGTTCATGACATTGGAAGGCATATTCAGTATGAAACGGGAAGGGACCATGCACTTGAAAGCGGAAGACTTGCTCCGCCTGTTTTGAAAGCGGCAGGATTTTCCCGGGGTGAGACGGATATGATTATTGAGGCTGTTGTAAATCACAGAAATGAAGCTGTAAAAGAGGAAAAAAATTTAAAAGGGCTTCTTTACAGAGCGGACAAGCTCAGCCGGGAATGTTATTTTTGTGAGGTGAACCAGTTGTGTGACTGGAAGGAAGGAAAGAAAAATGAAACATTACTCTTGTAGGAAAAGGGCAGGAGTGTAGCGGCAGGGTGTTGCGCAAGTATCTAAAAAAGATTGTACATGCAAAAGGAGAATAAGAATCCATGAAAATCGGAAACAGAGAATTTGACTTGAAAAATCAGACGTACATAATGGGAATTTTAAACGTGACGCCCGATTCTTTTTCAGATGGAGGAAGGTTTAATGAAATGGATAAAGCCCTGTTCCATGTGGAAGAAATGATAAAGGACGGAGCGGCAATTATTGATGTGGGCGGAGAGTCTACCAGGCCGGGCCATAAGGTGGTGCCGGATGAGGAGGAAATAGAAAGAGTAACACCTGTTATTGAAGGAATCAAATCCAGATTTGATATTCCCGTATCGCTGGATACTTATAAAGGAAATGTGGCAAAAGCGGGAATTGCGGCAGGGGCGGATATGATCAATGATATATGGGGGCTTAAGCATGATAATCTGCTGGCAGGCATAATTGCAGAGAGCAAAATGCCCTGCTGCCTTATGCACAATAGAAAGGAGCCGGACTATACCGATTATTTAAAGGACGTATTGACGGATTTGTCAGAAACTGTAAGGCTGGCAGAGGAAGCGGGAATTGATGAGGGGAAAATCATACTGGACCCGGGAGTGGGCTTTGGCAAGACTTATGAGAATAATCTGGAAATCCTTCGTTGTCTGGAAGAGCTTCATACTTTTGGATATCCCATTCTCCTTGGCACATCAAGAAAATCGGTAATCGGGCTTACGTTGAATCTGCCGGTGGAGGAGCGGTTAGAGGGCACCCTGGTGACCACTGTGTTTGGGGTGATAAAGGGGTGTTCCATCATAAGAGTTCATGATGTAAAGGAAAATGTACGTGCAGTCAGGATGGCAAGGGCGATTCTTGGAAAAGTGGGGTGATGTTTATGAAAGGCGAGGAAAAAGCTATGGACTATATTAAAATTACAAACCTGGAAGTGTTTGCCCATCACGGGGTATTTCCGGAAGAAAATGAAAACGGGCAGAATTTTTATGTAAACGCCAAATTGTATTTATCTACCAGAAGCGCCGGAGTTTCGGACGAGCTTTCCACCTCCGTGGATTATGGGCAGGTCTGTGAACGGATTCACAGCCATATGTGTCAGCATACCTACAAATTAATAGAGACGGCAGCGGAACAGGTGGCAGCGGAGATTTTTGAATGCTATCCTTTAGTGGAAAGGCTGCAGCTGGAAATATGCAAGCCAAATGCCCCCATTACCCTGCCTTTTGAAAATGTATCAGTCACTATAGAACGGGGCTGGCAGAGAGCCTTTGTGGCTTTTGGCTCCAATATGGGGGACAAAAGAGCATATATAGAGGAGGCTCTTAAGGCGATAGAGGAGCATAAGCAGATAAGGGTGAAAAAGGTTTCTGATTTTTATGAGACAAAGCCCTATGGAGGCGTGGAACAGGAGGATTTTCTAAACGGCGTGGTTATGTTTGACACGCTTTTGTATCCAAAGGAGCTGCTTGTATTCCTGCAGGATTTGGAAAAAAGGGCAGGAAGGGAAAGGCTTGTGCACTGGGGACCAAGGACTTTGGATTTAGATATTCTGTTTTATGGCAGCAGGATTTTGTGTGAGGAGGATTTGACTGTCCCCCACCCGGATATGAAGAACCGGGACTTTGTATTAAAGCCAATGGCAGAAATCGCACCTCATTTTATCCATCCGGTTTACGGAAAAAGCATGAAGGAGATGCTTCAGGAGCTGAATCAAAAAGAAAGCTGATTCAGCTTTCTTTTTTTGAAAATAAGCTTTTGGGAAGAATAGAACTGAGCAGGCCTTTAAATGTTTCCGTCCGGCAAAAAATCAAAAGAAGCAGCAGATTTGGCAGAAGGATACAAACTGCAAGCTTGTATATAAACGACGGAAACAGAGCACCGTGATACAAGGTGCCTGCAAAATAGGTGATAATTACAAGAAACAGGGATAAGGAAAAATATCCTCCGTTGGTAAGCCAGAATTCCTTCCAGGACATTTTCAGTCCGTGCTTAAAAAGCACATAAGGCTCTACCCAGAGGGAGGTAGTGACCATGCTGATAAAGGTTCCGGCAAATACTCCGGCAGCGCCAAAGGAATAGACGGCGGCAATGGAAACCGCCAGATTGAGGACGGCTTCTATTAAAGGCTTGAAACGGTCCTGCCAGAGAAGGCCCATGGACTCCTTGAATACAAGAGGAATCTTGCGGATGCCTATTATGTAAAAGTTGATACATATCATGGCAACTACAGGAAGGGGAAACAGGTAATGGCTGCCCCATATAAGCTCTATGAAGGGATTTAAAAGCACAAATAAGCATATGGTACAAAAGGAATAAAACCAGAAGCATGCAAAGTGTAAAAGCTTAAAAATCTTATAGGAGGTTTCTCTGGATTCGGTAGCGTTTAAATTGCCGACTCCTGCCGTCAGGGCAGAAAACATCTGCCCCACCACCATATTTATCATATTTACAATTAACACATAGTTATCGTTGATGGCTACAGCGGTAAGTCCGATAAAACGGCTTATAATTAAGTTGTCGGTGGAATTTAATATAGTAGCGCCAACCCTGTGGTTGAACATGGCAAAAGTACTTTTCAAAATCTCCTTTTTCTCTTCTCCGGACAGCTCCGGTCTTTTTTTGGTCTTTATAAAGGGATACAGTTTATCAGCCTGCCTAGATATAAAAAGATTGTTAAACAGAGTAAAAGGAATCTGGATAAGCAGGTAAATGAAAAAATTCCCGGTTAAATACAGTGCCGCAATCTGTACAATGTTTTTAACAGCCGAAATCAGACAACTATAGAGCGTGATAATATACAGCTTCTGGTCTGCCTGAAGGATGGAAAGCTTATAGGCAAATAAATAGGAACATACAGAATTGCTTAAATAAAGCAGGTAAATAACAGGAAGCCCCTTTATATCGGGGCAATTCTTAATCAGATAGGGCAGAAAAGGAGTAAGGATTAATCCGATTCCGCCTACCAGACAGGCAATGAGCATATAAGCTTTTTTATAAAAGCCTAAAAGAGCCAGCAGTTTTTTTTCATCTTTTTCAGCGATGGGCTTATACATATTATAAATCAGTACGGTTCCAACCCCCAGTTCCGTCAGGGCAAGGATGGATAAAATATTGGAAAAAAGCCCTTTAATGCCTGCAAATTCCATGGAAAGCGTATAAATAAAAACAGTTCTGCATAAAAAGTCCATTAGATAAGTAAACATCTGGGCTGCAAGAATAATGATTCCGTTTTTTAAAAAAATTCTGGCTCTCAAAAAGACTGCCTCCAATCTTATAATTATAAGTTGTTATCGGGAAGATAAAAGTATTATACTTCCGTAAGTAAAAATCAACAAGGTAAATGCTTCCAAAAGTTTGATATTAGTACTAAAGACACAAAAAGGACACACTTTTTTGCAAAAATATGCCCATAGGAATTGAAAGAATGTCAATAGATGTGATATTATTTATAATAAAATAGAAAAAGATATATAAAAGATAACGATTGAGGAGTGTTTAAAAGTGGAAAATTTATATGACCAGCTTTTAAATCGGAGGAAAAAGCTATGCGTAATCGGCATGGGATATGTAGGGCTTCCGATAGCAGTCAGTTTCTCCAAATATGTGGATGTGATTGGTTTTGATATCGATCAGGAGAAAGTCAGAAGTTTAAAGGCAGGTAATGATGCAACCGGAGAAGTGGAAGAGGGGGCATTAAAGGAGTGTAAGGTTTGCTTTACTGCAGATGAGGAAAAACTGTCGGAAGCGGACTTTTTCATTATAGCGGTTCCAACCCCGGTGGATGAAGATAAAAATCCGGATTTGACGCCGCTTACAAGTGCCAGTACCATATTGGGCAGGCATTTGAAGCAGAAAGATGTGGTAGTTTATGAGTCTACAGTCTATCCGGGACTTACAGAAGAGGTATGTGTCCCTATTTTGGAAAAACAGTCCAAGCTTACATACAAAAAGGACTTTAAGGTAGGATATTCGCCGGAAAGAATCAATCCGGGAGACAAGGTGCACCGGCTGGAGAATGTAGTAAAAATTGTAAGCGGCTGTGATGAGGAAACAAAAGAGCTGATTGCTTCTGTTTATGAACTGGTAGTGGAAGCGGGAGTATTCAAGGCGGAAAGCATTCAGGTGGCCGAGGCGGCAAAGGTTATTGAAAACTCTCAAAGAGATATTAATATTGCTTTTATGAATGAATTATCCATTATCTTTCATAAAATGGGCATAGACACAAAGGCTGTTTTGGAAGCAGCCAGAACAAAGTGGAATTTTCTGGATTTCAAACCCGGGCTGGTGGGCGGACATTGTATCGGTATTGATCCCTATTACCTGACTTATCAGGCACAGAAGCTTGGGTATCATTCCGAGGTGATTCTTTCGGGACGCAGGATCAATGATAACATGGGACAATACATTGCAAGGTGCATTGTGAAAAAGCTGATTGAAGGAGACGTCTTTGTAAAAGGTGCGGTAGTAGGGATTTTTGGCTTTACCTTCAAGGAAAATTGTCCGGATGTGAGAAATACAAGGGTTATTGATATTGTAAAGGAACTGGAAGAATATCAGGTTCGCACTGTGCTGGTGGATTCTAAGGCGGACAGCCGGATGGCAAAGGCGCTTTATGGTGTAAAAGTCATAAAAGCGGAGCAGATCAGGGCACATAGTCTTGATGGCATTGTGCTGGCAGTGGCTCATCAGGAGTTTTATGACTATACGCCTGATGACTGGAATTTCTATTATAAAGAAGGAATATCCTGTAAGCTGATTGCGGATATAAAAGGAATTTATAACAAAAAGGAGTATGAAGAAAAAGGATATTCCTATTGGAGACTATAGGTGATTTGATAATGAAGCAAGGAAAGTTTCCCGTGAAGAACCGGGAAAAGTTAGGATTTGTAATAGGAAATATGAGTCATTCCGGAGGAACAGAACGGGTGCTTTCCATTCTTGCAAACGGATTGGTAAAAAGAGGGTATCCAATCGTTATCATCAGCATGTGGGGAGAGAAAGAAACCACATTTCCCTGTGCAAGCCGGATTAAACGATATCGCCTTTCAAAGGAGTATCCAAAAGGAGTTAAGGAAAACCTGAAGAATATCATTTCTCTGTTCCGGATTGTGAAAAAAGAGAAAATTTCTATTTTAGTAGATGTAGACCTGATACTTACCTTTTACAGCCTGCCTTTAAAAATATGTATGCCGGGACTGAAAAGGATATCCTGGGAGCACTTCAACTATTATTATCAATTCAGGAAGAACAATCGAATCCGAAGGGCTGCCATGTGGCTGGCAGCCGCCTTTTCGGACGTAGTGCTGGTATTATCCAAAGAAGATAAGGAGTATTATAAGGAGCGCTTAAAGATTCGCGGCAGGCTTTGCCAGATTTATAATCCCAATACCTATGAAGAGGTTGATGTACAAAAGCCAAAGGAAAAGCTTGTGTTTGCTGCAGGAAGGCTTACAAGGGCAAAAGGCTTTGATTATCTGCTAAGAAGCTGGCAGCTTTTGGAAAAGGATTTTTTGGAGTGGAGGCTTTGCATTGCAGGGGAAGGTGAGGAAGAAGCGGCTCTTTTTGACATGAAACAGCAGATGAATCTGAAGAACGTTGAATTTATCGGCAATGTGGAGGATATAGAAGCATATTATGAAAAAGCAGCACTTTTTGTTCTGCCTTCCAGAAATGAAGGATTTGGAATGGTGCTCATTGAAGCTATGGCATATGAAAATCCGGTAGTAAGTTTTTCCTGCAAGGCAGGACCAAAGGATATCATTACGGATGGAAAAGACGGATTTTTAGTTCCCACAGGTGATTTCAAAGATTTTGCTTCCAAGATGCGGTGCCTGATGGAAAATAAAGAGCTTCGGGAAGAAATGGGAAGAAAAGCAAAGGAATCCACCAAAAGGTTTCAGGTGGAAGGGATTCTGGATAAGTGGGAGGATTTATTAAAGTCTTTACGACAAGTATGAGGGGAGCCAAAATACAAATTGCAAAGGCGGATGCGTATGAATATATTAGTAACCTTAGATGACAACTATATACGGCCCTTGTTCATTATGCTGGAATCTTTGTTTTATCATGAGAAGGGGCCAATGGTTATTTATCTGTTTTATTCAAATGTTTCAGAGGATAACAGGAAACGGCTTCATACATATATCAAAAAGCAGGGAAGCCGGCTCATCCCCATTTATGTAAAGGATGACGTGTTTCAGGACGCACCTGTTTTCCGCTATTTTACAAAAGAAATGTATTATCGGCTTTTATGCAGCAGGCTCTTGCCCAAAACAGAGGATAGGGTGCTTTATTTAGACCCGGATATTCTAATCAGGGGAGAGCTTAAGCCTTTTTATGAAATGGATTTTTGCGGCAGGCAGTTGATTGGAATGGAAGACTATGCAATCAATCATATGTTGACGGAAAAGAAAGAGGCAATCGGCTTTCAAAAAGAAGAATGTTATATCAATTCAGGGGTAATTCTTTTTAATCTGAATAAGATGAGAGAAGCTTTTGTGCTGGAAGATTTTATTGCCGTTTTAGAGGAACACAAGGATGTTGTTTCTTATCCGGATCAGGATTTGATTAATCTTTACTTTAAAGAAGACAGACTGGTAGGGGAGCGGATTTACAATTACAATACAGGTTATGGGAGCGTTTTAGGAATGCTTGCATGGGCGCTTGGATTAAAAAGGGAAAAAAAGGAACCTGTTATTATTCATTATATGGGCAGTTCCAAGCCATGGCAGGTGGACTATTATGGAAAATATTTTTTTGAATATTACCATTATCTGAAAAAACATTTAAGCTGGAAAGGTAAAATATTGTTTTTCTTTAAACCATGTTATGTTGCTGCAAAGCTTGGCAAAGCGTTTGTCAGAAGAAGCCGGGCTTATGTGAAAAGCAGAGAAAGGAGACATACAGTATGAAACAGGGAAAAAAGTTAAGTATTCTTATTCCGGCTTATAATGAAAGTGCAGGCATTGGCAGGACATTGGAGGAGCTGATTGCATTTGTCAATATGGAAGAAACAGAAATCATCGTGGTGGATGACGGCTCTTTGGATAATACGGCGGATATAGTAAAAGAATTTCCGGAAGTAAAGCTGATTCAGCATGAAGTAAACAAAGGTTATGGTACTGCCATTAAAACGGGTACAAGAGCAGCTGCAGGAGAAATCGTGGCATGGTACGATGCGGACGGACAGCATAGGCCGGAGGATTTAAAAAAGGTAGTGGATGAAATCATAAAAAAGGATTTGGATTATTGCATTGGAGTCAGGGGAAAGGATTCTTATGTGGATAAGTCCAGAGTGTTGGGAAAGTTTATTCTCCGTCTGTTTCTAAGGGTTGTTACATTAAAAAAGGTGACGGATTTTAATTCCGGACTTCGGGCATTTAAAAGAGAGGTGCTGCTAAGATATCTGTCGCTTTTGCCTAAAAGGTTTGGAGCATCTACGGTTACCACGCTGCTTATGCAGGAGGAGGATTATAATGGAAGCGAGGTGCCCATTTTAGTAAGGGCGCGTATCGGAAAAAGTTCTGTAAAGCAGATAAAGGACGGACTTCGTACTATCATGCTTATTTTAAATGTAATATTACTATTTCATCCAATGAGGGTTCTGGGCACCAGCGGGGCGGCGGTGAGTCTGACGGGACTGCTTTATGGAAGTATTTGTGCACTTAAATGGCACGGAGGTTTTCCGGTATTTGCGGCAATCCTGATTATTTTCGGATTCCAGCTTTTTTGTTTTGGGCTGCTGTCCCATCAAATCAGCCGGGTCCGGAAAGAAAAGTTTGAGGATCCGGGCATTTATGCTATGATGAATATGCAGGAAATGACGAAACAACAATAAATATACTGTAAAGGAATAAATGGTTATGAGTTATCAGGAAGTGGTTTTCCCGGAGGAAAGTGTATTTACCATAACAGGGGGGGCAGGATTTATCGGCTCCAATCTATGTGAAGCATTATTACAGAAAGGCTATCGGGTAAGATGTCTGGATAATCTGTCTACGGGAAGGCAGGAAAATTTAAAATCCCTATTGACATATAAGGAATTTACATTTATAAAAGGAGATATATGTGACTTAGATACCTGCAGTCGGGTTTGCGAGGGAGCAGACTATGTGCTCCATCAGGCGGCATGGGGCAGCGTGCCAAGGAGCATAGAAATGCCCTTATATTATGAAGAGGTAAATATCAGGGGGACGCTGAATATGATGGAAGCGGCAAGGCAGGCGGGAGTGAAGCGGTTTGTTTATGCCTCCTCTTCCTCTGTTTACGGGGATTCCAAAGAGCTTCCAAAGGCAGAGGGGAAAGAAGGGAATCTATTGTCTCCCTATGCCCTTACCAAGCGCACGGATGAGGAATACGGAAAGCTGTATGCAAAGCTTTATGGACTGGAAACAGTAGGACTTCGCTATTTTAATGTATTTGGAAGAAGGCAGGACCCGGACGGCGCATATGCGGCGGTAATCCCCAGGTTCATCCGGCTTTTGTTAAAAGGAGAAGCTCCCACGATTCATGGAGACGGGCTTCAGTCCAGAGATTTTACATATATTGAAAACGTCATTGAAGCAAATTTAAAGGCGTGCGCTTCTAAGGAAGCGGTGGCAGGAGAAGCCTTTAACATTGCCTTTGGGGGACAGGAGACCATATTATCCATGTATGAGGCTATATGCAAAGAGCTGGGCGTTTCCATAAAGCCGGTTTTTACGGAGCAAAGAAAAGGGGATATCAGGCATTCCAACGCCAATATTGATAAGGCCAAAAAGCTTCTTTCCTACCATCCGGAATATGATTTTAGAAAGGGACTTCATTTAACCATCGACTGGTATAAGGAACAGTTAATAGAGAAGTAAAGGTGAGATTATGCTGAAAATATCCGATTATATTGCCATGATGCTATCCTTTCTTGCCATGCTCATATTTTATCTGATATTTGCAGGAAGTCTTTCCGTAAATCTGGGAATTTCCAATTCTTTGGAAACCCTGGAGCTGCCGGAAGATTTCCAGGTCGTCAGGGAAAGCAATCTGGAAGAGCCGGCGTATGCTGTTTTATGCGGCAAACAGGGAGAAAGCGAGAAGACGCAGAATATTATTCATATGCTCTCCAATTTAAAAAAAGAATATGCGGTATTTTCTACTGTAGATGAAATAAACAGCAGGCAGTCTGAAACTCTGGAGACTATTTTGGTAACTGCAGAAAGATGGGATGAAGTAGGAGATAAGGAGCTGTTATTTAAATATGTGGAGGAAGAGGGAAAGAACCTGATATTCACAAGCCTGCCTGAAGGGACGGAAACAGAAGCATACGATAAGGCCATCGGGATTCTGGAAAAGGGAGATATTGTTTCTATTCAAGGTATTATGCTTTTTGAGGGAATGTTCATCCAGGATGATATGGTGTATTTTGAGGAACTAAAAACGGATGTGCAAAAGGTTTCGGTAGATGCCAGATGTAAAAAGCTGATGGTGGAGAAAGCAGAGGCGGCAGTAAAACAAAAGGATTTAATTCCGCTTATATGGGAGAAGCGATATGGAGAAGGATATTTTTTTGTAGTAAACGGTGATTTTCTTACAATGGAAAAGGGAATGGGAATATTGACCGGTATTCTCTGCCAGACAGAAGAAGATTTTATTTATCCGGTAGTCAATGCAAAGGCAAATCTGATTGATTCTTTTCCGGAGCTTGACAATCCTTATGAAAGTCAAATAAAGAGCATGTACAGCAGAAACACTTATATGTTTCTCAGGGACATTGTATGGCCTGCCATAGTAAAGCTTGGAGAATCGGATACGTTGATTTTCAGTACAAGGATAAACAGGCCTGTCAAGGAAAAGAATCGGAAGGATTATAATTATCTGGCAGACCTGTTGAAGAAAAGAGGCTATGAGATTGATGAAAGCCTTGAAGAAAAAGAACTAGAGCTGCCTTTTGTCAGCTCCGGCAATCAGAGAAATTCAGAAGAAATCGTGAAGATGCAAAGCAGCATTTCCGGCTGGGGGCTTGCTACCCACTATCTGGATCTTTCCCAGATAATGGGACGTAATGCGGGCAAACCGGAGTACGAGTGGTCAAGCTACTGGTTAGAATTGTCTAAGCTTTCCTATGATTTGTATAATGATACGGATTGGATGGACGCCATGACATTGTCTCAGGCGCTGGAAAGGTATAAACGGTATTTGACGATTGACCCGCACATCACCAGCGGGGAAGGGAAGATTACTGTTGAAACAGAGAACTTTCATGATTTGTGTTTCTATATGATTCGTACAGAAAAGACGGTGCTTGCCGGAGAAGGCTATGAAGCAAAGAAAGTAGGGGAAAATGCCTATTTGATAAGGGTGCTTCAGGAGAAAATCGTAATCGGACTGGAAGAAGAACCGGAATGAGCTGAAAAAGAGGTGTAATCGTGAAAATAGCAATGTTTGTGGAAGGATGCTATCCCTATGTGGTGGGCGGCGTGTCCAGCTGGGTGCAGATGCTTGTGGAAGCCAGAGAAGAAACAGATTTTATTATTCATTCGCTGTTGCCGGACAGGGAACAGAGCGGACAATTTAAATATAAAATGCCGAAAAATGTTCTTGAAATCAGGGAAGCTTATTTAAATGATAATGATGTGGTAAGGCCCTTCCGGAAGAAGACAAAGCTGAATAATGAAGAAAAAAGCTGTTTTAAGACTTTGCTTTTTGGTGAGAACATTGACTGGCTTGGCATATTCCGTTTTTTTGAAAAAGAGGATATTTCCGTAAATGATATACTGATGGGGGAAGATTTTTTTGAAATCGTTCAGGATTTATATATTGAAAGATACCCCCAGTGCGTATTTACAGATTTTTTGTGGAGCGTCAGGTCGTTATACCTTCCGCTGTTTACCATTCTAAAAGTACCGGTGGCAGAAGCGGACTGTTATCATGCCATATCCACCGGGTATGCCGGAATCCTTGCCTGCAAGGGGCATTATCTGTACAATAAGCCCATTCTTTTAACGGAACATGGCATTTATACCAGGGAGAGGGAAGAGGAAATCATTAAGGTGGATTGGACTCAGGGAATTTATAAGGATTTATGGATTCGTTATTTTTATACATTATCCAGCTGTATTTATGACTGTGCCTCCCAGGTGATTTCCCTGTTTCAGCAGGCACAGAAGATTCAGCTGGAGCTGGGCTGTCCAAAGGAAAAAGCCAGAGTGATTGCCAACGGCGTATATGTAAAGCAGTTTGCGGATATTCCGGGAAAGGACCCGGAAGATGATTTCATCAATGTGGGGGCTGTGCTCAGGGTGGTGCCCATCAAGGATGTAAAGACCATGATAAACGCCTTTGCCCTGGCAAAGGCACGGGTGCCCCGGTTAAAGCTGTATATTATGGGGCCTACTGATGAAAATCCCGAGTATTATCACGAATGTCAGGAATTTATAAAAGGATTTCAGGTAGAGGATATTGTATTTACCGGGAGGGTAAATGTAAGGGATTATCTTGGGAAAATGGATATGACCATACTTACAAGTATTTCAGAAGGACAGCCCTTGTCCATTCTGGAGTCCATGGCTTCCTCTAAGCCATGCATTGCAACTGATGTGGGCGGCTGTAAGGAGCTGTTGTATGGAGGGGAAAAGGACGGACTTGGAAGAAGCGGTCTAATCGTTCCGGTTATGAATGTGGATAAGATTGCAGATGCCATTGTGACTTTAGCCATGGATGAGGATTTAAGGGAAGATATGGGATACAACGGAAGGCTCAGGGTAAAAGCTTTTTATCAGAATGAGCAGGTAACTATGACTTATGGAGAACTATACGAACATTATAAAGATTGGAAGTAGAGATAGATATGGCAGGAATAGGCTTTGAGCTAAAGCGGTTATTTAAAAAAGAAGGAGTGTTCAATACCATATTTGCAGGTGTTTACGCAACAGCAGTCACAGTGGGACCAACGATTATTGTAATCATCGCGCTGAACATTATGTATATGCTGCCTCCTTATACCGGGGTTGCATACAGTGACAGGGAACTGCTCTCCTCCACGATTTTATATGTATTTGTGTTTGCACTTATTCTGGCATCTCCCATTAACGTTATTCTTTCCAGATATGTGGCGGATAAAATATATGAAGAGGATTTTGACAGCATTTTTTCATCAGTGGAGACCGGCAGCGTCCTGATTGCCGTTAGTGTGGGGATTTTGGGGATTCCTTTTGGCTGTGCCATGTATTTTATAGGGCATCTTCCAATTTATTATATCTTTGCTTCTTATCTGTTTTTTGCCGGCCTGTCCTTTACCTTTTATTATATGACCTTTATTACGGTGTTGAAGGAATACCGGAAGATTACTTTCAGTTTTTTAGGAAGTCTGGCAGCAGGATTTCTATTTGTGGTAGTCAGCGTGTACTGGTTTGGTCTGTCCATTGTGGATGCCATCCTTTTTGGGCTGATGATAAGCTTTCTGCTTATTGCCATGATTTTGCTGACATTCATAAAAAGGAGTTTTGTCAATCACAACAAAAATTCCGGAGAGCTGCTTATTTATATTAAAAAAAGCTGGTGGCTGATATTAGCAAACGCTTTGTATATATGGGGGCTTTATGTGCACAATTTTGTATTCTGGTCTCTTTCCGATTACAAAATCCTGGTAGCAAATGTGTTTCAGTCAGCGCCTACTTATGATATGGCTACTTATCTTGCCATGATAAGCAATATTTCCGTGCTCGTCATTTTCGTGGTCAATGTGGAAACAAAATTTCATACAGCTTATAAGGCATACTGTGAATCTATTATCGGTGCGGCGGGCAAGGATATCCGCAGGGCGAAGCAGAAGATGATAGAGTCCCTTAGACGGGAGACTATCTATATGGTCCAGATACAGATTATTGTAAACATTATCGTGTATATTGCTGCCCTTGTGATTTTTCCGAAAATTGGAATAGAGGGCGTTGCACTGTCCATGTACCCTGCATTGTCCATCGGATATATGATTTTATATCTGGTGCAGTGCCTTATGATTTTCTTATTTTATCTGGATGACCAGAAGGGCGCTCCTTTAGTTGGATTTGCATTTTTTGCAGGTACTTTTTTGGGAAGTTTGGTAACTGTCAGGCTTTCGCCGGCGTTAGCGGGCCTTGGCGTGTTTTTTGGAGCAGCCTGCGGCTTTACCGCGGCATTCTTCCGTATACGTTATAAGCTGATGAATCTTGATAAGCACATTTATGGAAGAGGAAAGATTGTAAAACAGGTAAAGAGAATAAAGAAGCAGAATTCAGTTACGATATATTCATTTCAAACTATGAAAAAAGGAGGGGATTCCAATTAAAGTATTGATTGTTGGTGAATACGGCTTTATGATGAATCATCTCATTGAGCGTCTGTATAGGGAAAAATGTGATATTTATACAATTGCCGGTAAGAGGTCAAAGGAGAAGGCAGCAAAGCTGCCCCCTCATAATATCTTTGAATTTTCAACCGATGGGCTGGATGTGAAATATATTATTCAATGCGTTCAGCCGGATACTGTAATCTTCATGGGAGCGCAGGATGATGCTTTCAACTGGAAAGAGGATATGACGGCGGCGGCATTTAGCTCCCGGCTTACCAATGTGCTTATATGCGCTAAAACCAATCAGGTGAGACATTTTATTTATTTATCCTCCATGAGCGTATTCGGAAATAATTATGATGAAGCAGTTAACGAGGAGACAGCGCCGGAAACGGATAAAATAAAAGACATGATTATTTATAACGGAGAATGTCTTTGCCAGCTTTATGACGGCGCAGGAATGAAGGTGACTATTTTAAGATTTCCGCTTATATACGGTCCCTCCCATTTTGTCTATGAAAAGTTAAATCCTATTGAGGAAATGTTTTTCGATGCCAGAAAGCGGGGCGTCATTAAGGCTACCGGATATGGCTCCTTTATGACAATTTATGTGTCCGATGCCGTAGATGCCGTGTATAAGGTACTTATGAGGGAGGATTGTTCCCAGAAGCTGTATCATGTAGAAGGAAAAAGAGTGACTTCTGATAAAGAGCTGTCTGATTATATGGAAAAGGAACTGGAAAGTCCGGTATCCATAGATGCAGGAGAGAATAAAAAAAGAAATATGTTTCCGGATGGAACTAGATTCATAGAGGAATTTCGCTATTCTCCTCTCATTGAGCTGGAAGCAGGCTTAAAGCGTACCGGCAAGTTTGTGGAAACCCATTTTACCGCCCTGGATGAGAAAGTGTTGACGGCGGAAGAAAGGGAACAGAAGAAAGCAAAGGAGCAGTTTAGGAAAAATCTGTTCACCATACTGGGAAAAGGCAGAAGAATTGTGGAGAACATAGCATTGTTTGCCCTGGCGTTCCTTGTCACATATCAATTTAGCTTTATGAACATATTTTCCGGAATTGATTTTATGCTTCTATATGTGTTGATTGCTTCCGTTGCATTTGGAATCGGACACAGCGTGCTGGCAGTAGTGCTGGCAGCCGGGGGAACCCTTTATTTGCGGATGCTGCAGACAGGACAGGGGATTTCGGCGGCGCTTTCCCAGTATTCGGTTATTTTCCAGTTTTTATTCTACCTTATCGTGGCAATTATGGTTTCCTATACGATTCTCAGGTATAAGCTGTCCATGAAGGAACAGGATGAGCAGATGGCGGATTTGCAGGAAGAATATGAACTGATTTATGATGTGAACAAAACAAATGTAGAGATCAAGAAGGTATTTGAAGACAGGCTGATTAATTATGGCGACAGCATCGGTAAGATATACAACATCGTATCAGAACTGGATGTGCTGGACCCGGAAAAAATTGCCGTTGCATCCTTAGGGGTAGTGCGTAAGATTATGAATGTAAAGGACGTCTGCATATACAAAGCAGGCCGGGGTGAGTATTTTCATTTTATCGAGGCCACTACAGGCGATGCAAGGGTTATGAATAAGGCAATCAAGCTGCCTGATTACCCGGGCATGCAGCAGGTGTTAGAGACCAGGGACATCTTTGTAAATCATCAGGTGGGAACAGAGCTTCCCCGAATGGCCGCTCCCATTTATTCGGAAAATAAGCTGATTTATATTATTATGCTTTGGAATATGGAGTTTGAACAGTTGAATACTTACCAGAAAAACTTATTCCTTGTGTTAGCAAAAATTATTACAACCAGCCTGGAGAAGGGATACCAATACGAGGAAGTGGGAAGACAGCAGAAATATTATGAAAATACCAATGTGCTTTTCCCGGAGGTTTTCAGGCAGCAGATAATGGAGAAGCTGAAGGATGTACCTTACGAACAGGCGGAATACAGTATGATACGAATCAGTATGGGGGAAGACAGTTTGGCAGAAATCAGCGAAAAGTTAAATCTATTGGTGCGTGATGAAGATAAAATTGGCAAGCTGGAGGAAGATGATAAATTTGTATATATTCTTGCCCATGCAAGTTATTCGGATGCAAAATTTGTAGTCGGCAAATTGAACAAAAACGGATTTGAAAGTAAGGCGGTTATCATAAATGGAATTTAACGGCGATGCAGTTATTTTTTGGATTATAATCATAAATGCGGTTATTGCAGTTTTGTATATGGCTGTTATGGGGATAAAGACAAAGCTTCCCTATGTTTTCCAGCGGGGCTTTATCATGCTTCTTTGTCCGGTTACAGGAGTATTCTGCTATTTTTTCAGCTATCTTTTGGGATTGTTTTTTCGAAATAAGGATGTGGATTATGAAAATTTAAGCATGGATAAAAGCCGGAAAGAGTTTTTGGAAACCGTTGACAGGGAACAGGAAATGGAAGTGCTCCCTTTAGAGGAAGTGCTTACTGTTGCTGTTGCAAAAGACAGAAGAAGAGCTATGCTGAATATGCTGAAAATGGATATCAGCGAAAAACTTAACCTTGTTCGGAAGGCGGTGGAAAATGAGGATTCGGAAACCTCCCATTATGCCGCTGCCGCTCTGACGGATGTATTTAATAAGTTTACGGTGCAGTTAAACGAGCTTCAGGTAAAGTACGACCAAGACCGCAGCGATAAGCAGACCAATGTAGAATTTCTGGATGCGGTCCTGCGGATTCTAAACAGCGGAGGCCTGATTGGAGTAGAGGAAACCAAATATGATTATATGTTCATAAATCTAATGGAAAATTTGGAAAAATTTCATCAGGAAGCCATTACGGAAAGCCATTATGCCATGATGGTAAAGGCCCTTCAGAAGATAGGAAAGGTAAAAGAGGCGGAACACTGGGCAGATTTATCCTTGATAAGACAGCCTTATTCGGAACAGTCGTATCTGAACGTTATGTATATTAAATATATCCTTGGAAAAGAAGAGGAATTTGACGAGGCCTTAAGGAAGCTGACAAAGTCCAGCGTTTCTTTGTCACAGAAGGGGCTGGATATTGTAAGGTTCTGGCTTGCAAAATAAAGAGGAGGCGTAAAGGTGGCAGACAGTATACTCTATTTTGTACAATTTACATGTTTCTATTTCTTATACATTATTTTCATACCTGCAAAGGTGATGAAATTAAAGCTAAGCGGCAGGGAAGCAGGAGAAAATGTTATAAAAGCTCTGATTGCAAGTCATGTAACCATTATCAGCTGCGTGTATCTTTTGGGGCTTTTACACATATATAATACGGCTACTCTTGTAATAAGCCTGATGGCTGTAATTCTAGTTTACTGGAAAATAAAAGGAATCTGCTATAAGGAGAAATTAGAAAAAGCCTTTTGGTGGTCTACATTAATCAGCGGAGGCCAATATAAGTTTAACATTTATGCGAAGAGAACAGTAGAAAAACAGGCCGGGGAATTGAAGCATTTTTTGTGGAGCTATTGTAAAGGGTTCTTTTCGAAGTATATATTGGAGCATCTTATCCTGTTGGTTTCACTCGGTGCCTTAATTGCCAGAAAGTGGATATTGGTCTTTGATAATTATGCATATCTGACTTCCGATATGTACGTTCACAATGAATGGATTAACTATATGGAGCAGGGGGATATTTTTTATGACGGCGTTTATCCCTTTGGGATGCATAATATGCTTTCCGCCTTTCATAAGCTGTCCGGACTGAACCTGAATATCGTATTTCGTTACTGGGGAGCTTATAACTGTGTGCTTATGGCGGTTATGCTCTACTTTATTGCAAGACGCATATTCCATTCCAGAGAAGCGGCAATGATTCCCTTTCTCATTTACTGTGTAACAGATTTTGCTGGCAGCTATTATGGATATCGTACTATTTATACGCTTCCGCAGGAAACAGGCATGCTGTTTTTGATTCCCTGCTTCTTTTATCTGGGAAAGTTTCTCAAAAAGGAAAAATGGAAAGACGGCATTTACTTTGCCATGAGCGCGGCCATTGTGCTGTCCATGCATTTTTATACAGTTATTTTTGCAGTTTTATTGTGCGGGAGTCTTTGTGTGCCTTTTGTAAAAAAGGTTTTCCGGCTCCCAATGATAAAGAAGCTATTTGCCAGCGTGGGTCTGATTGCCCTAATCAGCATTACCCCATTTGTCATTGGGCTTGCATCCGGTAAATACTGGCAGGGTTCCATGAACTGGGCAATGGGCGTTATCAACAGCAACAGCCAGAATACAAATACCGGCGCCCGGCAGGATGATACTGGCGGGGAGGAAAGCGGGGATGAGGAAGCTTTCCATGAGCCTGCAGAGAAAAAAGTCGGGATAGTGGGGAAAATCATAGGAAAGCTTATTGCAGTTTACCAGCTTCAGCTGGATGATATGAATTCTCATTGGGGATACATATTCTGGATATGTATGGGGCTTTTTGCCTTTTATTATATAGCGCTTCTATTGATGAAAAGGGTAGAATGGAAGGACAGGATGTTTGGCGGTATATGGGTATTTTTAATGCTTCTGATTGTGATGTACAGTTATTGGATATTAGGCATTCCAAAGCTGATGAAGGAAGAGAGAATGATGATGTTCATCGGATATATCGCGCCTCTTATGCTGGCGTTTCCAGTAGAATTGTTTTGCAGGATAATGACTAAGAAAATAAGAATCCTGAGCGTTCTTTTTGCCTATGGGACAGCTGCAGCATTGTTCTTTGTTACCTATGAACTGGGATATATGCCCATACAGACCCATTTTTACTTAGAGCCTTCGTTAGCTGCAAAAACATGTGTAAAGGCAGATGAAGAACTGCCAAGAGGCAGCTGGACGGTAGTATCTCCTGTAGAAGAGCTGGCTCTTGTCAGAAACAGAGGATATCATTATGAGCTTTGGGAATTTATTTCCAATATGGAAATGTATAAAGAGGAGATGTATCTGGAAATACCTACAAAATATGTATTTTTTGTTCTGGAAAAGCAGCCGCTTGTGTACAATGAAGTCAGGTACAGTAATCTGGAATATAAGAATGAGCCCCTTGCCAAAGAGGATGCCAGAGACATATTGGAAGGAGAACTGCTTGGAATATCTGAAACCGGTATGATGAAATATTATAATATACTGAAAAACAGAAGGATGGTGGAGGCAAAGCTTGCATGCTGGATTGAAGAATATCAAAGGGCCTTCCCGGAACAGATGGAAGTTTATATGGAAGATGAGGAATGTGTCGTATATAAGTTTGAACAAAATCCTTATATGATAAATAATTTTGCCATAGATTACGGATATAATGAAGACACGGACCTGGATTATTATAAGAAGCTGCGTATTAAAAAGCTGGAACAGAGAGAAGATGTTTCTGAAATAGAAAAGAAAATTCAGGAAATAAAAGAACAGGAGCAGAATCATACAGAGAGTGGGAAATAATGCAATGAAGAAAAAGATTCTTTTTGTCATCAATACCATGGGAAGGGCAGGCGCTGAAAAGTGCCTGCTTTCCATGCTGAAATACATGGATATGGAACGTTTTGAGATTTCCCTTTTTTCCATAATAAACAGAGGGGAAATGTTTCAATATGTGCCAAAAGAAGTAAGGATATTAAATGAAAAGCCCTGTACAGAATCAGTGCTGGATAAAAAGGCCAAAAAAGAGCTGGCAAAAACGATTATAAAGAATGGACTTTACAAGGGCTATTTCTTTAAGGAGGCCGGTTATTTGTGGAAAATGGCAGCATATCAGAAAAAGCATACAGGCCTTGATTTCAAAAAGCTTTTTTGGAAACTGCTGTCGGACCATGCTAAAAGGCAGGAGGAAGAATTTGACCTGGCAGTTGCCTATATTCAGGGGGCAGCTACTTATTATGTGATGGACCATGTGAAGGCAAAAAAGAAAATTGTCTTTTTGCACAATGAATTTATGGACAGCGGCTATTGCCCTGCATTGGATGAGCCATATTATGAAAAGGCAGATGGGATTTACTGCGTATCAAAAAGCATATGCGGCCATTTTGCAAAAGTGTATCCGAAGCTGGCGGGAAAGATGGATGTATTTTACAATTTGCTGGATACGGAAGAAATCAAAGAAAAGGCAGCAAGGAGTCAGGATATGGACCCGTTGTTTCTTAAGGGGCTTAAAGAGAGGAAGGAAAAAAATCAAATCCTGTTATTGACGGCAGCAAGGATTGCGCCTGTGAAGGCATATGATCTGGCTGTTCCGGCTTTATCCCTTGTAAGGAAGAAGGGATATGACGTGAAATGGTATGTGCTTGGAGAGGGGCCGGAAACGGAAAATATAAAAAAGCTTATCAGAGAAGAGGGCCTGGAGGACAGTTTCGTTTTGCTGGGAGCCGCAGATAATCCATATCCTTATATAGCGGCATGTGATATTTATGTGCAGGCAACCATGTATGAGGGCTGCTGCACTTCCATTTCGGAAGCGGTTATTTTGCAAAGGCCGGTGCTTGCCTCCGACTGCGATGGAAATAAGGAACAGCTGAACCGTTATGAAACAGGGATTTTAGTAAAGCTGACACCGGAAGCAATAGCGGAAGGAATCATAAAAGCAGCATCTGACAAGGGGCTTAGAAAAGAACTTGTGGACAAGGCAAATATGAGTGATTTTGAACCATACAGGGCTTTGGAAAAAATTTATAAGTTTGCGGAAGCTTAAACGGGGTAATAAGACATGAGGGAAATGAAGGATAAAATAAAATGGAATATAGGTCTGGGTATTTTTTTCATAATGGGGCTGTTGCTTGTGGGAGACTTTCCTGTACAGGCAGAGCCTTTCAAAGAGCTGACCCTGGACATCCATTATATCCGCTATGAAGGGGACTATGAGGACTGGAGCCTCTGGCTCTGGACGGAAGGGACAGACGGCCAGGAATATGCTTTATCAAATACTTCAAAAGAAGGCTGGGCATCCGCTAAGATAACGTTAAATAATATAGAGGAAAATGCCGGAATCGGAACTTTGCTAAAGTATAAGGACTGGGAGAGAAAGGATGTGGAAGCGGACCGGTATCTGGATTTGTCCAGGGCGGAAAACGGAGTGCTTTCCGTTTATTTTCTTCAGGAAGAAAATCAGGTTTTTTATTCAGAGAAAGAGCTGAATATGGGACAGCGTATCATGTGGGCAAGGTACGATGATGTAAATCGGGTTTCTTTTGCTTTATACTGCCCGGATATTTCAAAAAAGCAGGCAGAACAGCTGGTGATTTCCATGGAGGAGCAGGACGGCGGTTCAAAGCTTTTTAAAGAACTGGATATAAAGACAGAAGGAAATATGGTAAAAGGAACAGGTCTTTTGGATAAGGCAATAAATCTTTCAGACTGCAATTATCTATCTGTAAAAGGTATGGAAAAAAGAGCCATAGAAGCCGGACAGATTTTTTCCACAAAAGAATTTGAAGAGAATTATGTTTATGAGGGAAATGATCTGGGAGCAGTATATTCAAAAGAAGCTACCGCTTTCAGGGTATGGGCTCCTACTGCCGGCAGGGTGGAGCTTAATCTGTATGAAACAGGAGACGGAGACGACCTGTTGAATTCCTATCCCATGGAACAGGATGAAAAAGGGACATGGTATCTGAAGCTGTCCGGTGATTTTTCGGGAGTGTATTATACTTATTCGGTAACAGTGCTGGGACAGGAAAGGGAAGCGGTAGACCCTTATGCCAGAGCGTGCGGCATAAACGGAAAGAGAGGGATGGTCATAGATTTGGAACAGACTAATCCACAGGGCTTTTTGGAAGAAACAAAGCCGCCTCTTGCTTCCTTTCGGGATATTATCTTATATGAAATGAGCGTGCGGGATTATACGATAGATGCAAGCTCCGGTGTTAAAGAAAAAGGAAAATATCCGGGGCTTACGGAGGAGGGGACCGTAAATGAAAAAGGAGAGGCTACAGCTTTAGATTACCTTGGAAATCTGGGAGTTACCCATGTGCACCTTTTGCCCACCCAGGATTCCGGAGAGGTGGACGAGGAACACCCGGAGGAGTCATACAACTGGGGATACATGACGCAGAATTTCAATGTGCCGGAAGGCTCTTATTCCACAGACCCCTATCATGGGGAAGTGCGCGTAAAGGAATACAAGCAAATGGTGCAAAGCCTGCATAAAAAGGGAATCCGGGTAGTTATGGATGTGGTGTACAATCATACTTCCGACCCGGGAGAATCCAATTTTAATAAAATCGTGCCGGGATATTATTACCGGATAAGGGAAGACGGCACTTATTCCAATGGTTCCGCCTGCGGGAACGAGGTGGCAACGGAACGTGCCATGGCAAGAAAGTTCATTGTGGATTCGGTTGTTTACTGGGCAAAGGAGTATCATGTGGACGGCTTTCGCTTTGATTTAATGGGACTGATTGATTTGGAAACCATGAACCTTATCCGGGAAGAATTAAATCAGGTGGATAAGAGCATTTACATTTACGGAGAAGGCTGGACAGGGGGCGACACCATAAGCGGCAACCAGATGGCAGAATCGGAAAATGCCGGGGCAATGCCGGGGATTGCAGTGTTTTCCAATGTATTCCGGAGAGGGATACAAAAATATGTAAGCGGAATTTTTGAGGAAGAGTTTACGAAAAATTCCGTATTGTTCGGAGTGGTGGGGGCAACGGCTCAGGAAATAACCAAAGAAACCATGGGAAGCTGGACAAAAGACCCTGTCCAATGTATCAATTATGCATCCTGTCATGACGGGTACACTCTGTGGGATTTAATCAGGCAGAACTGCAGCGGTGAAACGGAAGAAATGTGGGAAAAACGCAATAAGCTTTCGGCTGCCGTTGTCATGACGGTTCAGGGGGTGCCTTTTATACAGTCGGGAGAGGAAATGAAAAGAAGCAAGACAGCAGAGGATGACCCGGCAAAGATTTATGGCAATTCCTACAGCGCTGGGGATTATGTAAACAGCATTAAATGGAATGATATTTCAGAATACAGGGAACTGGTGGCTTATTATAAAGGGCTTATGGAGTTTCGCAAAAGCCATAAGGGACTTTCTTACGCAACCGCTTTAGAGCTTCAAAAGAATATGAGGTTTTTAGAGGCTGGTAAGGAGAACGTAATCGCTTATACAGTGGTGGAAGAAGAAAACCTGTTTCTTGAAAATAAAATCTGCATTATCTATAACCCCAATATGGAAGAGGCCTCTATAATGCTGCCCAAAGGCAAATGGAAGGTTTATATAGACGGGGAGCAGGCAGGAACAGAAGAGCTGGCTGTCCTTTCAGGAGGAAAGGAAATCAAAGTGCCGGGCGTGGAGCCGCTTGTTCTTTTGCGTACTTATGTAAAGGCAGAAATTCTATATGGGGCAGCGTTTATAGCAGTGATGGCAGGTGTTTTTGCCTTTGCGAAAAGCATGAGCAAAAAGAGAAGGAGAAGGGAACATGAACATAGCGGTAACCATTAATGATACGTATTTTTATCCTCTTTATATTATGTTAAATACGTTGTTTTCAAAGCATGAAAAAATACAGATACATGTGTATCTTATCCATTCCAGAGTAAGTGAAAGGAACAAAAAAAGGCTGGAGCGGTTATGTAAGCATCATGGAGGAAAATTTACGGAAATATTTGTATCCGGGGAGGAATTTTCCGATGCTCCCAGTTTTTCCTATTTTACAAAAGAAATGTATTACCGGATTCTGGCGGCAAAGCTTTTGCCGGAAACGGTGGAACGGGTGCTTTATCTGGACCCGGATTTGATTGTGACGGATAATCTGGAGGAGTTTTATCATATGCCCATGGAAGGCTGTTTCTTTGCGGGCATACGGGACAGGCTTCAGGATAAGGAAGACAGTCCCTACTGGAAGGAACTGGGATTTACAGGAAAGAACAGATATGTCAATTCCGGCGTGCTTTTGTGCAACCTGACCCTTCTTAGGAAGGAACAGAAGGTGCAGGATGTATTTGATATGTTAAAGGAGCGGGGAGAAAGGCTGAAGTTTCCTGATCAGGATGTAATCAATGTGCTCTATGAAGGAAAAATAGCAGTAGCAGAAGACAGATACAATTTAAATCCCAATATATTACGCTGGTGGGAATATCTGGGCTATAATTTTGCCCCCTTTTTTATGAAGCGGCCTGCAATCATTCATTACATGGGCGCCGAAAAGCCATGGAGAAACAGCTATGCAGGAGGAATGTATCAGTATTACTGGAATGAGGAAAGAAAGTATGCCTATGGGAAAAAGGTGGATATGTTTTTCAGATGTTTTAAGATTCCGTTTTTGATGATAAAGGCGGGGATTCGCTTTTTCCTGTAAGGATGTCGGATTCCATGCCCTGCCAAAGCCCCGGGACACAAAGCAGCCGGAAGAATCGGCAGACAGAAAATGATTTCTAAAGTCGCCCTTATAAAAACGCCAGCGCTTAGCGAGGTATTTTCGAGCTTAGCACTGCTGC
>CANCYR010000009.1 GCA_947382355.1 uncultured Lachnospiraceae bacterium
GCCAAAGCCCCTTCGGTATCTGCTGCCTGTGAAAACAGCCTCTGGCTGAAAATTGATTTTTATAACCTTGGTTTTTTATAGTCTGTACAGGGTTTGTTAGATTATTGCTAAATATTGCCAGATGTTAACACATTAACATATCAGTATGCTAGCTATCGCTAACTAACGCTGCTTTCTGCTGTTAATAAATGCCTCTATTTCCGCTTTTTCCGGCATTACTTTGAGGGCTCCTTTTCTGGTGGTGATGATGGAGGCTCCTGCATTGGCAAATTGAAGAAGCTGCTGGAGTCTGTTTTGGGTCAGTCCGTCAAGGCCCCATTCCAGTATATGTGCCAGTGCGCAGCCTGTAAATGTGTCGCCTGCGCCGGTGGTTTCTATGGTGTTTTCCTGAAGGAAGGGTTTTTCCTGCACTGACAGTTCTTTGTAGTATGCGCGGCTGCCCGCTTTTCCCAGTGTGAGGAAAATCAGTGGAATGTTATATTGTTGGCGGAGTATTTTTATGCCCTCTTCATAGTCTTTGGTACCGGTCATAAATTCCAGTTCGTTATCGGAAATTTTCAGGATGTGGCAGTTTGAAAGTCCATATTGGATTTCTGTTTTTGCATTGTCCAAGGTGTCCCAGAGGGGTTCTCTGAGGTTTGGGTCAAAGGACAGCAGCAAGCCATTCTTTTTTGCGGTTTCTATGGCATATCTTGTGGCCTGGCGGACGGCCTCATGGGTGGAGGACAGGGTACCGAAATGAAATATCTTTCCGGCTTTTATAATATCCTCTGATACTTCTTCCTTTTTTAGCATCATATCTGCTCCCGGGTTTCTGTAAAAGCTGAAATCCCTGTCGCCGTTTGGCAGTGTGTGCACAAATGCAAGGGTGGTTGGTACTTCCTTATCCATAATCAGATTAGTCACATCGGTTCCGCTTTCTTTTACCGCTTCTTTAAGCTGTCTGCCAAACATATCCTCACCCACCTTGCCGATAAAGGCTGTTTTCTTTCCCAGCCGGTTCAGCATGGCAAGCACGTTGCAGGGCGCCCCTCCCGGATTTGCCTCCAGTAAGGGGTTTCCCTGTCCGCTGATTCCGCTTTCGGTAAAATCTATCAGTAATTCTCCCAATGCCACTACGTCAAATTTCTTCACTTTATACTCCTTCCTGTCTGTTAATCAGACTCTCGTTGCTATGAGCGGCTCCCAGGCCGTGAATAGTAACCGTCAATTGTAAAGAGGGAATATTCTGTTTCGGAATCTGTCAGGATTTCCCTGTTCAGCCCGTATACAACATTGCTTATTACATATTCGCCGTCGTTTACATATATTTCAATCATATTCCTATCCACATAAATGTCAAGATGGAAACCTTCTTTTATTTCAGGTGTTTCAAATTCCATGCGGTATTGTTCTGACTGCGGAAATACTTTTGACCTGTCGGTGCATATTTTTCCGTTTTTTCTTGAAATCCGGTAACCTCCTGCACAAATAGACTTTCCTTCCTTTAAATCAAGATGAATGCTGTAGCCTGCTTCATCTGCCTGTTCAGGGGAGGTTATTTTTTTATTATACGCTTTTTTTAAATTGGGATGGAGGCGGAAATAAATGTGCCCGTTTTTTACCTCTACTACTCTTGGCATACAGAACATGCCGTTCCATTTACCATCCACCGGCTCCGGCATACGCAGCCATGCTGTGATAATTCTTTGTCCCTTTTCATCCACCGTGCTCTGGGGTGCATAAAGGTCCAGTCCATAATCCAGAAACTGATAGGTATCGGGTATTTTCATAGTGCATGTTTCTTCATCAAAATCCACCTGACAGCATACTGCCTGATTTTCATGGAGCTTTCCGTCCTTTATAAGCCCCATGGGGGAAAATATCAGTACCCTGCCCTTTTCTGTTTCAAAATAATCCGGACATTCCCACATCCATCCAAAGTCCTTTTCTTTGGATACCTGATTCACATATGTCCATTGTGAAAGGTCTTCACTTCTATAGAACAAAAGCCTTCCTGTTTTCTCCTGCACAGTACTACCGATTACCATGTACCAGCCATTCTTTCCATGCCAGACCTTGGGGTCTCTTGTATGAGTCCTGTGGCCTGTTTTGTTATCTGTAATGACGGGTATTATCACCCGCTTACCATGAAAGTTATCAAATTGAAACCCGTCCTCCGATGAAATGTGAAGCTGTGCGGCTTCAAACTGCTCGTTGCTGCACAGGTGGATATTTTCCGGATTCGTCTCCAGATAGTGGACTCCTGTGTAGAAAAGGTGCATTTTCCCGTCTTTTTCTACGGCGCTTCCGGAAAAGCATCCGTTCCGGTCTTCATATATGCTGGGGAAAAGGGCAATTCCCTTGTGCTCCCAGTGAACCAGGTCCTTACTGACTGCATGGCCCCAGTGCATGGTACCCCATTGGGGTCCATAGGGGAAATGCTGATAGAATAAATGGTAAATTCCTTTATAATAGATAAATCCATTAGGGTCGTTAATCCAGTTGCCCGGCGCTTTTAAATGTAATTTCTGTTTCATATACATGCTCCTGTCTGTTATGCTGTAGCTGATTCCAAGTTAGCAATAGCTAATTATTCTGCTTTTCCAGAATGCTCTCTTCCGTAGCCTTATCAAAGAAATGCATTTTCAATGGTGAGAGCACGAAATCAATGGTATCCCCTATCTGGCTTATTTCATACTTGGAAACCCTTGCAACCGTCTGGCTTCCTCCAAAGGTAAAATAAAGATTGTTTTCATTTCCCATGACCTCTGTATTTTCTATAACTGCCTTCTGCTTTTCCGATGCATACAAATCCAGATTCTGACCATCCAGCTTAATATCTTCTCCCCTGATTCCCATAATCAGTTCGCCTTGTCTGCCTTTCAGTTTTTCTGCTACCACATCCGGCAGCATAATCTGACTTCCGTCTTTAAATTTCATCTTGTTTCCTTCTATAAAGACATCATAAAAATTCATCTGGGGAGAGCCGATAAAGCCTGCCACAAATTTATTGACGGGATGCTCGTAAAGCTCCATTGGCTTTCCAACCTGTTGAATCACTCCATCCTTCATAATGACAATTCTGTCCGCCATTGTCATTGCTTCTACCTGGTCATGGGTAACGTAAATAGTAGTGCTCCCTAACTCCCGGTGCAGCTTGCTTATTTCGTTGCGCATGCTGACCCGCAGCTTTGCATCCAGATTGGAAAGGGGCTCATCCATGAGAAATACCTTCTGGTTCTTAACAATGGCACGGCCTAATGCCACTCTCTGTCTTTGCCCGCCGGACAGGTTCTTTGGCTTGCGGTAACGGTATTCCTCTAATCCGAGAATATCAATTGCCCAGTCCACTTTCTTTTTAATTTCTTCCGCAGGCACTTTCATATTTTTTAATCCATACCCGATATTCTTCTCCACTGTCATATGGGGATACAGAGCATAATTCTGGAATACCATGGCAATGCCCCGGTCTCTTGGAGCAACCTGATTCATCTGCCTGCCGCCAATCCATAATTCTCCGGAGGTAATTTCTTCAAAGCCTGCTACCATCCGAAGCGTAGTGGACTTTCCGCAGCCGGAAGGGCCTACAAATGCAATGAACTCCTTTTCTTCTATGGACAGTGTAAAATCCGTAACTGAATTTTTGTCCGCCTTTTCGTATTTTTTACATATATTTTTAAATTCTATAAAGCTCATACTCTTCACCTTAACCTTCCTTTGAACCTGTTGATGTTACACCTTCTACAATCTGTTTGGAAAACAGGGAATATATAATAATAACCGGAATTGTTACTAAAGTAATCACTGCCAGAGTCTGCCCCATGGTAGTATTTTCATTGGCTGTAATGGAATTAAGTCCTATCTGCGCTGTCAGCAGGTCGCTGGACGTAAATACCAGGGAGGGCCAGAGATAGTCATTCCACACCCCTAAGAAGGTAAACACGCTGACCGTTGCAACCACTGTCTTTGACATGGGCAGCACCATGGTAAAGAAATACTTTATGGGGCTGCAGAAATCAAGCTGTGCTGCTTCGTATACATCATCCGGCAGGCTTAAGAACACCTGACGGAATAAAAAGATATTAAAGGGATTGACTATCATGGGGAGTATATAGCCCACTATTGTATTTAAAAGTCCCATCTTTGCTATCATAAGAAAATGAATGGTAATAATCGTCTCCATCGGCACGATTTGCAGCAGCAGGATTACCAGCACCCATCGCTCTCTGAAGGGAAATTTTATTTTTGCAAGAGCATATCCCGCAAGGCCGTTTACCACAATGCCGAGAACAATCAGGACTGCCGCATAGAACAGTGTATTTGCCATATATCGCAGGAAACTGGTATTTGTCAGTATGGAAACATAGTTTTCAAAAAAGCTGCCGTTTAGCGCCGGCGGAATAAACGCCGATACCGTATTCATATCTGCCGTAATTGCCGCATCCCCTTTAAAAGAGTTTGCAAGCATCCAGATAACCGGGAACAGAAAGAACAGGGACAGTACCAGAAGGACTGCAGCCAATATATAATTAAAGGTTTTTTGTCTTTTTGTTAACATGCTTTTTCTCCTCCTTATCCCTTGTTAATATGGACTGAATCACAGTGAGTATCATTACAAAAATTGCAAATACGATTGCCATGGTGGAGGCTATGCCGATTTCCCAGTTCACCGTACCTGTCTCATAGATGTTGTACACCATTGTATAGGTGGAGTGGGATGGTCCGCCTCCCGTCATTACCATGGGCTGCACGATCATCCGGAAAGCGCCGATGGTAACGGTTATGAATACGAATACACATAAGGGCTTCAGCTCCGGAAGGGTAATATCCTTGAACTTCTGCCAGCCGCTTGCATGGTCCATTTCAGCTGCCTCATAAAGCGCCGGGTTAATTGCCTGAAGGCCTCCTAAGAAAATAATCATCTGATAGCCCACTCCCTGCCATACGCTCATAAGAGCAATGGAAGGCAAAGCCTGCTTTGCGCTGTGTATAAAGGGCTGGGCTGCTATTCCCAGATTGCCTAACAGAGTGTTCAATATTCCCTCCGGGCTGTATATCTGCATCCATAATGTGGACACTACCGCAAGGGACATGACAACGGGAACGAAAAAGGCAACTTTAAAATATTTCTTACAGATGGTTACCCGGTTGATAAGCAATGCCAGCCCCAAGGCTCCAAGGCTTTGACAGGGCACGATAATCAGGACAAATTTCACTGTATTTAAAAAGGACTGCAAAAATAATTCATCCTGAAAAATGTTGGTATAATTTTCAAAACCCACAAAATGTGTCAGGCCCGGGTTTAATGCAAAGAAGTCTGTAAAGCTGAACACCAGTGTGAGAATCATGGGAATGAACAAAAATACTGTCAGCAGTACAAGCGCCGGACCAAAAAATGCCATGCCCAACAGGGAATTTGATTTTTTTCTTTTCATACTCATCTCCTATAACGCTCCAGTTTTGCGTTAATCCTTTCTACAGATTTATCCAGTTCTGTTTTGGCATCCATTCCTCCAAGCGCCACGTTTTCAAGCACCTGCTGGAAGGATGTGCTAACCTGCGGATATACAGGTGTTTTCGGCCTCGGATGTCCGTATGTGCTTAACTGATAGTATAAGGCCTTATAGTTTTCATCTTCTTCAAATAATTTTATCTGCTCAAAAGCATCGTAAGTGGAAGGAAGACTGTTTGTTTTTTCAAACAGGAGCAGCCCGCTGTCCACACCGCTCATCCACTTTACAAGCTCTGTGGCTCCTTCCAAATTTTTTGTTTTAGAGGAAGCTGCATATGCCCATGAGCCTGTGGGGGTATATCTTTCTTTGTTCCAGCCATCGCCTACAATATAAGGTGCAACTCCTAACTCAATGTCCGGATAGCTTCCATAGATGGTATTTACCTCCCATGCCCCGTCAAACTTAAATGCTGCCCTGCCGCTTTCAAAAAGCTTATCTATAGGGGTTGCCGACATATATTCCTTTTCTACAAGTGAGGCAAAATACTGAATGGTTTCCGTATTTTGCTCTGAATTGAAATAGCCCTCTGCCAAAAGCCCCTCATCATCTACCAAATCTCCTCCGTTCGCCCAGATAAAGGGAGCGTAGTAATAAATGGTGGCCTCTCCCACGGGAAACGTCATATCCAGCGGATAGCCGTTTTTTTCTTTCATAATAGGCTTTAACTGATTCAGTATTTCTGAAAATTCCGTCCATGTCCACGGGTGCTCCTGGTCCGGAACTTCAATTCCTGCTTCTCTGAGAATCTCTTTGTTGTAATAAAGTCCTACGCTGGATTCCATGGCGCCCAGTGCATAAAGCTTATCATCATATGTGCCCTGCTCTAAAATAGATTCCAGATAAACATTTCTTTCCTCATCCGTCAGCTCTGCCAGCGGCTGGATAATATGATTGGCTGCATAGGCCGCAATATTCGGCCCGTCTACCGTAAGCACATCCGGCAAATCCCCTGACATGACGGACGCATTGATTTTATCCGAATATCCGCCGCCGCTGTCATTTCTTGGAATAAATTCAATGTCTGCAAAATACTGTCCGTCATATTCTTCATTGAATCTCTTCACCGCTTCCTTATATGCCTCTCCTTCATCGGTGTCCTCTATGGTATGTACCCATATGGACAAGTACTTTTCTCCCTGGTCATATCCTGCAATATCGCCGGGAGCCGGTTCCTTTCTCCCACATCCTGTCAGGCTGCATATTGCAAGCAGCAATACGCCTGCCCCTGCAAATATTCTTTTCATGGCTGCCTCCTTCTTTTTTATTTACTCTCTTTTTCTCCGGTTGCATAACCGGTAAAGTAACCGGTTACTTTATATGTATAATGTAACACCTTTTACACTTTCCGTCAAGCGCTTTTTTGTGTTTTATCACATTGCTAGTAACAGTTCAGCCCTCCGCTTTCCTCCACAGGAATCAGAACCGGCGGCAGGCAGAAAGTGATTTCTAAAGGAGCCCTTATAAAAACGCCAGCGCTTAGCGAGGTATTTTCGAGCTTAGCACTGCTGCGTTTTTATCAGAGCGAGAGCGGGACGACGTAGAAACACTTTCTGCCTGCTGCCGGTTCTGATTCCTGTGGAGGAAAGCGGAGGGCTGAACTGTTACGAAAAATTGATTTCAATGGCCAGAAGGGCTTTTCTTTCTTGAAGGTTCGTGTTATGATAATGCCAAAAAGTCTGTTATCCATAGCAGCTAGACCCTTTTTAAGGGGATTGCCGAATGGGAAGTGGGCCTTTTATTATGTTCAGGGTAAATGTTAAGGAAAAGGAGTAATGTGAAAATGGGAACGAAACAGTCAGACTCCCGCATTAGTCGAAAAACGAGGATGAGTCTTAACGGAAGGATTTTGAGGAACACCACACTCAATATTTTGATTTTGGTGGCAGTATGTTGTGTGATTATGGCGCTTTCCATGCAATCGCTGGCAAACAGTATTTTACTGGACAGCCTGCAGCCAATGGCCAGACAGTCAGCTAAGACAGTGGAGGCAAATATTCACATGCTGGCGGAGCGCATGATGATGTTTGCCGGCGATTCGAGAATGAACATAGTTGATATAGGAGGAAACGTAACGGAATCCGGGCATGATGGAAAGACGGCAGCGGACGAATGGGAGGCTGTGTTGACAGAAGCAGCCGAGATTTACGAATTTTATACGATTGCCCTCTATGACTTAAGCGGCAGACTGGTCCAGGGAATAGACGGCGCGCCGGAAAGTCTGGATGACGGCTTTTTTGCAACGCTTAAGGAAACAGATAACCTGACGACTTATAACAGTACCATTTTTCAGGATAATCTGGGCATCACTATGGGGATGCCGGTAAAGGAAAACGGCGAAACCGCTTTTTATTTAGTAGGTGTCTATAAATACGATATGCTGAATGATGTGCTAAGCAGTATAAACATAGGAAAAAACGGTATGGCTTATATAGTTAACCGTGAAGGAATTGTCACAGGCCATCCGGACCAGTCAAAGGTTCAAGCCAAAAGTACGCTGATGCAGCTTAGCGGTGGAAATGAGGAAGCGATTAAAAGTGTGACGACAGGGGAAACAGGTTCAACAGAATTTGACATTGACGGACAGCAGATGCTGGTGGCTTTTTCACCCATTCATGGCACACAGTGGGCTTTGGTTATCCAAGTGCCAAAGTCAGATTACAATAATCTGATAAACAGGGCGATGATAGTTGCAGGAATATGTACGCTGGTGGTGCTCTTTATATCCATTCTGGTGATTCTGCGGATGGTCCGGTCAATATCCAAACCGGTGAAGAATGTGACAAACCGGATGGTCGGCCTTTCCGACGGTGATTTGCATACAGAAGTGGCGCATATCAAGTCAGGGGATGAGCTTGAGGTTATGACCAGAACATTGGCAGATACGGTAGGAAGTGTTAACCGATACATATCAGATATCCATCAGGTATTAAGCGGTGTTGCGGACGGCAACCTGCAGATTGAGCCTCAGGTTCAGTATAAAGGTGATTTCACGCTGATTCGTAACAGCCTCGGCACGATTCTCGCGTCCATGAATAAGACGATATCGGGATTTCGGGCGGCTGCGGCCCGCCTTGCCCAAATGGCAGAAGAACTGAGCGGACAGTCAGGGCAGCTTCATCAGGCATCTTTAGAACAAAATCAGGCGACCGAGGTACTGGTTGATGAAGTGACCCATGTCAAGGAACAGCTTGTCGGCGTAATTAAGAGCAGTGACCAGACGCATACTATGACTGGTGAAATCACCAAAAAGGTGCAGGAAGCGAATACGCAGATGGACGCCCTTTCTAATGCAATGAGCAATATCAGCTCCAACGCCCAGGAAATTACGAGTATTGCCATAGCCATTGATAATATTGCATTTCAGACCAATATTCTGGCGCTGAACGCATCTGTGGAGGCGGCGCGGGCCGGAAGCGCGGGCCGCGGGTTTGCCATTGTGGCCGAGGAGGTGAAGGAGCTGGCAGGTAAAAGCGCCCAGGCAGCTCAAAGTGCGGTGGATATCGTAACAAATACCAAGGCTGTTATCCAGGAAGGCGTGGAACTGAACGCCAGTACGGCGGAATCTTTGCAGGCCATTTACGGTGTTTCCACTGAAATCAGTGAAATATCAGACCAGTTGGTAGCGGCAGTGCAGGGGCAGGAGAATGCGCTGATTAGCATGGAAGAGAGGATTGCGACAATTTCATCCATCGCCGACAGGAATCTGCAAAGTGCCGTTGGAACAAGCCAGTCCAGCGAGCTTTTGGCAAAGGAAGCCGAAGAGCTTCAAGTGCAGGTAAAGAAATTTACTTTGAAGGAGGAATAACGTTGAAGAAGATAAGAGAAATGATGAAATGGATGTTTGGCATAGCGTTGATTTTCTCAGTTATGCTACTTACAGGCTGCAACGAACAGACAGGTCTTCAGGATGGTTATTATACTGCTCAGGCTTCAGAGTTCAGCCACGGCTGGAAAGAATATATTACGATTATGGTCAAGGGTGGAAATATTGTTTCGGTGGAATATAATGCGGAAAATGCCAGCGGTTTTGTCAAAAGCTGGGATAACACCTATATGCAGGCGATGCTGCATGGCGCCGGAACTTATCCGAATGAGTATACCCGCTACTATGCCGGTCAGCTTTTAGACGGGCAGGGAGATGGTGAGATTGATGCGCTGACCGGGGCGACTTCCTCTTACGGATCCTTTCAGAAGCTGGCGGCAGCGGTAATAGAACAGGCAAAGCAGGGCGATTCCAGTATTGTAATTGTGGATACGGCAGAGTAAACGAAAGGGGCTGTTGCATTAAGAAAACGAGGGGCAGGCAGAAAGTGATTTCTAAAGGAGTCCTTATAAAAACGCCAGCGCTTAGCGAGGTATTTTCGAGCTTAGCACTGCTGCGTTTTTATCAGAGCGAGAGCGGGACGACGTAGAAACACTTTCTGCCTGCCGCCGGTTCTGATTCCTGTGGAGGAAAGCGGAGGGCTGAACGGTTACCACAGTTGACTGAAAATCAATAAATATGCTTGTATTCTTTTGTTCAACTTGCTCATAACCAGTTACTTAACCGGTTATTTTTTATTGCTCTTTTTTTATGAATTTGCTATACTTCATACAGAAAGCAACCGTCCGGCTGAACGGTTACTGTTAGAGCGGCTTTGAGCCGGGCGGTTGCTATCAAAAGCTTGTTTTTTACCAAATGGAGGCTGCTATGGCAAATAAAAATGTTACCTTTGCGGATATAGCCAAATATACAAATTTTTCAAAAACTACCATTTCCAGGTATTTTAATAATCCGGATTCCCTGACTCTGGAAAACCAGCAGATTATTGCCGATGCCCTGACAGCTTTAAATTACAAGGAAAATAAGGTAGCCCGCATTCTTGCTAACGGAAAGACAGAATTTGTAGGCATTATCATTCCCAATTTATATCTTCATTATTATTCCCAGATTTTAAATGAGATTCTTTCCACTTATGAAACTTTTGGATATAAGTTTCTTGTGTTTGCCGGAAATGACCGGGAGGAAGTAGAGCGAAGATATTTTAAGGAGCTTCTTTCCTATAAAATCGAAGGAATGATTGTGCTCAGCCATACGATTTCCTCAAAAGAGCTTGCTTCTTACAATATTCCCATAGTTACCATCGAAAGAGAGGACAAATATACATGCAGCGTAAATTCCGATAATTACATGGGAGCGGTTCAGGCAACAAGCCTTTTGTATAAGAATGACTGTGACATATTCATTCATATGAATGCGGATATCTCCCCGGATGTTCCCGCTTATGGGCGAATTCAGGGATTTCTGGATATCTGTAAGGAACACAGGCTGGACCATAGGCTGATTTTAAAAGAATGGGGTAACACTTATAAGGAGAATATAGAAAGGATTCAACCGGTATTAGAGGAAATTGAACAGACCTATCCCCGGAAAAGGAAGGGAATTTTCCTGTCTAATGATACATTGGCAAATGTATTTATGAATCTGCTAATTAAAAAGTATGGAACTCTTCCAGATGATTTCCGGATTGTAGGCTTTGACGGCTCTCCGGTTTCTGCTGAAGCCATTATTCCCATCAGCACGGTGGGACAACAAATTCATAAAATTGCTTATGCGGCCATGGAGCTGCTTGTGATGCAGATGAATGAGCGGAAGAAACGAAAACCCGTCCCTTTAGAAGCTCCTATTCATAAGGTGATGGCTCCTATATTGATACGGCGTGAAACCACTGATTAAAGGGAATGAATGTTTTCCTGGCCATGAATAATAACAAGTTTAAACAAAAACGGGGGATGTTATGAAATGGTAAGCAGAAATGATGTTCTAAATTATGTATATGAAACATATGGGACAAAATCCGAGCATTTATGGGAAAAACATCCGACTTATGAAGTATTACGGCACAAAAAAAATTCAAAATGGTATGGCATTATTATGGACATTCCCGGACAGAAAGTAGGTTTAGACAACGCTGAGCCAATAACTATTCTGGTTATAAAAAGTGAACCGGAAATAATCTCCTTATTAGTTGGACAGAACGGCTTTGCACCAGCTTATCATATGAATAAAACCCATTGGCTCACTATATTATTAGACGGAACTTTAAAGGATGAGCAGATATATAATCTATTGGATATGAGTTATGAAATGACAAAAAATTAATTTGTTTTTATTGCATTGCTTATACCGAACATCCTTGAATTTGTTTCGTTCCTAAAATCCCTTGAAAGCAAAAGACTGGCATACAGGGGCAAAATTCAAAGATCCCGCGGGAATAAATGCCAGTCCAAACAGCATATTTAATCATATTTATAAGAGGTTTTGGGAAAGTTAAATATGCACTGAAACCTAAATTGCACCTAACTGAAAAAGAGCCCTTAATCGGGGCTCTTTTCCTTATCTTCTTCCTTTTTCCTGCCGTTTCGCTCTATCCACCATGCCCAGACGCCTGCGGCGGCAACTAATACTACTAAAACTCCTACAAAAATATCAACCATTTTAAATATCCCCCTTCTCATCAGTTAAATAAGGAAATTCCATATCTTATTTTCCTGTAAATCTTATATCCGATTGTTCCAAACAGGGACACAACAATGGCAACGGTGGAGCCGATACCTGCAGCGGCACCAATCACCGCAATAATAATTACAACAATATTCATAATAGACATAACATTACCTCCATAACAATATATGTTTTTTCATTTTCCTAAAATTTGAGTACACAAAGAAGCCTATGGCTGCATAGGCTGAAAAACGAGGTAATCTTATATTCTTTTTTTACCGTCCTTATTATGGATATAATTTAAGACTACGGCCTGCAGGCAGAGTTTTGGATACTGTATGCTGCCTGCTGCCGTATAGAAATCAGAGTATAAATGCAATCTGTCATCTGCGCCAAAAAGCTCCAAAGAAGCCCTGACAACTCTTCTTGTACAAATGCTCCGGTTTACAAATTGTCTCACATTGGAAACATTCCGAATACCCAGCATTTCCGAAGTACAGATTTCTCCATGGGAAATGGCAGTATGACAGGGTTCAATAGAGGCTTCCGCCCCATTAAAAGAGGCGTACTCCAAAAAGGAATCTGCTTTTGTATATTCAAAGCACATTCCGGAAAGCAGCATGGATAATGCTAATATAAAGCTTATAATATGCTTTCCTTTTTTTCTCACAAAAATGCCTCCACATGGTCTGTTCATGGATTTATGGCCTTCTAACAGTTCAGACAATAGTTCCATCCCGATTCCTATAGCGGAATTACTGTCTGTACCGTTGCGGGTCTTACCTGCTGTATTTATGATTTTTACAGGACATATTATCCTGTTCTTATTTGTCTATGATAACAATTCCCTGCACACTGTTTTCAGGCTTTCCCTAATGCCGATATGCTGGGGACATGCCTCTTCACATTTGCCGCACTGGATACATTCCCCTGCCTGTGCCCTGCCATGACCTCCCACCAGCCAGTTTTCCTGTCCTCTGGCAGCTTCTTTATCCCCATAAAGAGTCAAATAGTTCATGGCGGTAAAGGAACCGGAAATACCGATATTCTTCGGACATACCTTTGCACAATAATTGCAGGTGGTACATGGAATGAGGGGAATCCGGCTTAACTCCTCCTGCGCCCTGTTAACCGTTTCTTTCTGAACTTCAGAAAGTCCTGTAAAGGTTTTCATATAAGACAGGTTATCCTTCATCTGCTCCACATTGCTCATTCCGGAAAGAACCGTGATAACTCCTTCCAAATCCGCTGCAAAGCGCACCGCCCATGAAGCAACAGAAGCTTCCGGCTCCGCCTCTTTGAAAATCTTTACTACAGATTCCGGCGGCGTTGCAAGCATGCCGCCCTTAACCGGCTCCATAATGATAACCGGCTTGCCGTGCTTCCTTGCCACTTCGTAACAACGCCTTGACTGTACCGAAGGGTTTTCCCAATCCGCATAGTTAATCTGCAGCTGGACAAATTCCATTTCCGGGTGGGCTGTTAAAATTTCTTCCAGTTCTTCCGGAGTGGAATGGAAGGAAAAGCCCACATGCTTTATGAGTCCTGCTTTCTTTTTTTCCTGCACCCAGCTCCACATATCATAATCGTCAAAATAACGGGACCTTGCTTCTCCCAGATTATGTAACAGATAAAAGTCGAAATATCCTGCTCCCGTCTGCTTTAAGGACACATCAAACTGAGCATACGCCTCTTCCTTCGTCTTACAGTTAATCCATGCCGCATTTTTGGTTGCAAGCTGGAAGCTCTCTCTCGGATATCTCTCCACAAGCGCCTGCCTGATAGCGTCCTCGCTTCCCGCATAAGCCCAGGCAGTATCAAAATAAGTAAATCCTGCCTCTAAAAACAAATCCACCATTTCCTTAGTCTGCTCCACATCAATAACTCCGTCCTTTTGCGGCAGACGCATTAGCCCAAATCCCAGTTTTTTAATTTCTTCACCCAGATAACCCATTTGAATACACACCTTTTCATACTTTTATCTACATTCCTTTTCATATTATCACAATTAAAGCCATATGAAAATGCTTATCGGCTAAATTAATTGCGTAAAATTAATTGCAGCCTACTACTTAACCGTTAACTGATTATGCCATCTGAGCCCAATTAATTTCAGTAAATTATTTTAACAGCTTCATTTTGGGCGAAAAACTTGACTTATTTCCAAGAAAAAACGGGGATTTTGGAGAAGAGGACGCAGGGGATGGGAGGGGATATAATAGTCTTCCGGGCACGCTCCCGCTCTGCAAAGACGCAGCGGTACTAACACACCAAAATACGGTGTGTAAGGACCGGCGCCTTTACCAAGGCCCTGAAGACTATTATATCCCCTCCCATCCCCTGCTGTGCATCGAAAAGCCCTGTAAAAAAATCTTACCTCCCCCCGATTTTTTCTCAAAAAGTTCCGCTTGAAACAAAACAGCAAAAGAGGGATGAGGGCGGATTGGCTGCATTGATTTTGCCGGCGGTTTTACTTAACAGCCTGCCCAACCCCAGGGTAAAATTGCCACAGATGGCAATTTTAGTCCTATCGCGCCATGGAGGGCGCTATAGGACGCCCCGTCCGCTGCCAACACCCTATATCAGGCTGTTTAGTAAAACCGCCGGCAAAATCACAGCAGCCAATCCGCCCTCATCCCTCTTTTGCGTCCCCTCCGCCACATCCCCCTACTTTTTTACAAAAAATCCCTCACCCTCTAAAGCGGTTCAAGCAAGCAAAAACCTCCTGCCTTCTGGGTCTTGTAATCCCGCAGGGAACATAAGCCCCGCAAAATGCCTCCCATCCCTTCTTATCCAAAAGCTCAAAGAGAATCTCAACCGTCTGCCGGACAGTATGCCTGCCATCTGCAAGCTGCTCCAATCCATAACGAAGCATATACGCAAGGGCAGTGGTCTGCTCTGCATCCGCAAGCTGTTCCACATAACGCAAATCCACGTTTTCCTTATCCAAAGAAAAGGAATCCCTGCCAAAGGTTTTTATTTTCATGGAAGTCTGACGGCTGCTGCCCTGACGTTCTCTTCCATAATAATCCTTGCCGCCGCTTTTTTTAGGTTTGTAAGCCGGCATCATGCGGTTAAAATCCGGAATCCGGAAATCCGGCGCTTTTATTTGGGGAGCTGTGTGCTGGCTGCAAAGCTCCTTTACATGTTCAGATATATCGACAGGACGGTAACAATCCATCTGGATAATGTGGTCCGCAATGTAAAAGAATGCTCCGGAGCTTCCTGCTACAAGGATGGTGGAGATCCCTTCTTTTTCATAAATCTCCCCTGCCCTGCACAAAAATGGAGTAATAGGCTCTTTTTCCCGGCTGATGACCTGCTGCATAAAGTCATCACGCACCATAAAGTTGGTGGCAGAGGTATCTTCATCTATCAAAAATAATCTGGAACCGGCTTCTATATTTTCAATTACCCCTGCTGCCTGAGAGGTGCTTCCGCTGGCATCAAATGTGGAAAAGGCAGAAGTATCCTTTTTGTTGGGCAAATCATTGATAAATAGGGAAATATCCACATTCCGGATGGAACGGCCGTCCTCTGCACGAAGCTTCACGGCAGTGTGCTCTGTAATCACATATTCCCTTCCATCTCCCTGAATATGGTTATAAACGCCATTTTGCAGTGCTTCTAGCAGAGTGGACTTGCCATGATAGCCGCCGCCTACAATCAACGTTATACCCTGAGGTATTGCCATTCCGGAAATTTCCCCTTTATGGGGCAGAATGAAAGTGCGTTCCATGGTGGCAGGAGAAAGAAAAGGAATGCTGTCTTTCATCGGAGTGTCGGAAACGCCGCTTTTTCTAGGCAGAATGGAACCGTTTGCAACAAAAGCCACCAGCTTTTCTTCCCGGAGAAAGCCGCGCAATGCCTTCTGATCCTCTGCCAGAAAAATAGCTGCCTCCACTTTTTTTCCATCAAGCCTTTTATAAAAAAGACTGCTTTCCACGCAGCGGGGAAGGAACTCAAATAAAATCTTTTCCAGCTCCCCGGCATTTATGGTGCGCCCAAAAGCCGGAAAGCCCACATGGAAGCGGGCAATAATACTTGTATCGGAAATTTCACAGGCGCTTCGTTCCAAAACCTGCTGTCCGCAGCGGGTAATGGACAAAAGACCGCTTTTCCCGGAGCCCTTTGCCTTAAAATTGTATCCCTCAAATCCGGTTGCAAGCTGTCTGGTAAGAAAATCCGCAAGGGCGGTTCTGGCACAGCTTTCGCTATAATATTCTTTTGGAAAACCGGCTGTCTTATGGCTGATTTCCACATGCAGGCTGGAAGGGGAGGCAAAAGGGTCTCCCTGTACATGGTCGATAAACAGACTAAAGCCGGGAAACTGGTAACTGCCCGACAAAGATTTATATGCAGGATAGCTTTTGCGGTCAATGGAGCGCAAAGCGGTCCGCAAATCGTTAGATGATTTCATAAAATAGTTCCTCCTATTAAAAAATTCAGCAAAATAAATACACCCAAAATAGGACCTTGTTATCTTGGTTCATTTTTGGGTGTTTGTCAAGATGTTTTATCTAAAAAATCTGGGAAAATAATATCTTAAGGCAACAGTTCAGCTTCCCTTGCATACCACGTTCGTTTATCCTCATACATGCGGTCATCCGCTTCTTTTAAAAGCTGGTCCATGTCCTTTCTGCCTTCCCTGTGCCATACGCAGCCAAGAGCCATGCAGGCATTCTTTTCCTGCATATGGTTTTTCAGGGTCTGTATTCTTTCCTGAAGTGTTTCTTCCCCGATTCCTTCGCATAAAACAAGAAACTCATCTCCTCCTATGCGAAACAGTTCATAATCTCCAAATGCCTCTTTCAAGCATTGGCTGGCACGCATCAGAAGTTCATCCCCTTCCCGGTGTCCCTTTGTATCATTTATCTTTTTCAATCCCATTACATCACAGTAAAGTACTCCAACAGGCTTTTCCTCCTGCATCCTGTCAATGTAATCGTTCATGGCATGTCTGTTTCCGATTTCCGTAAGCTGGTCCATAAAGCACAGCTCCTCCAGACGACGAACATAATTCCTTCTCTGAATCAGTGCAACGATAAAATGTCCCAAAATCTGAAGCAGTGTCATAATATTTTCCAAAAACTCCTCCGGGGGATTATCCACTCCGTAAAAACCGATAATTTTCTTTTCGCTAATTAACGGATAAACTACCAGAGATTGGATTTTCTGGGGTTTTAAATATTCATAAACTGTCTGGTCGCTGTCTTTGATACCCTCTACATTTTTGATGATTACATTTTTGCCCTTTAAAAATTTCTCATACCAAAGTTCTACCACCTGAAAGGAAACAGCCTGCAGATTTTCCTTTTGGGGAAGCACGCCCTTTGCACACCACTCATAAGTATTGTCCAGAGTGCCGTCCTTATTTTCCTCGAAAATATATGCCCTTTCGCTGTTTAAAGACTGCCCCAGATATTCCGTCAGGACAGCAAGGGATTCTTCTGATGTGGGGGCTGCCATGGAAATCCTTAAGCCCTCATTCACCATCACTTCATTATCTTCATATCTCCTGTTCTGCTGCTCACAGGCGCTTAAGTCCACTGCCAGCTCAAAGCGGTACCTTTTTCCGTTTTCTTCTATTATAGTGTCTTTTATTGCCAGCTTCTTTTTGATAACCGGATTGTATCGAACCTCTTCCACAAAAGAGCCCGGACACAGCTTTTTGCTATTGCAGGTGGTACAAGGCATGGAACTGCCCATCAGCGCTTCAAAGCACTTTTTGTCCTTTACTTCTTCCATTGATTTGATTCCGTACAGTTCACGGGCAAGGCGGTTCATATAAACCAATTCATGGCTGTCTATATCCACCACATATACGATTTCCTTAAGCTCCTCATAAAGCTCCCAGATGTCTGCCGCTGTACGGTCCGAAAATTCTAATTTTTTCATAACAACACTCCCAAGATATTATAACACAAGAAAAGAAAAATTTACACCTTAAAAGAGGCTACCGTCTGATTCAGGATTTCGCTTAACCTAAACAGCTCTTCCATCTGGGCAAGAACCGCCTTGGAGCTTTCATTGGAATTTTCCGCCGATTGCCGCATTTTCTGCATATAGTCCTCAATCTCTACCGCAAGCTGCGCAATTATCACTATGGACTCATTAATTCCTCCTATGCCTGAATTCATTTCTTCCGAAGCAGCACCCAGATCACTGGAAATATCCGTATAAAACGCCGCATCCTGCTCATACATCCCAGCAAGCTCCGTCATTCCTTTATAATCCTCCATGACCCTTCCGTTCATGAACTCCAAAAGCTTTTGGGAGCTTTCCGATAAAAAGGATACATTCTGTACAACCCCTTCCGTTACCTGACGGATTTCATCCACTGCCATTCTGGAATGATCTGCTAACTGGCGGATTTCATCTGCAACAACGGAAAAGCCTCTTCCTGCTTCTCCTGCCCTTGCAGCTTCTATGCTGGCATTCAGCGCTAACAGATTGGTCTGGGAGCTGATGGAAAGAATCTCCTCCGTTAAGGTGTCTATTTCTCTTACTCGCTGACTGTCTGCAATTGCCTGTTCCAGTTCTTCCTTTGTTTTCTGGTAAAGGCTCACTGCCTCCCTGCTGGAATTTTCTGAATTTTTATGCTGCTTTCCGGCACGTTCCATAATATTGCCGGACTGCTTTGCTGCTTCTGCTGCTTTTTTTGCCACGTTTTCCACGGAAATACAAAGCTTTTGTCCTGTATGTTTTATCTTTTCCGCCAGTTCCTTTGCCTCTGTTGTCTGGTCCAGAACCTGAACCGTTGCATGGGCAATTTCGGAAATATCCTGTGACAATACCGTCATTTCAGAAGAAGCTCCCTCTGCAATGGTGGTAATACTTCCGGCTTCCTGCTTTGTATTTAAAATAATTCCTCTTATCTGCTGTTTTACCTCTACGGTTGCCGTCTTTATCTGTTCTGTTTCATCTTTATATTCCTTTGGAATGGTTTTATCACTTACAATATTTTCCGAAAAGTCGCCGGAAGCAAACTGCTTCAACATTTGTATAGGCTCTAACGTTCTGCCAATCAAGCCTGCCATAATCACGGTAACCAGACCGATTATCACAAACGCAATTATTACCGCTACTACAATCATGGCAATGAGAGAACTCCTCACGTTAGCCGTAGGCACTACCACTCCCATTTTCCAGCTGCTTCCGGCAATTCCTGAAGCCGCAAAGTAACATTCGCTTCCATCATAATCCGTAAGCTTTATCACTCGGGCATCCTGTCCGTTTATCAGGCCATCCAGACCCGGCATGATGTCTGTAACTGCAACAGCCGCATCCTCAGAAGGCTCATATGCTTTATTTTTATGGGCAACGTACTGCCCGCTGCTGTCTGCCAGAAATCCGTACACTCCTTCTGCAAAATCAATACTTTTTGTCAGGTCTGTTACCGTACCAAGGGTAACATCCAGACCGATTACCGCTGCCAGGTCTCCATTTATGTAAATCGGCGATGCAATGGTTGCGCACATCTGGTTGGTAAGCACATCCCAGTAGGGGTCCGTTACAATGGTAGTCCTCTCTTCTGCAGCCTGCTGATACCAGCCTCTTTGTACCGGGTCATAGCCCTCCGGTATTTCCGCTTCCCCATTGGACTGGATGAATTTGCTGTCCTTTGTTCCGCAGTACAAGTTTAAAAGCTCCTCCCTGCCTGCCGCATAGGTGTCCATTACAGACTGGATAAAAGCCTCATCCGTATTCTGAGCTGCCTCTATACAGCTTGCCGCTCCGCCTGCAAGCATTTTTTCATTTTCTATCCAGGTGTTGATTTCTTCCGCATATTTGTCTGCATAAATCTGCAATGCTTCTGTCTGGTCCTTCATCATGCGCTTTCCTGCTACGGTTACGATTCCTGTTGTGGTAAGCAGAATACTGATGATTACCATGAAAATTACGCTTATGGTCAGTTTTCCTTTGATGGTTCTTCTCATAATGTTATGCCTCGCTTCTTTTTGGTATTTTTTTGATGTTTTTGATTTGTATTTTTGGCGGTCTGTTTTGGTTTGGGTATTTGCCAGTTGTTTGGGGGTGGGAGTGTCGTTTGGCTGGGTTTGGTCTGTTTTGCTATGTTATTATGCTTTAGTTTAGCAAAAAGAAGAGAGGGGGGTAAGGAGAGGGGAATACATTACAGTTTTTTCAGTATGATTTGTATGGGGGACGGGAATCTCGGATTACTACAGGATATGACAGGATTATTAAATACATCTATGGAAACAATAAATACTATGGGTAAAGCTCATGGAAAGCAATCTGAAGTAATTAAAAAGACTATTTCTATTAATCAGGATATTGTTGAGAACATCAGAAATGAAAACGAACAGTTCAATTCCATCAATGCTATGGCTGAAAGCAATGCCAACGATACAACAGAGGTTGCAACACAGGCAAGCGTCATTAATGAAATGGTTGATAAAATGACACAATTGTTAAAACAGGATAACGGGACTTATTAGAGTTTCAAATGGGGGCGAGTATCTCGCCCCCATATCTCTACTCCTGTAAGTCCGTTTTGTCTGCTGTCTGCGGCTTCTTCCTAAGACCTCCGTAATTGCTCATGTAAGGTTTCCGCCTCTGAAATAGTTTTCTCCATAGGTTTCTCCCATTTAGCATTTTCAGGATTGCTCCTTTTTCTTCTTACTCTTCCTGACGGGCAGTTCCGGATACATCTCACGCACCATCTTTTGCAACAATTCCCGGTCCTCCAAAATCGTTACCGGAAGCATATCCTTTGCTCCCTCATAAGGAGGCTCCGGCTCGCTGTCCGGCATGTATTTTCTGCTTGCCTCCGTTATCTTTACCAAAAAGCCATTTCCATATATGCCCCCAAATATTCTTTCATTATAATAAAAAACATACCCTCCCATCATAGGGATATTCCGCACGCCTTCCAGCTCCGCCAGCTGGTCCATAATATAGGCCGCCAATTCTTTATTATTTGACATAAGTCTACCTTACCCTTTCTGCCGCAATGCCTGTATACGCATATTCACATTTTGGAAAAATTCTTCATCGGAAAATTTAGGATCCCTTGTTTTCATCCAAATCTCACAGGGAGCCTTTTCACATTCACCGCAATTTTGAAGTGCCTTTGTGTGAACAGTACAATCATAAATGGCACATGTCTTCCCTTCTGCATGAAATACCTTTCCCTCACATTCATTGCACCCGTTACACATCTTTCCATAGCAATAACATGCACTACAATCCGTTCCGCAAATGCTTAAATCTGACATAATGATACACCTTCCTTTTTTATATTCATCCTATCAGCATAAGCCTCCCATGTCTTGTATATTTTCGACATTGCCAAAAGCATAAGCCCTTGCCCTTCGGATATCCATTGCATGATACCGCCTGAATTCCTTCATCAAATGTGCCTGGTCCGTATATCCATACTTATATGCCATATCAGAAATATTCCTGTCCCCATCCCTAAGCACATCATTCCACAAAAACTGATAACGCACAAGATTGCTTAACTTCTTTGGCGTCATACCAATGTATTCACCAAATATTCTTTCCAGCTGCCGGCTGCTTACAAAAGAATCCCCCGCCAGCCGGGCTATATCCAATGTACCTTTGTGTAAAAGCATATTGGTAATGGCTCCTCTCAGCACATCATTTTCCCTTAATTGAAAACTCCGTCCCGAAATATATTTACAAAACAAATGCTCCGTCAGACCTGCCCTCCCGGACAGCGTATCAACCTCCCACAGCCATGTCTTGAACGCAAGGTCCAGCCACCTGAATCTGGATTGAACATCAAAAAATCCATTTAAAGTATTCTTCATGCCATCTTCCGAAAACCCATAAGCCCCCCATCCATAAAAACGAATTGCAAACGTAGACATCAAATGCCCCAAAGCAAGCTCATCCCTTGCCCAAAAGCTTGTATCATTCATTCCGCAAAATCCGCTGACAATAGTATTTTCCGTGTAATCTATCCTATAAATAATATCCACGCAGGTATCCGGTATAACCATATCCGCTCCCACATCTTTTGCAGTTTTTACATAAGGCTTCTCACTTCCCCAAAAGCAGCGGATGTACTTGGACAGTTCAGCAACAGACGGAGAAATTTCTCTATGTTCTTTATTTTGTTTAAACGGAGTTGCAGTTTTTGGAAAATAAATAAGATTTTTGTTCATGTTTCCATCTTAGGGATAGGATAGGGATTTGTCAATGTTTTGAGAGGGACTCGGATAAAGGGACGTAACAGTTCAGTCCTCAGCCTTCCCACACAGGAATCAGAACCGGCTGCAGGCAGAACATGATTTCTAAAGGAGCCCTTATAAAAACGCCAGCGCTTAGCGAGGTTCTTTCGAGCTTAGCACTGCTGCGTTTTTATCAGAGCGAAAGCGTGGCGACGTAGAAACATTTTCTGCCTGCAGCCGGTTCTGATTCCTTTGTGGGAAGGCTGAGGGCTGAACTGTTACAAAGGGATGTAGGAGATAACTGTCCTGAAAGACTTCTATTATACTGACATGGATTTTATCAAAAAAATCATTGCTATACAAAAATTAAAATTTAAAATACATAAACCCCAAAAGGTAGTGGCTGACAAAAAACAGCAAACGAGGGATGAGGGCGGATTGGCTGCATTGATTTTACCGAAGGTTTTACTTAACAGCCTGCCCAACCCTCAGGGTAAAATTGCCACGGATGGCAATTTTAGGAATATCGCGGCACGGACGCCGCTATATTCCGCCCCGTCTGGTACCACCCCCTACATCAGGCTGTTTAGTAAAACCCCCGGTAAAATCACAGCAGCCAATCCGCCCTCATCCCTCGTTTGCGTCCCCCTCCACCACACCCTCTCTCCTTCAACCCTCCAAATGGGCAGGGTTGGACTCGAACCAACGATGTTTCCAATGTAACGGATTTACAGTCCGCCGTCTTCGCCGCTAGACTTACCTGCCCAAATATAACCTATCAACTTACACTTCTATCACCACCCTGCACCATCTCCCTCCCACCCTAATCACCCGAAATCCTCAATATCACCATGATCCCTGCGGGACTTGAACCCGACACCCTCGCCTTGAAAGGGCGATGTCCTGACCTTTAGACCAAGGGACCCTTTAGGCTGCCGCATAAACAACAAAAAATTCATGCAACAGCGCCTTTTTCTTTTCTTACCTTCTTTTAATTTTCTAATATATTTCATGCTCCCATCTGCAGCGACATGCCATCCGCAATTACAATAATCTCATCCATTGCCACCCCAAATACTGCTGCCAGAATCACCAGATTATCCAAAGTAGGCATTGCCGTCCCATGCTGCCACTTGTAAATTGCATTTGGAGTTGCAAACCCGAAAATATCCTGCAGCTCCTTCACCGTCATGCCTGCAGACTTCCGTAAATCTGCAATTTTCCTTCCTGTCTTTACCATATCTATAGCAGGAATTGTGACCATTTTCTTTTCCTCCTGTTCCGGCACAGACCAGAACAGGTTTCTTCTAGTCTGATGCCTTAAAATTATATATTGGTTTCATAATATCAATTACATCCACGGACTCCCGGATTACATCAATGATATCGTCCAGTGATTTATATGCCATCGGCGCTTCATCCAGGGTTGCTTCGTTTACAGAGGTGGTATAAATCCCTGCCATGGCGCTTTTATATTCATCCATGCATAAAGACTCTTTTGCCTTTGTCCGGGACATCAGCCTTCCTGCGCCATGGGGTGCGGAATAATTCCAGTCCGGATTGCCTTTTCCGACAGCAAGGACGCTTCCGTCCCTCATATTAATGGGAATCAGCACCTTTTCCCCCTTATGGGCTGCAATTGCTCCCTTTCTTAAAATCATTTCCTCTGTATCGATATAATTGTGAATTGTATGGAATGCTTCCCCTCCTGCCATTCCCGTACGTTCCAGAATCACTTCTGCAATCCTCTCACGGTTGCGTCTGGCAAAACGCTGGCATAATTCCACATCCTGCAAGTAATCGTCAAAATAAGTTCCATAGAGATAGCATAAGTCATCCGGAATCATGCAGTCCCTGTGCTCCCATGTAAGCTCCTTCAGGGCGGCCTGGATTTCTTTTCTACGGCCTGCTGCCTTATAAGAGGCAATCAGTTCATCCCTTTTCTTAAAATATTCCTCTTTGCCGGAATGCAGTTCGATTGCTAACTGCTGATAAATTTCCGCCACCTGTTTTCCAAGATTCCGGCTGCCTGAATGGATTATCAGATACTTGGTTCCATCCTCTGCCACGTCCACTTCAATAAAATGGTTTCCGCCACCAAGGGTGCCAAGGCTTCTCTCCAGATATTTGGTATTTTTCAGACTCCTGTAGCATTTCATGCCTGTAAGGTCAAAACGCTCCATACGCCCCTCCCACACATGCATTCCTGACGGTACGAAGTGAGCCGCCTCATCCAGTTTTTCAAAGTCAATGGAATCCTTTCCCAGATTCACCGTATACATGCCGCAGCCAATGTCCACGCCTACAATATTAGGCACTGCTTTATCTGCCACCGTCATGGTCGTTCCAATGGTACAGCCCTTGCCTGCATGTACATCCGGCATAATGCAGATTCTGCTTCCTTCTGTAAAATCATAGTCGCACATTCGGCGAATCTGCTCTATTGCTTCATCCTCCACTATTTTTGCATAGCAGAGTGCTGTATTTACCTTTCCTTTAATCTCAAACATGTTATTTTCCTTCCTTTCCTAAAATCTTTACTAAAATACTTTTTTTGTCCTATAAACAAACAATGCAAAGCGCAGAGCCCGGGATTTAAACCCGGATATCCTTTCGGAATGCCGGTTTTCAAAACCGGTACTGTACAGTTGAGCCGGCTCTGCACATACATTTGCATTTAACATATATCTATATGCCCGCATAAAAAAACCGCCTATCCTATACAAGACAAGCGGCTTTTAAAAATTCATCCATGAAATTATGATATTGCCAAAGCTTACGCTGACATCTATCTCATACAATCATGTTCATTCCCGCATTCTGCTTATCTTATATAAGCGTACACTAACAAGACTCTGTTCACTCTTTTCTATGAGCAGGGCTGATGGATATTGTTCACTTATATAATAGTTTGCAGCATCGATTTTAAACATGATATGATATCCTTTCCCGATGGACTTATGCCACCGCTTTTCTCTTTCTAATGGTACTTTACCATAAAAATCAGATATTGTCATTCTACTTGTGGTAGAAAATTTTTTCACTGCAACAGGAGAAAATTTAACTCCATTTCTTTCCTCATTTACTGCGGAATTGCAATCCTTATAATTAAATAATCACACCTTAAATATTTCTATACCTTCAAGAAACAACAATTTGTTGTAGTATCAAGAATATCCTTTAAAACCTCATAATCTATCGGTTTTTCTAACCCTATTTTGCATGTTGCAGCTGTGTCTAAATAAACATCTAAATGATTCACAGGATGTAGTAACCCATTTTGATGTTCTTTATCATAATCATATCTCAAATATCCTAAATCATAAGTAGAAATAAATTTTACTATCTCCCACAATTGTTCCATATTAACATTTTGCAAATTATTTTCACTATGTACTATTTCATCAAAAAAATTGTCAAATGAGCAATTGTTTATTCTTGTTTTTTCAAATATGCCTATAAGTGTTGATAATAACATTGAATCCATATTCAGTCCAGTTTTCATATCATATATCCTGCTAATCTTTTCACCTCTAATTTCTAAATAAAATGGAAATTGAACGGAAAAAATCTTGCTTTCTAAAATATAAAAAATCCGGTTCATTTTATTAATAGAAATAGCAACTTTTACCTTTTTACTTTCTGATATCAATTCATCTACATCAAACATTCTAATTGTATAAAGCAATAACAAAATAACTTCTTGTTTGCTTCGTAACGGTCTGCTAGCCATTTCAAAAATTCTTTTTCCCATATTATAGGTTATTTCTTTTTTCATATTTACTCCATTAGTGCATAATTTGTCTGGATTACATCGTAGAGCTTTTCTTTATCAGTTTCCTTATTACACATTACCTCAACAATTTGATGAATTTTTTTTCTATCCTTTTTATTCACTCCTAACTCATCCATAATTTCTTCCACTAATTCATACTGAGATTTATGAACATTCTTCCTGTTAATAATTGCATTATATAATTTAGATTTTTCTTCTTCAGAAGGCTCGATAACTTTTAAAAAACCCTTCCTATTAACAAATTGTATTCCCGATAACAGAGCTTCCAAAGACTTGCTTGCTAAAGGCACAACAAAATAAGATGTCAAAAAAGAGCGCGTTAACATCATGTAAACGGAGTTTCTTACTTGGAAATCATCTGTTAACGTACCTTGCATAATGCAGATAACAAATGGAAATTCCAACCCCTTTACATTATTTCTATTACTAACAAAAAGCGTTCCTTTCCTTTTTTCTTTCGTTTCATATCCAATATTTACATCCCAATCAAATTTCTCTTTTATCCAAAATTGTAAATTAGAGGCTAATTTATAATTTCTATCTACATTTTCCATAAACATAATTCCAATGTCATCCGGAAGAACTGTAGGATTCTTTTGCCTAATCTCGCCAATAATGGACATTATTGTATCTAAGTATTCCTTTTCATTAACCTGAATTAACTCAATGCCATTTGTTGAATCAATATTAATATCTTCAAATCTTTTTAATGGTTTTCTATGAAGTTCTACAATTCCATTCTCTTTTTTAATATCATATCCACAAGCTTCCCACTCTTCATCCTTTAACCAGCGCAATTTTTTTTCAAACAATCCCATTCCAATTGCATGTGCTCCCATTAATGTTCTTGGATCAGTTCTATAACATTTATTTAGCAAAAAATCTGGATCAACAACACTTAAAGACTTATTTTCAAAAATATCCTGAAAAATATCTCCCGCCACATAAACACATTTCTTCGATACCTTTTCACACAATTTAAAAAATCCCTCTGAAAAATCTTGACTTTCATCAATCAATATATAATCAAAACAACATTCAAAATATTCAAGCATATTAAGATTATATAAAGCTGTTTTGCAAATAGCATCAAACGTTGTACTATAAGAAAATCTGCTAAAAGGTATGTTATAATAATGACATATATAACTATATACGCCTGAGTTACAATCTGACTGCGTTCCCCAGCTTCTCATAACCCAAAGTCTTTCATTCCATTTTATCTGCTCCTCAACCTTCATAAAATTAAAAAATTCTGGCACACGCTTACGTAAACTATCTGCAAGAATTTCGTTATGGCACGTAAAAGCAATTCTGTTTTCATCAGCAGATATATATAATTCTTTAATTTTGTGCAGCAATAATTCTGTTTTTCCGGTCCCGGCTAATCCTTGAATAGTAATTCGCCTTTTCACCGGCTCATCAAAAACAAATTTTGTCTGCTCTCCATCAAACAAAATAATTTTTCTTTTTATTTGATCCAGAATATTATCCGGAACCCCTTCTCCCAATCTTTCTGCTTCATTTATACTGCCTGTTGCTAACGATATTAGAATTTCTCCCTTTCGAATCAATTCCTCATCCTTTATTTGGTTTTCTTCCAACAACAGATTAAATGTACTTTTCTCACACTCATTCTTATCGATTTTTACAACAAACTTTTCTCTCCATTGCCTTGGACGCCCAATCAATTTTAAGAATTCATACTTCTTTGCAATATACCCAATATCCTCGACAAAATCTTCTACATATTCATCAAACATATCTTCATCTTTACCAAAATTAAAAAACATAATCTTATGCTTTGGAACGAGTATCACAAATGCATTCTTATATTCATAGTCAGTCTTTTTTTCAATAATAGGTTTTCTAACAACATAAACCGGATTTATATTATCTGTTGTTGTTTCTTTCACCTTATCAATAAACTCCCTCTGTTCATCATCTGGTTCAAAATTTATATAAAATAAACTGCTATCCATTTATTTCTCCTTCTTCCTAACCATCTTATCCGTCTTTAACTTATATTCCATAAGGCGGAGCAAATATGGAGGCATTTTTCTTTTTCCATGTTCCCAGTCTTGTACAGTGCGATAAGGTATATCAAAATATGCTGAAAATTCTTTCCAATTAAGTCCACTTTCTTCCTTTAGCCTTATCAATTGTTCTTTTTCATCCATTATTATTTCTCCTTCTCATGAATTATATCACCTATCACGCATTGCGTCTATATTATTTTTCATTTTTCCTATAATATAGATAAACAAAGCCCTCAAATCCTTTTAAAACACTACAGCAATATTCACTGCAAATACATGAACCTTCCGCAACCTCATTCGTATTTAATTTTCACTTTGCAATTACAGATAAGCTTGCCAGAAAGCTTATCTGCCCTTTCTTCTCAGGACACCTCTCCCTAACTTAAAAAATTTTCATAGTTATGGCTTTTCGTTTCTCTGACAGCACATAAGCCTTGGGGTTTACCGCTAGGTTCTGATGAGGGAGCTATCATGTAGGAGCTTTCTTTGGATTCATTTTCTATCTGTACCAGAAAGTCTTTTTCTGACTTCAAACTGTAAGATTGTTATATATAGTAACAGCCTGCTATTAAACATTCTGTAATCAGGATAAAAATAGCCAGAATAGTTAAGCATATTTAAACATGGATTTCCGATTTCACAGGTTTATTTCCCCACTCCATAAGCACCGGCACATTCTTCCAGCTTTTCTTTTAACAATGCAGGTGTTCCTTTTCTGTTTTGTATATTGTAAAGCAAATCTTTTGTACGATTATGCGCCGCCCTTAAGATTTTCTTTCTTTTTTCTATAACCCCGTTACTAATATAATAATTGCAGGTAAGAAAAATCTTGTCATGCTCAAATATAATCTGAAGTACATGTAAAATTTTTTCAAAATTTCTTGATAACATCTTAAAGCAATCTACATAAAACACTTCTACCGCACCTGAAGAAATCTTATCCAGTTCTCCCCTCAGACTATCGTCAAATTCCAGACTATATCCATCACAAATTACCGATGTGTATTCCTTTTCTGAAAACATAATATCAGCACCCATGGAAGTCTTTTTGGGGACCTTTTCAAACAACGCTTCTGTATTCCCCATCAATGCTGCTTTTTTCAATACTTCCCATGCAAGAGGATATTTCTGTATTGCCTCTTTATATACATCTGTATATTCTATGCTTTTCGTTTCTTCCTTCAAGGCATAAAAATCACATTTCCTAAAATACATAATTGCACTTGACGTAACATTTCTAATTGTTTCATCTGACAAAGGCTCCCGCATTTTGAACCGGTCGCAGTTAACGCTTGCGGCTATCTCCAACATGCTGTTCCTGATTGTTGCAACAACAAATCTTTTTACATCCTCGGGCGCATCCGGCTCATAAAACAATGCTTCCTCATCTGTCACAAATAGAACTGTCTTCCTGAACTCTTCCTCATCCCATCCGGATAGCAGAGAGCACATTCTGTCTTTGATGTCCGCTGCTATTTTCTCCCTGTATCTGTATTTTATTTCTTTTAGTTCGTGATTTAACAGGCTTTGCAAGTATTCCTGTATTCCCATATCGGTTTCCTCCCATTACATTATGGCTTATGTTCCAAATTGCTCCCTCGCCGCCTCAAACAGATTGTGAAGGTAAGGGTACTCCCATTTACCCGCACCTACGTTGGGGATTGCGCCACCGCCCCATCCCATGCCCGGCTTACCGCCGTAATCGGTGAAACTGGCCGCCATATAGCGGACGGTATTCACCAGCACAGTATTGGGCTCCTGCTCACGCACGCCGATTACTTCCGACATATTGGCTTTGCCAAACTTAAAGAAATCCACATACTGAAGAATTTCTTCCCCCGTATCATATTCAAAGGAGTACCCATACAGGTCGCAGCCATCCTCCAAATAACTCTTTTCAAAAGTAAGGTTCGACACTCTTCCCGGGCAAAGTTCTTCGCTGCACCGTATCACCTCTGCCTGAAACGCTTCCCAATCCTCCGGTTCATGGAATGGATTTTCCCCCACGGGATTCGTTACCGGAAGACTGTGAATCTGGTTCTCTTCCTCCCAGGACATATAAGTCACATCGCCATTCAGAAAACAATGGGCAAACCCAGCCGGCTGTTCAATCTGGAAACTTCCCTCGGAGCGCAGACCGCCCCTGGAATACGGGTCTTTGCAAATATAGAAAATCTCCGGTATAAATACTGTCTCACCTGCCAACAGATAATCGGGATCCTTCGGCGCATCCCCTGCCCGTACAATTGTGGTCCACTTGCATCCGGTTCCGTAAAAACGTTTGCTGATACGCCAGAGACTGTCTCCTTCCTGCACCTCATATTCCAGCATTTTGTCTCCTGTAAGTTTAATATAGTCCTCCGGTTCTGCCCACTCCGGCAGCTCCTGAATCAACGCAAAAGTATCGCTTCTTTCCCGCTTGGTTTTTTCCTCCTGCTCTTCCTCCGTTAAGCCGTTTGCCACCGCCCGTCTGCTGTTTGCCACCTCTTTTTCCGTCTTTCGCTCAAACTGCTCCGTCTGCGGGTCCCAGAGCAGATAAGTGGGTGACGTATAATCATCCTCCACCGCTTTTGCGCCGCTGGAATGAACCGGCGCGCCCACCCGCATATCTGCATAACCGTCACCGTTTAAGTCCGGATAGGTAATCGTATCCGGCAGTTCAATACACAAGGATACCCTGTGCTCCTGCAGGACTTCGCCGGTCTCCATATCCGTCACTGTCATGTCGTAAGGTTCATCCATACAATACCCGTTCAAGAGATAGTACCGAAGCTCCGTATCCTCTTCCTTCGCAAACATTTCTTTCTCATCCGCGAAAGTCTCATCTTCACTTTCCGCCAGAGATTTGGCGGCGGAAATAATGGAATCTTTCCTGAAATCATTTATATAATCGGAAAAAGAAGCTTCTTCTTCCCCATCATCCTTTGCAAGCGAAAAGTGCAGAGAAAGCATTCTGCCGTTCTCCGTAAGCGGCAACTCATAATCGGCCTCCACAAGCAGACCAAAATACCGCATAATCCCTTCGTCTCCGGCGTATTCCCAATTCTCATCAATTCCACGGACTTCCAGAAAACTGCGCTTCGGGTTCTCCAGCTCGGTCAACCGCTCATCATGGTCAATCCAGTACAGGCTTTCTTCATCCAGCCCCCAGCCGCTTCCCAGAACGCCGTAGTGCTGGAAAACATCATCAAACACATATTCCAGAGTTTCGTCGTCATCTTCCGACGGCGGGTTCAACAGAGTGAGTCCGTATGCCGTCCGGTCCTTCACGTAAAGATTGACCTTCGAGTTACGGTTGTCCAGATGGACAAACTCATAGCCATCCTTCTCTTTCAGCGTTTCCTGCATATAGTAAAACAGCTTCCCGTTGTCTGCGCTCATTGCTGTCAGAGGATGTTCTTTCGTATCAAATTTCTTTTTCAGAATGTTGTATAAATCCAGAGCGTGGTCGTTTTCTGTCATGGGAAAGGTATAGTACAGAAAATGAAGCGAATTCACATCTGTTTCCTGCATAGCCGCCTCGTTTAGCGCTGTCTCCATTTCCGCAAGAGAATTGTAAAACCGCCATGTCACATCCGCTTCTCCCGCCAACCGAAAAGCTGACGGCGCATCCCACTCAGTTTCCATCCTTTCCCCCTCATAATCCTTTATAGTAATTACTGCGCTGGCATAGGGGGTTGCGGAAGTATGTTCATACAGATATCTGCTAAGCTCCTGCACCTCACAGCTGTCATGCTCCTCTGAGCACTCCTTCGGTTCTTCCTTTGTTTCAACGCTTTGCGGTTCTTCTTTTGTTTCAGCGCTTTGCGGTTCTTCCGCTCTTCCTGACGGTGTACCGCAGGCCGTAAGCAACAGGCCGAGTGCTGCTATAGCGATGATGCAGTTTCTTCTTTTTTGGTTCCGCCGTGTTGTTTCGTTGAAATCTGTTGCTTCATTTTTTTTGATATTCTGATGTAAATCTTTTGTCATATATATTGTCCTTTTAACTATTAATCTGCTATTTTTATTTTTTATGATGTTTCAGATTGATTTGTGAGCTGCTCTTTGTTATGGTATTTGCTGCTAATTAAAATTTTATCATAATTTGCTGTTTTCGGGTAGATTTTTGAAAAATGAAATAAGCAGAAGAAAGCCCCCAAATCCCGGTTGACTTGAAGGCTTGATTTTGACCATTTCATTTTCTCATTCTTTTATCTCTAATAACCTTTTCTATCTGAGACCACACGTTCAATAATATCTTCATCCACTAGCTTTTTTATATTTTTTGAATGGCTCTCTTTGAAATCTTTATTATTTCAGCCATCTCTACTTGTGTTATGCTCGGATTCTTCTGAATTGATTTCATTATTTTTTGCTGTGTTGAATTCAAATCTTTCAGCTAACCTTTCGGCGAACTTTTTGGCGAACTTTTTGGTTGACTTCGACAATCATCATCATAAAATGGTCTGTATAAATTTACCCTGAAATTATCACCAATTGCAAAATTTATCAGTCGGTATAGAAATATTAGAGCTGATATCATAATGTTCAAAAAAATTAGCTGTTTTCTTCCAATTTATGCAATTTTTTATACTATCAAAAAAATGACATTCTACTGGTGAAAGAACGTCCATCCGTTTTTTTGATATTTTTCATATTCTCCATGCGCTTTCTCATCCAAATTATAAAAATCCACCTGATAGATCTTATCGTCAAAAGCAGTATAGGCAAATTTTGCCCAAACTGCTTCTTTTACTAATTCGCCCTCTTAAAAAATATTTCTTACATGTTTTCCTATCACATTGTTATCCCGTTGAAATACTTCTGCCATTTGGTCAATGGAGAGCCAAACCGTGTCTTGGTCAAAGGTTACTTCTATTTTGATAATCCTGTCTTCTGTGATATACATGATTATTTGATTGCAATGTATGTGCCCCTCTAATTAAAACATATAGGAATTTAATAGTACTATTATACTTGCCTTACATTTTTTGTTTGTTTTTTATACATTTCTTGATATATAATATATGATGGAGGTGTTTATTATGTCGATATTGAATCAACCATTTCAAGGACAATTAGGTAACGTGCTTATTGATAAAATAGAAAGTAGTAATTACAACCAAATGACTATTTTTTCGGCCTTTGCAAAAAACAGTGGAGTTCTTAGATTGAAATCTTCATTGGAAAAATTTAAAAAGGTAAACGGTAAAATAACTGCTTTCATCGGAATTGATTTAGATGGTACATCGTATGAGGCACTTTTAAATCTTTATTCGCTCTGTGATTCATTGTATGTCATACACTCTGAAAATATGTCTACAACCTATCACAGTAAAATTTATCTTTTAGAGAATGATACTTCTGCATGGTGCGCTATTGGATCAAACAATTTTACTGGAGGAGGATTATGGACAAACTTCGAGAGTGCAGCTATCCAGGAATATTCTCTACCTACACAACATAACGAATTAGAAAATATATACTCAATAATCGCAAAATATTCTGATTCAGATTATGTTTGTTCAACAAAAATCAGTTCCATTGATGACATTAACACACTGTTAGATTCCAATTACATAAACAAAGAAGTTTCACAAAAAATAACTACCATAAAAAGAAGAACCTCTGAAAAAGCAAATCAGAAAAAGAATCATCTTTTTGGTTCTGAAAAAGTTTCCATACCAACAATAATAGCAACACAAAAACCGAGAAAGCCTCTCTCACAAAACAAAAAAACAACTCAACCAAATGTGGATTATATTGTCAACATGCCAACAACCACTCCTGCATTTACAAATGAGCAATTTTGGTTCGAAATGCGTAAATCAACTGGTGGTTCCAGAAACATTCTTGATTTATCAAAGCTAGGTCAAATTGTCGAAGGCTCTGTTACAGGTACACCGTATGAATATGCTGAACCTAATCGTATGTATGGCGGTGTAAAATTCTTCGAAATAGATCCTGAAGATATCTTGCGCAAAAAAGACATTACAATCAACTATTTAGGAAAAGACTATTTCCCTTCTACAATTAAATTTGCGCCCAACAATGGTAGTTGGAGAATTCAATTAAAAGGTGAACCAACCGATGGTACGAATGAGCTATCTAAGTTTGGCAATCGCGGCGATTTTATTTTTAAGATTCTTGTTTTCGAAAAAATCACACCTGATTACTATGTTCTTTCACTTCTTGATGACAGTGAATTAGAGAATATAAAATCTCTTAGTCGTGTATGGGGAAGAAACGGTAGTGGTGCAACATCAAAGGCCTACGGGATGTTATAGTTTATTAATGTGGAACAGTGACTAAAACCACTGTTCCACTTCTTTATTTGTATAATATTTATTAAAAGTTTTAGCTATTCTCTTAATTTCTTCTTTAGATAATCCATATAAATACCCTACCAAACTATCTAACTCTGCAATTACTTGCTTTCTTGACTTATCTGCAATTTCATAGTTATGACATTTTTCAAACAGACCGTTTACTCTTATATCATCTGCATATAAAAACTTCAATCTAGAAGTAATATGATTCTTCAATTTATCTTTTTTTTCTTGAAAAATAATTGTCCTTTCATAGTTTTCATCATGCGGAACAGGTATCTGCTTAACTATAGTCTGGGTCAAATCCAATCCTGCCATTTTTAGTCTGACTATATAATCAAAAACTATGGAATTAAACAATGTTAATATCTGAATCATATCATCATTTTCATTCATTTGAAGTAATTGAATTGACTGACATGTAGGAACCAATGGCAAAACTGTCGCAAGCATTGTTCTACGATTCGTTGCAGAAGTCAAACTTCTCCAGGCTATTACAAAACCATCATTAAATTTTTTTGATAAATTATTCCAAACTTCACTATCAATATAGTATCTTGATTCTGGGTATTCTTCTCCAGAAACATCCACTATAGCTCGCGCTGTCGCTTTATTCTTATATTTGTCATGCTCACTCATATCCTTGAAAGTAGCATACCTTCCAGTATATAATTCAATAAACTTGCCTTCATATATAGGTAAATACCCCTCTTGGCATTGACGCAAAATATGTTGCGAATGACTTGTCAAATGGACCAATCTACCAAAACGGCAATCATTATACTTTTCTCCAAAAATAGGATTGTGTGAGTATATGTTACACAAAAAATCCAATTCTTCATTATTAGATATATTAGGAAGCATACTTGTTTCCGGATTCAATAGATTAAGCATTTCACAGGATATTCCGATTTTCTTTCTATCATAAAACCCTTTGTATTCCTCTATATCTACTGCAATTTGCAAATCATCTTTATTCTGTCTTTTATAATAAACTACAGAAAATTCTTCACGGGAATCTATGTTAAATATTTTCTTTCTGTTTACAAACATATATACCTCAAATAGATTTTTCAAGGACATATTATGCTTCATAAATTCACTATATACAGGCATTTTTAACAATGAACTTTTAACAATCAATCCCACTATTCCATTATCCAAGATATGCTTTAGTGCGTATTCAGTAAATAATGCGTATGTATTTAGTTCTCCAGCTCTTGTATCTTGAAATTCATCATTTTTCTTTATTTCGTTTTTGGCATTTTCATAATCCATTACCATTGCAGAATACAATTCTCTATTTTCATCTGATGCGCAAGCAACAAAACTGTCTCTATTCTTTTTTGTATCAATTAGATTACTCTGCACATAATGAGACAAGAATTTCTTTTCTTCAAAACGTATTTTTTCCCAGGGTGGGTTGCCAATTGCAATATCATAATTTTCATCAATATCTATGCCTAAGCACAAATTATAGTATCTTCCCCTTATTGCCATTATAAAAGAGTCCCTGGATTTATTCTGTCCATTGCTCTTTAACAAAGGATTACCTAAATAGATATGCATATTTGAAATATCTACATGTTCATTAATTAATCTAATCTTTGTTATCATTATTGCAATTGGATCAACATCTACACCAAATAAATCTACTTTCTTTTTCTTCTCATCACATATTTTTTTTGCAGCAAAAAGAAAAGCTCCTCCACCACACGAAAAATCTGCAACCCTTATTTTGTCAGGCTCTTCGGGACAATTTGCAATGTACTCCTCTATTGCCTTTTTCGATATTTCATACGAAAAATCTTCTTGTGTATAATAAGATCCTAAAGTATCTCTGCTGTTTTTTCCTCCAGAGAAACTAACTTGATTATTGTAAACAACATAATCTACCGCTAAAAACTCTTGATATAGACCGTTAATATCTATTATCTCTTCGTCTTTAACATATCTGGCTACTTCTTCAGCTAATTTTTCACTACCAGGCTGATTAAAAATCCATTCTATATTATCTTCGGTTTCTATTTCCAACCCCAATGCTCTCTCTTTAATATCAGTAACTTTTCCATCTACACTTTTTAATGCTATTACAAGGAAAGACACATATGTATACACAGAATACAAACTTCTTGTTTCTTCCCATGAATAAATGTTACCATTTTGCATAATAAATTCAGCTACCAATTCTCTTAATTTATTTACCATTATACCTTATTTCACCATCCTCAAAATGAATAAAGGGCTTACCTTTGAATATTCCAGAATGTATAGAATTGAACTTTTTTTCCATCCACTTCAAGACATCCATCTGTTTTCCATACAAAGCATCTACTGCATCAACAACATACGCCGTAACTACTTTCTCCTTCTTCACTCCTTTTGAAACTGAATATCCCAAAGTGTGTAATATATAATTATGTAAAATCAAATTCTTATATTTTGTTAGTGTAGAAGTCATTAGATCTGGTTTTTGACATATTTGTTCTACTAAACTTGAAGGATTAGTATACAAATCTTTTGCTGCAAATTCTAATACACCATCACATCCCAATGACGCTTTCGATGTTCTTGATCGTTTCAACATACATGCTTCATCTAAAATTTTGGCAAAATACTTATCAAGCTTTGAAACATCAACATCGTGAATATCTTTTATATCAAAGGCACATTCACCAACAGTTTCTGTTAATGCTATCTTCTCATTATCGCTTAATCCATATTCTGTTAATATCAGTTCGTCACACTGACTTTCTAATTCCAACTTTAGAAGTTCATTTAATAAATCACTTCTAAATAATTCCCATGCTTGTTGATTAATATCAAACTCTGTTCCAATCTGTGGAACACTGATATATTCTAGATTAATAGGTCGTGTTTTTAGGTGTTTACATTTCAATTCCACACACAATCGTGCTTTTCTTTCCAAGAGTGTAGACGTGAAAATAGAATCCTTAATCGGGATTCGTCCAATGTACCCCGCTGCAATTGTCAATTTCGGTGAAATTGTCCTAACAAAATTAGCAGCCAATCTTGAATTCAAGAAAGCCATATGTGCATATTCATTGCCACTTAACATTCTAATCCCTGGACCAGATGCAATGAATATCTGATTGTTTAATAATAATCGTACATTCAATCCGGAAGTTCCTGTATCACTGAAAACAAGTTGAGTTTCATTAAAATATTTTACATTTCTCAATGCCGACCCTTTTTGTTCTTTAATATACTCTCCTTCATTTCCCCATTTAACTACACTATCATTCAAACCTTCCCATCTACAATATCCCCCTCCATTACTCACAGGAATCCATTCTTCATCTCCAAAATGTTCCCAAAAATAACCAACTAATTCTTTAGAATTGCCAGTAGACGTTCCTTGCATCGGTACCGCAACTGAACTATATCGTTTTTTTAATACTTCACCCAAATCTACAATGTTGTGTTCAGAAAGAATGAACCCATTTACCCCATTAATTTTCTCTTGTGATATTTCAAATATTTCTTGCTCCTTTTCAAGCTTTTCCATCTTATTCACAAGCGAATCCATAGCATAATTTTGAACCTTAATGGGAGATATACTCATTTCATTTCTATTTTCAAATATAATTAATGATACATTAGATTTCTCACCGCTAAGATCTACAAATGCTCCTGAACCAAGATTTGCAATATTTCTAAATTTATATTTTTTCACATATAAATCTCTTGCACCACCAAATGACTTCAAATACATCCATGCATTTTGTGATACAATTCCACAGACTCCATTTAAACTCAAAAGTTCTCCAATCGCTTCCATAAAAGCAACACAGGTATCACAATTGGATAATGGATAATTCTTTTTTAAGAATTCTTTTTGTTCAGATGCCATTCCCTTAACAGATGCAAACGGTGGATTTGTAACAACTACATTTGCATTTCCCAATGCCTCATTATGTCCAATCAGCTCTCCTGTTAGTACATTTTGAATCAATCTATTGTCCTTTGCCAATGAACCAACTATCATATCTCTTTCTACTGCACAGAAAATGTTTGGAGTAATTTTGTCCCATATGTCAAATGACACTCTCACTCCCCTTTTTTTCATAATAGCGATTGCTTTTATTCTAATATTTACAACTGCAATTCTAACTATTACATTATCAATATCATACCCATAAAGTTTTTTCGTTTGGTCAATAATGTTTTTTTGAACATCTCCTTCACTACAGCATTCGCAAAGTAATTCCAAGCACTCGACCAAAAAATTACCTCCTCCTGAACAGGGATCTAACACTTTATTTGCATTAAGAAGTTCCTTTATATTTCTTACCAGATAGTTAATCATATATTTTTCAGTAAAAAATTGTGTTTGACTATAGTCGCTAGAAATAGCCATTTTATTCGAATATTGATATGCCCAGGAAACAACACTGTCTATTTCACTATCATTTTCATATTCTGATATGAAATCTGAAGCCATTCTAACCATCTCTTCATCAATTTCATAGTCCATCTTTTTGCCTAAAATATCACTATAAATCTGCTTATAAATCTTCGAATCGCATTTAACATTTTCGATATATATTAAGCATAACGCACCTGCAAGTATAGATAGTACATAAGCTTTTCTATCTTCCTCGGCAGTTCCTATACTCTCACTTCGCTTATACATGCTTTTTAATAGTTTTTTCAAATCAGAACGTACTACGGAATACCTCTTGTTTTCTATAAGAGGATTTTTTGTTCGTGCATCTTTTGGTCTTTCAGCATCTTCAGGAACCACCCACATATTTCCAATCATTTTTGCACCGTTAATTCTTCCATCACGGCACAATACCTGTATTCTTCTCTTGCTTATATTCCATTTATTTGACACATCTTGAATAGATAAATAATCCATACTATCCTCTCCCATGCTTAAATTCACTTTTTACTATAGTCTCATTTGCGAATATTATCAAGTATTTTCTCATCATTGTTTGTGTTTGTTCTATGAACTTTGTTTAAGCACAAATATTATATAAAATCTATACTTTAGCATGTTATCCATACCGTAACTACAACCTGACAATTTATTTTTCTTGTAACCACAACCTAACACTTGAAAGGGAATAACCCATAAGCAGATGTTTCCAATATAAAATCAAAAAAGACCGACAGCAGCACTTCAAAATACTACCATTGGTCTTAAAACCCTTTATTTACAGCATTTCTGCCTTATTACTATTTTGCTTTTGACATCAATACTACCGTCTCCACATGCCCACTATGCCCAAACTGGTCCACCCCTCTGCCTCTCACAACCTCATACCCGTTCTCCCCAAGATACTTCAAATCCCGTGCCAAAGTAGCGCTGTCACAGCTTACATACACAATCCTCTCCGGCTTCATCCTAACCATAGTATTCAGACAGGCTTCATCGCACCCTTTCCTTGGAGGGTCTACCACAATCACATCCGCATAAATCCGTTCCTCTTCAAATTTTGCAGGAAGCACCTCTTCTGCCTTCCCCACAAAAAACTCCGCATTTTCTATCTGATTAATTTTGGCATTCTCCTTTGCATCCCGAATTGCCTGTGGCACGATTTCCACACCATAAACCTGCTTTGCCTTTTTGGCTAAAAACAGGGAAATGGTTCCGATTCCGCAATACAAATCCCATACGGTTTCTTTTCCGGTAAGCCCTGCATATTCCAAAGCCAGCCTATACAGCTTTTCCGTCTGAACGGGATTTACCTGATAAAAAGATAAAGGTGAAATCCGAAATTTTATTTCTCCGATATAATCTTCAATATAAGGTTTCCCCCACAAGGTTTCCGCCCTGTCACCCATAATGACATTTGTATTTCTCATGTTAGGACTGACAGAAATACTCACTATCCTTTTTTCGCCTTCCAAAGTAAGCCCGAGCAAACCGTCCGCAAACTCCCTGCTCTTTGGAAATGTTTTGCCGTTTATGACAAGGCAGACCATAATTTCTCCCGTAGCAAAGCCGGTACGAATCAATACATGGCGCACCAGTCCTTTTCCGTTTTTCTCATCATAAGCAGGAATGGCGTGCTTCTCCATAAACGCAAGAATAAATTCCAGAATATTTTTATTTTCCTTTGGACCCAGACAGCAATCGGTATTTGCCACAATGGAATGGGTCCTTCCTGCATAAAAACCTGCAACGGGCTTTCCGTTTTTATCCGTACCTATAGGATACTGGGCTTTATTTCTATAATGATATGGCTCTTCCATCCCTATAATGGGCTCCATAATTCTGTCTAATAATTCCCCGGAAAGTCCGCCGATTCTTTGAAGATTATTCTTAATTTTATTTTCCTTCCATTCCAGCTGCTTTTCATAACTCATTGCCTGAATCTGACATCCGCCGCATTGTCTGTGAAAGGGGCATTTGGGCTCAACACGAAAAGAAGAAGGCTTAAGCACCTTCTCTAATCTTCCGTATGCGTAATTCTTTTTTGCCTTTACGATTTTCACTTCTGCCACATCACCAATAATGGCATCCTTTACAAAAACCGGATATCCCTGACATTTTCCAACGCCTTCACCGTCAGAACCCATATCTTCAATGGTAATGGTTACCACATCGTTTTTCTTAAAATAAGTCTGTTCCATTTTCTCACACCAAGTTAGCTATTGCTAATTCATCTCCGTTGCTTTTACATTGGATTCAAATAATCGGTTATAACCAAGCCAGCCTGTTTCCTTTGCACCCTCTAAAATCTCGGTAAAGGTTTCCATTTTGGCATCGGTATTATCGGCAAAATTCAATGCCACCGCCTCAATGATGGCAGGCTTTTTGGGGGAGCCGTATTCATATTCTCCATGATGGGACAAAATGCAATGCTTGATTTCTCCCGCAACCTTCTTTGGGAAATCCGGTATTTTGGCAATTTTCTCTCCTATCATCTCGCTGCCGATTACGATATGGCCTAACAGCTGCCCTTCATCCGTATAATCGTTTTGAGGAAACAATGACAATTCCCTTGTTTTGCCTATGTCGTGAAGCATGGCAGAGGCTATGAGCAAATCCCTGTTTAAAATCGGATAGGCGCCTGTATAATAATCGCAAAGCTTCGTAACGCTCAGCGTATGCTCTAAAAGCCCTCCCACAAAGCCATGGTGCACGCTCTTTGCAGCAGACGAAGCTTTAAAAGCTTTTATAAATTTTTCATCCTCCACAAAAAAGCTTTCCAACAGCTTTTTAATATGTGGGTTTTCAATTTTCTTTATGTATGCAAGGATTTCTCCAAACATATCCTCTATATTCTTTTTGCTGACAGGAAGATACTCGGCAGGATTATATTCTCCCTCCTGACATCTTCTGATCCTCTTTATATTTATCTGGTTAGCGCCCTGAAAACAATTTACCTCGCCGTACACCTCAATGTAATCAAATACATCAAAATCCCCAATGCCTGCGCTGTTTGGTTCCCATATTTTTCCGTCAATGGTGCCGGTCTTATCCTGAAGAATAATATTTTCAAAAGGCTTCCCGTTTTTTGTTACGGCAGACTGCCTGAATTTGCATAAGTATATGTCAAATACTCTGTCTCCCTCTCTATAATCTTTTATATATTTCATTATTTTTCTCCCTCCTGCAGGGTCATTTCCACTTCCATGTCAATATATTCCCCGCCGCTGTATCTTTTTATAAAAAGTTTTATCGTATCACCCGGCACTTTTGATAAAAGCACGTTTCTATATTCCTGAAAAGAACTGATATCTATAGTCTCTACCCGCACAATTACATCATTATTCACTATGCCCGCCTGCATGGCCGGGGACTGCATGGCTACTTCCGTCACATATGCGCCATAAGGCATATCTCCGCTTTCATGTGCCTCTCTTGTTACATCCATGCCAAAAATTCCCCCATAGGAAAGGGTCTCACCATTGGATAACTTTTCAATGCTCCCTTTTAACTCGGATATTGCAATTGCTGATAAAATGTCCCCCTGCCTTAACTCCATGGACTGCTTTGTAATCACTCCCAGCACTTCCCCGGACAGGTTAATGAACACGCCGCTGGCATTCTCGCTTCCATACATATCCGTATCCAGTATTTTATACAGTCCGTCTGCCACATTTAAAGTATTACCGGTTGCCGTTACCACACCATAGGACAGAGAACCTCTCTGACCCAGCGGGCTTCCAATGGCAATCACAGGCCTTCCCAAAATGGTGCTTTTGTTAGAGACACCTAATTGGGCAATAGTTATTCCCTCCTTTTCCTCCGGGGGCATTCCGGAATACTTAACTCCAAAAATTCCAAGCCCGGTCTGGTGATCCATAGCTTTTAATTCAGCCGCCTTAGTAATGCCATTTCGAAAGACTACATGATATTCACTGGCCTCAGACAGTTGGCCGGCTTCCGCCAGTATCAGGTATTCCACCCCGTTATCGGCAACGATTACTCCTGATATGCTGTTCTCATTTTCAATGGTTCCCTGAAGCCAGTCACTATCCTGCGTAACTCCGGTGACCGTTGTCATAAAGGTTTCTGAATTGGATACCAGCTCATAGAGACTTTCATAAATAGTGCCATATTTTTCTACGGATATCTCACCTGTATCCGCTGTATCTATCTGCTGCAATATATTGGCTTCCAGCTCCTCCTGCAAATCATTTTCCGTAAGCATGGATTCCGGAAGAATCTCTTCTTCTTCTGCCGGGAATTCCACTTTTGTGATTTCTTCCGGATATAGCTTGTTGCTTATGACCGGTTCTAATATTAAAAAAGTAAAACAGGCAACCATGCCGAATACTACTGCGGAAAATGCGGTGAGCATGGTGCGGCGGACGAGTTTTCTTCTGTTTACGGGACGCTCTTTTATGGTTTCCCGCATGAAGTAGAAGGATTCGTTGTTTTGGTTTTGAGGGGTTTGCTGGTGGTCTGTTTGATTCATTTTTTGCTCCTTTGAGGCAGGGGGGACTTTCGCATAAGTTTTTTTGGGGGGGGGGTAAAATGTAGGTATTGGTGAAGAGGACGCAGCAGAGGAATCAGCATGGGGTACAGGCGGTGTTTTTTGGGGCGCTTTTCCTAAACAGCCTGATTTAGGGTGTTGGTACCGGTCGGGGCGTCATATAGCGCCGTCCGTGGCGCGATATGACTAAAATTGCCGTCCATGGCAATTTTACCCTGGGTTATGGGCAGGCTGTTAAGGAAAAGTGCCCCAAAAAACAATGCCTGTACCCCATGCTGATTCCTCTGCTGCTGGTTTGTTTCGGGCGATAGTGTTTAAAAGGTTTTGACTTTCTTATAGTTAAGGGCTTTTCGATACACAGTGAGAGGCGGCAGGACATAGGATAGTCTTACGGGCCTTGGCAAAGTCGCCGGTCCTTATGCACCGTACTTTGGTGCATTAGTACCGCTGCGTCTTTGCAGAGCGAGAGCGTGCCCGGAAGACTATCCTATGTCCTGCCGCCTCTCACGTCCTCTGTCCAAATCCCTTCCCCATACATAAAACATACCCAAACCACTATTGTTAAGTATAGCGGATGAGCGCTTTATTGTAAAGGTTCGTGGCTTTTTTTTCGGAAATGTGTTATACTGAATGCTACAGTTGAGCCATGAAGGACATAAAAGATTGTTGAGGAATAGATGTATGATAGATGAAAAAGCTTTACGTATATTGGAATATAATAAAATTATTGATTTGCTGGTGGAGAAGGCTTCTTCCCAGCCGGGAAAGGAGCTTTGCAGGGGACTGGTTCCCATGCTGGAGCTGGAGGAAATTCAGTTAGCGCAGACTTATACGAAGGATGCCCTGTCAAGGCTGTTTAAAAAGGGAAATACTTCTTTTGGAGGAAACAGGGATTTGTCTTATGTGTGTAAGCATCTGGAGATTGGAGGGGCTTTGAATGCCGGGGAGCTTTTGCAGATTGCTTCTCTTTTGGAAAATGTGGCGCGTATAAAGGGGTATGGGAGGTCTGAGGGAAAGGAGCTGACAGACAGTCTGGACAGTTTTTTCAATGAGTTGGAGCCCCTTACTCAGTTGAGCAGCGAGCTTCGCCGATGTATTTTGTCGGAGGAGGAGATTGCGGATGACGCCAGTTCCGGCCTGCGGCATATCAGAAGGCAGATGGGTATAACGGGGGATAAGATTCACAGTCAGTTAAATTCCATGGTGAACGGCTCTTACCGCACTTATTTACAGGATGCGGTGATTACCATGCGCAATAACCGTTACTGTATTCCGGTAAAGGCGGAATATAAAAGTCAAGTGCCGGGCATGATTCATGACCAGTCGGGGAGCGGCTCCACGTTGTTTATTGAACCTTCCGCCATTATTGAATTAAACAATAAAATAAAGGAGCTTTCTCTGCAGGAAAAGGAAGAAATTGAAAAAATTCTGGGAGAGCTTTCTCTTTTGTGCAGTGAGCATACATTTACTTTAAAACGGAATGTGGAGCTTATGACGTTTTTGGACTTTACTTTTGCCAAGGCTTCCCTTGCCATGGAGCAGAATGCCACGGAGCCGGTGTTCAATCAGCGGGGGTATATGAATATCCGCAAGGGAAGGCATCCGCTTTTGCCAAAGGATAAGGTTGTTCCTATTGATATTTATCTGGGGGATGCATTTCATCAGTTGATTATAACCGGACCGAATACAGGGGGGAAGACTGTTTCCTTAAAGACTGTGGGGCTGTTTACTCTTATGGGGCAGGCGGGGCTGCATATTCCTGCTTTGGACCGGAGCGAGCTGAGTATTTTTACAAATGTATTTGCGGATATCGGGGATGAGCAGAGCATTGAACAGAGTTTATCCACTTTTTCTTCCCACATGACTAATATTGTGCGGATTTTGGATAAGGCGGATTCCCGTTCCCTTTGTCTTTTTGATGAGCTGTGCGCCGGCACGGACCCTACAGAGGGAGCTGCTCTGGCAATTGCCATATTGGAGCACTTGGGAAAGAAGCAGTCTTTTGTTATGGCAACTACCCATTATAGTGAATTGAAGGTTTATGCTTTATCCGGCAGTCAGGTGGAAAATGCCTGCTGTGAATTTAATGTGGAGACTTTAAGTCCTACCTATCGGCTTTTAATCGGCGTTCCGGGCAAAAGTAATGCTTTTGCCATTTCCGGTAAGCTGGGGCTGTCGGATTCTATTATTGAGGCTGCAAGGAGCCAGCTTTCCACAGAGGCGGAAAGCTTTGAAGATTTGTTGTCGGATTTGGAAAGCAGCCGCCGGACAATCGAAAAGGAACAGTTGGAAATCGAAACCTATAAGCAGGAAATTGAAGCTTTGAAAAAGCAGTTAGAGGCAAAGCAGGATAAGCTGGAGGCTTCCAGAGAACGGATTTTAAGGGAAGCCAATGAAGAAGCAAGGGATATTCTGCAGGAGGCAAAGAATTTTGCAGATGAAACCATTCGCTCCTTCCAGAAATTCGGCTCCAACGCCTCCATGAAGGAAATGGAGCAAAAGCGGAATAAGGTCCGGGAGAAGATTTCAGAGAAAAATTCCGGACTTTCCAAAAAAGAGAAGGAAAAGCAGAAGGGCAGCTTAAAGCCAAACCAGATTCAGTTAGGAGACAGCGTAAAGGTATTGTCCTTAAATGCAAAGGGCACCGTCAGCTCCAAGCCGGATGCAAAGGGAATGCTTTTTGTACAATGCGGCATTATCCGCTCAAAGGTGCATATTAGCGATATTCTTTTGCTGCAGGAGGAGGACATAAAGACTCCCAATTTATCCCGGGGGAAAAACGGGCGCATGAGCCTTTCCAAAGCCTCCCATATTTCTCCGGAAATCAATCTTTTAGGGAAAACAGTTGATGAGGCTATTTCCGCACTGGATAAGTATTTAGATGATGCTTATGTGACTCATCTGCCCAGCGTCCGCATTGTCCACGGCAAGGGAACGGGCGCTCTGCGAAATGCGGTTCAGAACCATTTAAAAAAGCTGTCCTATATAAAATCCTACCGCCTGGGGGAATTTGGCGAAGGAGATGCAGGGGTTACTATAGCGGAGTTTAAATAAACCCTGCTTTTATAAATAATTTATAAGGAGGTATTCATGGCAACAAAACAAAAGATTTTAATCGTAGATGATGACAACAATATTGCTGAGCTGATTTCTCTCTATCTTACAAAAGAATGTTTTGACACTCTGATTGTGGGCGACGGGGAATCCGCCTTAGAGGCAATGAAGACCTTTCAGCCCAATCTGATTTTACTGGATTTAATGCTTCCGGGCATAGATGGTTATGAAGTCTGCCGCTCGGTCCGGTCCGGCTCGAACATTCCCATTATTATGCTTTCCGCAAAAGGGGAGATTTTTGACAAGGTATTGGGGCTTGAGCTGGGAGCTGACGACTATATGGAAAAGCCCTTTGATTCCAAGGAACTGGTAGCCAGAGTAAAAGCTGTTTTGCGCCGTTATAAACAGACTTCTTCCGGCATTGAACAGGCAGATCAGACAAAAAAGGTGGAGTACAAAGACCTTGTCATCAACCTGACCAACTATTCGGTTCTTTACAGGGGAAAAGTGGTGGAGATGCCTCCAAAAGAGCTGGAATTACTATTTTTCCTTGCCTCCTCTCCCAATCAGGTATTTACAAGGGAACAGCTTTTAGACCAGATCTGGGGCTATGAATATATTGGCGATACCCGGACGGTGGATGTGCACATCAAACGGCTTAGGGAAAAAATCAGCGACCATGAGGAATGGGGACTTTCCACCGTATGGGGCATAGGTTATAAATTTGAAGTAAAATCACGGGGATAATTTATGAGAAAAACACTGTATCTGAAATTTTTGCTGGCATATATTATTTTTGGCTGCTTCGGTTTTATCGTGGTGGCCACTTTCTCTTCCAGCCTGACTTTGGAGCATTTGAAAAGGGAAAATGCCGAAACCTTATACAGAGAGGCTTCCATGATTTCCAAAACCTATGCGGCAGAGCTGTATTCCAGCCGGATTACTTTGGAATCCGCCTATACCCAGCTAAATGCTTTGGGAACTTATCTTTCTGCGGATATCTGGATTGTAAACCCTTCCGGCACGGTAGTGTTAAATTCCGGTGAAGAGACAAATGTAGATAATCCCAAGGTCATTGCAGACTTCGACCCTGCAGTCACTTCCGATTCCTATTATGTTACGGGCAATTTTTTCGGTGAGTTCAAGGAAGAGGTTTTAAGCGTCTTTACTCCTATTTCTTCTAATTATAAAATTAAGGGATATGTAATTATTCACAAGCCCATGAGCCATATTTACAAATCCAGCGACAGCCTGTTAGGTGTCACTTACATTACGCTGGTGCTGCTCATTCTTCTTTCCCTCATTATTCTGTTCTTTTTTACGGAAATGTTCTACTTCCCCTTAAAAAAGATTATTACGGCTACGGAGCAGTATGCCAGCGGAAACATGCACTATGAGCTTTCCGTGGAAAGTACGGATGAAATGGGATATCTTGCCGCCTCCTTAAATTACATGGCAAGTGAAATTGCCCGTTCGGAGGATAACCAGAAAAAATTCGTGGCAAATGTTTCCCATGACTTCCGCTCTCCCCTCACTTCCATAAAGGGCTATTTGGAAGCCATGCTGGACGGCACCATTCCGCCTGAAATGCATGAAAAATATTTAAATATTGTATTAAATGAAACGGACCGGCTTACAAAGCTTACTAACAGTCTGCTGACTTTAAACAATTTAAATACGAAAGGGATGGTTTTGGAGCGAAGCGATTTTGAATTAAACCAGATGATTAAGGAAACGGTGGAAACCTTTGAGGGTACCTGCAATAAAAAGCAGATTCTGATAGATTTGATTCTCACAGGGGATGTGATGTATGTTAACGGGGATATAACGAAAATCCAGCAGGTGCTTTACAATCTTTTGGACAATGCCATTAAATTTTCCCATAACAATTCGGTTATTTCCATTGAGACCAGGGAAAAGAATAATAAGCTTTTCGTTTCCGTAAAGGACAACGGCATTGGCATTCCAAAGGACAGCCTGAAGCTGATTTTTGACCGTTTTTATAAGACGGATTTATCCAGGGGAAAGGATAAAAAGGGCACCGGGCTGGGTTTGTCCATTACGAAAGAGATTATTCATTCCCATGGGGAGAATATCAATGTTATCAGTACGGAGGGAGTGGGGAGCGAGTTTATTTTTACCTTGCAGAAGGCGGAGAATATGGATTTGGGGGATGATTGATTTTGCCTTTTGCTGTCTGAACTGTTACCGTATAAAAAGCTTGATAAGTTAAATTGCGATAAAATTATTGCAAAATTTTGTCAAACATGCTATGATATCTGATGGGAGTAACCGTGTTGCAGGGTGTGTTGGCCTCATTCTAAAGAGAATGGGGGTGATGCCTATGAAAAATCACTTTGATTTTAAGGATATAATGACTTTTGGTCTATTCCTTTTGGCATTACTTACATTCGTATTTACGTTTTGTAAGTAGCTATACATAGCAAAACCACCCTAATACTTTGACGGTTTGGGTGGTTTTTGCTATCCAATCATGGTCAACCCCTTGTGGGCGGTTGCTTTTTTTATATTTACACTATATCATATTCAACACCGTGTTTCAAGCTATTTACTCAGAAAATTTTTTACTGAAAGTTTTTTTACATATACTTCAATATTATTATTTATTTCACCCATCTTCCCTGCTTTCTACATTTTTCTTGATTTTAAAAATGTATTTATTCTATGTATCATTGCCATCATTATATTAGAATACAGCATCGCATGACCATATTTATAGAAATAATGAATAAAAGCTTTAAATCTGGTTATTTCAACATTAAATCCCTTAACACCGGTAATCGGAACATACCACGATGCCCTTTCCATAATTTCCAAACATGCAAAAAATATAGCAAAATCCAATATTGCCTGTATGAAAGCATATTCTAAAAATGATAAATTAGTAAATCGATAATTCACCAATTCTATAAGAAAATATACGATACAAAAAGCATATATATTCAGTTCATCCCAATCGATATCTTTATGCATATGCAAGCACTCTTCTTTAGAAGCACACTGCCAACCATGGTTTTCAAAAAAACAATAGAGCAGAAACCAAAATAGCACAATCAGGAGAGCAGATACACCATTAAATATTGCAATTTTCAGCTTTTTGTTTTGCTTTTCGTCTTTTATCATAATCTGATTTTTTCTCGTTTATGTAACTCAATTACTTTGTAATTCTCTTTTATACCATCAACATTCTCTTATAGATTATATATAAAAATTTTAAAAATGGAATATATACTTTTTTAACAGCATTAATTCATATTCTTATAAGTTTTTTCTCTAATATAGAAAGCATCACTGTTATATGTTATATTAATTAAAGATTTTTAAAACCAATAGGAAGGTTTAATAAGGTAAAAGCTATGAATAAAAATGAAGTTGTAACAAATCCTAAGAAATTAGTCAGTCTTGAATTAAAAAACCAAGGGTTTGATATTGACAAAATAAATGTACCCAAAAGAGTTTATTTACTGGCAGATAGTCTTTATGATGAAATGATAATGAAAAATTGCGGAACATATAAATATCCTTTAGGAGGAAAACTCTATGTTTTTAATGCAAATGAAAACATTGGGTTTATTAAAGCCCATATGTGTTCACCGGCAATAGCCACACAAGCTGAAGATTTAATTGCAGGGGGCGTAAAAGAACTTATTCATATAGGGTTTGCAGGCGGATTACAGACAGATATGCAGGCGGGAGATATTATTATAACAGATGGTGCATACAATGATACTGCTGTTGCCCGGCTGTACGGGTATGATTTGGATATTATTGAATCATCAAAGAAATTAACAAACGGACTATGCAGGATATTTTGTGATAATGAAATTGCATATCGGCGTGGAAAGCATTGGACAACCGATGCCGGATATATGGAAACATGGGGACAAATTATTGAATATAGAGATAAGGGCGCCCTGTGCGTGGAAATGGAAGGCGTGGGCTTATTTACAGTTGCAGCATACCGCAAATGCTTAGCTACGGCAATTTATATAATTTCTGACATTTATATTGAAAATGAATGGAATCTTGGATGGGGTGAAAATACATTAGAAGATTCTATCCAAAAGATATTAAATTTAATTACTCAATTCGCATAAATCAAATGTGGTTAAGCATTTTCAGTGTATAAGACTGTTAAGTCAGTATATTTCTTGTTCATTTTATCACTAATTTTATTGTCGAATCCTGGCAAATATAGTATACTAATCTATGGGAGTAACCGTGTTGCAGGGTGTGTTGGCCTCATTCTAAAGAGAATGGGGGTGATGCCTATGAAAAATCATTTTGATTTTAAGGATATAATGACTTTTGGTCTGTTCCTTTTGGCATTACTTACATTCGTATTTACGTTTTGTAAGTAATTATACATAGAAAAACCACCCTTAAAACTTTGACCGAGTATGGGTGGATTTTTCTATTTCCTATTTTAGGTCAACCCACCTTGTGGGCGGTTGCTTCTCTTTATGCTTATACTATATCATATCTGGCACCACGTTTCAAGTACCACTGAGATTTTAGGTATTTTACTCATTTCTCACCTCTGGAAACTGACATAAATTCCACATTTGATACACATTTTGCAAAAATGGTATGAAAATATTCCCGTTTCCCTTCTGAATTACTTTATCAATTGCAAGTTCCTAAATTTATATTCTTTACTCCTTCCACCGAAGCCTATGAAGCTCCCCCTCCAGCTGCATACTGGAAAATCCATTCTGCCTAAGCGCCTCATAAAGCACGATTGCCACAGAATTAGACAGATTCAGCGAACGAATCTGTTCCAGCATAGGAATCCGGATACAGGTTTCTTCATAATCTACCAAAATCTCCTCCGGTATTCCGGCGCTTTCCTTGCCGAACATAATGAAATCATCCGGCGCATATTCCACTTCCGTATAAATATGCTTTGCCTTTGTGGTAGCCATCCAGATTTTCGCCTTTGGGTTTTTTTCCTGAAATTCCTGAAAATTCACATAACGGGTCACGTCCAAATGCTCCCAGTAATCCATACCTGCCCGCTTAATGGACTTCTCATTGAGTTTAAAGCCCAAAGGCTCAATCAAATGAAGCCCTGCTCCTGCCGCCACACAGGTACGTCCGATATTTCCTGTATTTGCCGGTATCTCCGGCTGATGCAAAATAATATTCATAATCAGCCCTTCTGTTCCTTCCTGAGCTTCGTTATGAATTTTTCCAGCCTTCCAATGGCTACCTTTAAATCCTCCAAGGAATACGCATAGGAAATACGCAAGAAGCCTTCCCCGCAGTCTCCGAAAGCGGTTCCCGGCACTACGGCAACCTCCTCTTCCTCTAAAAATCTGGTGGCAAATTCATCCGAAGTCATGCCAAACTCTTTGATACAGGGGAATATGTAAAAAGCTCCGAAAGGCTCAAAGCATTCCAAGCCCATTTCCTGAAAGGCATGAATGAGGTAACGTCTCCTCTGGTTGTATGCCTCCCTCATTTTTGCCACCTCTTCATCTCCGTTTTTCAGCGCCTCCACGGCAGCATACTGGCTGGTGGTAGGAGCGCACATAATGGCAAACTGGTGAATCTTTATCATCTGTTCGATGATTTCCTTTGGTCCGCATGCATAGCCAAGCCTCCATCCGGTCATGGCATATGCCTTGGAAAATCCGTTTATTACAATGGTCCTTTCCTGCATTCCCTCAATATTTGCAATGGAAACATGGTCCCCGTGATAGGACAGCTCTGCATAGATTTCATCGGAAATCACAAAAATATCATGCTTTTTGATTACCTCCGCAATTGCCTCTAAATCCTTCCGCTCCATAATGGCGCCTGTAGGATTGTTGGGAAAGGGCAGAATCAGCACCTTTGTTTTATCTGTAATTGCCTCTTCCAGCTCCTGTGCCGTAAGGCGGAACTGGTTCTCATGCTTTAATTCAATAATGACCGGTTTTCCTCCTGCCAGAATGGCACATGGCTCATAGGACACATAGCTGGGCTGGGGAATCAGTACTTCCTCTCCGGGATTCAGCATGGCACGAAGGCCTATGTCAATTGCCTCTGAACCGCCTACTGTTACAATTACTTCATCGTTATAATGATATTCCAGATTCATGCGTCTTTTTAAATAATTGCAGATTTCTATCTTTAATTCTTTCAAACCTGCATTGGACGTATAAAAGGTACGTCCTCTTTCTAAAGAATAAATACCCTCATCCCGGATAAACCAGGGGGTTTCAAAATCCGGCTCTCCTACACCTAATGAGATGGCATTTTTCATTTCGCTTACAATATCGAAAAACTTCCGGATTCCCGAGGGCTTTAAAGCTACTACCTGATCTGCTAATGGATTTCTCATGGTGTAATCTTCATCCTTTCATCTGCTGTTTTCTTTGCTAAAATAGTTCCGTGGTCCTTATATTTCTTTAAAATAAAATGGGTTGCCGTACTGAGCACCGATTCCAGAGTGGACAATTTGTCGGAAACAAAGTTGGAAATCTCTTTTAGAGATTTGCCTTCCAAAGTTACCAGTAAATCATATCCGCCGGAAATCAAATAAACTGCATGTACCTCCGGGTATTTATAAATCCGTTCTGCAATGTTGTCAAAGCCCTGTCCCCTTTGAGGCGTTACACGGACTTCAATCAAAGCCGTTACTTTTTCAAGAGAGGTCTTTTCCCAGTCCACCAGCGTATGGTAGCCGCAGATAACTCCCTCCTCTTCCATTTTCTTTAATTCGTTTGCCACATCAATTTCCGGCATTCCCAAAATCACTGCCAGTTCTTTTATATCGATACGGCTGTTTTTTTCTATTATGGATAAAATCTGTTCTCTCATCCTGTAATCTCCTTTATAATGATTATATTTTACTTTTTATACTGACTTTCTTCCCATATTATGCCCGTTTACTTACTTATGGCTGAATAACTTATGGCTAATGATTTTTTGCTAATTACTTTTGGCTGATTATTCATACCTGATTATTCATACCTAATGCCTTATACAGTTCATCTGTTTTCGGCGGCTCTAAAAATCTGCTCTCTTCTCCGTTTAACACAACCCTGTCATTGTTGTCCGTTGTCTTTCCAACCACTGTAGCCTGTATTCCCTGCTCTTTAAGGGCGGCTGTCAGGTCATGCCCATTATCGGTAACAATCAGCATACTTCCGCTGGAAACCAGTTCATAGGGGCTGATACGGAAAAATTCACAGATTTCTACTGTTTCCTGCTTTATGGGAAGTTTTTTTAAATCGATTCGCAGTCCAACGCCTGCGCCTTCTGCCACTTCCCAGAGAGCTCCAAAGATTCCGCCCTCTGTTACGTCGTGCATGGCGCTTGCGCCGGACTTAATGGCGGTGGCGGCCTCTTTCACTACAGACAAATACTGGTCAAAGCCTTTTGCGGTTTCTATCAAATGTCTTGGATATCTTGTGAGAAGCTCTTCTTCTCTTTCCTTTGCTAAAATAGAAGTGCCCTCTAATCCAATCCACTTGGTCACTACCACATCCTGTCCGGGCTTTATATTTTTCGTAGTAAGCAGCTGCTCTTTTTTCCCCTTGCCTATACCGGTTACCGTCAGCACGGGCCTGTTAACCGCGTCGGTAATTTCTGTATGCCCGCCCAAAACCTGCATATCAAGCTGTGTACATGCTTCTTCCACCTCTGCCATCATCTGCTTAATCTGGGCTTCTTCCGTATCAGGAGGCAACAGGGCAGTGAGCATTATGCCAATCAGCTCTCCTCCGCTTGAAGCAATATCATTAGCAGTAATATGTACTGCCAGCTTTCCCGCATCTTTGGAAGCACCCGTTATAGGGTCGGTAGATACAAGAAAGGTCTCGCCTTCCTTAAGCTCTAAAACGGCACAGTCTTCCCCTACTCCGGGACCAACCAATACTTCATTCCTTCTGTTATGCACTTGTTTTAATATGGACCGTTTTAATACAGTTTCCGGCACTTTTCCAATTTTCATATTATTACTTTTGCCTCCCGGTAAAATAGGCACACATTCCTATTATATAGAATACCAGCTTATATAATGATAGGAAGTTCCCATGTGCCGGAACTTCCCAGTCATATTTTCTGTCTTATTTTTATTTCCCTATTGGGCAGGTGGCTGCTGTTGTTGAGCTTGTTGTTGAGCCTGTTGCTGCGCCGCCTGCTGTGCTGCTGCCTGCTGTGCCGCTATGGCCGCCTGTTGTTGGGCAAGAGCTGCCTGTGCTGCTGCCTGTGCCGGGTCTACCGGTGCATTTTTTACAGAAGCAATGATACTTTTCACATGGTCAATATTCTGGGTTGCAATAGCCGCATTCATCGCAGCCGTAGCATTAGGGTCTGCAGAAGCAGTTCCCACCACTGCCGTTCTTGGCGTCATTTTATAACTACTCTTATTTACCTGTGTACGGCTTTCTTCCACGCCATCCACGGTGACAACCTTCCAAAGCTGTGCCACATAGCCGATGTGGGCTGACTGCACGTCAATAAATCCAATGGGCTGTCCCCCGTCTCCGATTACCTTTTCCCCGTCCGGTGTAGTCTTGCTGAGCACTTCGCTTTCATAAGTTACCTTACGGTTAGAAGGCCTTGTCTCCACACCATAAATGGTAAAGGTTATCTTTTTATCAGAGGTAACTCCTTCTATATAAATAGGATTTTCCAGATTGTTTACAAATTTAAAATCCTTTGCAGTTCCTGCAATAGCCGCATCAGCAGAAGGATCTACATAGGTTACGATCATAGAATGATTATGACGTTCTGTCACGTCCAGCTCCGCCTTTAATACTGCATTGTATAAGGTTGTGGAAACCTGACAGATTCCTCCCCCGAGGCTGTCCACTACCATGCCGTTTAAATAGGAGCCCGCTTCAAAATAGCCGTTTGCCTCTGTAAAGGGGCTTACCGTTTCATACATGGAAAAGGAATCCCCCGGATAAAGCAATGTGCCGTTTACTAACCGGCAGCCGTTTGCCACATTGCCGGAACGGTTATAGCCGGAAGAAGAATAACTGGTAGTAAAGGTTCCAAGCACATCCTTGACCTTGGACAGCTCTTCTTCAGTTCCCCTTGGCTCGTCAACCTCCGCCTTTAAATCAATGGAAGCTTCATCGCCTGTCCATTCTGTAGTAAGATAATCATAAATGACTGAAGCAGAACCTGCCACATCAATTTTCACTCCTGTTTGTCCCGGTTCGATGACAAATGCACCGTTTTCCCTTGTAAGAGTTGCATCCTGAGCGGACACATTAAACTCCGCACAGTCCTCTTCTAAAATTTTTGTGATAGCCTCTTTGTCAAAATCATAGGCTATCTCAAACACTTTATTTTCATATTCCAAATCCTTTAAAGCCTTGTATCTTTGTACGATATTTCCCACTTTTCCAAGGGAAAGGGCCTCTTCTACCACTTCCTGGTTTTTCCAGGAAAGCTTAAGGTCCCCTGCCTGAACAGGCAGTTTATTGTTATTCATGGCATTTAAAGTAATCGTGGTATTTTCCACGGAAGAAATATATTCAGAAACTGCCGAAAGGGCTTCTTCTTCCGTCATGCCGGAAACTTCCACTTCGCCTATGAAAATTCCATTTTCAATTGTATCTTTGTTGGCTGCTGCCTGTGTTTCCATGACACCTGTAAAAAGAAAAGACAGAAATACTGCAAACAATGGAATAATATACTTTCTCATAATGCCTCCTCGTGTTATAATCGGGTGTAGTGGCCCGCTGTCAGAAAATAGAAACAGCCATTGGCACTACCATTGATAAAATTAAAATAATGATTATGATTGTTGAAAAAATTTGTTTTGATTTCTTATTATGAAACATTTTTATTCACCTTCTTACTGAAAGGATATTATATATGAATTTTATTATTTTGGCAAGTTTTATTCTTTTGGCAGGTCTGATTGCCCACCAGCTTTCCGCCTCCAAAAAAGACAGGAAAAAAGCGGAAGAAGACTTCTGGAACCGGGAACGGGAAGCCAATAACGTGCGCAAAAAGCCTTTGGATGACTTAAATTATATACAGATTCCCTTTGAAACACTGCCTTTCCACATATTGACGGATAATCAGCAGGTACAGGACTGTATAGAACAGATTCATTCTTTAAGGGACTTAAAAGTGGTAAATCTTTCAGAATTTACCAATACGGATTTAAAACTGAAATACGGTACTGCCAATATTACCATTTTATCAGAATATGACCAGAATTTCACCTTATTGGTACGAACCCTGCATAAATGGGGCCGCATTCTTTTTGAAGCCGGTTATAAGGAAGAAGCTCTCATACCATTGGAGTTTGCTATTTCCATCGGAACTGACATCAGCGGCAATTATAAGCTTTTAGCCACTATCTATAAGGAAAAGGGACAGCTTTCCAAAATCCGGGAACTGACAGCTTCTGCCGGCAGACTGACTTCCATTATGAAAAACCCGATTCTTACTTTCCTTTCCGATATGGTTTCTTCGGACACTGCCCATACCGGGAAATAATGCTGTCCGCAAAACGGCTGGCTTCGCTTTTGGTAAGCCTTTCAATGTCATACCAGGCAGTTAGGGAATGATAGTTTAACAGCCTTAGTAAATATTTCTTTTGGGATATGGTGGCAGGCACGTCCTTTTTTACCTGATGCTTCAGCTCTTTGGGAAGAAACAGCTTTTCGTTTTCCTCATTAAAAAAGCGTCCTTCCAGAATTCTATACAATTCCAGGGTTGCCCTGGCATCCTCAAAGGCCCGGTGCGGCTGGTAGGTAATTCCAAAGTGTCCGCAAAGGCTGGACAAGCTTTTGCTTTTTTGCTCCGGCATACAGGCTCTGGCAATGGCAAGGGTATCCACTCCCCCTCTTTCATAAGAAAATCCACAATTTACCGCAGCCCTTTTTAAAAAGGAAAAATCAAATATAATACTATGTCCCACAAGGGGATAATCTTTGGCAAATTCTAAATATTTCGGAATTACTTCTTCAATATATGGCGCCTTTTCTAAATCTTTATCGGTTATATGGGTAATATCCTGAACCCTTTGTGATAAAGCCCTTCCGGGATTTACAAAGGCCGCAAAAGTTTCTGCCGGCTCTCCGTTTTCCACCCGTATGGCGCCGATTTCTATAATTTTATCTTTTTTGGCATTTAAACCAGTCGTTTCCAAATCCACCACCACAAAAGAATCCATGTATTCATCCTCTTTTCATTTTTTGTAATAGGAGCAATACTCCGTCAAAAAACACTCCTGACATTTTGGATTTCTTGCCATGCAGATTTGCCTGCCAAAGGTAATAATCTGTATATTATACAAAATCCAGTGGTCCTTTGGAAGGACCTTCATTAAATCCTGCTCTATTTTCACAGGATCTTCTTCCTTTGTAAAGCCCAGCTTTTTAGATATGCGTTTTACATGGGTGTCCACCACTACGCTGGGCTCATGAAATATATTTCCCCTGATTACATTGGCAGTCTTCCTGCCCACGCCCTGCAGGGCTGTAAGGGCTTCTATATCAGAAGGCACTTCCCCGCCGTGTATATCCACTAAATCCTTACAGCAGGCAATGATGTTCTTTGCCTTATTGTGATAAAACCCGGTAGATTTAATGTCCTTCTCCAGTTCCTTTAAATCCGCCTTGGCAAAGTCTTCAGGACTTTTGTACTTTTGGAACAAATCCTTTGTTACGATATTGACTCTGGCATCAGTACACTGGGCGCTTAACATGGTGGCAATTAAAAGCTGCCATGGGTTTTCGTGGTTTAAATAGCATTTGTATTCTGTGGTATAAACCTGATCCAGCCTGTCTAAAATTTCTTTCGTGCGTTTTGTCATAAATTTCCTCCTGTTGTTTCCATGAAGCTTCCGTCAAAAACCCGCCGCAGGCAACAAAGCATTAAACTTGTAATGCAAGCTAATTGGTATTTGACTCTTGCAGCATTCATCAAGCAGATATACCGGCATGGCTATTTCCCTCATTACCTGCAGAAATAAAGACTGCTCTTTTCAATCAGCCATGGCAAATCATAATTACCAAAATATCATAATGCATCTCAAATGGCTTCATGCAATGCTGCCTGATTAGTCAGGGGAGAACGATTTCTATAATCAAACAATATCATTTGAGGCGACTGTAGTCTTTCTCCTGATTGCAGGTCATACTCAAACACCTCTATATGGGTCATTTTCGCCATCTGCCTTGCATCATAAGCCATATAATCCAAAAGAAGCTTTCTTTCCTCCTCTTCCCTTCTGTAAAAAGCCCTGATGTTATCCTTGTAAGGGGATAAATCCTTTGAAAATTCCGGGCGGCTTTTTGCATTTTCCCTTAAATAAAAATCCTTTGTCAAAAGCTCCTGAAACAGTTCTCCGGAAACCTTTCCACCCTCCTTCTTCTCTCCCGGAAAGCTAATACTATTTATAGCAAATTCTAAAAGAACCTGATAGCGGTAAGTTCTGGAAGGGGAATTTACAAAGTATCCCTTTTCTTCATAATATTCAGACAGGGCTTCATAGAAAGCAAAGGGCCTTTCAAAGAGCCTTTCCAGCACGGGCAGGGTAGTTGTAAACTGGCTGCTGTTATAATACAGCTCCACCATTTCTTCCACCCGCTTCAGCTTTCTAATCTCCTCATAGGAAAGCCATTTGGTATACAATACCTCATAAGGCTCCCGGGATGTGTATACAATACCGTATTCCTCTGCCTTTTTTTCCATGGGAGAGCCTTTTAATACTTTTAAAAAACCAAGCTGCAGCTGCTGCGGCCCCATAGCATAAACCTCATCAAAGGACTTTTGAAATGTTTCAAAATCTTCATAGGGAAGCCCTGCAATCAGGTCCAGATGCTGATGGATGTTATTGCCCTTTTTTATTGCCTCCACGTTTTTCTTAAGCTTATCCATGTCCATCACTCTTTGAATGTGGAAAATTGTAGCGGGATTGGTGGACTGTACCCCGATTTCCAGCTGAACGGCTCCCGGCCTTAATGTATTTAAAAGTGAAATCTCTTCTTCATTTAATATATCTGCCGCCACTTCAAAGTGAAAATTGGTAATGCCGTTGTCATGGTCCTTTATATACTGCCAAATCCCCATGGCATGTTCATGATTGCAGTTAAAAGTCCGGTCCACGAATTTTACCTGCTTTACCCGGTTATCCAAAAAGAACTGGAGCTCCTTTTTCACAATGTCCAGCTTCCTTAAGCGCACAGTTTTGTCAATGGAAGAAAGACAATAGCTGCAGCGGAAGGGACAACCCCTGCTGGATTCATAATAGATAATCCTGTTCTGAAAATCCTCCAGGCCGTCATACAAAAACGGAAGCCTGTCCAAATCTGTTAAGGGCCTTTCGCCCGTCTTTCCTTCTCTTAATGCAAGCCCCTTTACAGAGGAAAAGTGGCTTCCTCCCTCCACATAATGCTCCATCAGCTCAAAGAAGGTCTCCTCCCCTTCTCCTTCCATGATACCGGTAATTTCCTTATGAGCCTCTAGTATCTGCCCGCTGTCATAGGATACCTCCGGCCCTCCAAGCCATATATCCGCCTTTGGCAATACCTTTTTTATTTCCCTTGTCAGAGAAAGCACAGGAGAAATATTCCAGATATAGCAGGAAAATGCCAGCACATCCGGTTTCCTTTTGTAGATATCCCCCATAATTTCTTCCAAGGACTGATTGATGGTATATTCCGCCAGCTCTATATGCTCCTTATATTTTCCTGCATATGCCAAAAGGCTGTACAGCGCCGGATTGGAATGTATGTATTTTGCATTTAAGGCTACTAATAATACTTTCATAACTGTCTATTTATTTTCCTTCTTTTTTTCCCGCAGTCTCTTAAAAAAATCACTTAGCATATTGCTGCACTCTTCTGCCAGCACTCCTCTTGTAACTTTTACCTGATGGTTGAATTCTTCCATCTGGAGCAGGTTCAGCACAGAGCCTCCGCAACCGGCCTTCGGGTTCATGGCTCCCATAATCACTTCCGATATCCTTGCCTGCACAATGGCTCCTGCGCACATCTGGCACGGCTCTAAGGTCACATACAGGCTGCAGCCTTCCAGCCGCCAGTCCCCCAGCTTTTTGCTTGCCTTTCTGATTGCCGATATTTCCGCATGGGCAAGAGTATTTTTATCGGTATTCCTGCGGTTATAGGCTCTTGCAATCACTTTTCCTTCATAGACGATTACGCAGCCAATGGGAACTTCCTCCAGGGCTTCCGCCTTTTTTGCCTGCTTTAAGGCTTCCTTCATGTACTTTTCCTGAGGGGAATATTCTATTTTCTTTCTCTTTTTTTCTGTATCTGTCATATCTTCAAAACCTTCTGTGGCTTTTTCTGCTGGAAAAGCCCTTGCCAGCATTCGTTAAAGTAGGTAAAATGTTTAAATAATATAAATCTACGTCCTTGTTTACACTATTTTTATCATACCACAAAGAGGTGCCTCCATGCAAATATGCGGTTATAACAAAACAACTTTATTAGATTACCCGGAGCATGTTGCCGCTACTGTTTTTCTGGGCGGCTGTAATTTCAGATGTCCTTTCTGCCATAATGGGGATTTGGTGCAGAATTTTCATATGCTGCCCTCTGTTTCACCAAAAGAAATATTTTCCTTTTTAAAAAAACGGACAGGCATACTGACAGGTGTGTGCATTACGGGTGGGGAGCCTTCCTTATCCAAGGAGCTTCCAGAGTTTATAAGATGTATTAAAGAGCTGGGACTTTCCGTGAAGTTAGATACAAACGGCTCTAAGCCGGATGTACTGGAGGATTTGATAAAAGAACATTTACTGGATTATATTGCAATGGATATTAAGGGTGACAGGGAACATTATGGAAAAATTGCAGGATTGACGGAGTTTTCAGGTGGAAAGAAAGCTTCCTTTGATTTATCTCCTATTGAGGCCTCCATAAATCTCATACAAAGCTGCGGCATTGCTTATGAATTCAGGACCACTGTAGTAAAGGAATTTCACAATGCAGCTTCCTTTGAGCGGATAGGCAGGTGGCTTCATGGCAGTGACCGTTATTTTCTGCAAAATTATGAGGAGAGCCCTGCTGTGATTCAAAAAGGGTTCCATGGGTATAGTAAAGAAGAATTGTCGGAATTTATAGAAATTTTAACTCCTCATTTTCGGCAGACGGGAATCCGGGGAATCACATAATATCAAAGATGCAAATTCTGTACATCCATATTCCTGCATTCATTCTTGTTCCCTCTGTTCAAAATAATACCCAAACTCTCCAACCATCTTTCCCGCTTCTTCTCCAGACTCCTGCCTCTCTGCTTCCGTCCCTCCGTCTCCCTTTGCCGGAACAAAATTAGGAAAACCAAACATGGCGGCCACCATTTCTTCCCGGTAATAATAATTTCCCGGTACCCCTACCAGAAACCGCTCCCCTTCTTTGCGGATAAGCAAATGCCTGTAATTAAAATATCCATGAAGCAAAAAGCTGTTATGCTCCAAAGGCTCTAAATCCTTTGACAGCTCCCCAAGCTCACTAAGGCGGGACATATAATATTCGTTTTCCCTGCCTGCCATTTTCATTGTTTTCTGCCCGGATGAACCGGAACTTTTTTTCTTTTCTTCTGCCGTTATATCCTTTTGTATATTTTTTTCTGAAGACTGCTTTTCCTTTTCATAGTCAGTGCTCATTGGAATACATTCGATTTCATCACGGCTTATCTGCTGCATTCTGATGGGATGTTTTTCTTCATACAGGGCAGTAAGCTCCTGCCTTGCATCCAGTTTTCTTTTGCGTTCGCATATTTTCCTTCCTTCCGCTATGTACAGCTCCACTTCCACATCATCATATGGCTGGTCCCATGAAAACTCAAAATTCTTCTGCCAGTCCGTTTTTTCAATTTCCATCCACCTGCTATATAAAACATTTTCTTTCCTGCTGACTGTAAGCCTGCACTCTATTGGATAAAGGCATGGTATTTTCTTTATATAAATATCCGCTTTTCCTGTGCTTCCCCGAAAAAAAAGCTTAACACTTCCCACATTTTCCGTATTGTTTTCACCGTCCTGATAATCCAGATAACGAATGTCCCTGTAAAAATCCAAAAATACCCCTCCTTGTCCACTCATACTACTAATATATGTATGCACAAAAAGAGGGGGATATACCTTATTTCACATCAGAATATTTGTAATAGTTCAGCCGGCAGTTTTCCACCACAGAACCCGGAACCGGCTGGGGCAGAAAATGTTTCTACGTCGCCACGCTCTCGCTCTGATAAAAACGCAGCAGTGCTAAGCTCGAAAGAACCTCGCTAAGCGCTGGCGTTTTTATAAGGACTCCTTTAGAAATCATGTTCTGCCCCAGCCGTTCCGGGTTCTGTGGTGGAAAACTGCCGGCTGAATTATTACGAATATTCTTCACTTTCCAAATTTTTTAAATAATTTACTACCATAAGGGCAATTTTTAAGGTAAGGGCATCATCAAATATCCGTATATCAAGCCCGGTTGACTTTTGAAGCTTTTCCAAACGGTACAGCAGGGTATTTCTATGGACAAACAGCTTTCTTGCCGTCTCCGATACATTCAGGTTATTTTCTAAAAACATGTTAATGGTAGTCAGTGTTTCTTCATCCAGATTATCCGGTATTTCCTGTCCAAATATTTCTTTGATGAACATTTTGCACAGGCTTACCGGAAGCTGATAAATAAGACGGCCAATTCCCAATGTGCTGTAGGATATGACATCTTTATCCGCATAAAAAATCTTGCCTACCTCCAAAGCCATTTTCGCTTCCTTATAGCTTTTTGATACATCTTTTAACTCATCTACTTTGTTTCCATAGGCAACCTTTACTTTTATCATTGCCTCTGCACGAATCATATCCACAATGGTACGGCATATTTCTTCCACACATTGAGAGCGGCTGCCGCTTTCCAGCTGCTTTATAATAATAATGTTCCGTTCATCCACAGCAGTGACAAAGTCACCTGTCTGGGGGGAAAACAGGCTTTTTAGCATTTCCAGGGCGCCGTTATCCTTATCATATTTTGTCTCTACCAGACAGACTACTCTCGGCACTTCAATATCTATATGCAGCTTTTTCGCCCGGTTATATATGTCCACTAAAAGAAGATTATCCAAAATCAGGTTCTGAAAAAAGTTATTTTTATCAAACCGCTCCTTATAGGCTATAATCAGGTTTTGAAGCTGACTCACTGCAATCTTGGCAATGGTATAATCCTCATTGCTATCCTCACATACCAGCACATATTCCACTTCTTCTTCATCATATATTTTTAAATACAGATGTCCCCCTATGGCCTGACTGTCCGCAGGCGAAGCAATAAATTCTTCTATTCTTCCCTTTTCAATTTGAATTTTACCGGATGTATCTGCTACAATGCTCCCCGATTCATTGACTACTACAAGTTCCACCTTTGTAATAGACTTTAAATCCTCAATACTGGTCTGAATGACTCCTGCTGATAACATATTCCGCCATATCCTCCTAATACACAATAAACTCTGCTATTATCATAAAAAGGGAGATACATGCGTATCTCCCCTTGGTTATATTTTAGTTTGTAATAACCATTTCTGTTTCTTTGTCAAAGATGTGGATTTTTTCTACATCAATAGCAAATTTAACAATGTCGCCAGGTCTTGCTGTTGTACGAGAATCAACTCTGGCTGTCATTGGGAACTCTTCCAAATCAAAGTACAAATAAACTTCTGCACCAAGTAATTCGTATACTTTTACGGTAGCTTCAAATGTGCTCTGCGGAGAAGCTTCTATCATCATTTCAGAATCATATACATCTTCCGGACGGATACCAAAAGTAACTGTTCTTCCGTTGTAGCCGCCTTCAATAAGTTTTTTGGATTTTGCAGGAGGAAGCGGAATAAAGTGGCCGGCTACCTTTAATACTGCTGTATCATCTACAACTTCTACTACTGCATCTAAGAAGTTCATCTGCGGTGAACCCATGAAACCTGCAACAAATAAGTTGTTTGGTTTGGAATACAGGTTCTGAGGTGTATCTACCTGCTGTACGATACCATCCTTCATAACTACGATTCTTGTACCGAGTGTCATAGCCTCTGTCTGATCGTGGGTTACATAGATGATGGTAGTACCTAATCTCTGGTGCAGCTTTGCAATTTCAATACGCATCTGTACACGAAGCTTTGCATCCAGATTGGAAAGCGGCTCGTCCATAAGGAATACTTTTGGATTACGGACAATCGCACGGCCCATGGCAACACGCTGTCTCTGACCACCGGATAAAGCCTTTGGCTTACGGTCAAGAAGCGGAGTCAGGTCAAGAATCTTAGCTGCTTCCTTTACCATTTTGTCAATTTCATCTTTTGGAACTTTTCTCAATTTAAGACCAAAAGCCATATTGTCATAAACAGACATATGAGGATATAAAGCGTAATTCTGGAATACCATTGCGATATCTCTGTCCTTTGGCTCTACATCATTTACCAGCTTGTCACCGATTCTAAGCTCACCGGATGAGATGTCTTCCAAGCCTGCAATCATACGAAGCGTGGTAGATTTACCACATCCTGAAGGACCTACGAAAATAATGAATTCCTGGTCTGCGATTTCAAGATTGAAATCTTTAACTGCTTCAAATCCGTTAGGATATACTTTACAAACGTTTTTTAAAGATAAACTTGCCATTGAAATTTCCTCCTAAATTTTCTTTTCTTCTCACGGTTCCGTTAAACCATATTGCAAGTATATAATAACTATGAGTTTTTGCCTATACTCGTATTACACAAATATTTTGAATTTTCCTATACATGTTGCATAATCTGCCATCTGCAGACTTCAGCATCACTGCTTTTCTTCCGTGCTTCCGGCTTCCTCTTCCTCTTCATCTTCATAAAAAGCAAGCTGATTCTTGCCTCTTTGCTTTGCTTTATAAAGCGCCTTATCCGCTGCTTTATACAATTCCTCAAAATTATCCGCATTCTTTGGAAATATAGCGCACCCAATGCTGGCAGTCACTTTATATTTAGAATACTGCCCCACTTTGAAGTCCCTGAACAAATCCTCTACCCTGCCGGATTCTCTTCTTAAAATACTTTCATCCTTTATATTCTTTAAAAAGAGAACAAATTCATCTCCTCCTACCCTGCCTATAACATCTGACATTCTGAACTCTGCCTTTAAGCGCATTCCAATGCTGCGAAGAACCTCATCTCCAAATGCATGCCCTCTGGTATCATTGATTTTTTTAAAGTTATCAATGTCAAACACGAACATAAGCGCCTGAGAATTCCTGTTTTCATTTATATATTCCCTAATCTTACGTTCCGTTGCTATTTTATTATTTAGTTCGGTGAGCAAATCCGTATCCGCCTTCTGCTCCAATGCCCTATTCCGGTCATTATACCGCAACTTATTAATTACATTAACAGTTATAACCAATGTGAAAAAGAGCACTAAAGCTCCTATTATATAAACTACCATATTTCTGGTAGCTGTCAGTTCGCTGTTCTTCATGGTGTCTACATAACTGTTTGTGACTCCCATGGCAAAGTACCAGTCGTTGACCTCTAAAGGAGTGAATGCACAATATATTTCATCTTTCCCGATTTTTGCAACAAGGTTCGTCTCTTTCGTCAGGGGCACTTTATCCTGTATGGTCCCTATTGCGGTTTTATTCTTGTTGTTTGCTATTAGGTATTCAAAAAAGTTTTCTTCTGTAGAAAGCTGTGTGCTGGAAAAAATCAGTTTGCCATGCGCATCCATAATTGCAAACCATGTCCGCCCGTCATAATCAGAAATTGTAATATATTTTTTCAGCAGCTCCGGCTTAAAATAAGAGATTACATAGCCGTTATAGTGACTTAAAGGAGTGACTGCCGCTATCGTATACGTATTTCCTATAATCTCATCCTTCATGCATATATAAAAGGTTCCGGAACCGGAATCAGACTCCTGCAGTTTTTCCATATCCAATTCCACCCGCTCTCCCGTATTACGGATTCCATTTCCATCCTTATCCACTAATGCAGAAGAATATATTAAATTAGTGCTTAAAAGAGCGCTGAGGCATTTCTCTATGGGAATATCCTGTCCTTCCATTTCATCCATCAAAACTGAAACCGGTTCCTGAGCGCTCTTCATCCGCTGCAGATAACCGGAAACCTTTGCCGCATATCCTTTTGCAACCGCAGCAATACTGTTTTCAGCTTTACGATTAATGCTTTCATTCTGGGTCATGCCATAATGATACAGCATAACTGTTACTGCCAGAAAAAATACAATAGCCGGAAACAACCATTGAAGCAATATACTTTTTGTTCCTGAATCCTTTCTTTTCTTCTTCATAATCATTCACCTATATTTAATAAGCCGTTTCTTCCTCTGACTCTTCCGGTTCGAATCTCTTAAATATCTTATCCATCCAACAGGCATTGGTATAGCTGGCTACAGAAAATCCAAAGGCTGCGAACAAAGGAAGCCACCTTAGGGAAGTCAATACCAGAACTATTGGAATACTGGAAAATACAAGCATTATCAGTGTCTTTGGTATTTGCAGAATACTAATGAACAATGCATTTTTCATTGTACGTTTAACAGTATTTTCAAATCTTGCAAGAACAGGAAATACATACAGCATTTCAAAAGCAAATAGCAAAACGCCCAAAAATACGATACATTCCACGACAAAAGCCAAAGTTCCTTCCATACTATTTATTACAAAGAACTCTATGCCGATAATACCTCCCATACACAATAAAATCAACCAGATAATCGTTGCCTGTCTGAAGTTTTCCTTAAATGAATGAAAAAAATCTTTTATAATATATCCCTCTTCATTTTTTGACATTCGTAGCGTCACATAATAAAGAGCTGTTGTAGATGCTCCAATAGTAATCAGCGGAATACTGCAGATAATGTATAAAAAATTTAAAACAACCAAATCCGTTGCCTTATTTAAAAAGGATATTAGCGGTCCTTCCAAGCTGAATATATCTTTCATTTATCCCCTTTCTTTTCCTTTGAAGTTGGAATATACCTGATTGAATCTTTCATTTAGATGCTTGTGGCGTTTCAGCATATGTTCTGACTGTTCCCTTGCTTTCCCCACAATATAATCATAATTATCTATAACGATATTTACAATTTCTCTGCTCAGCTTCTTTTTATCAGCTTCCTCCTTCAGACTGTTTATAATCTCCTGCCTGTTCATGGGCTGTCTGTAAAGGCGAGTGTTAATCATAGCCGTCAGGGAATCGGCAATCTGAAGAATCTTTTGGGAATTGTTCATATCCACAGATTTTAATCCTTTCGGATAACCTTTGCCGTTAAGCCTCTCATGATGGGCAACAGCAATGGAAACCACATCCTTATCCACCCGGTTGCTTAAAATATTCTCTGCCACCTCTACATGAGTCTGCATCAGTTCCCTTTCCTCACTGGTAAAAATCTTATCGGAATCAATCATGGACTTTGAAATGGCAAGCATACCGATATCATGAATCAGTGCCCCATAATATAATTTATTAATATCTGCCCTGCTAAATCCCATAATTTTTGCAATTTCTTCGCAGATGCACACACAAGTCACGCCATCCACAACCTTGTACTTGCTCCGAAAGCTTAAACAGTACATAAGCATTTCCATAGCCTGCTTTTTTTCTTCGTTGGTAAACATGATATAATCCATCAATTCATCCAGCTCTGCTTCATAGGCATCGGTCTGAATCTTTTCAAAAATATGATATGTCTCTTCAGCCTCACTGAAAAGACGGATGGACTCTTGTGAATATTTCGTTCCTTCATATTTGCCAAATATGGAATAATCAAATTTATCCCCAAGGGCATTCCGGTAAATATCCACCTTTTCCGCAAAATTTATGTAATTAGCCACATCCCTGTAAGAAAAATCCAAATGCTTCGTTACAGAATAATCCGAATTATGATACAAGAGAATCTTTGCCTTTTCCTTCAGGGGCGAAAGATTATTCATAAACAGATACCCGTAAATGGAATGGGAAACAGGCTCCCGCATTTCAAACCTCAGCATATCATCCAGATTATCCGTTTTATAGGCTCCGATATCATGCAAAGTGGCAAGCATGGCGAATTCTGCAAGCTCAAACTTTTCGTATCCGCCTTTACATTCCAGCATTTTATATACCATATAGGCTGTTCTGGAACCATGTTTCATTAATCGCTTATCAATTAATTTTAAAGTATCTCTTGTTAAAAGAAAAATATTCTTACTGCTGATAAAATCCATACTCCTGCCACCTCCCGTCTTATATCTTATACTACCAAAAATCCGCCTGTTTTTCAATGAATCTTACAAATATTTCAAAATTCCATAAACTGTTTTCACCTGCGAATTTCATACTATAAAAAAAGAATCATGGGAGTATAGCGGACGCCTTCTTTTGTCAGTTCCACATCCGTATCATGAAATCCCAGCTTATGGTAGAACCCGGTGCCATAGGGAGAAGCATTGACAGTTACCTTATACTCTCCCATTTCCGTCATAAGATAATTTTTCAGGTATTCCATAAGGGCCCTTCCTACACCTTGATAATGATAACGCTCATCTACAAATAAAAGGGATATATGGGTGCGGTCTCTTAAGCTTATCATGCCTACAAGCTCACTATTATAAAAGGCCCCGAAAATCTGATAATATCCTTTTCTAAACATTTTATAAAGCACCGGGTCTGTAATGAAATCCTGAAAGCTCTGTATCCCTTCCTTTGAATAATCCTCTGCTTCAAAGCGCAAAAAGGTTTTCCATACAAGACCCATGACTTCTTCATATTCCTTCCCGCTTACAGGATATACTTGCAGTTTTTCCCTTTCAATTTTCATACTATCCCTCTTTTGTTTTTATACTACTTTATTAATAAGAGGCAGTCCGTTTTCCAGCGCATAGGCATTTTCCAGAGTTTCTATGGCAATAGACTGCATTGCCTCTCTTGTAAAGAATCCCATATGGGAAGTTATAATTACATTTGGAAAGGTGGTCAGCCTTGCTAAAAGCTCGTCTTCCATAATATCATTGGAGCGGTCCTCATAAAAAACCCCTTCCTCTTCTTCATACACATCAAGACCCACCCCTGCAAATTTCTTGCTTAAAAGCCCTTCTATAAGAGCTTCCGTATCAATCAGCGCCCCTCTTGAGGTATTTATCAGATATACATTATCTTTCATTTTTGCAATGGTCTTTTTGTTTATAATGTGCTTCGTCTCCTTGGTCAAAGGACAGTGTAAGCTGATTACATCCGCCTTTTTCATAAGCTCCTCCAAGGAAACATATTCCACATCCAGGCCTTTTACCGGATAAGGGTCATAAGCAAGTACGGACATGCCAAAGCCTTCTAAAATCCTTATCATGGCCTGTCCTATTTTTCCGGTGCCTACCACCCCTGCTGTCTTATTGTTCAAATCCCGCCCCATCAGACCATTGATATTCATATTAAAGTCTCTGGTCCTGCCGTATGCCTTGTGGGTGAACCTGTTTACCGAAAGCAAAAGAGCCGCTGCATATTCTGCCACCGCCTCCGGTGAATAGCTTGGAACCCTGAGCACGGCTATTTTATCCTCTGCCGCCTTTATATCCACATGATTGTAACCGGCGCTGCGCAAAAGAATAGCCTTTACCTTCATTTCGTAAAGCTTTTCTATCATTTGTTTGTTCACATAGTCATTGACAAAAATACAGATAGCATCATAGCCTGCTGCCATAAATATAGTTTCCTCATTACATGGCACTTCCATAAAATGTAAAGAAAAGCCATACTCTTTTGCAAGTGGTTCAAACCAGATGCGGTCGTATGGCTTTGTGGAATAAAATGCAATTTTCATAATCGTTGGAATCCTTTCTATTTTAATATTCTTTCCATTCTTATGATATACATTTTATTCACTTTTTCAAGTACTATTCATTTTTAACTAAAAAGTCCGGAGAAGAAATCGCTGACGGATTTCCCGAGATTCTGAAAAAAGTTTCCTATGGAATCAAAGAAACCTTCATCCTGAAGATGGTTTACAATATCATCCCCATATTTGTCATACAGACCCACTGCCTGGTCCAAAAGCATGTTAGGGTCCAGATTCAATTGCTTTACCTTTAGCATGACCTGAACAATCTGCTCCTTATCGCTGTCCCCAAGGGTAACCCCAAAGGTGGCTTCCCCGTCAGCAATTGCCTTTCTGATATCGTCCTCTGTTTCCAGCTCTCCTGCAGCGATTTTCTCTTTAATAAAAGCTACCAGCGCCTCCACGTCTTCATTGCTCATGCTTTTGCTGGCAATTTCTCCTGTAGCTACCAGCTCATTTAAAGCGGTGTCCAGCACTGTATCATCCACTGCTTTTCCTGTCAGCTCTTCATATGCCCGCAGTGCACCGATAAGACCTGCCGTTCCTGACAGATTGGTAGGACCTACTACCAGAATATCCGCATCCTCTACTCCTGCAGTTAAAAGCGCATTCCGGTACATCCCGGTAGTACAATAATCAATGTTTTTGGTAGAAACAACAACTCCATGTCCTTTTTCCGCCGGCGTTACAAGAACGCTTGACAAGGACTTGGTGCCTATAACGGAAGGACTTACATAAGCGTCCAGATACTTATGCTCCTCTTCATTGGTAACATAGACCACATTATAATTATTCAAATCCCCAAGGGACAATCCCATAAGCTCTAACACGGTTGCCTTTTGTTCTTCTGTCAAATCTGCACCCAGAGCAATAAAAGGCTTTGAAGTATCAATGTTTACAATCTTACCGTCCTGGCCGCTTGCAAATGCTGTCATACCAGATAAGCAGACAAGCAGGCAAATCATTCCCAGCATAGAAATACATTTTTTCATAATATTCGTCCTCCTGTTATTTTCTATACAACTGATAGTATCCAATTGAGAAGGTCCTTATAGACCTGCTCTTTTATTCCCTCATTTAACAATTCATGCCTGCACTCATTATATAATTTCAATTGCACTCTGGTCAAATCCAAATTCAGGTAAGTATCATATAGTTTCCTCGGACCTTCCCCGTAGTCCCCTACCGGGTCCTTATCGCCGGAAGCAATTAAAATGGGCAGCTTTTTAGGTATGCCCTCCAGATTTTTCATATCCTGAGTCCTACGTATTAGTTCAAAAAGAGTGGCAAAGCCATTTAATGTAAATGTAAACCCGCAAAGAGAATCTTCCATATATTTATCCACTACATCCGAATCTGAGCTGACCCAGTCCATGGTAGTTCTTTTATTCGGAATCCGTTTTTCATATGGACCGAATGCAAGGGCATTTACAAACATGCTTTTATGCTTTTGCCCTTGGAATAAAGTAAGCGTCTTTGTAAGAAATCTTGCCTGGGCAACCAGTGCCTTGGACTGATTCCCGGTTCCCAAAATAACAGCTCCATCAATTCCTTTTCCGTAACGCATCAGGTAATTTCTCAAAATGAAGGAACCCATGCTGTGACCGATAATGATATAAGGAACGCCTAAATATTGTTCCTGGGTAATCTTTTTCAGACGATGCACATCCCTGACTACCACCGTTGCCGGGTCCTGCTCACAAAAGTAACCTAAAGGCATGCCGCTTTCCCTTGCTGTCTCCCCATGTCCTAAATGGTCGTCCCCTACTACCACCATTCCATGAGAAGCCAGAAATCTGGCAAATTCGTCATAACGCCCGATATACTCCGCCATGCCGTGAATCAGCTGTACCACACAGACGATGTTTTCCGTTTCAGGAATCCACTTCATGGCATGGATTTTTGTTTTCTGGTCCCTGGAGTCAAAGGTAAATTCTTCTCTTTTAATCATAACTATGCCCCCTTTTACTTTTTATTCCAGTTCTTTCCTATGCTATATCAGTACACTAACAGATTTCCGCTCCTGCAGGCATTTCTTTTTCCGGTGTGAGGAGCGCCAGATTCCCCTTGTCGTCCTCTGCGCACAAAAGCATTCCTTCTGACAGAACCCCCGCCAGCTTTGCAGGCTTTAAGTTCACCAGCACCATCACTTTCTTTCCTACCATTTCTTCCGGAGAATAGTATGCCTTGATACCGGATACGATTTGTTTCACCTCACTGCCAATCTGTACTTTAGAGCAAAGAAGCTTTTTGCTTTTGGGCACTTCCTCACAGGCAATGATTTTTCCTACCTGAAACTGCATTTTTTCAAAATCCTCAAAGGTGATTTCCGGTTTCTTTTCTATATCGATTCCTTCTTCTAAAGCATCCTTCTCCCCATTTCCGGCTTCCTTTTTCCTCTCCTCAAACATGGCTTCCGCCTTTTCCACTACTTCCTTTACATCCAGTCTTGCAAAGAGGATTTCCGGCTTCTCCGTTACCTTTGTGCCGCTTTCAAAAAGGCCGAAGGTCTTTGTTTCTTCAAAGCTTCTTAATCCGGCATGCAACTGTTGTGCAATTGCCCCTGCCGTATTGGGCATAAATGGCTCCAGCAGGGAAGCGCCGATTAAGATTCCTTCCACCAGATTGTATAAAACGGTGGAAAGTCTGTCTTTTTTCGCCTCATCCTTTGCCAGTACCCATGGTTCCGTCTCATCAATATATTTGTTGCAGCGCTTAAATAGGGCAAAAATCTCAGTCATGGCATCTGCCACCCGAAGCTCCTCCATTTTTGCAGCAACTTTGTCATAGGTTCCTGTTGCAACTGCCTTTAAGTCTTCGTCCACTTCTTCGGCAATGCCTTTATCCGTTACAATGCCGTCAAAATATTTATTACTCATGGATATGGTGCGGTTTACCAGATTGCCCAGCGTATTTGCCAGGTCGGAGTTCAACCGCTCCACTAACAGCTCCCAGGAAATCACTCCGTCGTTTTCAAAAGGCATTTCATGAAGGACGAAGTAACGAACTGCATCCACTCCAAAGAAATCCACCAAATCATCAGCATAAATCACATTTCCTTTGGACTTGCTCATCTTTCCATCGCCCTGCAAAAGCCACGGATGTCCGAATACCTGCTTCGGAAGGGGCTCGCCCAGCGCCATCAGGAAAATAGGCCAGTAAATGGTATGGAACCGGATAATATCCTTTCCAATCAGGTGTAAATCTGCCGGCCACAGCTTTTTGTACTGGTCTGTGCTGTTTCCCTCTGCATCATAGCCGATACCGGTAATATAGTTAGTCAGGGCATCCAGCCATACATAGACTACATGCTTGTCATCAAAATCAACGGGAATGCCCCACTTAAAGCTTGTTCTGGATACGCACAAATCCTGCAGGCCCGGAAGCAGGAAGTTGTTCATCATCTCATTCTTTCTGGATACAGGCTGGATAAACTCCGGATGGGTGTTGATATGTTCAATCAGCCTGTCCGCATATTTGCTCATCTTAAAGAAATATGCCTCTTCCTTGGCAGGCTTTACTTCCCT
>CANCYR010000010.1 GCA_947382355.1 uncultured Lachnospiraceae bacterium
GATCTTATAGTTTATTACACATTTACGTTATAATTATTACGTAAAAACCTTGACAAATATCACGTAAATATGTACCGGCGTTTTCATTAAGGCCTCCAAGACTTCTCTATCATCTGCCGGTTCCTACTGTGTATCGAAAGGCTATAGATTTTGTCAAATCCGTATTCCGATTCCTGTGAGTGAGATGCTGTCTGAGCTTTTATTTTCCTTCATGAATCAGCATATCCATGATGTGGAGGGCGTATTTTGTAAATTCTTCCGGGCTGCGTTTCATTTCTTCGGTTAGTTCAAAGAACAGGTCGCTATCCTGATAGCTTTTTTTGAAGATGGGGGTAAAGAGAGGGGACCATTCCGGGAGGTAGGTGCCTTGTTTTTTTGTGTAGCAGTTAGCTGCGGTTGCCTGTTTGCGGAAGTCTTTGTCCACATAGGAAGCTACGGATTTGTGCAGTGCCGTATCTTCCATGGGAAGGTAGTAGTAATCTTTGTAGTTTGAATAAAAGAATTTCAGTTCTTCTTTCAGGCAGGGAACCTTTAAATAGCCTTCTTTGCCCTGACCGCTGAAATGACAGCCGTTTTTGTGGATGGCTATTGGTTTTGGGAAGGCGGTGTGGAATTTTATCTTCATTAACACCTCATAGGAGCGGGTGCCGGATATATTGTCGTAATGATTTGCCTGGACCTTTACCACTCGGAAGGGAACAAGCAGTATGTCCATATAGGATAATATGGGAAGCAATGCGAACATGCCCTGCATGTCCTCCTTGTTATGAAGCAGAAGAGGCTCCAGTAATTCAGGATTTTTTGTTTTGGCATAATCGTGATAAATGGAAATCAGCTCGCCTCCGTTGTATTTGTCTTCTCTGGAAATTCCGAGGAAGTTTTCCAGCGTTTTCTGTTTGCAGTTTTCCAGATGAAGAATATTTTTAAAACAGGAAATCCGTTTATAAATATCAATTCCGTTCATGGTTGTGTGTTCTGTATTTTCAGGAATATCCATATTATCCGTATTTATCTGGTCAAAGGGAGGCTTTAGTCCGAATTGTTCGCATTTCTGCCTTAAATAAGGCAGGTCAAAATTGTTGCCGTTATAATGAATTAAAGTGTGGTATTCCTTACAAAGAACTAAAAATTCCTGTAAGATAAAAGGCTCTTCGATGTAGTCCTCTGCCAGAAACTGTATTAACTGCCAGCATCCTTCCTCATAACACAGGCAGCCGATTAAATATAAATAAGAGGATTTTGCTGCAAAACCTGTTGTTTCAATATCTACGAATAAAATTTTGGAAAGTTCGTCTATATGCTCTAACGGATAGGATGGATTTGGAAAGTTCATTGCTTTTCTTATTGTTTTCATAATGCCTCCTGTATTTGTTATCCCATCTGTAAAAATGGTAAAAGTAATTGCTATAGCTTGAAACTGCTTTTGAAATATCATAGCATATTTGGGGAGGATTTTTCAACTTTGACTTGTGAAAAGTTGGTTTCAATATTGACATTTTTGCTGCCAGATATGATAATTTTTATGGATAAATAAAATGGAGGATGAGTGAATGAAAAAAATACTTGTAACCGGCTGGATGTATCGCTGCAAAATAAGTATTTTAAGGAAGAACAGACAAGTTTGCCTGCCGCCGGTTCTGATTCCTATGGAGGAAAGCGGAGGGCTGAACTGTTACAAGTATTTAAAAATAAAATAGCTTTTTCTGTAGTATTTTGTCAGGAAAAATAGTAGAATGGAAAAGTAAGCTGTTTTAGTGCTTGGCACATAGTTTACAGAATAAGATAAAAGAGAATCAGACATATTTGGATAAAAAGACAATACCGAAAAGAAAGAAGGAAGGGCAGGGCATGGGAGGAAGATTAACATTTCATGGAGGGATTCATCCCTATGACGGAAAAGATTTAAGCAAGGACAAACCCATTTTAGACGTAAATCCAAAAGGAGATTTAGTGTACCCTTTATCACAGCATATCGGAGCGCCGGCGGTGCCTGTTGTGGCAAAAGGGGATAAGGTGCTGGCGGGCCAGAAGATTGCAGAGGCGGCAGGCTATGTTTCGGCGCCGATTTACGCTACCGTTTCCGGCACGGTAAAGGCCATTGAGCCAAGGCGTGTAGTGGTAGGGGACAGCGTTATGTCCATCGTAATCGAAAATGACGGAAAGTATGAAGAGGTGGAATATGCGCCGGTAAAGCCCCTTTTAGAAATGACCAGAGAAGAGATTATAGAAAAGATAAAAGAGGCAGGAATCGTGGGAATGGGCGGAGCCGGATTTCCTACCCATGTAAAGCTGTCTCCAAAGGAGCCGGATAAAATTGACTATGTGATTGCAAACTGTGCGGAATGCGAGCCTTATCTGACCTCCGATTACAGAAGGATGTTAGAGGAGCCGGAAAAGCTTATTGAGGGACTGAAGGTTTCCCTTGCTCTGTTTCCTAATGCAAAGGGAATTTTGGCGGTGGAGGATAACAAGCCCGACTGCATTCACATATTAAAGGAGCTTACAAAGGATGAACCGGATATTCAGGTGAAGCCTTTAAAGACCAAGTACCCCCAGGGGGCGGAAAGACAGCTGATTTATGCGGCAACCGGACGTGCCATTGATTCTACAAAGCTTCCGGCAGATGCAGGCTGTGTGGTGAACAATGTGGATACCATAGTAGCCATCAACCGGGCGGTAAGGGAAGGAAAGCCCCTTATGTACCGGATTGTGACCGTAACGGGAGATGCCGTAAACGACCCGAGGAATTTCCGGGTGCGCATCGGCACCAATTATCACGAGCTTATTGAAGAGGCGGGAGGTTTTAAGGAAGAGCCGGTAAAGATTATTTCCGGAGGGCCCATGATGGGCTTTGGCATTTTTGATTTGGATGTGCCCACTACCAAAACGGCCTCGGCGCTGCTTTGTCTGACAAAGGATGATGTTTCCGCCATGGAGCCTGGTCCCTGTATCAATTGCGGCAGGTGTGTGGAGGTCTGTCCGGGAAGGGTGGTTCCAAGCAGGCTTGCTGATTTTGCAGAGCATTATGACGAGGAAAAATTTTTGAAGTATAACGGCATGGAATGCTGTGAATGCGGCTGCTGCAGTTTTATCTGCCCTGCAAAACGGCCTTTGACCCAGTCCATAAAGTCCATGAGAAAAATCATACTAGGAAAAAAGAAAAAATAGGAGGAAACAAACGTGAGCGATTTAATGAAGGTTTCATCAAATCCCCATATCCGGTCTAAGGTGACTACCGGCAATATTATGTTTTGTGTCATACTGGCGTTATTGCCCGCTGCCGTTTTTGGAATCTATAACTTTGGAATCCCTGCACTGGTTCTGATTCTGGTTACAGTTGCCTCTGCCGTATTATCTGAAACCATTTTTAATAAAATATGTAAAAAGAAAAATACCATCAGCGACTTATCTGCTATAGTGACGGGACTTTTGCTGGCATTGAACCTGCCGCCCCGGGCACCCTGGTGGATTGGAGTCATCGGAGGGGCTTTTGCCATTATCGTAGTGAAAATGCTCTTTGGGGGTCTTGGACAGAATTTCATGAATCCTGCATTGGGAGCCAGATGTTTTCTGCTGATTTCTTTTACTTCCATTATGACCAACTTTGAGTGTGACGGTTATACAGGAGCAACTCCTTTAGCGGCATTAAAGGCAGGGGAAAACGTAGACACCATGTCCATGATAATCGGTAAGACAGCCGGAACCATTGGGGAGACCTCCATGATAGCCATTTTAATAGGAGCCTGTATCCTGCTTTTTGCGGGAGCCATTGATTTAAAGATTCCTTTCAGTTATCTTGGTTCCTTTGTAGTATTCCTTGTTTTATTTTCCGGACATGGTTTCAGTCCGGCTTACATAAGCGCCCAGCTTGCAGGCGGCGGATTGATGTTAGGCGCCTTTTTTATGGCGACGGATTATGTTACAAGGCCCATAACAAAAAGAGGCCAGTATGTATACGGTATCATTCTCGGCATTTTAACAGGGATTTTCCGTATTTACGGAGCCAGTGCGGAAGGGGTTTCCTATGCGATTATTTTAGGTAATCTGTTAGTGCCTCTCATTGAAAGAGTGACGATTCCAAAAAGCTTTGGCAAAGGAGGGGAAAAGGCATGAAAAGTATGTTAAGAGATACGCTTATTTTGTTTTTGATTACCCTGATTGCCGGCTGTGCCCTGGGGCTTGTCTATGAGGTGACGAAAGCGCCTATTGAGAATCAGGAGCTTAAGACGAAGCAGGAGGCATGTCAGGAGGTATTTCCTCAGGCTTTGGAGTTTGAGGAAGCAGAAGCCCTGGAAGAGGCGGAAAACGGGGAAATCTTAAAAGGGCTTGGCTTTGAACAGGTTTCCATAGATAATGTGATGCTTGCAAAAGACGGAAGCCATAACCCCATAGGACTTGTGCTTACCGTAACCGACCATGAGGGCTACGGGGGAGATATCCAGTTTATGATGGGCATTCAGGCAGACGGCACTTTAAACGGCATTTCCATTCTGGCAATAGGAGAAACCCCGGGACTTGGAATGAAGGCGGAGGAAGTGTTAAAGCCCCAGTTTGCCCATAAAAAGGTGGAGCAGTTTTCTTACACCAAATCAGGCTCCATGTCTGAAAGTGAGATTGATGCCATAAGCGGCGCCACCATTACCACCAACGCAGTAACTAACGGAGTCAATGGAGGACTTGCTTATTTTCATGAGAAATATGAAGAAATCCTGAAGGGAGGCGGCAGCAATGAATAGTGGAAAAGAAAGACTGATAAACGGCATTGTGAAGGAAAATCCAACCTTTGTGCTTATGTTAGGCATGTGTCCCACTCTGGCGGTTACCACATCTGCCATCAACGGCCTTGGCATGGGACTGACCACTACGGTGGTGCTTGCTTTAAGCAATGTGTTTATTGCGCTTCTTAGAAATATTATTCCGGATAAAGTAAGGATTCCGGCTTTTATCGTTATTATTGCTTCCTTTGTAACCATGCTGGAGTTGCTTTTGGAAGGCTTCCTTCCTTCTTTGTACGGAGCCCTTGGAATTTATATTCCATTAATCGTGGTAAACTGCATCATTTTAGGAAGGGCAGAAGCTTATGCTTCTAAAAATCCGGTGCTTCCATCCTTTTTTGACGGTCTTGGAATGGGCCTTGGATTTTCCATTGCATTAACCTGTATCGGCGCCGTAAGGGAGCTGTTGGGAGCAGGGGATTTGTTTGGTTTTCATGTTATGCCCACTGCTGACCATCCATGGCTGCTTGGAGGAAAGGAAATTGCATTTTTTACCCCAGCCAGCATTTTTGTTCTGGCGCCGGGGGCATTCTTTGTGCTTGCCTGCCTGACTGCCATCCAGAATAAGGTAAAGCTGGAAGGGGAGAAGAAAGGAAAGGATATGAGCAAAATCGGTTCTGGCTGCAGCGAGGACTGCATGAATTGCGGGGAAGAAGGCTGTGGCAGGAGAAAGTTTTATGATACTGAAGCAGGGGAAGGACCTGTAGGAAAGAAAGAAGAACAAAAAACGGAACAGAAGGAAGCCGGACAGCAGAAGAAAGAAGAGAAACAGAAAGAAACCGGGCAACAGAAGAAAGAGGAGAAACAGAAGGAATCTCAAAATAGAAGTAAAGAAGAAAATAAAGAGGAAAAAAAGGAAAGGGAGGAAATAAACAATGAGTGAGTTGATTATCATAGCCATCGGTTCCGCACTTGTAAGCAATGTGGTGCTCAGCCAGTTTCTAGGGCTCTGCCCTTTCCTTGGAGTTTCCAAAAAGGTGGAAACGGCAGCCGGCATGGGAACGGCAGTTATCTTTGTAATCACGCTGGCTTCCCTTGTGTGCAGCGTTATCTATCAGTTTTTACTGCAGCCATTAAATATTACGTATTTGCAGACCATCGTGTTTATTCTGCTGATTGCGGCGCTGGTGCAGTTCGTGGAAATGTTTTTGAAAAAGTATATGCCGCCTCTGTATGAATCCTTAGGCGTATATCTTCCTTTAATCACTACAAACTGTGCAGTGCTGGGAGTTGCCCTTACCAATGTACAGAAAACCTATGGAATTTTAAAAAGTGTGGTAAACGGTTTTTCTACCGCCCTTGGATTTACCATTTCCATTATTATTCTTGCAGGAATCCGGGAAAAGATGGAGCACAATGACGTGCCGGCGCCCTTTCGGGGAATGCCAATCGTCTTAGTGACGGCAGGGCTTATGGCAATTGCCTTTTGCGGCTTTTCAGGCCTGTTATAGGAGGGTGAGACTATGAATATTGTTGGAATTTTCATTGCAGCAGGAGTCATTAGTGTGACAGGCCTGCTCATCGGGCTGTTTTTAGGAGCAGCAGGCATCAAGTTCAAGGTGGAAGTGGATGAAAAGGAAGAAGCCGTTTTAGCGGCGCTTCCCGGAAATAACTGCGGCGGCTGCGGGTTTGCAGGCTGTTCCGGACTGGCTGCAGCCATTGCAAAAGGTGAGGCAGCCGTAAATGCCTGTCCGGTAGGGGGCGAGCCGGTAGGAGAAAAGATTGCTAAAATCATGGGCGTGGAAGCGGAGGCAGGAGAAAAGTTGATAGCTTTCGTAAAGTGCGCCGGCGACTGTGACAAGGCAAGGCTGGATTATGACTATACCGGAGTGGAGGACTGCCGGATGCTTGCATTTGTACCTAACGGCGGGCCTAAAAGCTGTAATGACGGCTGTCTGGGATTTGGCTCCTGTGTAAAGGTCTGTCCTTTTGATGCCATTCATGTGGTAAACGGAGTGGCGGTAGTGGACAAAGAGGCATGTAAAGCATGCGGGAAATGCGTGGAGGTATGTCCCAAGCATTTAATTGAGCTGATTCCTTACAAGAGCCAATATGCGGTGGCATGTTCCTCTAAGGAAAAGGGACCTGTTACCATGAAGGACTGTCAGGCAGGCTGTATCGGCTGCGGCATTTGCGTAAAACAGTGTGAGCACGGAGCCGTCACCGTATCTGATTTTCATGCTTCCATTGACCAGGAAAAATGTGTGGGCTGCGGCGCATGTGAGAAAAAATGTCCAAAGAAAAGTATTGTAAGCCTGTAAACAGTTTATGATAATGAAAATGCTGCTGTCTGAACTGTTACGGAAAATAAGACATAGAAAAGCAGCAGACAGGAAATGCTGAATAGAAAGAAACAGTCTAAACAGGAAGGAGCAGAGACGGAATGAAAAGAGAAAGCATTTGGAACAAGTATACAAAAGAACAGTTAAAGGAACTGGAAACACTAAGTAAAAATTACCGCAATTTTCTGGACGAAGGAAAAACAGAGCGGGAATGCGTATCCCAAATCGTAAACCGGATTGAAGAGGAAGGCTATGTGGAGTTAGAGCGTATCCGCAGGGAAAAGAAAAAGCTGAAGGCTGGAGATAAGGTTTATGCAGTCAATATGGATAAAAATGTGATTCTTTTTCATATGGGTTCAAGGGATTTGGAAGAGGGCATGAATATTTTAGGCGCCCATATTGATTCCCCAAGGCTGGATATCAAGCAGAATCCCCTGTATGAGGAAGGGGACTTTGCCTACTTGGACACCCACTATTACGGCGGTATCAAAAAGTACCAGTGGGTAACCATTCCCCTTGCCATTCATGGAGTGGTTATAAAAAAAGACGGTTCTTCTATTCTCATAAATATAGGGGAGGATGAGGACGACCCGGTATTTTTTATTTCGGATTTACTGGTGCACCTGGCAGGGGAGCAGATGGAGAAAAAGGCAAATAAAGTAATCGAAGGGGAAGCTTTGGATATCATCGTGGGCAATAAGCCTTTGGAAAAGGAAGAAAAGGACAAGGTAAAGGCAGGAATCTTAAAGATTTTAAAAGAGGAATACGACATAGAGGAAGAGGATTTCATATCGGCGGAGCTGGAAGTGGTTCCGGCTGGAAAGGCAAAGGAGGCAGGCTTTGACCGGAGCATGATTTTAGCTTACGGGCAGGATGACAGAGTATGCGCCTACAGCTCTTTGGAAGCCATGCTGCAGGTAAAGAAAGTAAAACGCACCGGCTGCTGCATCCTGGTGGATAAGGAGGAAATCGGTAGCGTGGGAGCAACCGGCATGCAGTCAAAGTTCTTTGAAAACTGCGTGGCGGAAATCATGGAGCTTACGGGACAGTTTTCCGAGCTTGCCCTCAGAAGGTGCCTTGCCAATTCCAAAATGCTGTCTTCCGATGTGGGAGCCGGTTTTGACCCGGGCTATGCTTCCAGCTTTGATAAAAATAACGTGGCATATTTAGGACACGGAATGATTTTAAAGAAATATACCGGAGCAAGAGGAAAAGCAGGCTCCAATGACGCCAATGCGGAATACATCGGATTTCTCCGGAAAATCATGGAAGAGGCGGATGTGGCATTTCAGACGGCGGAGCTTGGAAAGGTGGATGCAGGCGGCGGCGGGACCATTGCCTATATTCTTTCCCTGTATGGAATGAATGTGATTGACTGCGGCGTTCCGGTATTGAATATGCATGCGCCTTATGAGGCTACCAGTAAAGCTGACCTTTATGAAGTAAAAAGAGGGTATGAGGCGTTTTTGAAGGCTGAATAACGGAAGGCGAATAACAGAATAAAATATGAGTGTTTTTTTGAAAACGGACGATGCGAAAGGCGCATTGTCCGTTTTTTGTGCGCTTACATAATTTTTTTATTTGTCATGCAACCTTTTTACTGCCTAAGGGATATTACTGATAAGAGGGCACATAGTTATGACTGTAACTTTTTATGACATATATGTTAAGGAAAGTTTATTGTAATAGTTTTGTGCAATTTATATAATTTTAGGTAGTAAGGCAGGAGACGGAAAAGACATGATAGGAAAAAGACTAAAGAAGCTGAGAAAAGAAAAAAACTTCTCATTGGAGTATGTGGCAGAGAGAATAGACGTTTCTCGTCAGACCATTGCAAAATGGGAAGCGGGTGAAACCCTGCCCGATGTAGTAAAGTGCAAAAAACTGATGGATTTGTATGAAAGCTCCCTGGACGAACTGACATTAAGCGAAAGAGAACGCCGGATAGGGGAAGGAGAACTTGCCACACAGACCGGAAAATATGTGTTTGGAATTGTAAAAGTAGGGGAAGGGGGCTTGATGCCCATTCCCCAGAAGGCAAGAAAGGTATTACATATCCAAAAGGGAGACCAGCTGTTAGTGCTTGGCAATCCGGAACATGGCATGACGGTAGTGAAGATTGATGAGTTAAATGACTATTTCAAATGAATGGTGGAGCCCACACGGATTACTTCGTGCGGAAGTTCCATAAGTGCTTATACAAATAAATATAATAAGATCAACAAGGGGGAATAAACATGAAAAGAATGAAAATACTGTTTCACAACAAGTCATGCCGTAATACAAACGGGGGCAGTAACGGGACCTGCCATTGACAAAGAGATTAGTCCATCCGGAATACCAGCGGATGCAGGCATAGATGTATGGGCAGGCGGAGTCAAATACCGGAGAATAAAAGCAAGCGGTTATGCAGAGGCAAGAGGTGTATGCACCAGCGGAGATGGAGGGGAAAAAGGAAAGCAGGCGCCGGAAAGAACGTGACCATTACGGTAACAGCCTTAGATGGCAGTCAGGTAAAAGCTTCCTGTAAGTTTAAAATTATGAAGCACGCAGTGAAAAAAATAAGTTTGAAAGCACCTGCTAAAACATTAAAATCCGGAAAAACCATGACTATAAAAGCAACGGTAAAAACTACCGGAAAGAACGCCAACAAGTCCCTGAAATGGACAAGCTCCAACAATAAATATGCCACTGTCAACAGTAAGGGAAAGGTAACCGCCAAAAAGGCCGGAAAAGGAAAAAACGTCACCATCACCGCAAGGTCAACGGACGGAAGCAACAAAAGGTCGAAAGTGAAAATTAAAATAAAATAGAAAAATTTTTCAATATCCGGCAGGAGCCGCCATAGCATTCTATATTTTTCCTGATCATGGAAAAATATAGAATGCTATGGCGGCTTCTGTGTTCTCTCATCATACTTCCCATCTGCTTTTTCATTTCACAATTCCATACATAAATCATCTTATTTCATAAATCATTTTATTCAAAAGCAATCTGTCACAAAAATTCTCCGCACATAATCCTCATAAAAAACGTTATACCTAATGAAAGAAAAATAATCTAAAATAAAATCAGAAAATAGAAGCAGAAAATAAAAGCAGTAAACAAAAAATAAATAAGAAAAAGCAGAAAACGGATATTAGAAAATAGATAGAGAAAAACAGCAAAACTCTGCCTGCAAAAAAAGGAGGAAGCCCATGTGCCATTGGAAATAGAAGAACAATACGACAAAATCTACAGATACTGCTATTTCAAAGTCCAAAACCCCCATGCGGCAGAAGACCTGACCCAGGAAACCTTCCTGCGCTACTTCAGCCAAAACACCTATATCAGCCGGGGAAAGCCTCTGGCATATTTATATACCATTGCAAAGAATCTGTGTGTGGACTATTTCAGAAAACAGAAAAGCAGCATAAGAGAGCTTCCGGATGAGGGAAAGCTGTTGCAAAAGACAGATGCCGGAAAGGAAATGGATTTAGATTCTGCCATTGCACTAAAGCAGGCTCTGAGCCATCTTACGGAAGAGAAGCAGGAGCTGTTGCTGCTTCGTTATGCAAACCAAGTGTCGGTAGAAGAAATCAGCCGGATTACCAACTGCTCGCGGTTTGTTGTTTACCGCAAAACAAAAGAAGCATGTCAGGAATTAAAAAAATATTTGAAAAAGGAGGATTTTCTATGAATAAAAAGCTGAAAAACGGGCTGTTACAGGCATTTGAAGCCCCTCTTCCGGAGAGAAGGGAAGAGTTTTTAAAATCACTGCCTTATCCGAGAATCCCAAAGTGGCAGCTATGGCTGTTACAGGCAAAATTCATAAAAAAGAGAACCTGGATAGGCTCCGTGGGGATTTTTTTCCTGCTGTTTCTGTTATGCCAGAAAGACAGGCTGCTTTTTGAAAACAGACAGGAAATCGGCATGATTTCCGCCCTTACCCCCATGTTTGCTCTGTTTGCTTCCATGGAGCTTATCCGTTCCAGACAGTACCGGATGGAAGAACTGGAAATGTCCACCAGATTTTCTCTGGGAAATGTGCTTCTTATCCGAATCAATCTTCTGGGAATGATGAATATGCTTTTATTTCTGCTTCTGGCGCCGTTTCTGGCAATGGAGCATAAGGTAACTTACTGGCAGGCGGGAATTTATCTGCTGCTGCCTTATCTGATAACCAGCTTTCTCACACTGCTTACAGTCTGTTATATGAAGGCGGGAGATATTTCCTTTGTGTGCTTTGCCATCAGCGCCGGGGTGATGATGGCCTTTGGAACAGCCGCCTATAGGAAGCCGGTCATTTATGAAATGGAATATATAGGCGGATGGCTGCTTGCGGCAGGCATATTCCTGCTGCTTATGATAAGACAAATAACAATGATTACCAGAAACGGGGAGAAATACGTATGGAACTTTCAATTGACAGAGTAACGAAACAATACAAAAACAAAATTGCCGTAGACCGGATATCCATAAAGCTGGAGGAAGGCGTCTATGGGCTTTTAGGAGCCAACGGAGCCGGAAAAACCACATTTATGCGCATGCTTTGCGGCATCCTGACGCCTACAGGAGGAGAAATCAAGGTGGATGGCAGAAACAATATGGAGATGGGGGAGGAATTTCGGAACCTGTTGGGATATCTGCCGCAGGATTTCGGATATTATCCGGATTTTACCGCTTGCGAATTTATGATGTACATGGCTTCCTTAAAAGGACTTCCCTATGGAAAGGCAAAGGAAAAAACAAGGCAGCTTTTGGAGCAGGTAGGGCTTTTGCAGGTGATGAAAAAGAGGATTAAAACCTATTCCGGAGGAATGAAGCAGCGGCTGGGAATTGCCCAGGCAATGTTAAACGACCCGAAGATTCTTATACTGGATGAGCCTACCGCAGGACTTGACCCAAAGGAGAGGGTGCGCTTTCGGAACCTGATAGCGGACTTTGGAAAAAATAAAATTGTGCTGTTGTCCACCCATATCGTATCGGATGTGGAAGCCATTGCCGACAGGATACTTCTTATGAAGGACGGTCAGCTGAAGCTTACGGGAACCGTAGGGGAAATGGAACAGCATGTGGAAGGCAAGGTATGGGAATGCGTCCGCCATGAGAAGGAAACAGAGCATATTGTTGAAAATTTCAACGTGGCAAACATGCATCATAATGACGGGGAAACCACTTTTCGCATCATTAGTGAAGCAAAGCCCTTTGAAAATGGCATCAGTGTAAAGGGAACTTTGGAGGATTTGTATTTATACTATTTTCAGGAGGGTACAAAATGTTAAGCTTAATCAGGTTTGAACTGAAAAAAATATGGAAAAAGAAAGTAAACAGGACAGCCATGTTCCTCGGATTGTTTTTACTGCTTTTTGTAAATTATTATAGTATAAAAAGCGAGGACTTCCGGTTAAACAAAGAGGCGCCAATCGTAAAAGGGCTGAAAGCAGTGAAAATGCAGGCAGAATATGATAAAGCCCAGACAGGGGTTTTAAGCGAGGAGTATCTGACAGAAATCGTAACGGATTATCAAAATCAACTGAAGAAACTGGAACCGGGAGAAGAGGGCTACGGCTGGTGGCTGATTTCACCCAATACAAATGTTTTTTCAATAATCTGCAGCAATTATTCAGAATGGAATGAACAATGGGCATGGGAGGATTTGGCTTCTATCGACACAACCAATGGAATCGGCTTTTATGAAAGGCGGCTGGAGAAAATAAGAAACGGTTTGAATATGGATTACTCTTATGGAAATTATACGGAAAAAGAAAAGCAGTTCTGGATGGAGAAAGCACAAACAGTAAAAACACCTTTTTTATTTGGAAATACAGAAACATGGAATTTTATCTGGAATAATATAGGTACTTTGTTCTATTTGCTTTTTGTCATCAGTATTTGTATCGCACCTGTTTTTGCAGGGGAGTACCAGAACCGGACAGATGCCCTGATTCTTACGGCAAAGTTCGGAAAGACAAAGCTGATAGGTGCAAAGATGATTGCTGTCTTTCTTTTTTCGGCAGGCTATACGCTGCTTTGCACAGTCGTATCGGTGGGAAGCCTTATGGCGGTTCTGGGGGTGGAAGGCTATAATTTACCGGTACAGCTTTTTTCCAAAAATTCTCCCTATGACTGGACCGTATTAAAAGCAGTAACAGTACATTTAGGGATAATGCTTCTGATGGCAGCCTTTATAGGAGCCTTTTCCATGCTGCTGTCAGCCCGCAGCAAAAATCCGTTAATTGTGCTTGCGGTAGATTTCCTGCTGCTTCTTGGAACCATATTCATTCCTTTTTCCAAAAACAGCCGTCTGATAAACTGGATTTTATTTTTAAGGCCGGTGCTCATCACGGATTTTAAAGAAGTGCTGTCTACTTATAACAGCTGTCAGATAGGGAATGTGGTACTTTCTTATATTCCCATGTTCTGTATCGCTTATGGGGCGGCAACAGTTTTGTGTATGGTATTTACAGGAAGGGGATTTTCAAGGCACCAGGTTGGGGGAAGGTGAGGCTGCGTTATTATCAGAGCGAGAGCGGGACGACGTAGAAACACTTTTTGCCTGCTGCCGGTTCTGATTCCTGTGGAGGAAAGCGGAGGGCTGAACTGTTACAAATATAAGAAATAATAAATTACAAGATGTTGACAACTGTTGTTTAATCATGTATTATTAAAAAAAATCAATAGGAGGATTAGGGTATGAAACTATTATGCAAAATGGGCATTGCTTTATTTATTTTTATGAATTTTTTTTATGCAATGCCACAAACTGTATCTGCTAAGGCATCTGCAGAATCCAATCTGGCAGATAGTTGTAAAAGAGTAGGAATTGCAGAGACAGGTCTGCCGGAAAAAGAAAATATACAAATGATAGATGAGAAAGAAAACAAACAGATGCCTGACACATGTTATGAATTGAAGACTGGGGAATCAATAATACTTGGTACAACTTCAGATGGAGGAACGATTACTATGTCTTGCGTAGGTACCAGTATGGATTTAGCAAGAGCAGGTAAGAAAACTTCCACTAAGACATACAATATCAATCATAATATGGCGGGTGTTGAAACTTTAGTGATAGTAGTTCAGCTTGAGTGTACATGGTATCCAAATGGAGAAGCGGGCTATATTAGCAATTTGAGAGGTACATATACAATAAAAAACAAACTTTGGAGTTGTAAGTGGGATGAAGATAACAAATCCTCTACAAATTATTATCATGCATTATGGTTGGATATGACTTATCTTGGTTCTTCTTATTCAAGATTGTTTGCAGCAAGCTATGACCCATTTAACAGCACATTATCATTTGGTACGGCGCCATGAGACAACGAATAGAAAAGAAATACTTTTTTTTAGGAGGACTAATCCTTTTCGTGTGTTTGTTTTTGGGCTATTGTATATTTGGAATGTGGAATCATAAAATTGATAAAAAAGAAATATACGGTACGCACTTAGCCGGCATAATTGAAGAGACCTTTACAGATTTAGAGGTTGTGAAATCTGCTGATGCACATATCACTTATGATAAAATATCAAACCAATATTCAATAGAAATGTCGTTAGAGACAAATGGAGAAGTAAGTGAAGAGGAAATTAAGGCATACAAGCGCGTATTAAGTAATTATAATGAATTTGCAGAGATGGCATTGAAGATAAATGGTGAATACAAGTGATATATCGTAATAGATGTAACAGTTCAGCCCTCCGCTTTCCACCACAGGAATCAGAACCGGCGGCAGGCAGAAAGTGTTTCTACGTCGTCCCACTCCCGCTCTGATAAAAACGCAGCAGTGCTAAGCTCGAAAATACCTCGCTAAGCGCTGGCGTTTTTATAAGGACTCCTTTAGAAATCACTTTCTGCCTGCCGCCGGTTCTGATTCCTGTGGAGGAAAGCGGAGGGCTGAACTGTTACCGATCATTTATCTGTCAAGAAAAAATACTTGACACCGCCATGCCCTTAGTGTATTATAGCAAAGGTATCAGAAAAAAACAGGTGATACGATGGAAAAGATTGTAGAACAGGGTCTGCTGTATGATTTTTACGGCGAGCTTTTGACAGAACACCAGAAGCGCATATATGAGGATGCAGTTTATCATGACATGTCCCTTTCGGAAATTGCCGATGAGCACGGGATTTCCAGACAGGGGGTTCATGACTTGATAAAACGGTGCGATAAAAGTCTTTCAGAGTATGAAAGCAGGCTGCATCTGGTGGAAAAGTTTACAAGGACAAAGGAAAAGGTCCATGCATTAAAGGAAGTGCTGGACAAATTGGAAGATAAGGCCGTGAGCCGGAGATTAGAGGCTCTCATCAATGAGATATTAGAGGAATTATAATTTATGGCATTTGAAAGTTTAACGGATAAACTACAAAATGTATTTAAAAAATTAAAGAGCAAAGGCAGGCTTACGGAAGAAGATGTAAAAGCTGCTTTAAAGGAAGTAAAGATGGCGTTGTTAGAAGCCGACGTAAACTTCAAGGTGGTAAAGCAGTTTATCAAGTCTGTAGAGGAACGTGCCATTGGCGCAGATGTGATGAACGGTCTGAATCCGGGACAGATGGTCATTAAAATCGTAAACGAGGAAATGACGGCACTGATGGGTTCCGAGACCACGGAAATCAAGATGCAGCCCGGAAAGTCCATTACCGTCATTATGATGTGCGGCCTTCAGGGTGCAGGTAAGACCACCACCACAGCAAAGATAGCGGGAAAGCTGAAGCTAAAGGGCAAAAAGTGCCTGCTGACAGCCTGTGATATTTACAGGCCTGCAGCCATTAAGCAGTTACAGGTAAACGGTGAAAAGCAGCAGGTGGACGTGTTCACTATGGGAGAAAACCACAGCCCGGTGGACATTGCAAAAGCGGCTTTAGAGCATGCCCAGAAAAACGGCCATAACGTAGTGATTTTAGATACTGCAGGCCGTCTTCACATAGATGAAGCCATGATGGAAGAGTTACAGGAAATCAAGGCAAATGTAGAAGTCCATCAGACCATTCTGGTGGTGGACGTCATGACTGGTCAGGATGCAGTCAACGTGGCAAAGGAATTTGATGAAAAGGTGGGAATTGACGGGGTCATCCTTTCCAAGATGGACGGCGACTCCAGGGGAGGTTCCGCACTTTCTGTCAAGGCAGTAACCGGCAAGCCTATTTTATTTGTAGGTATGGGTGAAAAGCTGTCGGATTTGGAGCAGTTTTATCCGGACCGGATGGCAAGCCGCATTTTGGGAATGGGAGACGTGTTGACTCTCATTGATAAGGTACAGGCCAATTTGGATATCGATGAAGAAAAAGAAAAACAGATGGCCGCCAAAATGAAAAAAGGCAAGTTTGACTTTGAGGATTACTTGGAAAGCATGAAGCAGATGCGCAATATGGGCGGATTGTCCTCCATTTTAAGCATGATGCCCGGTATGGGCGCCAAAATGGGAGAAATCGAATCCATGGTGGATGAAAAGCAGCTTGCCAGAATGGAAGCCATCGTATTATCCATGACGGTAGCAGAAAGGCAGAATCCAAAGCTTTTAAATCCAAGCAGAAAACACCGGATAGCCAAAGGCGCCGGGGTTGACGTTGGCGTAGTGAACCGCTTTATAAAACAGTTTGAGCAGAGCCAGAAAATGATGAAGCAATTGCCTGGCATGATGGGCGGCATGGGCAAAAAGGGCAAATTTAAATTTCCCTTTTAAGTGAGCTGTTAAGCCGGATATTTTATTCGGTTAACTGATATATAATGAAAAATAATTTCGGAGGTGAAAAGAAATGGCAGTAAAAATCAGATTAAGAAGAATGGGACAGAAAAAGGCTCCTTTTTATAGAATCGTAGTTGCAGATTCCCGTTCTCCAAGAGATGGAAGATTTATCGAGGAGATTGGAACTTATGATCCAAATACAGATCCAAGTACTTTCAAGGTAAATGAAGAGTTGGCAAAGAAATGGCTTGCTAACGGTGCACAGCCGACAGAAGTGGTAGGCAAGATTTTTAAAGCAGCAGGAATTGAAAAATAATTGCGGAATCTAAAAACTTGTCATTGCACTTTTGGAGGTGTACTATGAAGGAATTGGTTGAGGTGATTGCAAAAGCACTTGTTGACAATCCGGAGGAAGTTGTTGTAACTGAGAAAAAAGAAGGGAAGGCATTAATTGTGGAGCTTCATGTAGCTCAGGCTGATATGGGAAAAGTTATCGGCAAGCAGGGAAGAATCGCAAAGGCGATTCGCTCTGTTGTAAAGGCGGCTTCTTTTGGAGAAAATCAAAAGGTGGATGTGGAAATCATCTAAAGGGATAGGGTGTCTGGGACACCCTGTTTTTATTTTGGAGCTGTTGTCTGAACTGTTACAAGCATATCTTTTGATGTACGTCTTTTCAGATGTACATCTTTTCTGCTATATAGCTTTCATATAGGGTGTATTTATGATATGATGAAAAAACGCAGGAGGAGAAAAGAAAATGGATGATTTATTAAAGGTGGGCGTGATTACATCCACTCATGGGATTAAGGGAGAAGTAAAGGTGTTTCCCACTACAGATGATGTGAAGCGGTTTAAGAAGGGAATACAGCTTATTTTGGAAACGGGAAAAGAGCAATTGAACCTTGAGGTGGAAGGGGTAAAATTCTTCAAGCAGTTTGTGATACTGAAATTCAAGGGCATTGATGATATAAATCAGATTGAGAAATATAGAAGGAAAGAGCTTTTTGTAACCAGGGAGAATGCGGTAAAGCTGAAGAAGGATGAATACTTTATTGCGGATTTGATTGGGCTTTCGGTAATCGACGAGGAAGGAAATTCCATTGGCGTGTTAGGGGATGTGATGGAGACCGGGGCAAATGATGTATATGTGGTAAAAATGCCGGAAGAAAAGGAAGTGCTGATTCCGGCAATTAAACAGTGCATTTTAGAAGTAAATGTAGAAGAGGGCTTTGTTAAAGTCCGTATGATGGAAGGGCTGCTATGAGATTTCATGTGTTGACATTATTTCCGGAAATGGTCCTGCAGGGACTTCATACAAGCATATTGGGAAGAGCATGCCAGCAGGGGCTTATAGAGATTGAAGCGGTGAATATCCGGGATTATACAAAAAATAAGCATAAAAAGGTGGATGATTATCCTTATGGGGGCGGTGCCGGAATGCTCATGCAGGCACAGCCTGTCTATGATGCTTATAAGGCTGTGGAGGAAAGGATTGTCGGACCGGACAATGAAAAAGCTAAAGAAGGACAGGAAGAGGAGTTAGCCGATGCTAATACCTCAAATAAGCCAAGGGTAATTTATCTGACGCCCCAGGGGGCTGTATTTAACCAGAATATGGCAAAGGAGCTGGCAAAGGAGGAGGACCTGGTTTTTTTGTGCGGACATTATGAGGGGATAGATGAAAGGGTTTTGGAGGAAATCGTAACAGATTATGTTTCCATTGGTGATTATGTGCTTACCGGGGGAGAGCTTCCGGCAATGGTGATGATTGATTCCATTTCCCGTCTGGTGCCGGAAGTATTGAATAATGACGTATCGGCAGAGTTTGAGTCCTTTCATGAGGATCTTTTGGAATATCCACAGTATTCCAGGCCGGAAGAGTGGCAGGGGAAAAAAGTGCCGCAGGTGCTTTTGTCAGGACATCATGCCAATATTGAAAAGTGGAGGCGGGAACAGTCCATAAAGCGAACAAAGGAAAGAAGGCCGGATTTATACGAAAAGTGGAAGGAAAGAAATGAATAAAAGCAGGCATGGCTGCTTACCTGACTGCCGGTGGGAATAACGGTATTTGTATAACTTATAATTATAAGTGAAACGGAGGAAAGGATATGCTGAAGGCGGAGCATTTAAGCAAAGTGTTCATACGGACAAAGTTGGAAGAGGAGAAGGATAAAAAAGGAAAAGGCTTGAAAAAGAAATCGGTAAAGGAAGAATTTTATGCGGTAAAGGATATTTCTTTAGAAGTGGGCGCAGGAGAGATTCTGGGTATTTTAGGGCCCAACGGAGCAGGAAAGACCACGCTGCTTCGCATGTTGGGAACGCTGATGGAGCCTACCGGCGGAAAGGTGGTCATGGAGGATGCACAGGGAGGCCTGATTGAAGAGCCGGTGGAGATGAAAAAGAATATCGGCTATTTGTCCGGCAACACAAAGCTTTATCACAGGCTTAGCACAAGGGAAATGCTTCAAATGCTGGGAGATATTTACAGCCTTTCCAAAGAGGAATGTGAAAAACGGATTGAAGAGATTTTTACGGTGCTGGATATGAAGGATTTTGGCGATAACCGGATTGAAAAGCTGTCTACCGGGCAGACCCAGCGTGCTTCCATTGCCAGATGTCTCATTCACGACCCGGATATTTATATATTTGATGAGCCCACTTTGGGGCTGGACATTTTATCGGCAGATGCCATTGTCAACTTTATGAAGGAGCAGAAAAAGCTTGGAAAGACTGTTTTGTATTCCACCCATTATTTAGAAGAGGCACAGTTTTTGTGTGACCGCATCTTAATGATATACAAGGGCGGGGTGCTAAAAGAGGGGACTCCTGCAAAAATTATGGAAGAGACGAAAACAGAAAATCTAAGGGATGCATTTCATGTCATCATGGAAGGAGCGGACGAAGCATGAGTACGAAAAGAATAAAATCGCTTTTTAAGCGGGAACTGACGGATATCTTCCGGGACAAAAAAACATTGATTATGATGGTGCTTGTTCCTCTTTTGCTGTATCCTTTGCTTATCGTGGCTATGACCCTGATTACAAGCGCCGTGATGTCAGATCAGGAGGAAAAGATTTATAAGGCAGCTTTTTATCAGGTGGAAGAGGCAGAGAGGATTCAGGACGTGCTGAAGGAGAATGAGGAAGAATTGTCTTATAAGCTGAAAATAGTTGAGTCCGAGAGCCCTGAAAAGGCCCTTATGGAAAAAGAGCTTAATGCTTATGTGACAGCAGAAGAAAAGGAAGGAAGAGTTTCCTATTCTATTCATTATTTATCTGCGGAAACGGATTCTGTCACAGCAGCAGATGTGCTTTATGACGGTCTGGAGCTTTTCAGGGAGGAGCTTAGGAAGGAAGCTGTAGAGGATTTGGGGCTTGACGAGAATGTAGTGCTTTATCCCATCGGTTATGAAAAAACAGACATGTCCTCCAAAGAAGAAAGCATGGGCAGTATGCTTGGCTCCATTATTCCTTTTTTAATGATTACAAGTATTTGTCTAGGGGCTATGTATCCGGCAATTGATGTGACGGCAGGAGAACGGGAAAGAGGAACGTTGGAAACGCTTCTGACTCTGCCTGTTACGAATTTTGAACTGATTATGAGTAAATTTTTAGCAGTATCCGTTATCGCCTGTACCTCGGCTTTTTTAAATATTCTTTCCATGATGGCGGCTTTTGGATTTATGTTTGTTTTTTTTGCAGAGAGTGTACAAAATCTGTCTTTTGATTTTGCAACCTTTGTGCCTGCTATTTTATTTTCCATTGTCATTATGCTTGTATTTGCACTGCTTGTAACGGCTGTCTGCATGTGTGTCTGCATTTTTGCAAAAAGCTTCAAGGAAGCAAACAATTATATTACGCCGGTGCTGTTGGTATTTATGTTTTCCAGCTATGCGGGAATGCTGCCGGATTTAAAGCTGACGGCTGCAACGGCGGCGGTTCCGGTTATCAATGTTACTTTGCTGATTAAAGATTTGTTCAGCTTTCAGTACAACTATGGGCTTTTTGCAGTGGTGCTTTTCTGCAATGTGGCATACAGCCTGCTTACCGTTATGGTGCTTGGCAGGATTTATAACAGCGAATCCGTTCTATTTGCAGAAGGCTTTACAAGTGTGAAGATTTTCCATAAAAGAAGCGAGATGAAACAGGGACAGCTGCCGGGCTACGGGGATTTGCTGCTGCTTTTGTGTATTTTAATTCTGGGAATATTTTATGTAGGTTCTTTTGCCACCGTAAAGCTGGGCTTTGCAGGGGTTTTCGTACAACAGTTGTTGATATTGCTTCTTCCGGTTGGCTATGGCTGGTATGTGAAAACGGATTTCAAAAGGCTGTTTTCTTTAAAGGCTCCCGGAGTGAAGGGGGTGTTGTCCGCACTTTGCTTTTTTGTGGGGGGATTTTGTCTGAACCTGGTGTTGAGCAGTGTGTTATCCATGGTTTTAAAGGACAGCAGCGAAAGCCTTCAGACACAGTTTGATTTTCTTTTGCAGGCGCCGTTCCCGGCTGTGGTGATTGTTATGGCAGTATTGCCTGCCATTGGGGAGGAGCTTATGTTCCGGGGCTTTACATTTGGCATCATGAAAGAGAAAACAAAGCCGGCTGCAGCCGTGCTTATGACAGGTTTTATTTTCGGATGCTATCATTTCAGCCTTGTAAAGCTGATTCCTACCGCCTTTTTGGGATGTCTGCTGGCTGTTTTAGTATACCGGACCGGCAGTATCTTTCCTGCCATGCTTATGCACTTTGCGAATAATTTTGTTTCTTTGTTTGTCAGTAAGTATCAGGAACAGCTTGGGGAAAAGTTTCCGGCTTTGATGAATCTGGAGTTTGGGGGTTCACAGGTATTGGTGTTTGCCGGGATGATTGTTGCCGGAGCAGCTTTTCTGGGGCTGGGAGTCTGGATAAGCAGGAAGAAAGTGTAAGGGCGGGTTAAATGTTATAGTAGCGCTTTCAGGAAAACATTCTGCGTCAAACTATCAACAACTTATTTTATGTTGTAGTAGTTTTTGTGAATCAGGGGATTATATGAAAAGACTATATAATAGATTTGAAGAAATAAGATATCTGCATTCTGTGATTGCAGTATTGGAAATATGGATAATATTAATCTGTATATATGTTTATGGGATTAATAAGGCTTTTTTAGACAATACGGCATATAGCTTTGCCGGCTTTTGTGTGTTGGAAGCAATTGTTTTCTGTATATGGTATCCGAAGGAGCATAAGAGGAAAAATGCCATAGCCAGAGGGAAAGAATATAAAGGAAAGGTAGTGTCCATATATACAAAGGAAAAAAAGCTGTGCGGACCATATTCTTCTAAAATAGTATATAGAATAAAGGTATGCTATCATATCCACAGGAAAGCATATTTTGCAGAATTCGGCAATTATGGAAAAGCTCCTTTTGAATATATCAATGCGCAGCAATTGTGCAATGTATATGTTTATAAGGGCAGGGTATACCCACAGTATTTTTATAAAAAGCAAAAGGACAATGTAGACAAAGAAAAAGACGAAGAGCGGGAAAAGATTTTATACAAGGTGATGTCAGGGAAACTGGATAATACTCCGCTGGATAAGCTTTTAAAGTATTCCATAAAGGATATTGCATATTTAACCAGAGATGAGTTACAAAATGCGATTTCGGAGAGAATGGATTTTAGCACGGTTAGTTCCAAGTCATATATGATATTCAGTCCTTCTTATTTTAACTATATAGACAGACCTGTTGAATTAAAGACAGTATTTGTTGAAGTTCATATGACATCAAGAAAAAAATACAATAGTTACAATTTCGGATTAGAGCTTTTGGAGTATGAGGAATATGTACATAACAGGTTTTATCATAATGAGGAAGATATGGTTTGTAACCAGATTAGAAAAACCATAATGGATGTAATAAGGAAAAAGGATAAAAGAATAATCATTCATGAGGTATGTATTGTAATCGTGTAATATGGGATGGATATTAACACTTGATTTTAGTATTGTGTATTAAGAAACAGGAGAAAATGAAATGCAGGTAAAATATTATGATATAGGTTTGAATCTTTTTTGTAAACAGTTTCCGGAGCCTGAAAGGATTATCAGTGAGGCAGGCAATGATGGAGTATGCTGTATTCTCACCGGAACGGATATGAAGGAGAATAAGAGAATCAATGATTTTGTAAAGACCCATGAGGCTTTTGGTACGGCAGGAATCCATCCTCATAATGCAGACCGTGCAGGGCAGGAGGATTTTAAGCTTATAGAGCAGATTGTATCGGAAAATAAGAAAATAGTTGCCATAGGGGAATGCGGGCTGGATTATGACAGGATGTTTTCCGCGAAGGAAAATCAGATAAGATGTCTGGAAAAACATATTGTGCTTGCCGAGAAACTGAATATGCCGTTGTTCCTCCATGAGCGCAGCGCAGCCGATGATTTTATAAAAAGATTCAAAAAGCATCCGGATTTATGCAGGAACTCGGTTGTACATTGTTTTACAGGAGATATGAAAACTCTGGACAAGTATCTTTCCATGGGATTTTCCATAGGAATTACCGGATGGATTTGTGACGACCGCCGGGGGAAGGAATTGAGGGAGGCGGTGCATATTATTCCGCTGGACCGGATTCTGGTGGAGACGGATGCCCCATATTTAACGCCTAAGAACGTTCCGGGGCTTGAAAGGACCAATGTGCCGCAGAATATTAAGTATGTTGTGAGGGAACTGGCAAAATATATGAAAGTATCAGAGGATATATTGATGGAAAATGCAAGGAAAAATACGGAAAGAATATTTCATATAGGAGATGGTATTGACTCTTGATTTTTATCCGCTATTATCTATGGAACAGAAAATTTCAGCTTATTTTAATTTTAAAGCAAAAAGATTTTTGAAAAAGTAACAGTTCAGCCCTCCGCTTTCCTCCACAGGAATCAGAATCGGCGGCAGGCAGAAAGTGTTTCTACGTCGTCCCGCTCTCGCTCTGATAAAAACGCAGCAGTGCTAAGCTCGAAAATACCTCGCTAAGCGCTGGCGTTTTTATAAGGACTCCTTTAGAAATCACTTTCTGCCTGCCGCCGGTTCTGATTCCTGTGGAGGAAAGCGGAGGGCTGAACTGTTACCGAAAAATTTGGAAATTGCTGAAATAGGTTGATTTTTGAGGTGGATTGAGTATAATATAGGTAAGAGCAGAAATGTTCTCGATGTAAGAGCATCGCTAAAAGTTGTGCTGCAAATGGAGCAGGATAAACTTCCATTTCATAGGATGTCTTAACTGGGCATTGAGTCTGGCAGCTTGGATAAAGCTGTAGTCCATGTGGGGGACTTAATGATTTCCACGTCGTTATGGGTATCTTAACTGGATACCGAGGCTGACAACCAGCAGAAAACTCTTTTTAAAAGAAATTCTTAGAGGAGTGCGTTTTTATCGCACTCCTCTTTACATATGAGGTGCAAATGGCAACAAAGACAGAAAAGAAAAATGCAATACGGCAAGATATCATAAAATCGGCTGGTGTATATAGTCGGAACCTGGCAGGTAAAGCATTTCTGTATGTATATGGTGATGAATACTTTGAAGTATCTTTTCCGGTAGACCATTTTCTGCATCTGACAGGTGTGGAAACAAATCTATCTGCTAAGGATTTTTATAGGAACGCTAAGAGGGCAATACTCACAAACAGTCAGTTTTATTTTGATGCAAAACATCCATATGCTAATGCAAAAAAGAAACTGCCATGCTTAAAAAGATTACCAGAGCTGACAAAAGATATGGTATGTATTTTAAAGGATATGCAGACAGTAACTATTATATACAAAATAAGTGTTACGAATCTTGAGTTCACATTGGGCTTAACAGAGAATATAGACGATAAAGGAAATAAGATTAACGACTTTTTCCTTCCTATGTCTTTACGTGTGGAGGATTCATCAGTTGAGAAAAGCAATGACGGAGAAGTAGTTGATTACATTTTTTCCAAAGATGCAAGTGTTGCGAAATATGACACATTATTGGTTGAAGATAAAAATAAAATTATTCCGAAAAGTATACTACATTTAATAAAAGAAAGCTTTTATAACGATAAAAAGGACAATTACATATTATAACTTTCTGCTGTTAAAATTCGAAGGAAATCCGAAAGGAAATTCGGAAACACCTTGATTTTTTCCGCCTGTTTTAGTATATTTAAATGAAGGTCTTTTTACAGGAAACGGGAGAATACACATATGTCAGGATTAGTAAATGTTGCAGTGGATGCAATGGGCGGGGATAATGCGCCTGCTGAGATAATAAAAGGGGCGGTGGAAGCCCTGAATGAAAATGAAAGAGTAAAGGTGTTTTTAGTGGGCCAGGAAGAACTGTTAAAAAAGCATCTGGCTGAATTTACTTACGATAAAGACAGGCTTGAAATCGTAAATGCCACAGAAATTATTGAAACTGCCGAGCCTCCCGTAAATGCCATCCGGAAGAAAAAGGATTCTTCTATTGTAAAAGCAATGGGAATGGTAAAGGCGGGTACCTGCGATGCCTATGTGTCGGCAGGAAGCACCGGCGCCAATTTAGTGGGCGGACAGGTACTGGTAGGCAGAATTAAAGGAATTGAAAGAGCGCCTTTGGCTCCTCTTATTCCAACGGAAAAAGGAGCTTCCCTTTTGATTGACTGCGGAGCCAATGTGGATGCAAGGCCCTCCCACCTTCTTCAGTTTGCCAAAATGGGTTCTGTGTATATGGAGCATGTGATGAATGTAAAGAATCCGAAGGTTGCCATTGTGAACATAGGTGCAGAGGAGGAAAAGGGAAATGCCCTTGTTAAGGAAACCTTTCCCATGTTGAAAAACTGTCCCGAAATCAACTTTATCGGCAGCATTGAAGCAAGGGATATTCCTGCGGGGCTTGCCGATGTAATCGTATGCGAGGCATTTGTGGGAAATGTGATTTTGAAGCTGTATGAAGGGGTAGGAGGCACTCTTATCAAAAAGGTGAAGGCAGGCATGATGACTTCCTTACGCAGCAAGATAGGTGCGCTTTTGGTAAAGCCGGCATTAAAGGAAACCTTAAAGGATTTTGATTTAGAGCAGTATGGAGGAGCGCCCCTGCTTGGGCTGAACGGTCTGGTGGTGAAGACCCATGGAAGTTCAAAATCCATAGAAATCAAAAATTCCATTTTACAGTGCATTACCTTTAAGGAACAGGAAATTAACGAAAAAATCAAAGAGAAGATATTACTGAAGGATGAATAGGGGGAAAAACCCATGGGATTTGAAGTATTAAAAAGGGTTATGGTTGATGTGCTGAATGTGGACGAAAGCGAGATTTCCCTGGAAAATTCTTTTGCAGATGATTTTGGAGCGGATTCTTTAGATATGTTTCAGATTATGACAGGGGTGGAAGAGGAGCTTTCCATTGATGTCCTGCCGGAAGAAGTAGAAAAAATCACAACAGTAGAAGAGGCAGTAAGGCTGATTGAGAAAAAAATGAATTAGAGGTGCCGCATTGCGGCACCCTATTGTATGTTATATGTGGATTTTAAGTGACAGTTCAGACAGTAGCTCTCCTACAGAAATCGGGATACGGATTCCACAAAACATATAAAATCCAAGAGAAATAAGGAGGTAATTACCCAAAGAAAAACAGGGGAAAGAAGCAAAATGAAAGAATATTCATTAAGTCAATTGGAAAAAAAAATAGGATATACCTTTCAGAATAAAAAGTTTTTGAAGCAGGCAATGACTCACAGCTCCTTTACCAATGAGCAGAAAATCAACCAGCAGGCCCATTATGAACGGATAGAGTTTTTAGGGGATGCAGTATTGGAGTTAGTCAGCAGTGAATTTCTTTATTTTGCAGACCCGGAAATGTCGGAGGGTGACCTGACCAAAACAAGGGCAAGCGTTGTCTGTGAGCAGGCTCTTGCCATTACAGGCAGGGAATTGGAGCTTGGAAAATATATGCTGTTCGGAAAGGGCGAAGAAGCAACCGGAGGCAGAGAGCGGGAATCCATTATTGCAGACTCGGTAGAAGCGGTGATTGGCGCCATTTATCTGGACGGAGGCATGGAATGTGCCAAAGAATTTATCAAAAGATTTGTCTTAAACGACTTAGAGCATAAAAAATTATTTTATGATGCCAAATCCATCCTTCAGGAGTTTGTTCAGGAAAAGAAGGCGGGAGAGCTTACTTACGTCCTTTTAAAGGAAGAGGGACCGGAGCACAATAAGCTGTTTCATGTGGCAGCAATGCTTCAAAATAAGCAGATTGGCACGGGCACCGGCAGGAATAAGAAAAATGCGGAACAGCAGGCGGCCTATGAAGCCCTGTTGAAAATGAAGAAATAAGCAGGTGTTGTATGTATTTAAAAAGTATTGAGGTGCACGGATTCAAATCCTTTGCCAATAAAATCAACTTTCAATTTCATAATGGAATCACAGGTATAGTAGGACCTAACGGAAGCGGCAAGAGCAATGTGGCGGATGCGGTGCGGTGGGTTTTGGGAGAACAGCGTATCAAGCAGTTAAGAGGGGCTTCCATGCAGGACGTTATTTTTTCCGGTACGGAAAACAGGAAACCACTTGGTTATGCGTATGTGGCAATTACATTGGATAACAGCGACCATTCCCTTGCCATTGACTATGAAGAGGTAACGGTGGCAAGGCGTATTTACCGTTCCGGTGAAAGCGAATATCTCATTAACGGCACGGCATGCCGCCTAAAGGATGTGAACGAGCTTTTTTATGATACGGGTATCGGAAAAGAAGGCTACTCCATTATCGGACAGGGACAGATTGATAAAATCCTGAGCGGAAAGCCGGAAGAGCGCAGGGAGCTTTTTGATGAGGCGGCAGGAATCGTAAAGTTTAAAAGAAGAAAGACTACCGCCCAGAAAAAGCTGGAAGATGAAAAACAGAACTTAGTCCGTGTCAACGATATTTTATCAGAGCTGGAAAAGCAGACCGGACCCTTGGAAAAGCAGTCAGAAACGGCAAAGGTGTATTTAAAGAAAAAGGAAGAGCTAAAGACGCTGGATGTGAACGTATTCCTTTTGGAAAACAGCCGGTTAAAGGAAGAGTTGAACCAGTTGGAGCAAAAATACCAGATTGCCAGAGATGACTTGGAGTCCACCTCTTCCAAATACGAGAATATTAAAAATGAATACGAAGCAGTGCAGACTGAAATCGAAGAGCTTGACAAGGCAATTGTTTCCGCAAGAGAAATGCTGTCCAATTCCAGTGTGCTTCGAGGAAAGCTGGAGGGAGAAATCAATGTCTTAAAGGAACAGATTAAGTCCGCAAAGGCAAATGAAGAGCACTTTCTTACTAGACAGAAAAACATCAAAGGGGACATTGCCAAAAGAGAAGCGGACAAGCAGGAAATTTTAGAAGAAAAGAAACAGTTCGATGATCAGCTTGCTAACTTAGAGCTTGTAAGAAAGGAAGCAAAGGAGCAGCTTCTTTCCATGCAGAAGCATATGGAGGAGCTGAATGAAAGTATTGAGGCAGGAAAAAATACTATTATCAATGCCTTAAATGAAAGGGCTACCATAAAATCCAAAATCGGCCGTTTCGATACGATGTTAGAGCAGATTTCCATCCGCAAGGCAGAGCTGAATTCCCGTATTTTGCGGGCAAAATCCGATGAAGCGGAGCAGCTTGAGGTCATTAAACAGTTAGAAGCGGAATTTCAGGAAGTGACGGACTGTATTCAAAAGCTTAATGAGCAGCAGAGCTTTCTGGAAGAAAAGAACCATGAGGCAACGGACAGGCTGGCGGAAACAGATAAAAAGCTTCGGGACACCCAGGTTTTGTATCATCAGGAGAAATCAAAGCTGGAATCCATTACCAACTTAACGGAGCGGTATGAAGGTTACGGCAACAGTATCCGAAGGGTCATGGAGGAAAAAGAAAAAAATCCCGGTATCATTGGCGTTGTGGCGGATATCATCAAGGTGGAGGCTAAATACGAAACTGCAATTGAAACCGCCCTTGGAGGCAATATTCAGAATATCGTTACCGATGATGAGGAAACTGCCAAAAAGATGATTGGCTTCTTAAAGAAAAATAAATACGGCAGGGCTACCTTCCTTCCCCTTACCAGCATTTTGCATCCTCAGGAGTTCAAAACCCCCCAGGTGTTAAAGGAACAGGGCGCCATCGGCATGGCAAATGAGCTGGTAAAGGTGGATAAGAAATATGAAAACGTGGCAAAGGCCATGTTAGGAAGAATCGTAGTCATCGATAACGTGGACCATGCGGTAAAAATTGCCAGAAAGTTCGATTACGGGGTAAGGATGGTTACCTTAGAGGGAGAGCTGCTGGTGCCGGGAGGCGCAATTTCCGGCGGTGCCTTTAAAAATTCCAGCAACCTTTTAGGACGCAGAAGGGAAATGGAGCAGCTAAAGGAGCAGGTGGCAGGGCATTTAAAGGAAATTGATGCGCTGTTAGACGCCATTGAGCAGACAAAAGCGGAAAGAAACAAAATCCGCAAGGAAATCGAGGAAGGAAAGGAACAGCTCCAAAAGCGATTTATCGAGCAGAATACAAAACGGCTTAACGTGATGAAGGCGGAGGAAAAGAAAAGCGAGGTTGGAAAAGGCTTTGAAGAGCTGAAAGAAGAGCAGAACGAGCTGGAATCTCAGGCTAAGGAGCTGACAGAAGAAAAGCAGGCAATTTTAAATGAACTGAAGGCTTCCGAAGAAATGGAAAAGAACATTGAAAAGCAGATTAGTGAGTTCCAGACTGTCTTAGAGGAAGAAAGAGAACAGGAAAGCAGCCAGTCCGCAAAGGTTTCCGAGCTGGATATGGAAGCGGAAAAACTCATACAGAAGCAGGAATTCGAGCAGGAAAATATTGACCGTATTTTAGGGGAAATAAGCAGATACCAAAGTGAGTTAGCGGAGATTAACGAAAATCTGGAGAAGCTTTTACTGGAAGCAGAGCAGAAAGAAGCCAATATCGGAGAAATTGAAAAGACCATTGCCGCTTCCCATACCATGAAGGGCGAGTCGGAAGAAAAGCTTAATCAGGACATTGCCAGAAAAGAAGAGCTTTCCGGAAAGCAGAAGAACTTCTTTACGGAAAGAGAAAAGATGGCGGAGCAAATGACCTCCTTAGATAAAGAAGTTTATCGTCTGGGCAGTCAGAAGGAACGTTTGGAGGAATCCATAGAATCCCATATAAACTATATGTGGAATGAATATGAGATAACCTTAAGCGATGCTGCCACCATGAAAAATGAAGAGCTGACAGACTTGCCTGCCATGAAAAAGGAGATTTTTGCCTTAAAGGATGCAATCAAGAAGTTAGGTGATGTTAACGTAAATGCCATTGAGGATTATAAGAACTTAATGGAGCGCTATGAATTCTTAAAAAATCAGCATGACGATCTGGTACAGGCAGAGCAGACCCTCCTTGGCATTATTGATGAGCTGGATGCCGCCATGCGGAAGCAGTTTGCAGAAAAATTTGAAGAAATCACAAAGGAGTTTGATAAAGTATTTAAGGAGCTGTTTGGAGGCGGAAAGGGTACTTTGGAGCTGATGGAGGATGAAGATATTTTAGAAGCGGGCATTAAGATTATTGCACAGCCTCCCGGTAAAAAGCTGCAGAACATGATGCAGTTATCCGGTGGAGAAAAGGCATTGGCTGCCATTTCCCTGCTGTTTGCCATCCAGAACTTAAAGCCTTCTCCCTTCTGTCTGCTGGACGAAATTGAAGCGGCGTTGGATGAGACCAATGTCAGCCGCTTTGCAAAATATTTACATAAGCTCACAAAGCATACCCAGTTCATCGTCATTACCCACAGGCGGGGAACTATGGAAAAGGCGGACAGGCTGTATGGTATTACCATGCAGGAAAAGGGCGTATCGGCGTTGGTAAGCGTAAATTTAATTGATAAGGATTTGATGGATTGATGGAAGAAAAAAAAGGATTTTTCAGCCGCTTAAAGGCGGGACTCACAAAAACAAGAGACAGCTTTGTAAATGGAATCGACGCGGTATTTCATGGATTTTCCTCTATAGATGAGGAGTTTTATGAAGAGCTTGAGGAAATTCTCATTATGGGGGACATTGGCGTCAATGCCACCATGTCCATTCTGGACAACCTGAAGGCTCAGGTAAAGGAAAAGCATATCAAGGAGCCGGCTGAATGCAAGGAGCTTCTGATTGAAAACATCAAGGAGCAGATGCAGGTAGGGGAAGCTGCCTATGAGTTTGAAACAAAGCAGTCAGTTGTGCTTGTAATTGGCGTAAACGGAGTGGGGAAGACCACTACCGTAGGAAAGCTTGCAGGAAAATTAAAAGACCAGGGCAGAAAGGTTTTGATGGTTGCTGCAGATACCTTTCGGGCGGCGGCAGTGGAGCAGTTAAATGAATGGTCCCACAGGGCAGGTGTGGAAATTGTTTCCGGCGTGGAGGGGGCTGACCCGGCAAGCGTGATTTTTGACGGGGTCAATGCGGCAAAGGCAAGAAAGACGGATGTGCTTTTGTGCGATACGGCTGGAAGGCTCCACAACAAGAAAAACCTGATGGAAGAGCTGAAGAAAATAAACCGCATCATTGACAGGGAGTTTCCGGGAGTCCACAGGGAAAACCTGATTGTACTGGACGCTACCACCGGCCAGAACGCTCTTGTGCAGGCAAGGGAATTTTGCGAGGCGGCGGAAATTACCGGAATCATTTTGACGAAGATGGACGGAACGGCAAAGGGCGGCATTGCAGTTGCCATCCAGTCAGAGCTGAAAGTGCCTGTAAAATACATCGGAATCGGCGAATCCATTGATGATTTGCAGAAGTTTGATTCGGATGCGTTTGTAAACGCATTGTTTGATGTGAGTACGGGCGAAGAGTGAAAAGGCAATGTAACAAAAAACATATACTGCGGCATATAAGGAGGGAAATCCCATATATGCCCTCAGGGGAAACAAGAGGAAATGTAAAGAAAGAAGGTATTATATGGAACAGGAAATGCTTACATTAAAGCAGTTTGAAGAAGCTTCCGAAAAGGTAAAGGAGGTTACCCAGCCTACGGAGTTAGTCTACAGTGAATATCTCAGCGCCCAGACCGGCAACAAGGTATATTTAAAGCCGGAAAATATGCAGTTTACGGGGGCTTACAAGGTAAGGGGCGCTTACTACAAAATGAGCACTCTTACAGCAGAGGAACGTTCTAAAGGTATTATTACAGCCTCAGCAGGCAACCATGCCCAGGGTGTTGCCTATGCGGCCAAAAAATATGGTACAAAGGCAGTCATCGTCATGCCCACCACTACCCCTTTAATGAAGGTGAACAGGACAAAAAGCTACGGGGCCGAGGTGGTCCTTTACGGAGATGTGTATGATGAAGCCTGTGCAAAAGCCTATGAGCTGGCAGATGAACACGGCTATACGTTTATCCATCCTTTTGACGACCCGGCAGTTGCTACCGGGCAGGGAACCATTGCCATGGAAATCATCAAGGAGCTTCCGTTAGTGGATTATATTTTAGTACCAATCGGAGGAGGCGGGCTTGCAACAGGAGTTTCCACCCTGGCAAAGCTGTTGAATCCAAAGATTCAGGTAATCGGCGTGGAGCCGGCAGGAGCAAACTGCATGGAAGCCTCTTTGAAAGCGGGAGAGGTGGTGACCCTTCCCACTGTAAATACAATAGCGGACGGTACCGCCGTAAAGACTCCGGGAACCAATATCTTCCCGTATATAAAGAAAAATCTGGATGATATTATTACAGTAGAGGATGCAGAGTTAGTTGTGGCTTTCCTTGATATGGTGGAAAATCATAAGATGGTAGTGGAAAATTCCGGGCTGCTAACAGTAGCCGCATTGAAAAAACTGGATGTAAAGGACAAAAAGATGGTGGCAATCCTAAGCGGCGGCAATATGGATGTGATTACCATGTCCTCGGTGGTGCAGCAGGGACTGATTTTCAGGGACCGCATTTTCACCGTTTCCGTACTGCTTCCCGATAAGCCGGGAGAGCTTTCCAAGGTGGCAGATGTGATTGCAAAGGAAAGCGGTAATGTAATCAAGCTTGAGCACAATCAGTTCGTTTCCACTAACCGGAATGCGGCTGTGGAGCTTCGGATTACAATGGAGGCATTTGGAACCGATCATAAGAATCAGATTATCGATGCATTATACACAAGAGGCTATCAGCCCAAAATTGTCCGTACCAATATTTAGTGTATAAATATTTTCAAACAAATATTTAACGTGCAAATATATTGACATTCAGGTATCCTCATAGTTTTGCAAAATACCAATGTGTCAGCATTTCTGTAAAATAAATAAGTGAATAAAAAATATGCTTTTTCATATGCTAACCATATGAGAAAGCATATTTTAAATTATACAGTGATATTTTTTGCAACAATTGCATATGCGGCAGGAATTGCCCTGTTTTTAGACCCTAATAATCTGGCTCCGGGAGGCATTACCGGCATTTCCATTATTATAAGCAGATTTGTCCCAATAGAAACAGGAACCTTGATTTTCCTGCTGAACATCCCCATTTTAATTCTGGGTATCTGGAAATTCGGTTTCCGGTTTATTTTGTCTACCCTGTATTCCATCGTGCTTGTTTCCTTCTTTACCAACCTATGGTCCCTTTATCCTTCACCAACTCAGGACAAGCTGTTAGCAGCCATTACAGGAGCAGTTTTAGTAGGAGGCTCCGTTGGAATTATTTTCAAGCATAAAGCCACCACCGGCGGCATCGACATCATCATAAAAATACTCAGGCTGAAATATAAGCATTTAAAAACAGGAACCCTGTTTCTGGTTATCGATGCGGCAGTGGTGGCTCTGTCGGGAATTTTATTCAAAAATCTGGAAACCGCATTATATGCAGGAATCAGCGTAGTGGTAACTGCATCCGTAATGGACCTGGTTTTATATGGAAGGGATGAAGCCAAAATGTTTTTTATTATCAGCAAAGAGCCGGAACGCCTATGCGCCGCGCTGATAGAAGAGCTGGAAGTAGGAGTCACCTATCTGGAAGGAGCTGGAGCTTACAGCAAGGATAAAAAGAAAATTCTTTTATGCGTCGTAAAAAAACACCATGCAGCAAAGCTTGAAGAAGCCGTAAAGGAAATCGATAAAAATGCCTTTACCATTGTTTCCAGCGCCAGTGAGATATTTGGAGAAGGATTTAAGAACATCGCAGGGGAGCGCCTGTAATAACCGGATGTTCCAAATGTTCTAAAAAATTATTCCCTATTCTTATTAAAAAATAAAACAAGCGTAACCCCTGCAGCTAAAATAAATCCAATTCCTCCTATAATACCGGTGGGAAGCGGCCCCACAAAGGGATTTCCAAATCCTGCCTTTGTAAAAAGGGCAGGAGCGCTGGCAAAACCGTTTAATGCGCCGTGGGCCAGCACTGCAGGCAGACAGCTTCCGGTTTTTAAGGTCACGTAAGAGAAAAGAATCCCCATAACCGTACAAAACAGGCACATTGCCAAAATTCCCATATAGGGAAATCCGGGATAATCCAGACCGTAGTTATGGCCTATTGCGGTTATAGGAGCATGCCACAGGCCCCAGATAATGCCATTTATCAAAAGCATGGGGAACAGGGGCAGTTTTTCCTTCATTTTAGGGAGCAGATAGCCTCTCCAGCCCCATTCTTCACCAAAGCAGGTAAAGAAATTTAAAACCGGAGCAAACAGGATTCCAAAGAAAAGCTGAGCATAAAGCATGACGGGAGATATAGCGGAAAGGGCGGAAGCTTCGGCACCTGAAGCAGCAGCCTGTTCTCTTAAAAGCTTCAGCATATCGGACATGGAAGGGTCAAAGGCTTCCGGATAAAGCAGGAAATAAACAAGGGCGCCGATTGCAATCAATATGCCTGGACCAAACCATGCCATGATATAGTAGATGACGTGGCCTTTCAGATTGGGCCGGAGCATGGCATTGTGAAAGCCCTCTTTTGTAACAAGTCTGGTAATCAATACACCAAGGGCAGGAAAGAACATGACAACGCCTATTAAAAGCTGGGAAAGTGCAGCCATCAGAGGGTTAGCGCTTTTCAGGGCAGGCCAGACGATACCGATTTCATAAAGATAGGTTATGAGAAAGGTAACGGCCAGATACATAATAATGCGTTTTCCGGTCTTGTTTTCAGTTTCCGGATTTTGGGAATTTTCAGTTTTTAGTGTTTCATTTAATGGTTTTTGGTCTGTTTGTGAAATCATATTGTTTTCTCCTTACATTGTTGATATTTACTAAGAGAGAGTCTCTTTTAATCTTAACCGGTTCCCCATGCTTTCGCAATCTCCTGTACAAGCAATTGATTTTGATGACTGCCTGAATTCATTATATGGCATTTAGCAGAGTAAGTCGATAGATATTAAAAAATATCCAAAAGTTTCGTAACAGTTCAGCCCTCCGCTTTCCTCCACAGGAATCAGAACCGGCGGCAGACAGAAAGTGTTTCTACGTCGTCCCGCTCTCGCTCTGATAAAAACGCAGCAGTGCTAAGCTCGAAAATACCTCGCTAAGCGCCGGCGTTTTTATAAGGACTCCTTTAGAAATCACTTTCTGTCTGCCGCCGGTTCTGATTCCTATGGAGGAAAGCCGAGGGCTGAACTGTTACAAAGTTTCCGCTGCTTCTCCTGAAAATCCCATATTCCCCTAAAAAGCAATTTGTGGTAAACTAGAACAAGTATAAGAGCAAAAGTAAACAATGAAAGCATGAAAAGGCAACAGCGATATGGAGGTTATATGGGTTTAACAGATGATTTTAACAGTGATGATAACAAGACCGGACTGCCGGTTATTTATATGTCTGTAGGGGTAATCAGCTTTATCCTTCTTATTTTATGTGTGGTGCTTGTGTCAAACAGAGAAGAACGCTACAGCGAAAGGGCAAGGGAGGTTGCCAAGAAAGAACAACAGGAAGCTTTGACTGAGGAAGAAAATGCTTCGGAGTTAGAGCTGGGAGAATCCACGCTTACCTCTGACCAGCTGGACTTTTGGGATATGTATAAGGAAGATTCTGACAATTTAGGGGAAAACAAAACCCTTTCGGAAAATGACTATGGGAAAAAGGCACAGGAGCTTTTGGAAAAAGAGGGAGATTTGAAAAAAGAAGAGGATTTGTCGGAAGGGGGAACAAAGACCAAAGTAACCTTTCCGGACGGAAGTGAACAGTGGATAATGATAAATTCCTATATAGCCAGAAATAAATATGACTATGTAGGGCTGGTCAGTCAGGAACCGCTTATGAAGTATTATGAAAACGGACAGAAAATATCTTATATGGGAGTGGATGTAAGTAAATCCACAGGAACAGTTAATTTCAGCCAGTTGAAAAATGCCGGGATTGAATATGCAATGATACGGGTTGGCTCCAGAGGATATAGTACAGGGGAGCTTTCGGTGGATGAAAACTTTATTGCCAATATGGACAATGCAAAAAAGGCAGGACTGAGCGTTGGTGTTACTTTTTATTCTCAGGCTGTGACAGCGGAAGAGGCAATAGAGGAAGCGGAGTTAGTGATAGATAATCTGGAAGGCTATAGCATTACATATCCGGTAGTGTTTCATATGGATATGATTTCCAATGATAAAGCAAGAACCGATAACCTTAGCAAAATGCAGCTGACGGAGATAGCTGCCGCCTTTTGTGACCGGATAGAAAAAGCAGGATATAATTCCATGATATATGGAAATAAATACTGGCTACTTCGGAAGGTGGATTTAACAAAGCTCGGTAAATATGCAATATGGCTTTCACAGTCAGAGGACATTCCGGACTATCCATATACCTTTTCCATGTGGCAGTATACTCAGCACGGGAAAATTGCCGGGATTGAAGGAGAGGCCAATCTGAATATTTCTTTTGTGAATTATGATATGCGTTGACGGCGGGAAAGATAAATATGACAATTAAAAATAAGCTGGATATTATGGACTCATAATACCCGGCTTATTTTTAAAATTCTGTCAGAAATCTTTATCTGTGAATAAATATCGGCATATTGGGAAGGCAGTAAATTCTCAATAAAATTTACCGGAAAATTCTTCTGAATCCCTTTTTGCTTTACGATATCGGCTGCCTTGTTATAAGCAATGGCGGCAGTGATTTCGTCGGAATAGATTCCCACCACATAATCGCCGTTTATGTGGATTTTCACCTTATAACATAGTTCTTCTTTTTTCTTTATCTGAAAAACTCCGTGAAAACGATTGATAATTTGAATATTTTCATAGCGAAAGTCCGTATCATCCCCGTTTTTAAAAAGATAGTCCCGGTTTTTTACTCCAAAATTCCGGATTCCATAACGGTTCAGGATGTTTACCTGCATGCCGTAATCGGCAACGAAAAAGTGTCCTCCCCGCTTCATGATTTTGTGGACAGAATAATAAAATAAATCGTCGATATCAAAGGTAAGCGCAAGCTCTTTGGAAAGATAATATTGAAAAAAACGGTTTCGGATATAAACAGGAGTGCCGATATACATGCCGTTGTCACGAAAATTAAATAAAATTACCGCCTTTTCAAAGGAGAGAACCAAAGGCTGATAATGGTCTACGGTCAACTGTGTATTTTTCAATATCTGACCGGCTTCCAAATAAGCCTTGTGGGCTTCTGTTTCTTTTGAAAAGCTGCCAAGGCTGATATGTTTTTTTTGATATGTGATGGAGGAGCGATAATAAAGTTCTCCATTTTTTTTTCTTGCAGAAAATACACCTGAAAACTGTTTCATAAGTCGAAATCACTCACAAACCTTTCCTTATTGTCATATCTTATTATTTCTTAGTATATCATTTTCAAAAAAAATTCTCAAATGAAGTATATTTTACCAAGTGGCTGTATAGAATAATCATTGAGATGTTACGAAAGTATTACGTCTTGTAACAAAAAAAGCAGATTTATTTCTGTTTCATTGCAGGAAGTTTTCAAACCATTTTAATTTTCCTGCTTAAGGAGGCAAAATGAAAAAAACAATTGGGAAGACAGTAATTGGTGTGGAATGCATCTTAATCCTTTTGCTGATTTTCCAAAATCCATTACAAGAGGAAGAAGTGGAAGAGGATAAGTACAGATTGATAAGCAGCATTTATGAACAACAATTAGAGGAAGCGGTGTCTAACCCCAGAATAATAGACGAAGAAATTTTAGAAAGAAAAAAATTATACGACTTAAATGATACAGATTATAACAATCTACTTAGAATTGTAGAGGCAGAAGCATCCGGGGAAGGAGAAGAGGGAAAGCTCCTTGTTGCAAACGTAGTATTGAATCGGGTGAATAGCAGAAAGTTTCCCAATACGGTAACAGAAGTAGTATTTCAAAGCAGTGGAGGCAAGACGCAGTTTGCGCCTACCAGAGACGGAAGGTTTTATTCCGTAAGGGTAACAGAGGAGACAGTAAGAGCCGTTGACAGGGCGATTTACGGCGAGGATATATCAGGAGGAGCCCTTTATTTCGTAGCAGTAAGCAAGGCATCCCGGGATAAGGTGGGGTGGTTTCAGAGAAAGCTTCAAAAAGTATGTTCCTATGGGGGGCATGATTTTTACAGATAAAATCCATAGTATTTTTTCACTCTTTTTACGTGTATTTCTTGCAAGTGGTATGTTGATATGATAAAATAGGCACTGTGTAAAGAAGGATGTAAGCTTGTGGGTTGGTATATGATGGATACAAGAGGTTTTAAGCTGGCCCAAAACAGTGCACAAATTTATAAGTGATATCAATAAAATGTGAGGGATACATACTATGGAAATTTTATACAAAAGTACACGCAGCAACAGTGAACCTGTAAAGGCTTCCGAAGCAATTTTAAAAGGACTGGCAAAAGACGGAGGGTTGTTTGTTCCAACCAGCCTGCCAAAGCTTTCCCTGTCCATGGAAGAGCTTTCCAAAATGAATTATCAGGAAACAGCCTATGAGGTCATGAAGCTGTTTTTGACAGATTTTACGGAAGAAGAGCTGAAGCATTGCATTAACAGCGCATATGATTCCAAATTTGATGTAGAGGAAATTGCGCCTTTGGCAGAAGCAAAAGGTGTATATTATCTGGAGCTGTTTCATGGCGCTACTATTGCGTTTAAGGATATGGCGCTTTCTATTCTGCCCCATCTGCTTACTACATCAGCAAAGAAAAATAATGTAAAAAATGAAATCGTGATTCTGACGGCAACCTCCGGGGATACCGGAAAAGCAGCTTTAGCAGGCTTTGCAGATGTTCCGGGAACGAAGATTATCGTGTTCTACCCAAAGAACGGAGTAAGCCCCATTCAGGAAAAGCAGATGGTAACACAAAAGGGATCCAATACCCATGTGGTAGGAATCCATGGAAACTTTGACGATGCCCAGACCGGAGTAAAAAAGCTGTTTGCGGATGAGGCGCTTGCAAAAGAAATGGATGAAAAAGGCTTCCAGTTTTCTTCTGCCAACTCTATTAATATAGGGCGTTTAGTGCCGCAGGTAGTTTATTATGTATATGCTTATACGCGCCTTCTGGCAAACGGAAAGCTGTCCGAAGGGGAGAAGATGAACGTAGTAGTGCCTACCGGTAACTTTGGCAATATTCTGGCAGCATATTATGCTAAAAATATGGGAGTGCCCATTGACAAGTTAGTGTGTGCTTCCAATGACAATAAAGTATTATATGATTTCTTCCGGACAGGAACCTATGACAGGAACAGAGAATTCATTTTAACATCATCTCCATCCATGGATATTTTGATTTCCAGCAATTTGGAAAGGCTGATTTATAAAATTGCAGGTGAGGATTCTGCGGCCAATGCAGAGCGGATGGATTCCTTAAGCCGGAACGGCTCCTATGAAATTACGGAAGAAATGAAAAAGGAGCTGGCTGATTTCAGAGGCGGTTATGCTACAGAGGAGGAAACCTTTGCATTTATCAAGGAGCTGTATGAAGATTGCGGTTATGTGACAGATACCCATACAGCAGTGGCAGGAGTTGTTTGTGAGAAGTATCGGAAGGAAAGCAAAGATAAGACAAAGACGATAGTTGCCTCAACCGCAAGCCCTTATAAGTTTACGAGAAGCGTTATGAAGGCCATTGATCCAAAGTATGATTCCATGACGGATTTTGAACTGGTAGATGAGCTTTGCAGGCTTTCAGGGGTAGCTGTTCCAAAGGCGATAGAGGAAATCAGGACCGCACCGGTTCTGCATGATACAGTATGCGAAAAGGATGAGATGAAGGCGGTTGTTAAGAAGTTTTTGGGAATGGAATAAGAAGAGCAGAAATTATATTGAAAAGGAATAAAAAGCAATCCGGAAAAGTATTTTTCCGGATTGCTTTTTTAACATGTTCTCTTATCAATATCCACATACTCCAAATCCTCATGGATTGGTTTATAAGCCGGACGGATAATCTTTCCGTTATTGGCAAGCTCCTCTAAGCGGTGGGCGCTCCAGCCCACGATTCTGGCAATGGCGAAAATAGGAGTGTAGAGTTCATGAGGAAGCCCCAGCATATGGTAAACAAAGCCGGAATAAAAATCAACGTTAATGCTGACGCCTTTGTACATCTGCCGTTCCTCTTCAATGATTTGGGGAGCAAGCCTTTCCACCAAGGAATAAAGCATGAATTCATCATGAAGTCCCTTTTCTTCCGATAAGCTTTCCACAAACTCTTTAAACAGAGTAGCACGGGGGTCTGACTTGGAATACACTGCATGCCCTAATCCGTAAATAAGTCCGGCATGGTCAAATGCCTCTTTATGTAACAGCTTTCTTAAATATTCACCAACCTGGCCTTCATCCTTCCAGTTTGAAACTTCTCTTTTCATATCTTCAAACATCTGTACCACTTTAATGTTGGCGCCGCCATGACGGGGACCCTTTAGAGAACCGATAGCCGCTGCCATAACAGAATAGGTGTCCGTCAGGGAAGAAGTCACTACATGGGTGGTAAAAGAGGAGTTGTTGCCGCCGCCGTGTTCCATATGGAGCACCAGAGCAATATCTAAAATCTTTGCCTCCAGAGGAGTATAGCTGCTGTCTGGCCTTAATAAGTGCAGAATATTTTCGGCTGTGGACAGCTCCGAATCGGGCTGATGGATGAACAGGCTGTTGCCATCGTGATAATGGCTGTATGCCTGATAGCCGTAAATGCTCAGCAAAGGAAACAGGCTGATGAGCTGCAGGCATTGGCGGAGCACATTTGGAAGAGAAGTGTCATCCGCCCTGTCATCATAGGCGTAAAGTGTAAGCACGCTCCGTGCCAGCGTATTCATCATATCCTTGCTGGGAGCTTTCATAATAATGTCTCTTACAAAGCTTGTTGGAAGAGTCCGGTAATAAGAAAGAAGCTTTTTGAAGGTTTTTAACTCCTCTTTGTCAGGAAGCTTGTCAAATAACAGCAAATAGGTAACCTCTTCAAAACCAAAACGGCTGTCTTTCGTAAAGCCTTTCACAAGGTCTTTTACATCATATCCTCTGTAAAGCAGCTTTCCATGCGCAGGAACGGATACACCGTCTACCATTTTGCTGGCACGCACATCGGAAATATTAGTAAGACCCGCCAAAACTCCTTTTCCGTTTAAGTCACGAAGACCGCGTTTTACTTCATATCTGGTAAAAAGCTCTGTATCAATGATGCCGGCATTTTTGCTAAGTCCGGCCAAGTGAAGAATTTCAGGTGTAATTTCTGAATAAGAATTATGTTCCATTTTGTTTCCACCTTTCTGCATAAAATTTCCCTGGTTATACTATTACATGTTAGAATTCCTGAATGGAGAAAATCGACGAATATTCTTTTATAAATAAATTAGGAATAAAGAAATATTAATTAAGCAAGAATCGTCAGATAAGCTATATTCGAACATGCAAATACATAAAAAGATATGCAATTGAATATTTCGATTGCAGTACTGTTAAATTATAGCATGTAAAGACAGTTCAGGGCAAGAAAATTTCTGCGGTTTAAAAAAAGTTTACAGTTTTTTCATATAATTATTGGAAAATTTATACTTTTATGTAGTATTGTGTTTGAAATTGTTTTATTATAAAACAAGTAGAAAATTGTAAAAATAAGATATGGAAATAGCAAGTCTTGCAATCATATAATAAAGAATGGAAGGAAGAGGAGAATATATTATTATGGAAGCAAAAGAAATTTTAGAGCATGTGGACCATACCCTGTTAAAGCCGTATGCAACATGGGAGGATATCGAAAAGCTGTGTGAGGAGGCGATGAAGTACCATATGGCCTCTGTATGTGTTCCACCCTGTTACATCAGAAGGATAAAGGAAGCATATAAAGAAAAAATCAATGTGTGTACGGTTGTAGGCTTTCCTCTTGGATATTGCGTGAAAGAAGCAAAGCTTGCAGAAACAAGGCAGGCAATTGCCGACGGAGCAGGGGAGATAGATATGGTAATCAACCTATGTGATGTGAAAAACGGGGATTTTCATAAAATAAAAGAGGAAATAGGTGCATTGAAAAAGGAATGCGGCAATTTGACGCTTAAAGTCATTATAGAAACCTGCTATTTAAATAAGGAAGAAAAAATTGCACTTTGTAAAATCGTAACAGAAGCAGGCGCAGATTATATAAAAACTTCAACCGGATTTGGAACAGCAGGCGCTTCTTTGGAAGATATTTGCTTGTTTAAAGAGCATATCGGTGAAGCAGTAAAAATTAAGGCAGCCGGCGGAATACGGACGAAAGAAGACATGGTGGATTATCTGAAAGCAGGCTGTGACAGAATCGGAAGCAGCTCTGCCATAGCTGTTCTGACGCAATAAGATACTGGTAATAATAAACCAGCGGCAGGTCTGTTAAACGTTCATCATATCAAGAGGAAAAGAAACAGTATGACGATAAAGGCAGCAGTTTGGACAGCAGTTTCTTCACAGGAATCGGGATGGTAATTGCCTGTCTGAACTGTTATGAATGGAGTGCGTTAAGCTAACGTCTCTTTGCAGAGAAGAAGGAATAAAATCAGAAAATGGAAAGAAAATAGAACTAGTGTGACGAAGCAGTCAGAGATTCAAACAAGAACAAATCCCGGTTAATTGCAAATCGCTGCACTGATATGCCAAAGCTGTCTTGTGCATTTAACAAGCATGCCAGAAGGTGTATGAATAATGTATAGGTCAATACAATGCATGGGTCAAAAAAAAGAAAAAACAGGCTGGAAAATAGATATGAAAGAAAAGCATTCAGATAAAGAAAAAATAATAGAAAGAATCGGTCAGCTTAGAGCAATCATGATACGGGAAAAAATAGATGCCTATTTTGTTTCCACATCGGATTTTCACAATTCGGAATATGTACATGATTATTTTAAGACAAGGGAATTTTTGTCAGGCTTTACCGGTTCCAATGGGGATTTGATAGTGACAAAGGAGGAAGCTCTCTTATGGACGGATGGAAGATATTTTATACAGGCAGAAAAGGAGTTAGCGGGGACTAACATATGCCTTTGTAAAATGCATGAGGAAGGAGTGCCAAGTGTAGAGGAGTATCTGCAAAAGCATATGGAAAAAGGGGAAACACTGGCATTTGACGGCAGATGTGTTACACTGGCATACGGTAACTGGCTTCAATCCATGCTGAAAGAAAAGGAAATTACCCTGTCTTTTGAAAAAGACCTGACAGACGAAATCTGGAAGGAACGTCCTGATTTCCCCTGTAATCCGGTCTTTGTCTTAAAGCCTGGGACAGCAGGGGAAACAGTAGAGGAAAAGCTTGGAAAGCTTAGGGCAGAGCTGATAAAATATAAGGCGCAGGCAATTGTATTGAGCAAGCTGGATGATATTATGTGGCTTTACAATATTCGCGGCAATGACGTAGAGTGCAATCCGGTGGCAGTAAGCTATAGTATAGTAACAGGGACAGAAGCAATTTTGTTTCTGCAAAATGGAGCAGTTAGCAGAGAGATAACGGATTTTCTGATAAAGGCAGGAGTCAGAATAGAAGCTTATGAATCTTTTTATTCTTTTCTTTTGGAGTGGAAACAGGAAGAAAAGAAAGAAACTTTGAAAACAGCACTGGTGGAACGGGGAGAAATCAGCTATTATCTGGGAAATATTCTGCTGAAAAAGGGTTGTTCCCTGATTGACGGCAATCCGGTTTCCATGATGAAGGCAAAGAAATCACAGAAGGAAATAGCCAATCTAAAAGAAATTTACAGAAAAGACAGTGCTGCAGTCATCAAATTCATTTACTGGCTGAAGAAAAATATTGGGAAAATTCCAATGGATGAGTTAGTAGCTGCTGACTATCTGGACGGACTGAGAAAGGAAATACCGGAATTTCTGGAATTGTCTTTTCCCACAATCAGCGCATATAAGGAAAATGCCGCCATGATGCATTATCAGGCAGTAAAAGCATCCGCAAAGCCTTTAGAGCAGTCAGGAATGCTGTTAGTGGATTCAGGAGGACAATATTTTGGCGGCACTACGGACGTGACAAGAACGGTTTTTCTCGGGCATGTGGAACAGGAAATCAAAAAGCAGTTTACTATGGTGGCAGTGAGCATGTTGAATCTGGCAAATGCCAGATTCCTGTATGGGTGCACGGGACGGAATCTGGATATTCTGGCAAGAGAGCCTCTTTGGGAAATAGGAATGGATTATAAATGCGGAACCGGTCATGGCGTAGGGTACATGCTCAATGTACATGAAGGCCCCCAAAGGCTCAGCTGGCAGTACAGGGAAGGGGTAAAAGAAACAGTTTTTGAAGAAGGAATGCTCATAACGGATGAGCCGGGCGTCTATGTGGAAGGCAGTCACGGCATACGGACTGAAAACGTGCTTTTATGCAAAAAGGCGGAAAAAAACAGCGACGGGCAGTTTATGGAGTTTGAAATGCTGACCTTTGTACCTATAGATTTAGAGGGGATTCTGCCGGAATTATTATCCCAAAAGGAAAAGGAAAGACTAAACCGGTATCATGAGCTTGTTTATGAAAAAACAAAGGAGTTTTTAACGGAGGAAGAGGCGGCATGGCTTTATGAGGTCACCAGGGCTATATAAAATATGGAAAAAGTATATTCATTCTTATGATGTTTCCTATGATGTCAGGGCAGATAATGGAAGCGCACATTGTGGGGGAATTACAAGAATTTATTCGGAAAGGAAAATGGAGAGGTAAATGATGAAAACAGTTACAATATGTGGAAGCATGAAATTTGAAAAAGAAATGCAGAGAATCGCTTTTTTATTGGAAACAAAACATAATTCCAATGTTTTGCAGTGCGTATACAATATTGATGGCTTGAAAATTTCAGAGGCAGAGAGCAACTTGCTTGAAAAAGCACATTTTAGAAAAATCGAACTTTCGGATGCCGTTTATGTGGTTGATATACAAGGCTATATTGGCAATCAGGTTTCAAAAGAGATAGAGTATGCGAAAGCATTGGGAAAAGAAATTATTCTGCATTCAGAGCATATTGTAATAAATATGCCGGCTCATACATTCAGCTAACTCATATCTTATTAGCTACATTTCCAGTAACAGTTCAGCCCTCAGCCTTCCCACCAGGAATCAGAACCGGCTGCAGGTGGAAAATGATTTCTAAAGGAGCCCTTATAAAAACGCCAGTGCTTAGTGAGGTTCTTTCGAACTTAGCACTGCTGCGTTTTTATCAGAGCGAGAGCGTGGTGACGTAGAAACATTTTCTTCCTGCAGCCGGTTCTGATTCCTGTGTGGGAAGGCTGAGGACTGAATTGTTACCATTTTCATATTTTTTTCATAGTTCCAATATTGACTTTTTCCACTGCATTTGAGATAATGTTTGAGGTGCAACTGGCACCGGTTTTCATGGTAAGAGCCGTTTTAGACGGTGAAAAATACACAATTAACAAGGAGGACAATTAGTATGTCAACAAAAGCCTATTACCCAATAGCAGAAATTGGTGCTGGAAAAGTTGGTTTTTCCAAGACCCGTTCCATCATCGAAGCTGCTTTCTACGGAAACAACGTAGTAAAAGTAAACACCTTAAAAGAAGCTTATGAATTAGCAAAGAATTCACCGGGAACTGTTGTTACAGACATGCCTGTAAAAGATGGTGAGACATTTGGTCTTGAAAAGGACGCAAAGGTTTTATTATTCAATGACGGTGCAGTGACAGGACGTTACGCAGCAGCACGCCGTATCAAAGGTGAGCCGGGCGTTGATGAAGCAAAGCTTGACAAGGTTGTTATGGATGCAATCTACGAAACACGCTGGAAAACAATGTACCATGCAGAATGCTTCGTAGGTCTTGATCCGGAATTCATGGTAAAAGCACACCTTTTGCTTCCTGAAGGAGAAGAGAACATTTTATACAACTGGATGATCAATTTCCAGTATATGTCTGATGAATATGTAAAAATGTACAAAAACTCCAGACCCGTTGGCGATGGAAATGAACCGGACATTTACATTTTCTCCGATCCGCAGTGGGCACCTCATGATGCACCGGACGTTGATTACAGCTGCTTAAGCGATCCTTTGACACTTTGCTATTTTGATACAAACCAAAACTGCGCTGCAATCCTTGGTATGAGATACTTTGGCGAGCACAAAAAAGGCACACTGACAATGGCATGGGCGCTTGCTAACAGAAACGGTTATGCTTCCTGCCACGGCGGACAGAAGGAATACTTACTGCCGGACGGAACAAAATATGTTGCATCCGTATACGGTCTGTCAGGTTCCGGTAAGTCTACACTTACTCATGCAAAGCATGGCGGCAAATATGAAATCAAAGTTCTTCATGACGATGCTTTCATTATCAATACAGATACCTGTGCTTCCATCGCATTAGAGCCTACATATTTTGATAAGACAGCAGATTATCCTACAGGATGTGCTGACAACGAATATTTATTATCCGCTCAGAACTGCTCCTGTACATTGGATTCTGAAGGCAAGCTTCAGTTAGTAACAGAAGATATCAGAAACGGCAACGGACGTGCAATCAAATCCAAATTATGGTCTCCAAACCGTGTGGATAAGATTGATGCTCCTGTAAATGCTATTTTCTGGATTATGAAAGACCCAACCATTCCACCAGTAGTAAAATTAAAAGGTTCTGCACTGGCTTCCGTTATGGGCGCTACTCTTGCAACAAAGACATCTTCCGCAGAGCGTGTTGCAGCAGGTACTGACTTAAATGCACTCCGTATCGTACCTTATGCTAACCCATTCAGAACTTATCCATTGGTAAATGACTATGAGAAGTTCAAAAAGTTAGTAGAAGAAAAGAACGTAGACTGCTATATCGTAAATACAGGCGATTTCATGGGAACAAAAGTAAAACCGGCTGATACATTAGGCATTCTTGAAACAATTGTTGAAGGAAAAGCAAAATTTGAAGCATGGGGACCTTTTGAAGATATCCAAATCATGAATGACTGGTCCGGAAAGACTGGAAACTTTACACCGGATTTACAGGATGCAGGCTATGTAGCACAGCTTAAGGCTGGTATGGAAACCCGTGTAAATGCTGTAAAAGACTTTGCTACAAAGAAAGACGGATATGATAAGCTTCCTGATGAAGCGCTTGCAGCATTACAGAAGTTAGTTGATGAAGCAGCATCACTGTAAGAAACGGTAAATATAGCGAAAGATAATAAAAGATAACAAAAGATAAAAGGTCTGTAAAGACCGGATAAAAAGCCTGAAACGGACTTGGTTCATATATATTCCGGGTCATGAAGGCGAAGAAAGCACCTGAAATGAAATGTTACCTGTGTGAAACAGGAGGACGTTCGTTTCAGGTGTTTTTGATTGCTTATTTTATCGTGTACTAATTATAATATTGTCATTAGCTGCACCATGCTTTTTCCTGAAAAATTGATAAATACAGTATTTTTCAGGCACAGTTAAATAAAAAACGGATATTTGATTTTTTTATGAGGAAATTAAGCTTTAGAAACAGGAAAAGTATGAAAATGAATACATGAACGGGAAAGCTTCTGCATATACATATACCAGTATAAGCAGGAGGACGTTTTATGGAAAATTATAGTTCAAATACATATGACCTGTATAAGGATATACAGACCCGTACAGGAGGAGAACTCTATTTAGGTGTGGTAGGACCGGTAAGGACCGGGAAATCCACTTTTATCAAACGGTTTATGGACGTATGCGTGCTTCCGTACATGACAAGGGAATATGAGAAAAAGCAGGCTATGGACGAACTTCCCCAAAGCTCAGGAGGAAAGACCATTACTACCACAGAGCCTAAATTCATCCCAAAGGAAGCGGCGGAAATCGTATTAGACCATGATGTGAAGGTGGCAGTAAAGCTGATTGACTGTGTGGGCTTTATGGTAGAGGGCGCCAGCGGGCATTTGGAAAATGAAAAGGAGCGGATGGTAAAAACTCCCTGGTTTGATTATGAAATCCCCTTTACCCAGGCTGCCGAAATCGGCACAAGAAAGGTAATTACAGACCATGCCAGCATTGGAATTGTAGTGACTACCGACGGCAGCTTTTCCGAGCTTAGAAGAGAAGATTACATAGAACCGGAAGAACGCACCATAAATGAATTAAAGCAGTTGAATAAGCCTTTTATCGTGCTTGTAAACTCTGAAAGGCCTTATTCAGAGGAAGCTAAGAAAACAGCAGAGGAAATTTCTGAAAAATTCGGCGTGACGGCAGTTCCCATGAATTTAGAGCAGTTGAAAAAAGATGATGTAACTGCCATTCTGGAAAAGGTTTTATTTGAATTCCCCATTTCGGGAATGGAATTTTTTCTGCCAAAGTGGGTGGAAATGCTTGCGGATGACCATAAGGTAAAGGTGGATTTAGTCAACAGGCTGAAAGAAAAGCTGGAACAGTATACGTATATGAGGGACCTGATACAGAATCCTTTTACTTTGGACAGTGAGTTTGTGGAACGGATCAAGGTGGACAATATAGATATGTCTTCCGGAAGGATTAAGATTTATCTGGATGTGGACGAAGCATATTATTATGAAATGCTCAGTGAACTGTTGGGAGATACGGTTACAAGCGAGTACCAGCTCATAGGAATGCTGCAGGAAATGGCGGCTATGAGGAAGGAATACACAAAGGTGTTAAATGCCATGGAGTCGGTGCGGTATAAAGGCTATGGAGTAGTTACGCCGGAACGGAGCGAAATCGTATTGGAAAAGCCGGAGGTTATCCGCCATGGAAATAAATTCGGAGTAAAGATTAAAGCAGAAAGTCCTTCCGTTCATTTAATACGTGCAAACATAGAAACGGAAATCGCTCCTATTGTAGGAACTCAACAGCAGGCGGAAGATTTAATACGTTACATATCCGATGCTGACACCACACAGGATGGAATCTGGGACACCAATATTTTCGGAAAAACGGTAGAACAGCTTGTAAATGACGGAATTTCCAGTAAAATTGCCATGATTGGGGAAGAAAGTCAGGTGAAATTGCAGGAAACCATGCAAAAAATCGTGAATGATACAAATGGGGGGATTATTTGTATTATTATTTAAAGAGGCTGGAGACACTTTAGAAGGGAGGGATAGGAGCCAGCGGCTGCGATTGAGAGAGCGTTAGAGCGATAGAAAATGGGGCATGGCAGTCTGTCATGCTCTTTATTTTACGGTGGCAAGTGAGGGGTGAAAGTGGTATAATCAAAAAGACAAATCGGGATTTAGTGAGGAATAGAGAGGCTTGAAGTCAAATTTTATGATGATGTAGACGATAGATTGTTTAAATTTGCAGTAGTTATTTCAAAAATAAAAGGCAAATGGATATTTTGCAAGCATAGGGAAAGAGATACTTACGAATTTCCTGGTGGACATGGGGAAAAAGGCGAATTGATTTTAGATACCGCAAAACATGAACTAAGAGAAGAAACAGGTGCAATTGATTTTATAATTGAGCCTATTTGTGCATATTCTGTCAAAGGAGATACGCGGGTGAATGAAAATATAAATGATGAAACATATGGAATGTTATATGTTGCAGATATTTATTCTTTTGAAGAAATTCACAGCGAAATAGAAAAAATAATTGTTGTGGACGAATTAGTGGACAATTGGACATATCCATTGATTCAACCACATTTGATAAAAGAGGCACAGAAAAGAGGATTTCTATAAATACCGATTTGTAAGAAAAGATAGAAAAATTTTCCATAGTAATGTGGCAGTTTGCAATATCAAGCGGATTGCCACATTTTTATGGAAAAATGGGCAGTTATGTGGTAATAGTAATATATAGGAGCAAAGATAAAAACACAACGCAAGGCAATCTTTCAGAACTGGTAGGTAGCCATATTGGAGGGAAGGAAGAATGTAAAATGGATCATATGGATTATCAGATAAGAGAAATCAGACAAGGTGAATATGCCATACTGGATGAATTTTTGTACGAAGCAATTTTTATTCCAAAAGGGGTAGAAGCGCCTCCAAAGTCCATTATCAAAAAACCGGAGCTGCAGGTATATGTTTCTGATTTTGGCAGAAAAGATGACTGCTGTCTCGTTGTTGAAGTTGGTGGAGAAATTGTTGGCGCTGTCTGGAGCAGAATTATGAGTGATTACGGGCATGTTGATGATTCTGTTCCATCTCTTGCCATATCCCTGTATCCGGATTTTCGTGGACAGGGAATCGGAACGGTATTGATGAAGGAAATGCTTGCCCTGATTAGAAAGAGAGGGTATAAAAAGGTATCCTTATCTGTACAGAAGGCGAATTATGCATATAGGTTGTATTTGAAAGCTGGGTTTACCGTTTTGAATGAAAACGAGGAAGAATATATTATGATTTGTTATTTATAAGTGTTATGTAAATGATGATAAATATTTCAGTAGAATCAGGTGTTTCTATAGCAACAGTGCAGATAATAAGAAAGCTGTTAGATTATAAAAATTGCCTCAAAAAAACTTTCAATTTATATCTTTTTTAATTTATCGAAATATCTTATAATTATTAAAGAGGAAAAGAATACCACAAAAAAGTTAGGAGGAATTACTGTGAAGCAATTTTTTGGTATGAGTCAAAGCGGCAATCTGCAGGAAGCAGTCCGCGGATTAAACAACCCTCAGCTAATTATGTTGTTATCCAACAGTGATCAGTTTGAGACACATGTGAAAAAATTGGAGGCGCTTTTTCCCAATGTTCCAAGCATTGGATGTATTGGGATGAGCTACGATAACAGAGTCGTTGAGAAAGGTGTAGGTATTATTGCATTTTACGATGGCGTTACTGTAGCGGCAAATGTGCTGGAGGAGGCATCCACGATGCCTGTCAAATATATTAAACGTTTGGAGCAGGATGTAAAAAAGGTGAATGGAATGCAAAAAGATACAATCTGTATTGATTTCTGCTCTGGAAACGATGCCTGTGTGCTGACCACGATTCATAGTGTACTAAAACGTCAGAATATTTCCCTGGTAGGAGGAACCGGCGACGCAGGAAAAATATCTGCTAACGGAAAAGTCTATGAAGATGCGGTTGCATATGCCGTAGTTAAAAATAATCATGGAAAGGTAAAAGCCTACAAGGAAAATATTTACCGTCAGAAAGAGAATTATCGATTTATTGCGTCTAAAACCAATAAATCCGAATACAAACTGGGAGAATTAAACGGTAAGCCTGCAAAACAGGTATATCAGCAAATTCTCCATGTAACGGAAAAGGAAATATTAACCCAGACCTTTAAAAATCCTTTTGGGAAGCTGAATGGGAACGATACCTGCATTATCTCCATCAAGGATGTTTGCGGCAATGCCCTGACATGCTTCCGCCAGGTCAACGATTCCGATGTTTTAATTTTACTGGAATTAGGGGATTATAAAAATATTGTGAAAAACACCATACAGGAAATACACCGGGATTTTCCTAAAATTTCTGCAGTATTCTCTGTAAACTGTCTGTTCCGGTATTTATTGTTTACGGAAAACCATTACATGCAGGATTATCTGAGAGAGATGAGCAAGCTTGGTAACCATGCAGGGTTTGTTGGGTATGGGGAGCACTATAATAACCAGTTTGTCAACCAGTCCATGACCTGCGTGGTATTTGAATAAGGAGGGAGAAGGAAATGTGGTTTAAGAACAGAGAGAAGCATACAGTGGATACATATCCTATATTGCATGTAATGAGCAGCTTAAAGGATTATCAAAGGGATATGGTGCAAAAGGAAGTAGATTCCTTAAACCAGTTAGGGCAGGTGAATCATTCTTTTAAAAGAGTATTGAATGAATCCGAAAATTTTCAGAGAACGTTACAGGATTTTGAGGAGACATTTTCAAGCATTAATCAATTTTCCGGTCAGTTTGAACAGGTAAAAGGAAATATTGCCCAATCTGTGACACAGGCACAGGACGAGGTGGAAAATTTAAAAAACAGTTCCCTGCAGGTGGAATCTCATTTTGATGAGATGAAAAATACGTTTGATGATTTTCAGACGTCGGTAAGGGAAATTAAAAAATGCACCAATAGAATCACATCTATTGCCGAACAGACAAATATTCTGGCAATGAATGCGTCTATTGAAGCAGCCAAGGCGGGAGAGCAGGGGAGAGGATTCTCGGTGGTTGCCGGGGAAATAAAGAACCTGGCAGATGAGGTGAAAGATCTTGTGGCTGCCGTGGAAGCCAGCATTGTAGAAATGGAACAGGATACCTCTAAATTACATACGGATATTGAAACTTCCCAACTGGCATTAGAACGAAGTATCAATAAAGTAAATGATACCTATCAAATGTTTGACCAGATTACAGAAGCAGCAGAAGGGGCAACGGCGGTACAGTCAGAAATTTCCAATGTGATCATTGATTCCCGGACAGCATTGCAGACTGTGAATACCTTTTTTGATAAGACAAAAGACAGATATAAAGAAGTTATGGATCATATTAACCGGGCCAGTATATTGGGTACTACAAAAAGCGCTATGTTTGAGGACGTGGATAATATGCTGTCCCAGATTCAGCCGATTATAAACGAATACGACGTGTAAACAGGAAATCGTCAGGCAGTTACAGTCTGGCGATTTTTTTTGCAGAAAAGAATTTAGAAAAAATGAAAAGAGTGATTGCAGTACATGTCTGGAATTTTAGTGATGTGCAGGTGTTTATGCAGGATTGGTTTTTATTTTCAGTTTTTATTTTGATGGATAAAATAAGTTGGAAAAATCCCTCATCTATGCTAAACTAAAAAAAATACATCATTCAGGAGGTATGCAGTCATGAATCCAATCTATGAAAAATTACAAAACTGCCTAAAAAGCATTCGCCAGAAAACAGATTTTATACCGAAGGTGGCCATCGTTCTAGGTTCCGGTCTGGGAGATTATGCAGAGGACATAAAGGTTGTCACAGAGGTGGATTACAGTGAAATTGAAGGATTTCCGGTTTCTACCGTTCCGGGGCATGCAGGAAAGTTTATTTTCGGCTATGTAGGGGATGTTCCCGTTGTATGTATGAAGGGAAGAGTCCATTATTATGAAGGGTATTCCATTTCCGACGTGGTGCTTCCTACCAGGCTCATGAAGCTTATGGGAGCGGAGATTCTTTTTTTGACCAATGCTTCGGGAGGAGTGAACAAGAGCTTTCATGCAGGGGATTTTATGCTGATTACCGACCAGATTTCCACCTTTGTCCCCAATCCATTAATGGGGCAGAATATAGAAGAATTAGGAACCAGATTTCCGGATATGAGCGAAATATATAAAAAAGAGTTAAGAGATATCATAAAAGAAACGGCAAAGGAAAATGGTATTTCCTTACAGGAGGGAGTTTATATTCAGTTTACGGGTCCTTCCTTTGAATCACCGGCGGAAATAAAAATGGCATCTGCATTAGGTGCCGATGCGGTGGGAATGTCCACGGCAGTAGAGGCCATTGCAGCCAATCATATGGGCATGAAGGTTTGCGGCATTTCCTGCGTATGCAATTTAGCGGCAGGACTTTCCGAAAATCCCCTGACTCATGAAGAGGTGCAGGAAGCAGCAAATACTGCGGCTCCTTTCTTTAAAAAACTGGTGACGGAATGCGTGAAGAAATTTGGTGCACAATAAATCTGACTTGGATATATTTCCAGAGAGACAAATAAGTTTGACTAAAGCCTGCCAAAGGAAAGAAAGGGATGAGCATATGCATATAAGTATAGAAGAAATCAAGACATTGCTTGACCGTGCAGTCGAAGCAAGGGGATTTTCTTATTCCCCCTATTCACACTATATGGTAGGTGCCGCGCTTTTAACTAAAAACGGGGAAATCATTACCGGCTGCAATGTGGAAAATGCAGCCTACGGACCCAGCAACTGTGCAGAGCGAACGGCTTTTTTCACTGGGGTCAGCAAAGGTTTACGAGAGTTTCGGGCAATTGCCATTGCAGGCGGAAAAAGAAACGGAGAAAGTGATTTTGCTTATCCCTGTGGAGTGTGCAGGCAGGTGATGGCAGAGTTTTGCGACCCTGACAGCTTTTATATCATTGTAGGGAAAAGCCGGGAGGATTATCGGGTGCATACATTAAGAGAGCTGCTTCCGGAAAGCTTTGGAGCGGCAAATCTGAAGGTATGAGCAGTAAAGGCGGTATCAGCTAAAAAGTATCAGACAGAGGAGCAATTATGGAATATGTAGTGTTTTCTGCTCTTATCATAGCATTTCTTGTAGTAATTTTTATTATGGGAATGCTGGAGGAAAGAAGAGCAAAAAAGAAATTCAGGGAAAAGCTGGAAAGGGATTATGGAAAGCCTTCTGATAAGCAGTACATGGATGGAAGGCTTTCCACTATATCCGGCTATTACAAAAAAACAATGGGAGAAACAGATTTTTTTATTGATGATATCACATGGAATGATTTAGACATGGACAGGCTTTATCAGGCTATGGATTACACTTTTTCTGCAGCCGGGGAAGAGGTGCTTTATAAAACACTGCGGTGTCCCTGTATGGAGGAAATTACTTTAAAGGAAAGAGAGGGAAAAATAAACTATTTTCGGGAAAACAAGGAAAAGCGCATAAATGTCCAGCTTTTATTTGCAGCTATCGGAAGGACCGGAAAATATTCCATTGTGGACTATATTGATTATTTGGATAATCTGGAGGAAGAAAAGCTGACAAAGCATGTGATTATTTTAATTGCGATGGCAGCTTCGCTGGTGGGAATGTTTTTAAGTCCTGCACTTGGGCTGACGGCTTTTTGCACGCTTTTAGCCATGAATATTATGCTGTATTTTCCGTCCCAAAAGCGAATTGCCCCGTATCTTACAACCTTTGCGTATTTGCTTCGGGTCATAAAGGCCATTGAAAAACTGGATAAATGCAATGTGCCGGTGTTTGAGAAGGAGATGGAGGAGTTAAAAAGACTGAAAAAGGAAACAAAGGCATTTGCAAAAGGCGCCTTTCTTGTTTTTGGGGATAAAGCCGTGAAAAGCAATCCTTTTGAAATACTGTTAGATTATATAAAAATGTGCTTCCATATCGACATTTTGAAATTTTACAGCATGCTTAAAGAGGCAAAGAACCATAAGCAGGATTTTCTTGCCATGTTTGAAATTATAGGGAGCATGGAGGTGGTGGTTTCCATAGGAGCCTATCGGGAGAGTCTTTCTTATTACTGTCTGCCCCGGTTTTTTGGTAAGCTGTATTTAGAAGGAGAGGAGTTGTATCATCCGTTAATAGCGGAACCGGTGGTAAACAGCTTTCGGGAAGATAAGGGAATGTTGCTGACCGGTTCAAATGCTTCCGGCAAGTCCACCTTCTTAAAAACAGTGGCAGTGAATGTGATTTTGGCACAGACCATTTATACCTGTATGGCAAAAAGCTTTACATGCAGTATGTTCCGGGTGTATTCTTCCATGTCCCTTAAGGATGACCTGGCAGCCGGGGACAGTTATTTCATTGTAGAAATCAAGGCATTAAAGCGAATACTGGATGCAGTGAAAGGGAAAGGGGCGCCGGTATTATGCTTTGTGGACGAGGTGTTAAGAGGAACTAACACGGTGGAGCGGATTGCAGCTTCTACAGAAATTTTGGAAAGCCTTTTGGGCGAAAGTTCCATGTGCTTTGCAGCTACCCATGATATTGAGCTGACAAGGCTTTTGGAAGGAAGCTATCATAATTTCCATTTTGAAGAGACCATTCTTAAGGATGATGTGAAGTTCAATTACAAATTAAAGGAAGGCAGGGCAACTACGCGAAATGCCATTAAGCTGTTAGGCATCTTACAATATGAAAAGCAGATTATTGAAAAAGCAGAAAAAAGGGCAGAGAATTTTGTGAATACAGGAAAGTGGATTTAGAAAGAAGAATAAATCAGCACCGGTTCAGTCCACAGCTTTCTCATACAGGAATCGGGACCGGTACATAAATCAGGAGGAAGTTATGAAAGTAACAATTTATTCAGACGGTTCAGCAAGGGGAAATCCGGGGCCGGGAGGCTATGGGACGGTTGTCCAGTATGTGGACACAAAGGGAACACTACATGAAAGGGAATTTTCAGCAGGCTACAAAAATACTACCAATAACCGCATGGAGCTGATGGGTGCCATTGTGGGATTAGAGGCTTTAACAAAGCCATGTGAGATTCTGTTAATTTCCGATTCCAAATATGTAACAGATGCCTTTAATCAGAACTGGATAAAAGGGTGGCTGAAAAACAACTGGAAAAACAGCCAGAAAAAGCCTGTGAAAAACGTGGATTTATGGAAGCGGCTGTTAAAGGCAATGGAGCCTCATCAGGTGGCTTTCCAATGGATAAAAGGCCATGCAGGCCATGATGAAAATGAAAGATGTGATATGCTTGCCACAAGTGCAGCGGATGGTTCAAACTTACTTGACGATACGGGCTTTGAAGTGGTATGATAATAGTCAGTAAAAAGGAAATGAGGTATACGGCATGAATAATCTGATACTTTTTTTTAATTCATTTTTATCTTATTTGCTATTGTTTGTTATAATGGTAGCGCTCGTTGTAATCGCCTGCGTGATTGGAGTGAAGCTTAGAAAATCCAAGGATGCAAAGCTTTTGCAAGAGGAATTGTTAGAAAAAGAAGAAACAGCAGAAGGCTGATAGGAAGAAGGGTGTTCCAGGGGACACCCGTTTTTCATTTTATGAAAAAGATACGGAGATTATCATATGAAACGATATGAGACGATTTTGTGGGATGTGGACGGTACGCTGCTAAATTTCATAAAATCACAGGAATTTGCAATAAAGAAGGCATTTGCAGATTATCAACTGCAGATTACCAAAGAGACGGTGGAGCTTTATTCTGCAATCAATGAGTCCTATTGGAAGCGGCTAGAGCTTTTAGAGATTACAAAGGAGGAGGTGCTGTACGGAAGGTTTGAAACTTTATTTAACAGGCTGTCGGAGCAGGCGGAAAAAGAAGGGCTTTCCGGGTGGGTCTTTCAAACTGATATAGAGGCTGTTTTGAATGACGTTATTTTAGAAAGACTAAGAGCCATACCGATAAGGAAATTCCAAAAGGCATACCAGACATATCTGGGCGGCGTTTACTTTTATCAGGACGATTCCCTCCGCCTTTGTAAGAAGCTGCAAAAGGATTTTAAACAGTATATTGTCACAAACGGAGTGGAGTGGACCCAGCGGAATAAATTGCAGTTAGCCGGTTTTACAGAGCTGATGGAGGACATTTTTATTTCAGAGGTCATAGGGGCACCCAAGCCGGATAAAAGATTCTTTGACGCATGCTTTTTACAAATACCGGATTTTAACAGGGAAAAGACCATTATCATTGGCGATTCCTTATCCAGCGATATGCTGGGTGGAAACCGGGCGGAAATTGCAGCCTGCTGGTACAATCCGGAAAAGCTTGAAAGAACATTGGATGTACATATTGATTATGAAATACGGAATCTATGGGAAGTGGAGAAAATCTTATGGCAAAATCAGCAAATCAGAAACTAAAACTATTATATATCGTAAAGCTCTTACAGGAAAAAACAAATGAAGACCAGGGCATTACTACCGCACAGCTGATTGAGGAGCTGGAAAAGTATGAAATAAAAGCGGAACGCAAGAGCATTTATACTGATATGGAAGCGCTCCAGAATTTTGGCTATGATATCGTAAGCTCCAAGGCAAGGGAAAGCGGGGGCTACCGTCTGGTGAGCAGAACCTTTGAACTGGCGGAATTAAAGCTGTTGGTTGATGCGGTACAGGCATCCAAATTCATTACCTTAAAAAAGTCAAGAGAGCTGATTGGGAAAATCGGTTCCCTGACCAACCAGATGGATGCAAGGCAGTTAAAGCGTCAGGTTTATGTAACGGACAGAATTAAAACGGAAAACGAAAGCATTTACTATAATGTGGACTATATTCACCGGGCCATTCAGGAAAATTTAAAGATTTCCTTCCGTTACTTTGAATGGAATATAGATAAAAAGATGCAGTTTAAAAGGGCAGGAGAACGATATGTGGTAAGCCCCCATCAGCTTATCTGGAATGATGAATACTATTACATGGTGGCTTATGATGAAGAAGCTGCAATGATGAAGCATTACCGGGTGGACAAGATGAATGATATTTCTATGACAAAAGAGCCGAGGAGCGGAACAGAGCTGTTTCAGACCATGAAGCCTGCCAGATATTCCAGCAAGACCTTTTCCATGTTCGGAGGAAGGGATGAGACAGTTACGCTGGAATTTGAAAATCATTTTGCCGGCGTGGTTATCGACAGGTTTGGAAAGGATGTGGAAATCCGGAAAAGGGACGAAGAACATTTTTCCATCCGGGTAAATATAGCCGTAAGCGGGCAGTTTTTCGGCTGGCTCACCGGGCTTGGAAAAGGTGCAAGGATTTTGCTTCCGGAAGAAGTAAAGCTTGAGTATGAAAAGCATTTAAAAGAAATATTGAAAGAATATAAAGACTGAGAGGAACCTGCATTTTTTGTGATAGAAATTCCGGGATTGGAGACAATAGAAGAAAAAGCCCGGAAAGGAAACAAAAAGCATGGAATCCATCTGGAAAAAAACAATAGAAATGGAAGAAAGGCCTTCCCTGGCAGGGGATATGGAGACAGATGTGCTTATTATCGGCGCCGGGATGGCAGGAGTTCTCACGGGATATCTGCTGATGGAGGCGGGGAGAGAGGTGACTGTTATCGATGCCGAAACAATCGGAAGCGGACAGACCGGAAACACCACGGCAAAAATCACCTCACAGCACAATCTGATTTATGACAGGCTGATACAGACTGTGGGAATGGAGGCTGCCAGAGAATATGCCAGCGCCAATGAAGCCGCCATAAGAGAATATGAACGGATTATAGAAAAAGAAAGGATTTCCTGTGATTTTTATAAGTGCGATGCCTATCTGTATTCCAGAAGAGGTGCAGAGGAAATAAAGAGAGAGGTGGAAGCCGCAGAGAGGCTTGGTCTGAATGCAGAATTTACAAAGGACACTGAGCTGCCTTTTTTAGTGGAAGGCGCCATCCGGTTTACAGGACAGGCTGCGTTTCATCCTTTGAAGTTCTTAAAGGCGGCTGCAGGAAGACTCACTGTTTTTTCCCATACGAAGGCTCTTGAGGTGGAGGAGCATAAAGTACGGACTGCAGGGGGCACGATAAAAGCAAAGGAAATTGTGTTTGCCTGTCATTTTCCTTTTCTGAATGTACCGGGGTATTACTTTATGAGGATGCATCAGGAGCGCAGCTATGTAATTGCCTATGAAGGAGTTCCAACAGTGAAAAATATGTATCTGGGGGTGGATGAAGACAGTCTGTCCTTTCGCAGCTATGGGGATTACCTGCTTCTTGGAGGAGGAAAGCATCATACAGGTATATGTGAACCGGGCATGGGATATGAGTTTATACAGCTGGAAGCAGAGAAATATTATAAAAGCGGAAGGGAAGCAGCCAGATGGTCGGCTCAGGACTGCATGACTCTGGACGGGATTCCTTATATAGGAAGATTTTCTTCCGGCATGGACCATACTTACGTGGCAACAGGCTTTGGAAAATGGGGCATGACCAGCTCCATGGCGGCGGCATGCCTGATTCGGGATATGATTCTGGAAAAAGAGCCGGTTAATGAAAAGGTATTTTCACCCCGGAGATTCCACTTATCCGCCTCAGCCGGCACCTTGGTGCAGGAAGGCATGACCACTGTACGGAACTTTACAAAAAAATGGGTGAAGCTTCCGGAAAAGCACTTGAAAAAACTGGAAACGGGAAAAGGAACCCTGTTGGAATATGAAGGAGAAAAGGTAGGCGCCTATAAAGACGAAAACGGACAGGTTTTTCTCGTATCGGCAGTCTGCCCCCACTTAGGCTGTGAATTAGCATGGAACCCTCAGGAAAAAAGCTGGGACTGTCCCTGCCACGGTTCCAGATTTGATTACAAGGGAAGGCTTTTAGATGGCCCTGCGCAGCAGTCCATCATGGCGTAACAGTTCAGCCCACAGTTTTCTCACACCGGAATCAGAACCGGCTGCAGGCAGAAAATGTTTCTACGTCGCCACGCTCTCGCTCTGATAAAAACGCAGCAGTGCTAAGCTCGAAAATACCTCGCTAAGCGCTGGCGTTTTTATAAGGGTTCCTTTTAGAAATCATTTTCTGCCTGCAGCCGGTTCTGATTCCGGTGTGAGAAAACTGTGGACTGAACTGTTACATCATGGCAAAGGAAAACCCATCTGCTTCTTGAAAGCAAAAATCTGCTGTGATAAGATAATGGAGGAAAATGGAATATACAAAACAAGTAAAGGAGTAAGTACAAATGAAACCATTTGCAAAACGTCTGGATGGTTTTGAAGAAGGAATTTTTCAGGCATTGAACGATAAAAAGAATCAATTGGAGCAGGAAGGGAGGAAGGTCTACAACTTTTCCGTAGGCACTCCGGATTTCAAGCCGGCAGAGCATATTATGAAAGCGGTTGCAGAAGCGGCAGCAAAGCCGGAAAACTATAAATACGCGCTGGCGGACCTGCCGGAATTGACTGAAGCAGTCATTGGACGGTTTCGAAAAAGATACGGCGTCAGCCTGAAGGAATCGGAAGTGACCTCCGTATATGGCTCCCAGGAAGGAATCGCCCACATCGCCCTTCCTTTATGCGACCCGGGGGATGTGGTATTAGTGCCAAATCCCGGATATCCTATTTTTGAAGCAGGACCTAAGCTGATGGGGGCGGATGTAAGGACTTATGATTTAATAGAAGAAAAAGGATATCTGCCCAATCTTGCGGACATTCCAAAGGAAATCACAGACAGGGCAAAATGCATTATCGTATCCTATCCGCTAAATCCTGTATGCAGGCAGGCGCCGGAGCATTTTTATCAGGAGCTGATTGCCTGGGCAAAGGAAAGGGGCATTTGGATTCTCCATGATAATGCCTATTCCGATATTGTTTATGACGGAAAAAGAGGACGTTCCATTTTATCCTATGAGGGGGCAAAGGAAGTGGCGGCAGAGTTTTATTCCCTGTCCAAATCCTTTAACTATACGGGAGCAAGGATGGGATTTTTAGCAGGCAACGAACAAATTATACAAAATTTCAAAAAAATACGTTCCCAAATTGATTACGGCACATTTCTTCCGGTGCAGTACGGCGCCATTGCCGCACTGACCGGGTCAGACGATATGGTTCTTGCCCAGTGCAGGGCTTATGAGGAAAGAAGGAATGCCCTGTGTGACGGACTGACGGAAATCGGCTGGAAATTTGAGAGAAGCGAGGGCACTATGTTTGCATGGGCGAAGATTCCGGAAGGATTTACCGATGATACCCGGTTCGTTATGGAGCTTATGGAAAAGACAGGGGTTATCTGTACGCCGGGAAGCAGCTTTGGCAGCCTCGGGAAGAATCACGTGCGGTTTGCGCTGGTCCTTCCGGTGGAAACCATCCGGGAAGCAATTTCCAAAATAGACGAAAGCGGCATATTGAAAAAATAGACATGACAAAATCCCCATTCCTTTTTTGTGTAATTTTTTCAAATTCCTTTGGTTGACATGAAATCGGAAATGCACTATACTAATCTAGCGACCACTAGATATAGTGATTTGGAAACGAGGGTAAACACAATATAGTGTTTTTGTGAGTATATACGGCATTTAGCCGTGAATTTTGGAGGGATTTTCATGACAAGAACAGCAGGGAAAAAGGAAGAAGCAGTTGATTACGGAAAAGAATATGCAACGAAGCTGCCTGTGAAAGTAGTAAAAAAGGATGGAAGTGAAGAAGCCTTTAATGTGCAGAAGGTGGTAAATGCAGTTGGGAAATCCGCATATCGTGCTTTAACGGAATTTTCAGAAGAAGAAAAAAGACACATTTGTGATTATGTAGTTGAAAAAGTGGATGAGCTTGGAAAAGACCGTATTCCCATTCCTGTCATGCATAATATTGTGGAAAGCGCCCTGGAAGAAGTAAAGCCCATTGTGGCAAAAAGTTATCGGGATTATCGAAATTACAAACAGGACTTTGTCAGAATGCTGGATGATGTATACAAAAAGAGCCAGTCCATTATGTATGTGGGAGACAAGGAAAATGCCAATACGGATTCTGCCCTTGTTTCCACAAAGAGAAGCCTTGTTTTTAACCAGTTGAATAAAGAGCTGTATCAGAAGTTTTTCATGACCACGGAAGAAATTCAGGCATGCAGGGACGGTTATATTTATGTGCATGACATGTCCGCAAGGCGGGATACTATGAACTGCTGTCTGTTTGATGTGGAAAATGTATTGTCCGGCGGGTTTGAAATGGGCAATATCTGGTATAATGAGCCGAAGACCCTGGATGTGGCCTTTGATGTCATAGGCGATATTGTGCTGTCGGCGGCAAGCCAGCAATATGGCGGCTTTACGGTGCCCAGCGTGGATAAGATTTTAGAACCTTATGCAGAAAAATCTTACAAAAAATACGTGGATAAATATATTCGTCTGGGTATTGATAAGGAAAGTGCGGAAGCGGAAGCTTATGCGGATGTGGTAAAGGAATTTGAACAGGGTTTCCAGGGCTGGGAATATAAGTTCAATACGGTTGCCAGTAGCCGGGGGGATTATCCCTTCATAACCGTGACGGCAGGAACGGAAACCGGAAGATTTGCAAAGCTTGCTACGATTTCCATGCTGAATGTAAGAAGAAAGGGGCAGGGAAAAGAAGACCATAAAAAGCCTGTGCTCTTTCCTAAAATCGTTTTTCTGTATGATGAAAATCTGCACGGCCCCGGAAAAGAGTTGGAGGATGTGTTTGAGGCAGGAGTGGAATGCTCTGCAAAGACCATGTATCCGGACTGGCTGAGCCTGACCGGAAAAGGTTATGTGGCAAGCATGTACAAGCAGTATGGGGAAATCATTTCCCCTATGGGCTGCCGTGCTTTTCTGTCCCCATGGTATCGGGAGGGAGGCATGCATCCTGCCAATGAAAAGGATAAGCCTGTGTTTGTGGGAAGGTTTAACATTGGCGCAGTGTCCCTGCACCTGCCAATGATTTTAGCAAAGGCAAAACAGGAAAGCAGGGATTTTTATGAAGTGCTGGATTATTATTTGAATTTAATCCGCCAGCTCCATATACGAACCTATGCTTATCTGGGAGAAATGAGGGCGTCCACCAATCCGCTGGCATATTGTGAAGGAGGATTTTTAGGGGGACATCTGGCGCTTACGGATAAAATCAAACCGGTTTTAAAATCAGCAACCGCATCCTTTGGTATTACCGCATTTAACGAATTACAGATGCTCTATAATGGGAAAAGCCTTGTAGAGGACGGACAGTTTGCCATTGAAGTATTAGAGCATATCAATAAGAAAATCAACGAATATAAAGAAGAAGATGGCAATTTATATGCAATTTACGGAACACCGGCAGAGAATCTCTGCGGGCTTCAGGTACAGCAGTTTAGGAAAAAATATGGCATCGTGGAAGGGGTTTCCGACAGGGAATATGTATCCAACAGCTTCCATTGTCATGTGTCAGAGGATATTACACCCATTCAGAAGCAGGATTTAGAGGCTCGCTTCTGGGATTTGTCCAATGGCGGAAAGATACAGTATGTAAAATATCCAATCGGTTACAATAAAGAAGCAATTAAAACATTAATCCGCCGTGCAATGGATATGGGCTTTTATGAAGGGGTGAATTTGTCTCTGGCTTATTGTGATGACTGCGGACATGAAGAGCTGGAAATGGATGTATGCCCTGAATGCGGAAGCCACAATTTAACCAAAATTGACCGCATGAACGGCTATTTATCTTATTCCAGAGTTCATGGCGATACAAGGCTGAATGATGCCAAGATGGCAGAAATTGCAGAAAGGAAGAGCATGTAAACATGAGGTACCACAACATTACAAAGGATGATATGCTAAACGGTGATGGTTTGCGGGTGGTACTGTGGGTTGCAGGCTGCACCCATTGCTGTAAGGAATGTCATAATCCGGTTACCTGGGACCCGGACGGAGGGCTTCTGGTAGACGATAAGGTAAAGGAAGAGCTGTTTGAACAGTTGGATAAGTCCTATATTTCCGGCATTACATTTTCCGGCGGGGACCCGTTGCATGCGGCTAACAGGTTGGATGTGAGAAATCTCATGGAAGAAATCAAAAAGAAATATCCGGGCAAGACAATCTGGCTATATACAGGGGACAGCTGGGAGAAAATATTGCATTATCCCCTGCTTCAATATGTGGATGTATTGGTTGACGGTGAATTTAAAATAGAGGAAAAAGATGTCAATTTATTGTGGAAGGGCAGTAAAAATCAACGAGTGATTGATGTACAAAAGACATTAAAGCAGACTGACCCCACCAGGCCGGTTCTCCATTGTGGGGATTATGAGTAAAGCGGCTGAAATAAGCAGCAGTGAAATGAAAATAGAAGACTTAGGAGATTGCCATGTTAAGAGTAGCAAAATTTCACAAAGTAAGTATAGGGGAGTTTTTAAAAGGATTTAAGGATACATTTCCTTTTTACAAGGAGGAAGAAATCTATACGATTTATGATAAAATCCTGTTGCCGAAAAGAGCTACCATGAAAAGCGCAGGCTATGATTTCTTCAGCCCTTTTACATTTACATTAAAGCCGGGAGAGACCATAAAGATTCCTACCGGAATCCGTGTGGAAATGAATGAAGATTATGTGCTCTGCCTTTATCCGAGAAGCGGTCTTGGATTTAAATATAGGCTTCAGCTCAATAATACGGTAGGAATTATTGACAGCGATTATTTTGATTCGGACAATGAAGGTCATATTTTTGCCAAGATAACAAATGATTCCAATGAGGACAAGGTTTTAGAGGTAAAAGAAGGAACCGGATTCATGCAGGGGATTTTTATGCAGTACGGCATTACGGTAGATGATCAGGTGACGGAAACAAGAAACGGCGGCTTTGGAAGCACTACCGGCCAGTAATAAAAAAGAAAAAACAGAGTATAAAGAAAAACTTCTTTTGGAACACTACTAATAGAAATGGAAAAGTAGAGTTAGCAAAAGGAGTTTTTTATTTTGAAGAAAAATGACAAAGTAAAATTTTATGAAAGCAAAATGAACAGCTCATTGGAATCCAATATGAGCTATTTAAATGATATGCTTGCTGTAGATGAAAACTTTGATTTGGTTTACCGTGTCATAGAAATCGGCGGAAAAAAAGCATGCATGTATTTTATTGACGGATTCTGTAAAGATGATATGATGCAGAAGCTTTTACAGTATTTCATTGCCATAAAGCCGGAAGAAATGCCGGAAACCGCTCATGAAATGTCAAAGGCATTCATGCCTACCGTAGAGGTGGATTTAAAAAGTGAATGGAAGGAAATTGAAAAATTTATCCTTTCCGGTGTATTTGCTCTGTTTGTTGATGGGTTTGACACATGCATTTTAATTGATGCCAGAACCTATCCAAGCAGAAGTGTCAGCGAGCCGGAAAAGGATAAGACAATGAGGGGCTCTAAGGACGGATTTGTGGAAACCCTTGTGTTCAATACGGCCCTGATTCGGAGAAGAATCAGAAGCAATGACCTTAGAATGGAAATTGTCAGCGCCGGAAAAAGCTCTAAAACAGATATTGTGCTGTGCTATATGGAAACAAGGGTGGACAAGGAATTTTTGCAGAAAATCCGCAAAAGAATCAGCGAAATAAAGGTGGATTCCCTTACCATGAATCAGGAAAGCCTTGCAGAATGTCTGTATCAGAGGGCATGGATAAATCCTTTTCCAAAGTTTAAGTTTACAGAAAGGCCGGATACGGCTTCGGCACAGATATTGGAAGGAAATATTATTATTCTGGTGGACAATTCTCCTTCTGCCATGATAGCCCCAACCTCTATTTTTGATGTTGTGGAAGAAGCGGACGATTACTATTTTCCGCCTGTTACCGGGTCGTATTTAAGGCTTGCAAGGTTTTTAATTGCTTTATTAACATTTTTCCTGACCCCTACCTTTTTGCTGCTTATGATGTACCCACAGTGGATTCCAAGCAGTTTTGAATTTATTATGCTAAAGGAGTCACCAAACATTCCCATTATATGGCAGTTTTTAATGCTGGAGCTTGCCATAGACGGCTTAAGGCTTGCGGCAGTCAATACTCCGAGTATGTTAAGCACGCCCTTTAGTGTTATGGCAGCCCTTGTTTTTGGAGAATTTTCCGTAAAAAGCGGCTGGTTCAGTTCGGAAGTGATGCTTTATATGGTGTTTGTAACCATTGCAAATTATACTCAGGCAAGCTATGAGCTGGCGTATGCAATGAAGTTCATGCGTATTATTGCGCTGGTTCTTACGGCAATTTTTGGAGTATATGGGTATATTGCAGGCGTGGGGTTCTTCCTGTTGGCGATTGTGAATAATAAGACCATATCCGGACAGAGTTATATTTATCCGTTGTTACCGCTGAATTTGAAGCAGCTTGGGAAGAGGCTGCTCAGACTTAGGCTGACAGAGGCAAGGAAATAAGATTTGGCTGGGGGACGCAGCAGAGGGATGAGCGCGGAGGGCAGGCTGTTAAGGAAAATCGCTGTCAAAAACAATGCATGGACTCCGCGCTCATCCCTCTGATGTTATTTCGTCTCAGGCGGTGCGCTTTGATGAATGCTCACTAAAAACGGGCTTATAAATATACATTGCAGGTAACAGGCAAATATTTTATAATCAAGTATATAAATTGGAATTCTGATAAGACGCTTTTTATAGCATTTAATAACTATTATATATTTTAACTTCTACTATTGGTTGAATTAAAAGCGGCATACACGTAATCAATGTATTTGTAGACAAACCGTTTGTGGAAGTTCCGCCGGATAAAGACACTAATCGGTTTTGCTGGAAATCAGGAGAGCTTTTAATGCTCTATTATGATTGGAAACTGCATAAAGACAGAAGAAATCATTTTTAACTGCAATAGCGGCGGAATCCCACACCAGCATTGTATGGATATTATGATTGCAGAAAGGGTAAAATAATTCGATTATGAAAACATTGTATGTTACTGATTTAGATGGAACTTTAATGCGGGATGATAAAATAATTTCAAATGAAAGCGTTGCTATATTGAACCGTCTGCTTTCCCAAGGTATATTTCTTACATATGCGACCGCAAGGTCGCTTGGCTCCGCTTCTGAAATCACAAGAAATATTTCCTTTAACCTGCCCGTCATTATCCGCAACGGAACAATTCTTGCCGATCCTCTGTCCGGAAAAGAAATCTCAATTTCGATGTTTGGGAAAGAATTGCAGCACATAAGGCAGGCTTTAGCCGACACCGCCATCCCCGGATTCGTAACTGCCTATTTGGGTTCGGATGAAGTGAAATTATGCCTGACAGGAAGAACAAATGAAGGCTTTCAGGATTATCTGCAAAACCATTCCACGGACAGGCGCATTCGTATGGTTGATACAGAGGATAAACTGTATGAGGGAAAAACGTGCTATTTTACATTTATTGCTCCCAAAAATGAATTACTGTCCCTTTATGAGCGCGTAAAACATATTGAGGGAATTAATTGTGTGTTTCAACAGGATAAATACAGACCGGAATATTGGTTGGAATTATGTCCGGGAAATGCGACAAAGGCATTTGCAATTCAGCGGGTAAAACAATTATGCGGCTGCCAGAAGGTCATTGTATTTGGTGATTCCGCAAATGATATTTCCATGTTTCGCATGGCGGATGAGGCATATGCCACACAAAATGCGATTGACGAATTAAAGGAAATTGCTGACGGAATCATTGAAAGCAATAATGCTGACGGAGTAGCAAAATGGTTAGAAGCACATTTATGACAAAGGGGCATATCATTTTCCGTCAGCCCCTTTGCATTGGCAAAACTTAATACATAGATGCTCCCCCTCTGGCCGTATTGTCAAAGTCAATGTTCCATTGCCTCTGACAATACGGCGGGGCTCGTCTGAGATATCCAGTAAAATGATGAACCTGTTATCAAACGGGGCGAAGCCAAAAGACGTGCAGGAACTTTTAGGACATTCGGACGTATGCGCAACCATGAATGTCTATGTACATGCCGCAAGAGAGGCTGAAGAGGATTCCGCAAAACTCTTGGATAAGGTTTTGAGAATGAGTTAAGCAATGAAAACTGAATAACAAAAACTTTCCATTGTAACTTACCCATAAGGGCAAAAGCAAGGGAAAAGGATACATATTTTAAGGCTGTACATACCGTAAAGCCTTGAAAATTAAGGAAAGTTAAGGCAGTAAGCAGATAAACGGGAAGTTGCAAAGGAGAACTTTATGAAATCAGGCAATGGAGATGATGGCTGGTTAACTGGAAGACTATATTTCAACAGAGAAGATAAAAGAGTCATTATCAAGAGACCGCAAAGTGGGTTTTGCTATACAATGAATTTAGGAAATAAGTGGACATGGATATTTCATATTATTCTTGCTGTTATTATAGTTATATTAGTCGGCATATTTTAAGGCTACTTCCAGTTTGAAGAGTTGTCTGGTAAGCATAAATTGGTGATTAACTGATATTATTTCATATAAAAGCTTTATTGGCTTTTCGATGCACAGCGGGAGATGGCAGAACATAGAATAGTTTCAGGGGCCTTGGTAAAGTCGCCGGTCCTTATGCGCCGTATTTTGGCGCATTAGTACCGCTGCGTCTTTACAGAGCGAGAGCGTGCCCATGAGACTATTCTATGTTCTGCCATCTCCCGCGTCCTGTTATCCAAACCCCCCGTTTTCCTGCCAAAACAATACCAGAACAATTTTCATAACATTCCTTCCACTCTCTTGTACTTTCCCCGATAAAATGTTAAAATGCCACTATATATATCAAAACAAATCTTACAAAGAAATGAGGGAAAAAATGGGCTTTAAACTGATTACTGACAATACTGCAGATTTGCCAATGTCCTATATTGAAGAAAACCAGATTGGACTTTTTACTCTGCCGTGTACTATTGATGGTATAACATACGATGAAAACAATTCTTTGGATTCTAAAGTGTTTTTTGATAAAATGAGGAGCGGAAGCATGCCCACTACCTCTCAGGTAAATCCGGAGCAGGCAAAAACCCGTATGGAAGCATATATTGAGGAAGGCTATAAGGAGATTTTGTATCTGGCGTTTTCTTCTGGATTAAGCGGAACCTGTAATAGTGCGCGGATTGCGGCAGAGGAGATTATGGCGGAGCATTCTGATGTGCGTATTCAGGTGGTGGATACGTTATGTGCGTCTTTGGGTGAGGGGCTTTTGGTCTATCTGACAGTGGAAGAGATGAAAAAGGGAAAGTCCATGGATGAGGTGATTTCTTTTGTACAGGAAACTATTCCACATGTGATACATGTGTTTACGGTAGATGACCTGAATCATTTACACAGAGGGGGAAGAGTCAGCAAGGCTACTGCCGTAATCGGCACTCTTGCCAATATCAAGCCTATTCTTCATGTGGATGATGAAGGGCATTTGACAGCGCTTACCAAGGCAAGGGGCAGGAAGAAATCCCTGACTACATTGGTGGACATTATGGAAAAGTCAATGGGTTCTTATAGAGAAAAGAATGGCATTTTTATGATTACTCATGGTGATTGTGAGGAGGATGCCGGATTTCTGGCAGATTCCATTACAAAAAGATTCGGTATTGAAAAGTGTATCATTAACCCGTTAGGAGCTACTATCGGAGCCCATACAGGACCGGGGCTGATTGCTTTGTTCTTTTTAGGGGATGCCCGTTAGGTTTCGTTAAATATGAGAATGCAAAAGTTGTAAGGAAAATTGAAGGAGAAGCAGGAAATGGAGATGTATGAATATCAATGTCCGGTTTGTAAGGCAACGCACAGGGTTCCTTCTTACTGGATGAGCTTCAGTCCGGAGGAGATTTATCAGTGTCCTCATAGGAATAAGGAGACGGGGCAGATGTGTGGGTGTGTGGATATGGAGTATGTGATGGAGGTAAATGGGGATTAAGCAGAATGGGGGGAGTGGCTGGGGGGGACGCAGCAGAGTGATGAGAGTGGAGTCCATGCGGTGTTTTTGACAGCGGTTTTCCTAAACAGCCTGGTGTAGGGTGTTGGTACCGTACGGGTCGCCCTATAGCGCCTTCCATGGCGCGATAGGGCTAAAATTGCCGTCCGTGGCAATTTTACCCTGGGGAGAGGGCAGGCTGTTAAGGAAAACCGCTGTCAAAAACAATGCATGGACTCCACTCTCATCACTCTGATATCATTGCCATAGGAGCGGCAATCTGCCTGCCCTTGTCAAAAAAAGTGATGGATTTCATATATCCGGTACTGATAGCCAATGTAGCCCGCGGGATGAATCTTCGTTTCAGCCGGCAGATGTAATAAAGAACAGAGAGTAAAAGAAGAGGGTATTAACAGAAAAAACAGGTAATATTTTAATATTGCCTGTTTTTTCCGGATATTATAAAATTTATACATTTTATGTAAGACAGGATTCCGGTTAAAGATTCCATGAAAAAATGAGGAAATCAGCCTTGTGCAATTTTTAATAATGCATTTAAATCCGAAATCAAACCTTTGGAGTATTCTTCAGCCTCTCTGTATATCTGTGCTGCTTTTGAATGATCTCCGATATTTAAGGCATTAATGACCTCAGCGCCATATTTGTGGAAACGCTGGTGCTTTTGCCCAAGTGCTTCCCAGATTGGCAGGGCTTCCGGCATGGTGGGCGTCATGGCATAATAGAAATGTCCGAAACCGCATTTGGAGGAGTCAAGCTGTAATGGCATTACTGTGCCGCTTTCTACCATATTTCTCAAATTATTGAGCCAGGTTCTATGAGCGGAAATGGCATTATTTAAATATTTAGCAAATTCATGGTTTTCTAAATGGAAAAATGCATCCTTTGTCATGGTTCCCATTTGCTTAACGGTATCATCCAGTGTTTTTTCAATATCCACAACCGGTTCCACTGCCTTTTTTAAATCATGGCTGACCTTGCGCATAAAATCTGTGCTGGTTCTTAGCTGATTTTCCATTTCCGTCATGGAGCTGGTAATTTCTTCACTGACTGCAGCAATGGAACTGATGGATTCATTGACCTTTGATACCTGATGCTGGTTTTCATCATTTAATTCCCAGACATTTTTGATTTTTTCAGTCATGCTTTCCAGTGCATTTATAGTATTTGCAGCGCTTTTTACGCTTTTTTGTGATGCTTCTTTTATGTTTTCCAGAAAATCGCCCATGCTTCCGGTTAGTTTCTGGGTTTCTTCTGCAAGTCCCCGGATTTCATTGGCAACTACAGAAAATCCTCTTCCGGCTTCACCTGCTCTTGAGGCTTCAATAGAGGCATTTAGCGCCAAAAGATTTGTCTGTAATGAAATGGAGTCGATTCCTGCAATAACCTCATTCATACGGCCTATAATTTGAAACAATGCATCCATATCTTTTTGCATTTCTATGGAGTCTGTGATAGTTTTGGAGGAAAGTTCTTTAATTGTGGTGAGCTCAGACTGACTTGTTTCTATTTTCCGATACACCTCATCGGTTTGAGAGGAAACCTCAATAATAGTATTTGTCAGCTCTTCATGTTGATTGTTGGCTTTTCCTGCCATGGCAGAATTTCCCACGGAGGTTCCAAAGATGGTTTCCGTGGCATTTGCAACATTTCGGGATATATCAACAATCTTATCTGTCTGATGCTGCATGGTCAAATCAAGTGAACTGATTTGCATGACAGCTTTGATATTTTTTTCAAAAATTTCTGCAAATTGTTTCCGGCCCTTTATCAACCTTGAGTAAATACCGTTTAATTCAGGATTATTGGAGTAATCCGCTTCTTTTAATTCTGAAACTGCGCGCATAAGAACAACATTTTTTCGTCCAACCGACATTTGCATACCCTCTTTTCTTTTCAATTTTTTATTCAATATTATATTTTATAAAAAGCTTATATGCAATCAGTTTTTAATTGCAAATTGCTTTTTCGGTTTATAAATCCATCATAAGATATTTTGCGGTTTTTGCATAGTCTTTTTTGGAAAACATTTGAATTTATATGGTAACAGTTTGGCCCTCAGCTTTTCCACTCAGGAGCTGGAACCGGATGCAGGGTGGGAAAGCTGAGGGCTGAACTGTTACAATTTATGGTTTGTAATAGGAGAGAAGCCATATAATACAAGAGGGGTTGGCGGTGAAAAGCAGGCATCAAAAATGGCGCTTGCCAACAAGCGCCATTTTTGTGAACTTTTATTTCTTGCATCTATCAAATTCGGGATTGAACTGGTAGAAGTTTTTAGCATCTAATTTTTCCTGAGTAATGCGCAGGGCTTCACCGAAACGGGAGGATTGAAGTAAATCTATCTGTTGATTTTCTGCATTTTCTTTATAATCGACTGCCAATACATGCGGTCTTTCAAGACCCGGATTACCGTAATGGTGGAATCCTCCACAACAAAGAAGATTAAATATGTACTGTAAGGCTTGAAATAAATGCTCAATCCCTCAATCACATATCCCGTAGCTTCATAGCCTTTGGGAAAGGAATCCAGTTCCTTGATTGCCTTTTTTATCTTCTTTGAAAAGTTTTCCGCATATTCTCGGTATTTGAATGTTTCGAGAATATACTTTTTTGTTGATTTAATATCCCAAAGAGCGTCCTTGGATATTACGATTTTATATTTCTTTGGTTTATCTGGCATTATATTTTGTCAATTTCCTCCCATGCTT
>CANCYR010000011.1 GCA_947382355.1 uncultured Lachnospiraceae bacterium
GAGCAACCGGCTCATAACCGGTCGGTCCTGGGTTCGAGTCCCCGAAGGTCCATTAGATTATAAAGCAGGAATTGTGAAACTCCCTGTTATAAAATAGGGAGAGTCAGGCCCAGTGGCTCAGTTGGTTAGAGCGCCGCCCTGTCACGGCGGAGGTCGAGGGTTCGAGTCCCTTCTGGGTCGCTTGTTGGTAAAATTTCTTATGTAAAGCAAGGAAATGAGGTCAACAAAAATTACATATCCCATGGGATCTTAGCTCAGCTGGGAGAGCATCTGCCTTACAAGCAGAGGGTCACAGGTTCGAGCCCTGTAGGTCCCATTAGAACGTTAGTCGTTCTATGCCGGCGTGGCGGAACTGGCAGACGCGCAGGACTTAAAATCCTGTGGTGGCAACATCGTACCGGTTCGATTCCGGTCGCCGGCAGTATTATTTTTTAAGCTCAACTCTTATGTAAAATGGAGTTGGGCTTTTTACTTTTTATATGTTTATAGGCTATAACTGTGTGGTATGGTGCTAATTTACTTTACTCTTATATCTTATTTATTAAATTATGTAAAGATATATAAAATAAAATATACAAATGTGTTGACTTTTTTGGAAATACGTTTATAATTAAGTACGACAGTTAATAATTACAAAAACTGTTATAATAACTTTATTGGCAGGGAAAAAAATGGAATATGGTGACGAAAAGATTATTAAACTTCTTAACGGGTATAAATCAAGAGTATACGGTAATATTTATGATGGTTATTACATAAAAGAAGACTTATATCGTTTTGCATTAAAAGAAATATTTGCAGATAAGCTATATATGTATTTACCAATACGGTTTATAAGATGTGAGGAAATTTCATATTTAAATGTTGAAAACATGGATTTTTTCTGTATGAGTGAAAGTGGAAAAATTCAATTAGCCTTAAAAAATACTAATATAGACATAACAGAAAGCGACTTATTAGAATCTACTTTACATAATATTTTAGAAGAAGCAAAAAAGGTAAATAATTCTGTTGAGTTTATGGAAAATGGAAAAATAGAAATAAAAGATGAGGATTTTGTGTATTGGAAAGATTATAAAGTCTCATATGGAAAAAAGATGTTATATGTGCTGCTGTTTGTTTTAGAGTTAGAAAAAACTATGATATATGGGAAGTTTACCTGTGGATATGAAGAGGCGGTATTATGGAAGCCCATATTTATTTCAATGCTCAGTACAATAGAAGTGAGGGAAAAATAAAGTAATGAAGATTATTGAACTGTTTGAAAAGCAATATGTAGCATATATTCCAATGGAATTTAAGGAATTACCTAAAGAATTGTTATTAATGAAATATCCAATGGAGCAGCGCCCGCAAATAGTTATGGCGGATGATACATATACAACTGATATAAAGTTTAGCTTACTGGATGTTAATACTATGGAGAAAATAGCAGAACCTCTGGCTGCTTCCGTAAAAAGAATGATACTGGATGCTAATACGTCTTATAAATATATAGAAGAAGGTACCATAAAAGATGAAAAGGGAAATATGGCAAGTTTCTTTTCTTTTTGTAATGATGTTTCAGATGGAATAGCACTGAATGTTATAGGATATAAGCAGTTTGGAAAAAGAGTAATCAATATTTCTTTGTCATGCCCTTTTGAAAGTAAGGAGATAGGTATGGAAATATATGTTGAAACTGTAAAAAGAACTCAAAGAAAATTAACATTAGCATAAAACAGGAGAATAACATGGGAAATAGTGTAAAAGTTGATGAACTGGAAAGTCTTGTGGTAGTGGAATGCAAAATTGAAAAAGAAATTAATACGCATGGAAAGGCAGTAATTAAGGGCTATTTGCAAAATGATTTTAATAATCAAGTAAAGAGAGCGCTTGATACAGGAGAATATTTTACGATTAGAGCTTTGGATGCCGAGGAACAGAACAGGGTAGTTTTTTCTGGAATATTATCTGTATATGATATAAAGCACATGAAGGATTTTGAAGAAATATACATAGAATTTGAAGCAGCAACAAAAAGAATGGATAAATTAAAGTGTAAACGTGTATTTTCAAATGATGATGAATGTTATGAAAATGTAATTAATTATATTAATACTTATACTAATATATATTCTAATACATCTGAAGCTATTGGAAAAATGGGAAAAATATCAGTACAGTATTTTGAGACAGATTGGGAATATTTGAAACGTTTAGCGGCTGAAAAGAACAGTTGCATTGTTCCCGAATATGAATATCCTGGAGGAGGATTTTGTATTGGATTACCGGATGGTCCAACAGTCTCCGTTGAGAATGTTGAACATGAAAATATAGTTGATTTCTTTCAATACATGAAAAAGAAGAAAAATGATGTTGATACTTCTCTGGTAAATGAAAATGTATATGTTTTTACAAGTAGAAGAATTTTAAGTATAGGAACAAGGGTGAAAGCGGTAAATAGAGAACTGATTATTTATAAAAGCTTTTCAAATATGAATGGTGTAAATTTAGTAACAACTTATTATGCAAAATCAAAAGAGGGATTAAGGACAATACCATATAAAAACCTTAATATAATCGGAGCATCAATTACAGGAAGGGTAAAGGAGGTACAGGGGGATAAGCTTAAAGTAACCATGCTTCTTGATGGTTTGCAGGATAATCCAAAAGCTATGGAGTTTGCAACGGTTTACTCATCAACAGGAGAAGCGGGATGGTATTGCATGCCGGAATTAGGAGATATAGTAAGAGTATATTTTCCAAATGAAAATGAAGATGAAGCATTTGTTTTTAATGCCATGCAGGTAGACAAGGCTGGAAAAAAACCACAGATAAAATTCTTCAGAAATCCTCAGGGAAAAGAAATTGAATTTGGAGAAAGTTATATAAAAATTACCAATAATGCCGGATTAACAATTACTTTGGATGATGCTGAAGGTATTAAAATAGAAACTAAAAATGATACGGATATTAATGTTATGGCAAATAAAGATTTAATTATGAAAAGCGAGACTGGCATGCTGAAAATTACTGCTGAGGAATCAGTTTCGTTAAATAAAGGTGAGTCATCCGTTGTTTTGGATGATGATGTGAGGTTATCAGGAAAACAGGTACATGTAAAAGAAATTGGTTAGAGTGATAATTATGAAGCGTGAAGAAATCATTAATAAGGCAATATGGGATTATTCAATTGAAAACATTCATTATGGATTTGAGCAAATAGCATATGACTTTCAGTATAATTCTTTTGAATTGTTAAAAAGAACTTTATGGGAATTTGATCAGATATTTCAAAAAGTGATAGAAAGAAAAAAAGAAAAAGTATGTTTTATATCCATATATTTTTTATATAGTTCTTTGCAGCTGGATGATTATAAATTACAGGTTGATTTTTATGATGAACAATATTTATTTGATAAGTGCCCGGTTGTATGCGAGGTTGATTTTTCTTTTGTGTTGAAATATTACAGACAGGAACTGGAACATTATGCTGAGTATATGAAAAAGCAGGTAATTCAAGTTAAATATTATGAAATTTTGAAGTTTAGAAAAATGTTGCAATGTAAGTATAAAAAGGTAGTAAAAGCGGTGATTGAACAGTATTTACCATATATTATGAATTTGAAATCATTTCATGAAATGGATAAAGATGAAGATTTCCATATTGTATATGGGGAATATTTTTCAGAGGGCGTGTTTTTATATCCGTTAGAGCAGAAATAGGCTTTACAGTTGCAAACATGAGAAAAATCTTGTATTAGAGGATGAGTTGGAGGAGAAATGAAATATTTCTTATTACATGAAGACAAGAGAATTTTAGATAGTCCCCAATTGATAAATTGGCATAAGAATATGCCGATACAGAAATTACGATGGGGAACTTATCATGAGATCCCCCCAAAGACAGTATTTTTTATAAAAGAAAATAAAAATGTTTATTTTCCCGATATTATGTTATTTCCTTTTTTAATGATAAGCAGGAAGATAAAGGATGTACTGGATCTGTATGAACCCAATATGGGCTATCGGCAGATGATTTTAATAGAAAATAAAAATGAAAGATGTATGCAATATTTTACCCCACATCTAATGAGAATTGATTGTTTAAGTAAAAAAACGGAATATAATTTTGACCATAGTGAAGTAAAAAAAGCAGTGCTTGAACAAAATAGGCTTATGGATAAGTGTATATTTGAGCTGGGAGAAGTATCAAACAGACAAATTATTGTCAGACAGGATTTTTTAGAAAGTGTTTTGAGGAGAGAGGCAATTATAAATTTTGAAAGGGCAGAAATAGAAGGGGAAAATGAAAATGGCTAATAAACCTACAAGTGGAGAGAACATTGAAAATTTATCGGAAGAAGAAATAGGGCAGCTTGCAGAAATAGAGAGGCAATATGAGCTGGAAAGAGGATCGCAAGGTCCGGAAAGTATTTTGGTCAGAGGAGCCTTATTGCAATGTAGCTGTGGTACACATTGCAGAAGATTGAATCTACCCGAAAGTAATGGTGTATATGTAAACGGGGATACTAGATATCCAAAAGTTCATGAGAAAAATTGTAAAGTAGGAGATTCCTATAATATTTCTTATTATGGAGTATGTAAATCTAATACCCCTCCTAATGAGGCAGAGGATATATGTCTGGAACCTTATGTGTGGCCTGATGGAACAAAGAGTTCTCCGGAAAAAGTAGAAGGAAAAAGATGTATGCCGCAAATATTAGGTAAATGGCTTGATACAATTTCAGATGAAAAGATAGTGGATTTAGATGATAATAAGGAATATCAGGGATTAACTACCAGTTCTTTTTTAGTGTGTAAATGTGGCGGCATAATTGTAGTGCGTGAGTCGGGCCAAAATTATAATGGCGAATGAGAAGGGGAATAAGAAGTGGACGTTGGAAATATATTAATTGATGGGCTAAGTGAACAATACAGTGTCTTGGATTTAGAAATTACCGGCAGGGTAAATGAACATGCTATTTGTGAAGTTAAATTGCTTGCCAATGAAAAAACAGCAAATGTATTATCAAGTTTTCAAAATATTATCATTAAGGAACTTGAATCAAATGAAATTTTATTTTGGGGAAGACCGGAATCGGTGAAAACAAACCATAACTTGGAAGTTGTCATGAGATTAATATCAAATAGCGTTTTATTTGATTTAAAAAAAAAGAAAGCAACTTTTCAGGATGTTTCTTTAACTTATGCTCAAATTGCAGAGTATGTTTCCAAAAGGGAAGAGGAAAATATCCAATTAGGCGAAGAATTAGAATTTCCAACAAAGCATGTGCTTTATCAGTATGAAGAAACTTCGTGGGAATTTTTGAAAAGAATTGCTTCAATGGCAGGAACGTATGTTATTCCCACATATAAAAATCCCCAATACAGTATGCTTATTGGAACAATAGGAGCAGAAAAGGATGTACCTGATGGATTATTGGAGATACACGAACAAAAAGAGTATCAAAAAGACATAGTTTACCTGAAAACATATAAAAATTTGTCAATAGGACAAAAAATGCTTTATGATTGCAGAAGTTTTATTGTTCAATCAGAGAAAGCAATTGTAGACAAAGGTATTTTACTTTTTGAATATGCTCTGGTAAGTTCGGAGTGTTTCAGGGCTGAATACATAAATAATCTGGATATGTGCGGACTAGTGTTATCCGGAAAAGCAGGTGATATTAGAGAGAATGGAATAATGGTTCATTTTGATATTGACCAGGAACAAAACTCTATTGCTGCGCATGAATATCCGTGGAAGACAATTACAAGTAATCTTTTATATTGCATGCCGGAAGAAGGAACCAGGGTATTGGTAAATATGAATGACGATGAAGGAACAGAGGCAAGGGCAATATCGTGTTTGAAATCAAATGAGCCATGTTATCCCGTGGAAATGAAGACTTTTGTAACACCATTTGATAAAAAAATGCAATTAGATTCAAATAATCTTCTCTTTTCCGCAATTGGAAAGTCTGGTGAAAAAAATATGACTTTATTGAAGAATAAAGATAAGGTTTTGTTTGATTCATCAGGAAATATAATAATAAATAATTATCTGGGAAATATACAACTAAAATCTAAAGTAACAATTGCAGATTCATTTAAGGATATAAATGTAAAGTGCACCAGGGATTGTGTTTCGGCTGAGCTGGTTGTAAGCGCAACAATAGAAATTAATGGGAATACAGTTACAGTAGCAGGTAAAGAAAGAATCGGGTATCTGCCATTTGAAGATGCGCCTACTGAAATTGTAATCGATGCAAAAAAGTGGGGAAAGCTTGCATTGAAAGTTCTTTTTACAGTAGCTGTAGTCGCATTAGCTTGTGTTGTTGCGGTAGCTCTTGCTCCTATTGCAGCTGCTTTGGCCGGAGCGGCTACCTGTACAGCAGTTGCTACTGCTTCAACAGCTTCTGTTGTGGGCGGTGTTATAGCTACTTGCGCTATAGGCGGTACGGCATATGCAGCAGCCACCTGTTATTCACAGTATAAAAAAGATAAGACAAATGGGATTAAGCGTTCGCCCTTAGACTATCTTTACATGGGAATTGATAATTTTTGTACAGGGGCGATTATGACGGCACCGATGGCAGCTATACCAATTGTTAATGAAGTACCGGGATTATATAAATTTATTGGCTTTGGAACAAGAATGATTGCTTCAGTTCCCGCTAGTCTTGGATATCAGTGGATTGACTCGCAATTAGATAAGATGTTTGGAGGAGACTTTTATGATGCAGATAGTAATGTTGGATTGAATTTAATTTGTGACTTGCTGTGTAATGCTTTGGGGGAATTTATAGGATATGGATTGGATGCCGGATTTAGTAAAATTGGTAATATGTATAAAGCACGTTTTAAACCATATTTGAATATCACAGGACGTACTGAGGCTAGACAGTATTTAAAGAAGATTGGGGGAGATGAGGCAATGAAATATTGGCGAGATATTTTGTACTTTGTATACAAGCGAAACAAAGTGTTTGCCAAAAGTTTAGGCAAACTTGAAAAGGTCTTTTCAACAATTCCGTCGGCGTTGGAGAATTATGGATTTACATTTATAGATAAAAATACGACGGAATATAAGGAAGTCGAGCAAAGACAATATTTTAAATTTGACGGGGATGAATTAGTATGGCAATAGAAGATAATTTTAAACGCCAGAGAAGCATGTATTTGTTTTATACATTGTTTCCAATTCTACTGTTTTCTGAGATATTCATATATATTTATACGGCTCCCTTTCAGGAAAGAAGGGAAATTGTACCTTTTCTATTTGGAGCGTTACTGCTTATTGAAAGTATCATTGTTTTTTTACAGCTTGTGTCAAAAAGACGTTTTTTGAAGCAAATAAAGGGGATGAAGGAAGAGGAAAAATCAGCTTTTTTGGTGAGACCACTGTTGGTTGGACCTATCTTAGTAAATGAGTCATTTGTGATAGAATACAGAATGTTTAGAAAGAGAATAATTCCCATTAGGGAAATTTTTCAGGCAAAATATAAAGAAGAAGAATGTGACGGGAGAGCCGGAGCAGTTCGTGTCTCCTTTTTAATGAGGCGTATAACGTTGCTAAGAAAAGGAAAAAGACAGATAAACATGAAAGCACCAGCACCATTCATAGGAAAAGAACCTGTGGTAATTGTAAATTCCATTAATCATATCATACAGGGGGAAAAAATCAGAGAAGGAACAAAGGATATTTATGCTAAATATGATGGCGATTATCCATTTTATGGAATATTTGTTTTGGGGCTGGCGGGTATTATATTTTTTTTAAATCGTATCTATATGCCATTTATGGATTTATTTATTAATAAAAAGGATGATATAGAATATTTTTTATTTCATGTTGGCTATGACAGGTTTTTTCAGATAGGCATGTATGTAATTGTTGGTTTGTATGTGACCGTAAGCTTTTTTTGGAAGTACAATTATATGGGGATTGATTTTGATTCCATACTATCAAATTTTGTACCATTTGGAATATTGCTGAGTTTGTTTGTGGTGATGTTGTCTTTGGCAGACTATGGGGAAATAAGCTTAGAGGCAAGAAAAGATTTTGTAAATTATAAGAAGGAAGACTTTGAATACATTGAAACTGTGCTTTCAGGTGGGGATAATTATTTTTTAAGAGAAAATAATTTGGAAAATCTGGCTAAAAGACGTCAATTGGAAATATGGAGATATCTGAACATAGAACAGGATAAATATTTATTTTGCTTTGAAAATACTGATATTATTGTAAAGGAAAGAAAATATCAAATTAAATACTTGAAAAACACAGGTCTGATTACGGAGATACAGGAAATGGATTGAAAGTAAGACACCAATCTATTTTTTAGTTCACCGCTGTGGGCAGGTTCTTTCGTTTAAGAAATTGCATGAGTGTCGGTATGAGTGGGAGAAAATCCTTAATGTAAAGAAATTTTTCCTGCTCAATTGCATATATTGGAAGCATTTAATCAGCCTTGAAAACATTTTCAGTAAATTCGGATTTTCTTGACTAAGATATATATCTTGGTATATACTGTTATTGGAAAGGAGTTGCTTATTATGATGACAGCAAAAGTTTTTGAAAATGGTAGAAGTCAGGCAGTGAGGCTTCCAAAAGAATATAGGTTTAATACGGATGAAGTTGCAGTAAATAAAATTGGCGATATAGTTATGCTTATGCCAAAAACAAATAAGTGGAATTCATTTATGCAGGCAATAGATATGTTTTCTGAGGATTTTATGGATGATGGCAGAACTGATGATATGAGACAGGAGCGTGAAGATTTATGAGATATATGTTGGATACAAATATTTGTATCTATGCTATAAAACACAAGCCGGAACAAGTATTTCTTAAATTACAGGAACATGATCCGTCAGAGGTATGTGTTTCTTCAGTAACATATGCAGAATTAGTTCATGGTGTTGAGAAGAGTCAATCGATAGAAAAAAACAGAGTGGCATTAGCATTGCTTTTGGCAAGTATAGAAATTATGGATTTTGATTCTTCTGCGGCCGAAAGTTACGGAAAAGTACGGGCAAATCTGGAAAAAGCCGGGAAACCGATTGGACCATTAGATATGATGATTGCAGGACATGCGAAGTCGTTAGGATATACAGTTGTCACGAATAATACCAGAGAATTTATGCGTGTTAATGGATTGAAACTAGAGAATTGGGCTGAGTGACAGAGTCCGGTTAAACAAAGCTGCCAGGCTTTAATTTTGAAAACTTAATATATTAGTAATTGCTGATTTTATTTTTGCGAGCAACGAGCCAAGTGATTGCGTGCAAGCATTTAATCAGCCATGAAAGCCATTTCAGCAAACACGTTATCATTTAAATCAGTATATCTTACAATAATTGTACAAGCCCTTTCTTTTCCGATAATTTCGTCCAGTGCCTTTGCCTGTTCCTTAAAGGTATCTGCCAGAGTTTCTAAATCAGAAGCAAGTGCCGCTTTTATGTACTCAGCATTGGTGCCAATGATAGAATTGTCCGTAAACTTAACTGTCAAAACAAGCTCATTGCCTTTTGCATCATATGACATGGTAAATTCGTCTGATGGAGCAGCAATCTGCTTGTCAAAATCATTCCTTACTTCCGGGTCGTTAAAGTAATCTTCAAGTGTTTCATATTGTTCAGAGTTATTGTCGGTTCCTTTTTCAGGCTCGGATTTTGTCTCTGTTTTGGAGTGAGCTTCAGCCTTATCCAGCGTCTCATTTTCGGTCTGAGTTCCAGCCTTACCCTGTGATTCAGTTTCCGCCTGTGCTTCACTTTTATCCTGCGGCTCAGTTTCCGTCTGTGCTTCACTCTTATCCTGTGCCCCTGTTTCTGTCTGTGTTTCAGCCTTATCCTGTGATTCGTTTCCTGTGGATTCAGTTCCGGTTTTTGTTTCAGCTTCCGTTTCAACAGCTGCATCTTCTGCAATTGAAGCTACCGGCGCTTTTTCTGTTTCATCCGATGAACTGCAGCCTGTAATAAACAATAAAACAGTCATACCAAGCATGCCTGCAAACAATTTTAATGTTTTTCTTTTCATGTGGTTTCCCTCATTCATATGGAATAGTTATTAGTTATTGCGTACTTTTTAATCCTACATTGCACATATAAAATTGTCAAATAGATTTTCAATTAGATTTTTGGAAGAATACTGGACAAAAAAGAATGGAATTGCTAAAATGTGAAATAACTAAGGAAAACAAAGGAGCAGCATTATGAACGAAAACAAGGATTTCAAACCATTTGTGCCGGCAGACAAAACCATGCCGGAATTTACAGTAACTTCTATTTTGCTGGGAGTCCTGCTGGCGGTTATTTTTGGCGGGGCCAATGCATATCTGGGACTGAGAGTGGGCATGACCGTGTCGGCTTCCATTCCGGCGGCAGTTATTTCCATGGGAATCATCCGTGTGATTTTGAAAAAGGATTCGATTTTAGAAAATAATATGGTTCAGACAATCGGTTCTGCAGGAGAATCGGTAGCGGCAGGAGCTATTTTTACACTGCCTGCCCTGTTTTTGTGGGCGGATGAGTGGAAGACTGCAGCGCCGTCTTTGGTGGAGATTGCGATTATCGCTTTTATCGGAGGGGCTCTGGGTATATTGTTCATGGTGCCGCTTAGAAAGGCATTGATTGTGCAGGAGCATGGGACGCTTCCCTATCCGGAAGGAAAAGCCTGTGCGGAAGTGCTTGTAGCAGGTGAGGAAGGCGGTGCAAAGGCATCTACAGTATTTGCAGGACTTGGGATTTCGGCAGCTTACAAGTTTATTGCAGACGGGTTAAAAGTATTTCCCAGTGAGGTTCATTATGAAATCCCCGCATATAAAGGTTCCGGTGTTGGTATGGATGTATTGCCGGCGCTTTTAGGCGTTGGCTATATATGCGGACCGAAAATCGCTTCTTATTTATTTTGCGGAGGCGTCTTGGGCTGGTTTGTGCTGATGCCCCTGATGGTGTTGTTTGGGGGGAATATTACACTGTTCCCGGCAGATATGAGCGTGGCGGAGCTATATGCAAAAAAGGGCTCCATGGGAATCTGGTCCAATTATATTAAATACGTTGGTGCAGGTGCGGTTGCCTGCGGAGGGGTAATCAGTCTGATAAAATCCCTGCCGTTAATCATCACTACTTTCAGGGATGCGTTGAAGGGATTTGGAAAGGGAGTGAAATCCGATGAACGTACCAATCAGGATTTGGATATAAAGTTTATTTTAGGGGGTGTCCTTCTTCTGGCACTTGCTATCTGGATTGTGCCTGTAATACCTATTAATTTATTTGGGGCTTTTCTGGTTGTCATCTTTGGATTTTTCTTTGCAACGGTTTCGTCAAGAATGGTAGGCCTTGTGGGAAGCAGCAACAATCCGGTTTCCGGCATGACGATTGCTACTTTGTTAGTATCGTCATTAGCTTTAAAGGCAACCGGAATGGTGGGACAGGCAGGCATGACTGCTGCCATTGCAATCGGCGGGGTAATCTGTATCGTGGCAGCTATTGCAGGGGATACTTCTCAAGATTTAAAAACAGGCTATATCTTGGGTGCTACACCGAAAAAGCAGCAGATTGGCGAACTGATTGGAGTATTTGCAGCATCTATCGCTATTGGAGGCGTATTATATTTATTAAATACCGCATGGGGCTATGGCTCTACAGAGCTTCCGGCGCCTCAGGCAACCTTGATGAAGATGATTGTGGAAGGTGTCATGGGCGGCAATCTTCCATGGACACTGGTTGGAATCGGGGCATTTATTGCTATTGTAGTGGAGATATTAGGAATTCCGGTGCTGCCTTTTGCAATCGGATTGTATCTGCCTATCCACTTAAGCACTCCTATGATGGTGGGCGGTATTGTAAAATGGTTCATCGAAAAGAAAAAAGACTTGGATGAAAAGAAAAAGAAGGATATTTCCGAAAACGGTGTATTATATTGTTCCGGACTGATTGCCGGAGAGGGGCTGGTGGGCATCCTTCTGGCGATTCTGGCTATTATACCCGTAACCGAAAAGGAGGCGGTAGGTGATATATTGGGAGGCTTCCTTCCAAATCTTCTGCCGGTTTTGGAAGATTCCAACATTGGAAATATCATTGGACTGGCAGCATTTACCTTACTGACATTTTCCCTTTGGAAATTCTGTTTCAGGAAGAATAAAAAGCCCGGCAGGTAAAAGGAGCAGCACGTGAAAAAAAACAAAAAGAATTTTATGGACCTGATTCCGGTCTGCAATCCGGCTTATACATGGGAGGCGGATAAGCAGGGAAAGGTTACGGTCCACGTGGTAAATAAAGGCTTTTACAACTGGATTGCCCAGAAATTGTTTAAAAAGCCCAGAGTCAGCCATATTGACCTGGACCGGTACGGGAGCTTTGTTTGGCTGCAGATGGATGGAAAAAGAAATGTCTTTGAAATTTCAAAGCTTGTAGAAGCCCGTTTCGGAAAAGAGGATGAGCCGGTAATAGACCGGCTGGTAGCCTTTTTCCGGATATTGTATCAAAATAAGTTTATCGGATATGTAAAGGACACAAAGCATTCTTAGCCTTGTGTCCTTAAAATACTTTCTAAATCCAGTCCATACTGACTGGCAATGTCTTTGGCATAGCTCAAGCCCTCCGGAGTGGTCCGGGCGATTTTGTAGCTTCTTGTGCCATCTGCCTTACTTTCCATAAGAGCAACCAGATTGTCTATTTTACCTTTGTTTTCAGGATGGGAATTATAAGTGTCAAGCTGCTGCGGCAGGTCATGGATGTGAGTGACAAAAATCCCCCCGCAGCCGATAACGCCGATTCCCGTCAGTACTTCGGAAGCAATATAGCCTGCTTCCAGACCGCTTGTGCTGGAAAAGGATTCATCCATAAGGAGCATATCCGTATGGGAAAGCTGTTTCATGATTTCTCCCAGACGGGCGCATTCGCTTTCCAGGCGTCCCTTTCCATAGTTGTTTTCATCCGAGGAGGGGAAGTGGGTAAAAATACCGGTTACAGGACTCATCAGGGCGCTTTCGGCGGGCACGAAAAGACCCAGCTGAAAAAGAGCCTGTGCCATTCCCACCGAATAGGCAAAGATGGATTTGCCTCCGTGGTTAGGGCCTGTTACCAGATAAAAACGTCCCTTTTCATCAAAAGCGAAGTCGTTTGAAACAATGGAATGTTCAATGGACTTTCTGGCAAGTATGGGATTATACACCCCTTTTAACTCACATTTCTTTTTCTGTATGGCAGCTATCCGGGGACGGCACATGGGAAATCCCTTTTCCCGCATGGAGAGAATGAATTTTACCCCTGCCGTCAAAAAGCGTATATCATCTAACAGGGCGGTAAAGTAGGATGTGTTTACGCTAAAATACCTTTGGAGGGTTGGTTCGAAATCCCGTATGGATTTCATGAAAATGGTGTTGAAGGAGGAACGGATGGAGTAATTCAGCGCCTTTAATTCCTCTCCATGTAGCCCTTTTGTTAAAGGATAAAGGGGAGAAATCAGGGAATTGGTTTCCTTCGGATTCTTTTTCAGCAGTTTTTCCATCAGGGTGCCGGGATGAAAGGGCTTTTCCTGTATGGAAATAATTCCCGCTTCCTTTACCCGGAGGGTCTCATCCAGATTCAGCCCGATGGTAACGCTTTTAATGCCCCCGAATTGTATGTCTGTCTTTGCAAGCTCCAAACGGAGATTCTTGTATTCCTCCCCCTTGGAAATGGAAAAGATGGTATCACGAAAAGAAGCCATACCTTCAGAATGCAGGTCAAGCCCCTCCAGACCGTCTGCAAACAGGTCTATGATTTCCTGATACATTTCCAGATAGCGGATGGAGCTTAGGGCAGATTCCACCGAATAGTCGCTATTCATGGCACGGCGCAGGTCATGGATGTTTTGTATCATAGTGATGGATTTGCAGAATATTTCATATAAGGACGGATTGTCCACTAAATCCTCCACCACAGCCAGCCGGTAAGAAAGCACGTTGGTATCGGTAGTAAAATAATCCTTTAACGACAGGTCGTGAAAGCCTTTATGGCTTTCTTTTATCAGCACAATCATGTCGTCAATCTGCAAAGGGCGGATAAATTGAAAATCCTTTAAAGGAGCTTCCAGGTTCCGGTCATAGTCAGGAGGGTATAAGAGGCGTTGTTCTGTTGGCATTAGGGCACCTTCTTTCATGATGGATTTTTTATTATTATAATATGAAAGAGATGTGAAAAAAAGAGGATATCCTAAAAATACATAGGTGCTCTAAAAAAGTGCAAAGTTCACTTGACAAAAAGTGCAAAGCGAGCTATGCTAAAAGTGCAAAGCAAGCTATGCAAGATAAAATCGATTGAGAAAACATACATAAATGAAGAAAGGTGGCATAAGTGAAATCCAAAATAAAAGAATTGAGAAAAGAAAGAAAGCTGTCCCAAGAGGAATTGGCAAATGCAGTAGGCACTACGAGACAGACCATTACGTCCATTGAGGTTGGAAAATACACCGCTTCTTTGGTTTTGGCATATAAGATAGCCAGATATTTTGAAATGACGATTGAAGAAGTGTTTGATTTTTCAGAAGTGGAGGAGGAATAAAAATGGAAAGGTATCGGAAATCACTTATAAAAAGAATCATTGTGATGGCTGTGACAGGCATTGGTCTTACTGTTATCTACTTATTACAAATACCGGAAAGACTTTGGCCTATGGAAAACATACATTTTTCAGAGTATATAAGAGGCTTTCAAGCCGGATTGATTTTAGTGCTTGATATTTTTTTCCTTTATCTGGCTGTCCGGTACGGGATGACTTTAAAAAATGAGGAGCAATTAAAGAAGCTGTATTATGCAGAGAACGATGAACGCCAGAAATTTATCAGGGAAAAAACAGGGGGAAGAGTATTGGAGGTTTGTGCTGCTGTTATATTGATTGCAGGAATTATTGCAGCATACTTTAACGAGATGGTATTTTTCACCATGACAGGCTGCAGCGTGTTTTTGCTGCTTACAAGAAAAGTGCTTCGTCTTTATTACAGGAACAAATATTAAAAATGAAAAGAAAGGAATCGAAAATTATGAAGGATAGCAATTTCAAAACAAACAGACCATTAGCTTTAGTAATATTAGGAAATACTTTACTGATGATATTGAGTCAGACAGCCATAAGAGAGACAGAAATAGGACAATTTTTCAGAGGCGCGCTTGCAGGCTTTATAGTCGTAACATTTCTGATAGCGTTCTGGGATATGAAGCATGAAACAACCGTCTCAGAATGGAAGAAAAGTCTCTTTGCAGGGCTAAAAAAATAAGAAAACAAAATATGCTTTAAATGCCGCAGTAAAATTGCTCAGGCTGTCATAGTCCACAGTCCGGGCAATTTCTGTTATGGGCTTAAAAACGGCATATTTTGACGCCTGTACTATGGGTCCCGGTACGCAACCGGACATAACAAAAATAATGGATTTTTGACATCTTTGATTGGTAGAAGCTTAAGCAACTTTTCATTACAATTTTCATAAGAATTATGAAAAGGGAGGTTCTTTATGAAAAGGATTATGAAAATTGCCGGTATTGTTCTTCTGATTGTGATTGTTTTAGCAGTTGTGGCTTTTGGTATTTTTTGCTATCATAATCTACACTGGTATGATAAGTATGAAAAAGCGCTTCGTAATGTAAAAGCTGATGAATTGCAGGTTACGCTCCCTTCCGGAAATGTGATAAACTACGGGGAAGTGAAAAATGACAAGCCTGCGCTCCTGCTTATTCATGGACAAATGGGCATATGGAAAGATTACGCAACAGTTATGCCCCAACTGAGTAAAAACTGGCATATTTACGCAGTGGATGTGTACGGTCACGGAGAATCCAGCCATGAGGAAGAGTTGTACTATCTGGATGTAAACGGTGACGACCTCATCTGGTTTATCGACAATGTGATTGGTGAGCCAACGGTTGTAGCAGGGCATTCCAACGGCGCAATTACCGCGGCATACATTGCGGCATATGGCGGTAAAAACATTGCAGGTGCGGTACTGGAAGACCCGCCGGTATTTTCTACGGAGGGAGAAGGCTGGGAAGCATATTATTTAAGCCACTGCTACTGGGACCAGCTTTTTATGAAAGACTCCATGCCGGGTATTGCAAGATATGCGGAACAATATCACAAAAAACATCCGGATGAAGCGGTGAAAATTGCTTTCTTTCCGGCTTCAATGTGGTACGTATTTGAATATGCAAAAAAATATGATTTTGCCTATGGTGAAAAGTTTTATGATGTAAGCTGGAATCATGGGCTGTCCCATGAGGAGATTCTTTCGGGTATTGAAGTTCCCTGTGTCTATATTCATGCAAAGGAAATGGTTCATGAAAACGGAACATTTCTTTGTGCGGCGTCCCGTGCCCAGGCAGAACGTGCAGCAGCTTATATAGGGGATAACTGCCGCCTGATTGAGACTGACACTAACGACCATGTGATTCATACGGTTGATAGTGATTTTTATATAGAAGCGGTAAATTCTATGCAGGAATGAGGAAATACGATGTTAAAAGATAATTTGATTATGCTGCGGAATATCAATGGATTTTCACAGGAGGAGATAGCTGAAAAGATTGAGATTTCCCGTCAGACTTATGCAAAATGGGAAAGCGGCGCCACCATTCCGGATATTGAGAAATGTAAACGACTTGCTGATGTTTACGGAGTCAGCATTGATAGTCTTTTGAAAACGGAAACAATAGACGATGCAGGGACCATTCCCCCCGCACCTAAAGGGAAAAACATATGGGGATCTGTCATCATCAACGAGAGGGGGCAGATTGTTATCCCGAAAGCTGTCTGTGTGAAGTTTGGCCTTACCGGAGGTCAAAGATTAATTGTTTTCAGCGATGACAAAGAAGGCATTGCTCTTGTTCCTGCTGAAATATTTGAAGCGAGAACGAAGGATATAATCGGATATGCTTCAGCAAAATCAGAAGAATAAGATGTTTCATTTTTTTAAGAAAAATCATATCCCCTCACTGCCGTCAGAAGCGTGAGGGGGGCTTGGCGTTTTGTTTACAGTATTTCAGGGTTTACGGATAGAGAATAGATATGTTTAAATTTTTGGCTAATGGGATTGTACTATGATTTAATATCGCTGAAAACTTTACTCTTGCTAGCAGTTATTGTATAATGCATGTAAAAAGAAATATGTTTTTGCAGCTGTGGTTATAGCATATATGAAAAGTGATAAACAGGAAAAATGGAGGGAAATGGAGAATGAAGATGAAACTGTTATCAACTGTTTTATTAGTGGTTATTTGTTTGTCAGCAGCAGGTTTTATGGTTAATGGTGGAACTGAGACCAGTTATTGTGATATAAGCGGGTGCACGCTAGAAGGAGAACATACGCACAATACCTGTAAAGTATCAGGGTGCACGCTAGAAGGAGAGCATACACACAATACCTGTAAAGTATCAGGATGTACGACAGAAGGAGAGCATACGCACAATACCTGTAAAGTATCAGGGTGCACGCTAGAAGGAGAGCATACACACAATACCTGTAAAGTATCAGGATGTACGACAGAAGGAGAGCATACGCACAATACCTGTAAAGTATCAGGGTGCACGCTAGAAGGAGAGCATACACACAATACCTGTAAAGTATCAGGATGTACGACAGAAGGAGAGCATACGCACAATACCTGTAAAGTATCAGGGTGCACACTAGAAGGAGAGCATACGCACAATACCTGTAAAGTATCAGGATGTACGACAGAAGGAGAGCATACACACAATACCTGTAAAGTATCAGGATGTACACTAGAAGGAGAGCATACACATAATACCTGTAAAGTATCAGGATGTACGCTAGAAGGAAAGCATACGCACAATACCTGTAAAGTAGAGGGATGTACCATAGAAGGTGAACACATGCATGATGATTGCAGTCCACAAAGCAGCCAAGAGGGGCAGCAGACCCATGGACATTCTAATGGACATCATGGTTCCGGAAACAAAGGCAGGCATCATTAAGAAAATCATAAATCTTGATTTACAGTGCATGAAATAGGTAATGATAAATAAGACTTGTGTATATAAAAAGCGTAAAGCGGCATTTACATTTTGCAGATGCCGCTTTTTTGGTGAAAGGGTAACGGTTCAGCCCTCAGCCTTCCCACACAGGAATCAGAACCGGCTGCAGGCAGAAAATGATTTCTAAAGGAGCCCTTATAAAAACGCCAGTGCTTAGTGAGGTTCTTTCGAACTTAGCACTGCTGCGTTTTTATCAGAGCGAGAGCGTGGTGACGTAGAAACCATTTTCTGCCTGCAGCCGGTTCTGATTCCTGTGCGGGAAGGCTGAGGGCTGAACTGTTACTGCAAAGGGTCAGAAAAGCCACTTGATTCTTGACAAAAAATCCCCCCATTTATTATACTTATGAATACACGAATACAAAAGGAAAACAGGAGCAATCATGAGCATATTAAACGTAGAACACCTATCCCACGGCTTTGGAGACAGGGCCATTTTTCAGGACGTGTCCTTCCGCCTGCTGAAAGGAGAGCACATCGGATTAGTAGGCGCTAACGGCGAAGGAAAATCCACCTTTTTAAATATTGTAACCGGGAAGCTTATGCCCGACGAAGGAAAAGTGGAATGGGCAAAAAATGTCCGGACAGGTTATCTGGACCAGCATGCGGCGCTGGAAAAAGGCATGTCCGTCAGGGATGTGCTAAACAGCGCCTTTGCATACTTATTTGAACTGGAAGCAAGAATGAATCAGGTTTGTGATGAAATGGGAAGCGCTTCGGAAGAGGAGCTGGAAAGCCTTATGGAAGAGCTGGCAGTGATTCAGGATACTCTGACCTTACATGATTTTTATATCATTGATGCAAAGGTGGAAGAAGTGGGACAGGCTCTTGGTCTGGACAGCATTGGTCTTGATAAAGATGTGACGGAGTTAAGCGGCGGACAGCGCACGAAGGTGTTGTTAGGAAAACTGCTGCTGGAAAAGCCGGATATACTGCTTTTGGATGAGCCTACTAATTATCTGGATGAGCAGCATATTGCATGGCTGAAAAGATATCTTCAGGAATATGAGAATGCCTTTATTCTCATATCCCATGATATTCCCTTTTTAAACAGTGTCATCAATCTGATATATCATATGGAAAATCAGGAGCTGAACCGTTACGTGGGAGATTATGATAAATTTCAGGAAGTGTATGCCATGAAAAAATCCCAGCAGGAAGCGGCCTATAAGAGACAGCAGCAGGAAATCAAGGATTTGGAGGACTTTGTGGCAAGAAATAAGGCAAGGGTATCCACCAGAAACATGGCAATGTCCAGACAGAAAAAGCTGGACAAAATGGAAAGGATAGAAAAGGCCTACGAAAAGCCAAAGCCTGAATTTCATTTTAAGGAAGCAAGGCTTCCAGGAAAATGTCTGTTTGAAACACAGGATTTGATTATTGGATATGAAGAACCTTTAAGCCGGGAATTGAATCTTCGTATGGAGCGGGGAGAAAAAATTGCTTTAATCGGCGCCAACGGAATCGGAAAGACTACCCTGCTTAAAAGCATTTTGGGGCTGCAGCCGCCTTTAGCGGGAAAAGCACAGCTGGGGGATTATTTGGAAATCGGTTATTTTGAGCAGGAAGGAGATTATACAAATAAGACCACCTGTATCGAGGAAATATGGAAGGAATATCCTTCCTTTTCCCAGTATGAGGTTCGTTCTGCACTTGCAAAATGCGGGCTTACCACAAAGCATATTGAAAGTCAGGTAAGGGTGCTTAGCGGCGGCGAGCAGGCAAAGGTCAGATTATGTAAGCTGATTAACCGGGAGACCAATCTTCTTCTCTTGGATGAGCCTACCAATCATTTGGACCAGGATGCCAAGGATGAGTTGAAACGGGCATTGCAGGAGTATAAAGGAAGCATTCTGCTCATCTGTCATGAACCGGAGTTTTATCAGGATGTGGTGACGGATGTATGGGACTGCAGCATGTGGACAACGAAAATCCTATAGAAATGACTTGTATTTTTCCCATGAAATGGATTATAATACAATATGGAAAGCAAAGAAGCTTTGTAAAACTTCAGGTTTTACAGAGCCTTTTGTTTGTGTGTTGAAAACAGGTGATTGTGAGGGAGAAGAAAATGAAATGTATATCGTGGAACGTAAACGGTCTCAGAGCCTGCGTGGAAAAGGGATTTTTAGAAGCGTTAAAGGCTTTGGACGGGGATATTTTCTGCGTACAGGAAACCAAACTGCAGCAGGGACAGATTGATTTAAAGCCGGACGGCTATTATCAATATTGGAATTATGCCGAGAAGAAGGGATATTCCGGAACGGCAGTCTTTACGAAAAAAGAGCCGCTGTCCGTATCAATGGGTATAGGAAAAGAAGAGCATGACAAGGAAGGAAGAGTCATTACACTGGAGTATGAGTCTTTTTATTTTGTAACAGTGTATACCCCGAATTCGGGAGAAGGATTAAAACGGCTGGATTACCGTATGCTTTGGGAGGAGGAGTTCCTTGCTTATGTAAAGGGGCTGGAAGAAAAAAAGCCGGTTATTATATGCGGTGATTTAAATGTGGCCCACAGGGAGATAGATTTGAAAAATCCCAAAACCAACCGGAAAAATGCCGGATTTACAGATGAAGAGAGGGAAAAGTTTACAAAACTCTTAGAGGCAGGGTTCATTGATACATTTCGATATTTTTATCCAAAGCTGGAGGGAGCATATTCCTGGTGGTCCTACCGTTTTCAGGCAAGGGCAAAAAATGCCGGATGGAGAATCGACTATTTTCTTGTGTCGGAATGCTTAAAGGACAGGCTTAAGGACGGAAAAATCCATAGCGACATATTTGGTTCCGACCATTGTCCGGTGGAGCTTTTACTGGATATGGAATGATAGACGGTTGATTAGTACTTTTAAGATTGTTTCAGTAATAGAATAGATAATATAGAGGAGATGAAACCATTGAAAAAGGGAAAATATTCCAGTATACTTGCGGGGGTCTTTTCCATTATATTAGTATTGGGAGCATTGATAGCCGGCTGGCGGGAGACAGAAACTGTAACAGGGCAGACAGCAGGAGAGAACACTCAAAGGGCAATGTGGGATTCGTCTGCTGAAGCGGGAATCAATGTGCCGGAAACAGCAGATGGGCATATGGAAGTCCATTTTCTGGATGTGGGGCAGGCAGACTGCATTCTCATAAGCTGTGACGGCTGTCATATGCTGGTGGATGCAGGCAACAATCAGGACGGTGAAAAAATTACCTGCTATTTAAAGGAGCGGGGGATTTCCGAGCTTGATTATGTGATAGGCACCCATCCTCATGCGGACCATATTGGAGGGCTGGATACCGTGATTGATAATTTCGGGATTAAAACGCTGTTTATGCCCCGGAAGGTACATACGACGGCTACATTTGAAGATGTGATAGCTGCAATTGAAAAGCATGATTTATCCATTACGGCACCTAAGCCGGGAGATACCTATCCGTTGGGAAGCGCTTCTTTTACCATATTGGCGCCGGTGAAGGAGGATTATGGTGAAGAACTGAATAACTGGTCTGTGGGCATCAAGCTGGTCCATGGCTCCAATTCCGTTGTGATGTGCGGCGATGCGGAAGAAGAGGCGGAGGAAGATATTTGCGGCAGCGGTCTGGATATTTCAGCTGATGTGTTAAAGCTTGGCCATCATGGAAGCAGAACTGCCACAGGAGAATTATTTTTAAAGACAGTAAACCCCAAATATGCTATTATATCATGTGGGGAAGGAAACGATTATGGACATCCTCATGAGGAAACTCTTAATAAGCTGTCGGAAGCCGGTATTTTAGCGTTTCGCACAGATACTCAGGGCACTATCGTACTGAAAAGCGACGGGAAAAGCTTACAGTTCAATGTGGAGCCGGATAAATGCCGCCTGTCAGGAGATAGTCTTTCGTACATAGGAAAAAGATGAAAAGTTGTTAGTTTTTTTGAAGGGAGAAAGAAACATGTTAGTGGTTGATCGATTTGAAGAAAATATAGCAGTTTGTGAAAAGGAGGATAAAACCATTGTAAAAATTCCAAAATACAAGCTGCCCCTGCAGACTAAGGAAGGAGATTTCATTACGCTGGATGAAAAAGGCGTTTATGTAATTGCCACAGAAAAAACGGAAGAAAAGAAGCAGGAAATTCATGAAAGATTTCATAAGTTGTTTAAATAAGGAAGCAGATTTTTCCAAATACATGAATATTTTATATATCAAAATGCTCATACTTAGGATATAAAGGTCCGGGTATGAGCATTTTTTATGTGCTTGTTCTATTAGAAAGAGTTTGATAATCCGGCGGAAAAGGAGAAAAGGATGGAAGCATTAAAAGGAAGCAAAACAGAAAAAAATTTAATGGAAGCCTTTGCAGGGGAGTCCATGGCAAGAAACCAGTATTGCTATTTTGCAAAAAGGGCAAGAAAAGACGGCTATCACCAGATTGCCAATTTGTTTGAAGAAACAGCAGCAAATGAAAAGGCACATGCAAAGCTGTGGTTCAAGCTGTTACATGACGGCATCGGTCCTACAGAGGTGAATCTGGCGGAGGCGGCAAAGGGAGAACATTACGAATGGAGTGATATGTACCCCAGATTTGCCAAAGAAGCAAGAGAGGAAGGCTTTGAAGCCATTGCAAGAATGTTTGACAGGGTGGCGGAAATCGAAAAGGCTCATGAGGAGCGGTATTTAAAGCTTTTGAAAAATGTAGAAGGGGGCCTTGTATTTACCAAAGAAGGGGATGCTATCTGGCAGTGTATAAACTGCGGACATCTGGTAATAGGAAAAGAGGCTCCGGAGGTATGTCCTGTATGCGCCCATACGCAGGCATATTTCCAAGTGAAAGCGGAGAATTATTGATATGATGATTATGGATGGAAATCAGGCAGCCGCATATATTGCATATGCCTTCTCGGAGGCGGCAATGGTGTATCCCATTACCCCCTCCTCCACAATGGCGGAAAATGTGGAAAGCTGGGCGGTGGAAGGCAGAGAAAATATTTTTGGCAAGCCAGTGAAGATAGCGCAGATGCAGTCGGAAGCAGGTGTGGCAGGGGCACTTCACGGAGCTCTTACTGCAGGGGCTTTTACAACCACTTTTAGCGCTTCTCAGGGACTTCTCCTTATGATTCCCAATATGTATAAAATAGCAGGAGAGCTGCTTCCCTGTGTGATTCATGTGGCGGCAAGGACCATATCCAGTCATGCCCTTTCCATATTCGGAGACCATCAGGATGTATTTGGAATCAGGCAGACAGGATTTGCAATGCTTTGCAGCAATAACGTGCAGGAAGCAATGGATATTGCCGTGGCAGCCCATTTAGCTACTATTAAGGGCAGGGTTCCGGTGCTGCATTTCTTTGACGGATTCCGCACCTCCCATGAGCTGCAGAAGGTGGAGGAATGGAAATACGAAGAGTTAAAGGAAATGTTCCCCAAAAAGGAAGCGGAAGAGTTTAAAAACAGGGGAGTAAATCCAAAAAATCCCATACTTCGGGGCAGCGCCCAGAATCCGGATATCTTTTTTCAGGTAAGGGAAGCCTCCAATCCTTACTATAATGCTTTCCCGGAGATAGTGGAACGGTATTTGCAGGAGATTAACAAAAGGAAGCAGACGAATTACCATTTGTTTGAGTATTACGGAACCAAGGATGCCACACAGGTCATAGTGGCTATGGGCTCTGTCTGCAATACCGTTGAGGAAGTAATAGACAGTATGGAAGAAAAGGTGGGACTCATTAAAGTCCGTTTGTTTCATCCTTTCAGCAGGGAGCATTTTTTAAAGGCAATACCAAAAACAGTGAAAAAAATCAGCGTGCTGGACCGGACAAAGGAACCGGGCGCCGTTGGAGAGCCGCTTTATCTGGAAATAGCAGCGGCGTTAAAGGGAACGGATTTTGAAACAGTTTCCCTTTACGGCGGACGTTACGGATTGAGCTCAAAGGACACTACCCCTGACCAGATTCGTGCCGTATATGCCAATGAGCAGAAAAAGAAATTTACCATAGGCATTCAGGATGATGTTACCAATCTTTCCCTGGAACCGGTACCGGTTTCCTTCAATGCAGGAAAAACAGAAAAGGGGAAGGGATACTTTTCCTGTAAATTCTGGGGCTATGGTTCAGATGGAACAGTAGGGGCAAACAAAAATACGGTAAAGCTTATGAGCGGACTGACAGACGGACAGGTTCAGGCATATTTTGAATATGACTCCAGAAAATCAGGAGGACTGACCATTTCCCATTTGCGGTTTTCTGATGAAAAAATCCGTTCCTCCTATTTGATTTATGAGCCGGATTTTGCAGCCTGCCATAATGTATCTTATCTGGAAAAATATGATATGGTAGAGGAAATCAGAGAGGGCGGCACATTCCTTTTAAACTGTCCTTATGAAGAAGAGCAGTTGGAGGAAAAGCTCCCGGATAAAGTGAAAAGGCTGCTGGCAGAAAAAAACATCAGCTTCTGGATTATTGATGCGGGAGCCCTTAGCCGGGAAATCGGATTGCGGGGAAAGACCAGTACGATTTTACAGGCGGCATTCTTTAAGGCTTCCGGGCTTCTGCCAAGAGAAACGGCAGAAGAAGCAATGAAAGAGGCGGTAAAAAAATCCTTTGGGAAAAAGGGAGAAGAAGTAGTAGACAAAAATATACAGGGAATCCGGTTAGGCTTTGAAAAAGTTAAAAAGATAAGCATACCAACACATTGGAAGCAGGAAACGGATAAAGGCGTCAGAGCAGAAAAACGGTGGAAAAAGGATTCGGCGGGACAGAAGGATTTGCAGGGAGAAAAGCGGGCTGATACGATAGAATTTGTAGATGGCATTTTAGAGCCCTTAAATGCAGGAAAGGGAAATGAGCTTCCTGTATCGGCATTTCTGGATATTGCAGACGGAACCCTGCCCCTTGGGACGGCTGCCTATGAGAAAAGAGGAATTGCAGACGAGGTGGCAAAATGGATACCGGAAAACTGCATTCAGTGCAATATCTGTTCTTATGTATGTCCCCACAGTGTCATCCGTCCTGCAGTGTGCAATAAGGAAGAGGCGGAAAGCGCGCCAAAAGGCATGGAACTTTTAGATATGACAGGCATGCCGGATTATTCCTTTGGCATTACGGTATCTGTCATGGACTGTACCGGCTGCGGCGCCTGCATTGAAAACTGCCCCGGAAAAATGGGCAAAAAGGCATTGGAATACAGCCCTCTTGAAACGGAAAGACAGAAGAAAAAGCAGGATTATTTTGCCTATGGACAGGTGCTTTCACCAAAGGAAGAGGTGCTTGAGAAATTCCCGGAAACCACTGTAAAGGGTAGCCAGTTCAAAAAGCCTCTGCTGGAATTTTCGGGAGCATGCCCGGGCTGCGGGGAAACCCCATATGCAAAGCTGGTAACCCAGCTTTTTGGAGAACGTATGGTAGTAGCCAATGCCACGGGCTGTTCCTCCATATGGGGCGGCAGCGTGCCTTCAGCGCCTTATACGGTAAGCAGGGAAGGAAAAGGACCCGCATGGGCAAGCTCCCTGTTTGAGGACAATGCGGAATTCGGTTATGGCATTACCATGGCGGAGGACATTCTGCGAAAGGAAGGGGACGACAAGATTTCCCACTGGATATTCGGCGGCGACGGCTGGGCATATGATATCGGATTCGGAGGCCTTGACCATGTGGCGGCAAGCGGCATGGATATCAATATACTGATTTTCGATACGGAAGTGTATTCCAACACAGGAGGACAGCAGTCCAAATCAACACCATTCGGGGCTTCTGCCAAGTTCTCGCTGGAAGGAAAAAGAAAAAAGAAAAAGGACCTGGCAATGATGCTTATGCAATATGAAAATGTCTATATTGCCCAGGTGGCTCAGGGTGCTGACAGACAGCATTGTATCAAGGTGCTGTTAGAAGCTGAAAGTTATCCGGGGCCTTCTATCATCATTGCCTATGCGCCCTGTATCAGCCACGGAATCATGGGAGGAATGTCCAATGCCCAGGCAACGGAACGGTTAGCGGTAGATACCGGATATTTTCATTTGTTCCGATATGACCCGAGACGGCTGGAAGAAGGGAAAGGACCTTTTGTGCTGGATAGTAAAAAGCCCAAGGAATCCTATGAAGAATTTGTGAAAAGAGAGCTTCGTTTTAAAAAGATGACGGAAAAAAATGCAGAGGCGGCAAAAGAATATTTAGAGGAAGCTTCCAGATATGCCAAAGTAAAATATGAAAGGCTGAAGCTGCTGGAAAAGCTTATGAATTTAGAGGTGCAGGACGAATAGAAAGGTAAGAAAGGAAGAAAAAACAATGAGCGATGGCAATAAAAAGTATTTATGTCCCTGTGAATATGTTTATGATGAGGAAAAGGGGGACCCGGACAATGGTATTGCTCCGGGAACTAAATGGGAAGATATATCGGACGACTGGCTCTGTCCGGTGTGCGGGCTTCCCAAGTCTGCGTTTGAGAGGTTAGAGGAATAAAGAAAAAAGAGGGCGGCTGCTGCATGGTTTGTGTGGCAGCCGCCGATTTTGATTCCTATGCGGAAAAGCCGGAGCTTTCTGCCGGGAAATCATGATATAACAATAGCAGCTACCACGTCCTCACATTCAAAAAAACGCAGGCTGGTAATAAATAAAACCGCATAATTGACACATGGCAGAGGTGTTGATACAATAAAGAAGTTATAGCGTAGATTGGGAATCCTGCTGCTATGATAATGGCAAAATGCAGCAACATCCATTTTTGCAGGCCACAGATGTTTGCAATAGTGACAGGAAGCTGACGATGGGAGAATGAAATTGGGTATATTTGAAAAGAAAAGGGAAACTGATAATTCCGGGAAAAATCCAGAGACTAAAAGGATGATTTCGGAAATGGAAGAGTTGTTTGACGAGTTTAAAAAGAAAGAGAGCCGGGAGAAAGGGCATGAAATTGACGAGAGACAGTTTATTCTGTTGTTAGGGGGGATTTCTGTCTGCAGGAGGGTTCCCGGCATTTCAAAGCATATGGGATATGAAAGCTTATATGTATGTGAAAATCCGGAAGATTCCGCAGCAGTTGCTGGGCATTTGGACAGGATGTATGGCATAAAGGATAAAGAGGGGATTTTACATACATGCAGGCGCCTGTTTTCTTCGGATGAGGATTATTTGCAGTTTGAGAGTTTCTGGAAAGGAAAGCCTGTATTAGATTTAAAGAGGCTGAATCCTCAGGGAAGGGAAGCCTTTGAAACCTGCAGGGATTATGCAAAGCTGTTTGAACCTCTTGCAGGGGAAGGCGGTTTCTTTGCATGGGACTGCAATGAAAGAATCGGATTGTGCAGGACTGCTTATGCCTGCGGAATGTTGGAGGAGGATGAGTTCTGGCAGCTGACGGTTCCTTTGGCAAGAGAGGCGGAAAGCAGATACGATTCATGGACGGAATATGCCATAAGCTGTTTGTGCGGGGCCATATACTTTATGTTCTGCCAAAGCGCCATGAAGGAGGATGCATGCAGGCCTTTCTTTGAAATCAACAGGGATTTGGTCTGTCATCTGCTAAAGAAGCAGGGAGCATGGGAAAGAAATAAATGGTTCCATTATCCCAAAAAGAAGTTTGCCAAAAGCAGTGAAGAGATAAAAGAGCTTTTAAGGAACTGGGAAGGACCGGCAGGATGCATTGCTACAGACCGGATAGTGGTGGACGGATGTAAGGTAGGGTATATGTACAGGGAAGAGCCCGATGCCGAAAGCAGCTGGGACAGCGGCTGGCGGTTCACGGCGGGGGATGAAAGCGATGAATATATGAATAATCCGGGCAATTCCGGCATCTATGCATTGAATACCATTTGCAATTATGATGAAGATGTTATGAACTTTCTGCATTCACCCTATGGAAATGCATATTTTCGGGACGAGGATGGAAAATTTAAGTGGGAAGAATTAAGAGAGACGGAATGAAATAAAGTAAATAATATAATAAGTGGTACAAACAACAGATAATCAGGAATGGTTATGGAACAGGAGTGGATATGCAAAGCGGCTTGGCGGAAATAGAAATAGGTATTCTTTTATGGATTCAGGAGCATTTGAGATTTTCTTTTCTGAATCCCGTTGTACAGTTCATTACTTCTTTGGGGGACAAGGGCTTTTTTTGGATTGTTGTATGTATCCTGCTTTTTATGTTCAAGAAGACAAGAAAAATAGGAATAGTAGCGGCAACCGCTCTGGCAATGAATACGCTTATAGTAAATGTGATACTAAAAACGCAGATTATGCGTATCAGGCCTTTTGTGCTGGAAGAAAGTCTTTCTTTAATTACCAGACTGCCGAAGGATTCTTCTTTTCCGTCAGGACATACAAGTGCATCCTTTGCAACGGCAGTCATATTGTATAAGGGACTTCCTGCATATGTGGGAATTCCCGCATTGATACTGGCATTTTTGATTGGATTATCCCGCCTGTATGTAGGTGCGCATTTCCCTACGGACGTGCTGGCAGGTGCATTGATTGGAACTTTTGTGGCGCTTGCTGTGTGGTGGTACTATAAAAAGTATGTATATAAGGATTTAACAAAATTATAGGGGCAGAGGAAAAAAGAAATCGAGGAAAATAAGATGAAAAACAAAATTATATTTGCAGTAATTGTTATTCTGTTATTGGCAGCAGGAACTATAGGATGTCAGAAGGAGGCGGACAAAGAAAAAAGTCCTCAGGAATTGGAAGAAGTAGAAGAGGTGGAAGACGAAATGTCAGGACAGTGGGTGGACGAAAATGGAAATCCCCTGGAGGAACCCGTTTTGCAGGAAAGGGAAGGGGGAACATGGGAGGCTACATCTGTCAGCGCAGATAACCTGGAAGAAAGCGGATTGAGTCTGGAAACAAATCAGGAAGCAGAAAGTGACTTGGAGAAAACAGAAGAATCCAAAGAGGATGTGGAAAAGAAAGGATATCTGATTGTTATAGATGCAGGTCATCAGCAAAAGGGGAATAGCGAGAAAGAGCCTGTGGGACCCGGAGCAACGGAGCAGAAAGCAAAGGTAGCAGGAGGAACTCATGGAGACGCCAGCGGCTTAAAGGAATACGAGCTGACCTTACAGGTAGCCCTTAAGCTGCAGGCAGAGCTGGAAGGCCGGGGATATCAGGTACAGATGATTCGTACCACCAATGATGTGAATATGAGCAACAGTGAAAGAGCAATAGTTGCCAATGAAGCAAATGCAGATGTTTTTATACGGATTCATGCCAATGGTTCTGAGGATACAAGTGTGAATGGAATGATGACTATCTGCCAGACTGCCTCCAATCCCTATAACGGCAATTTGTATGAACAGAGCAAGAGCCTGTCAGAAAAGGTGTTAGATTGTACGGTGGCGGCTACCGGAGCTAAAAAGCAGTATGTATGGGAAACAGATACCATGAGCGGCATTAACTGGGCAACGGTGCCTGTTACCATTATTGAAATGGGATATATGACCAATGCCAATGAGGATTTGCTTATGGCTTCTTCGGATTATCAGGACAAGCTGGCAAAAGGCATGGCAGATGGGATTGAAGCTTATCTGGAAAATAACTGAATAAAATCAGATAATTGCAGCGGCAGAAGAGGGACGTGATTTCAGGAAAGCCTTAAAATCAGTCCCTCATATACGTCAGTAATAATCTTCATTATCATTTCTTTGGTAAAATCAAAATGAAAGCGGAATTTTTTTACTCTTTTTGCTAAAAAAGGTGAAGAAAAACTTTATATATCGGTGTGGCAAGAAAGGATGCCAAAGGACTTGTACAGACCGGCGTAAGAGCAGAGGTTTTGGAAGAACTGTTAGCGGCTACTGTCACCAATGTGGTATTGAGGGATTATGTGATTGGAAAAACCGGATATGAAGGAAGGAATTTTGAAATTTCTCAAAGTAGCGAAAATACGGCAAAGCTGCTTTCTGATGAGGCGGAGAAGCTAAGAGAGGTCACACAGGAGTCGTAGAATAAAAGCAATCTTAAGGCAGTCTTAAGGTTGCTTTTATTTTGCTTTTAAACCGGCCCTGTATAGTAAGATAGAACGTAACAGTTCAGACAGCAGCTTCCTGAACTGTTACAATAAAACAAAACAGGGAGGTTTTTATATGTTGGAATGCAGCGGACTTACAAAAACATATAAGAAAAAATGCGTGGTGGACAATCTGAGCTTTCAGGTAAAGGAGGGGGAAGTGTTTGCCCTTCTTGGAAGCAACGGGGCAGGAAAGACTACCACCATAAAAATGATATTAAAGCTGGTAAGGCAGGATAGCGGAAAGGTTTATAAGAAGGAAGGCGTCTATGTGGGTTACTCTCCGGAAACACCATATTTTCCGCCTTTTTTATCAGGAACGGAAGCTTTAATGTATTATGGAAGGGTTCAAGGCTTAAAGAAGGAGGACTTAAAGGAAGAGGCTGTAAAATTGCTTGAAACAGTAGGACTGGAAGAGAATCATACGAAAATCAGGCACTATTCCAAGGGGATGCTGCAAAGGCTGGCTTTGGCACAGGCGCTTTTGGGAAACCCCGGACTGCTTATTTTAGATGAACCCACTGCAGGACTGGATGCACTTGGAAGAGTGGAAATGATGCAGCTTATCGGGAAATTGAAAAGTCAGGGAAAGACAATTTTGCTCAATTCCCATATTTTAAATGATATTGAAAGGGTATGTGACAGAGGTGTCATGCTGAAAAAAGGCAAATTGATTGCCACGTGGGATAAAAACAAGGATTATGACGGCAAAAATCTGGAAGAGTATTTTATTGAACAGGTAGGAGGAATGGAAGCATGAGCATAGCGGGAAATGCATTAAGGGAAAAAATCAGGAGAAAAGAGCTTTATATATTGGCGGCAGTGGGGCTGTTGGTCATATTGGTATTTTGCAGCGGAGCAGGCACTATTACTGTGAATGGAGAGCCTATAACGGATTATGGGAATATGATTTCCATTATGATATCGGTGGTGAATTTTATAAGCGGCGCTCTGGCAATTGTTTTAAGCTTAAGAACCATACCAAATGAATATGAAAGAAAGACCAGTCACTTAATCTGGATTCGGGGCATTTCCCAGACGAGATATCACGGGGAACTGGCGCTTGCAAATGTAGCAGCCAGTCTGTTTGCCACAGCAGTGATGTATGGAGGGCTTCTGGTGTTTACCATTGTCAAACAGGAAACCGGCAGGATTTTCGCTTTGCTTCCGGCATTTCTGGTGCTTTCCATCAGCATTTCCATCGTCAGCATGCTTACAAGTATTCTCAGCATCCGGCTTCCGGGGATGGCTGCAGGCTTGGCTGCTACAATCTGTTATCTGGTGGGAGTCTTTCATAATGCGCTGGATGTTTACAGAAGCATGGTAACCGGGCTTATCAGCTTTGTATTAAAGACACTGCTTATCGTCCTGCCGGATTTAAATAATATACAAAGCCAGGCAGGGGCGGTGCTTCTTACCGGAACCTATGGACTCAGCGTAAGGAATCTTTTTATTTATGAGGAAGCGGTTTTGCTGCAGGAAAAAATGGATGAATTAGGGTTTCAGGATTTTCGGATTACGGATTATCCCATAGCTTTTTTCGACGGGAACAAGGATTATGTGGTTACCAAAAAAGGAAAAGAATATAAGGTTGAAACAAGAAAACCAGTTTTTTCCACCTATGTGGGAACTGCATATGAGGTGGAAGACCATTATGAAATCATCCTGCCTACCATTGAAAGCTTTGAAAAAATGTTTTCCATGCTGGGCATGGTAGAAAACGTTCAGGAATTTCAGAAAGGAAATGCCGCTTCCTTTGAAGAAAGTGAATACGAGGATAAGGAGCAGGCAGCCACTATCTGGCACGAAGGCTTCCATGCATATCAGATGACCGAATTTGAAAATGAAATTACGGAAATGCTGGAAGGACATTCTTTTTCAGAGGAGGATTTCAGCGAGGAAGTGATTGTAAACCAGGTGGATGCCAATGAGCAGGCAGTGGACCTGTATAAACAGGAACTGAAGCTGTTGAAAAAAGCCGCTCTTTCGGAGGATGTTGACGATATAAAGGCTCTTATAATAAAATATAAGGAGTTGGAAGAAAAGAGAATAGGACTGCTGCAGGAAGATGTCCTTCTGCTTGAGGAATATTTTGAAAGAATGGAAGGCACGGCTCGTTATGTAGAAGGAAAGGCATATGAACAACTGTATTCTAAGGAAGCCTTTGAAGAGACATATCTGGAAGCTTTTGAAAGCTATCAAAAGGGGAGCGGGAAGTATTACGGAACAGGAATGGTAAAATGTCTGCTTTTGGACCGTTTGGCTCCCGGCTGGAAACAGGAATACGATTTTTCAAAGAGCCTTACGGGCCTGCTTTATGAGCAGATTGGAGAATAGCATGAAATATAAGGTTTTGGCGGCAGATGACGAAATAGAATTACTGGATGCATTAGAGCTGTTTTTGGAAAAGGAACAGATAGAGCTGCAAAAAGCAGGTGACGGGATAACGGCACTGTCCTTATTTGAAAAAAATCCTCCTCATCTTGTTTTGCTGGATATTATGATGCCCGGACTGGATGGTTTTTCGGTGCTTAGGAAAATCAGGGAGACCAGCAAGGTTCCGGTCATCATGGTAACTGCCAAAGGAGCGGATTATGATAAAATTTTAGGGCTGGAGTTAGGGGCGGATGACTATATTACAAAGCCTTATAACCCTATGGAAGTGGTGGCAAGAGTGAAAGCAGGGCTTCGGAGAAATTATGACTATAGGGAAGAGGCATGTAAGGAGCCGCAGGAGCTTTCCCTTTTGGGGCTGACTTTAAATGAAGTGGAGGGAACTGTAAAAAAGAGGGGGGAACTCATAGAGCTGACGAAAACGGAATATATGATTTTAAAGCTTTTTATGCATAACCCCGGCAGGGTTTTCACAAAGCAGCAGATTTTTGAGCATGTATGGGAAGAGGAAAGCTATATGGCAGACGATAATACCGTTATGGTGCACTTAAGATGTGATATGTGCGAAATGCTTCGGAAAGTCTGCGGAGAATATTATGATGAGATTGAAAAAAAGGGATTTGAATTTGAAATAGAAATACCGGAAGAGCCCTGTTACGTTATGGCGGATGAAAAGCTGTTTTCCAGAGTGATTGCCAATCTTTTGAGCAATGCCATAAAATATAACGAGACAGGTAAAAAAATCATGGTTTTTATGGAAGAGCAGGAAGGAAAGCTTCAGATTGCTGTGATGGATGACGGGGAGCTGTTGGAGGAGGAAGCCGGAAATGCGTTGTTCCGGGCATTTGTCAGAGGGGACAAGACAAGAAAGAGCGACGGCGGGACAGGGCTTGGACTTTCCATTGCACGGGTGATTGTGGAAAAGCATGGGGGGAACATTTTGTATGAGAATCGGCAGGGGTGCAATTGCTTTCGGATTGAGCTTGGGAGAGGATAGGAGAAGGGGAAATTGGAATAAAAAAGGAAACTTTGGTTTTAAGAGGAACCTTTCCTGTCTTCTTCAATGAGAGAATCGTAAGAGATATGGAACACGTTACATAAAGCCTGCAATTCAATATCGGTTACATATCTTTTGTTGGTTTCGATTCTGGTAATCACATTTTTATCTATATCATAGCCGGCGAGCTGAAGCTTGTGGGCAAGGTCGCGCTGGGAAAGATTATGCAGTTTTCTTAGTTCAATGAGACGTTGGCTGATAAGATTCTTTTTGCCGGAAATGGTTTTGGGTTTAGGCATTGTGTTCTCCTTTGCTTGTCGGTTTTTGTCAATGGCTTGTCTCACTTTTTGCACCATCCTTATTGATTTTAACTTGAAATTATAGTAAAATCGGTTGTAAAAGTGAGACTAAAGGAGAATAGCAAATATGGATAAAGAAATTATTTATTATGTAATGAATGGAGATATTGATTTGCCGGTGGATGTTTTGACGAATAAAATTATGGTAGAAGATGAATTTGTTGAAGGTAGGGAATGCGGGCAGTTGTATAACGAAGTGTATCAGGCAAGACGGCGTTTGGAGGAAAGATTGGATGCAAAAGATAAGAGGGATGTGGAACGTATTATTGATTATATGAACAGTATATTAAAAATATTTTCTATGAAGATGTATGATTACGGTTTGGAAACAAAGAAAGCTTCTTATGAAATTATGGAATTATGAAAAAAAGTTATTGAAATATCCTATTTGCTATGGTATATTAAATATAGGAAGAGTACCCACTCCAAAGGTGGATGCCCCCGAAGATGGATAATTGTCCTTACGGACATCGCCTCATCTGTTGGCAGACAGGTGAGGCATTTTTATTTTTTCTTGTTTCTCTTATCGAGAAAGGCAAGAAACGTAACAGTCAGACTACCAAAGGAAATCAGCAGGCTGATTATCCCAATGAATATCAAAATAATATCCGCAGCTGTCATATTACGCATCTCCCTTCCTATGTAATCCGGCAAGCCGGACATTGGCTCGGGAGGCTGCCACCCTGTCATGGGTACTCTCCTTGCAGCATTTGCTGCATATATAATCATAACACTGGATACGCTTAATTTCAATAAAATTATATCGAATTTTAGAATAAACTTAAAGAACATCAATTTTTTCTTGAATTTATTTGAGGATTATGTTACATTATAAGTACAAAAAAGGAAGCAACTGCCCACAAAGTGGTTGACCTCCCAAGTGGTTACATAAGCCTGCCTGGACTGCCAAGTACAAGGTAGGCTTAGTTATTTTCGCTTGTTGTTCTTATCAATATAGGCAAGCAGTGCAACAAGAAACGTTCCAAAAGAATTAACAATGTTAAAACTTCGTATGTACTCATATACACCACTTCCCTTCCTTCTCAAGTCAGGGAGGCTTTCCACCTTGTAACACGATTGTTCCATATTGATATTTTAGCATATTCTCTTTTTTAAGACAATCAAAATGGTTGTATTTTAAATAATTTCTTATCATTTTTTGCCAACATTCTATTATGTAACGTAGAACCTTTCCATTTGCAACGGATTCTGATTCCTGCGCAGGAACTTATTTCTTTTTCGTCCTCACAGGCTCCCGGTTCAACAAAACACAATCTCCATTCTGCTTGGTAAGCTTATACAAAATACTTCCATATGCAGTATCTTCCGCAACACTGTTTCCAGCCGGATATCCCCGAAGGCACCCCTGTCCTTCCTGCCATTCATAAACCAGAACCAAATTGTTTTTCATAATACAAGAATGAAAAACGACTTCCTTCACATGCACAAATTCCATTCCCTGCCGTTTGAGAACTCTTTTGGAGATTGCGAACATAAACAAAAAGATTAGAATCAATCCAATCAAACCGACAGCTTCTATGGCAAGAGAGTGGTTCAAAGAAACTCCGTTTTCTAACATGCTTAAAATTATGCCAATAGTGGTATATAAGACTGCCATTACGATCATGAAGTTCTTGGAAAAACGGAAGAGAATGCTCTGTATGACTTTCACATATAAATCTGCAAAATCTTCTTTGTCATGTCCCAAAAGCTCATGACCGTATTTGTTCAGGTCTTTCATATTTGGATGGGAAAGACGGCAATATTCATTTAGCTCCTTTGTCAGTGGATAAAAAGAGGAAAAGTCAGGAACCAGTCCTTTTAATTCATTATTCAGCCTTACCAGCTGAAAGGAACCGGCATCATCATATAAAACAAGAAATCGTTTTCCAATGTCTTCCTGCGAGATTTCTGAAAACCGTGAAGGATATTCCAGCAAAATTGGTTTTCCTTCTGCATCGGAAAAATCATCCTCTATGTATAAAAACAGCTCTTCTGATTCAATTTCTACCAGTGTGGCGCCGTTTACCATAAGATTTTCTTTCCTTAAAAATGTTCTTTTCGTCCTTTTTATCCGAATCTCGTTTAATATTCTGGAAAAAGCAGTATAGAAAAGGACAAAACAAATTAATACCAAAACGAAGGAATTAAGTACATACATTTCGATAAACATAGCAATGACGGCTAAAAATATGGCAGTTAAAAAGCTGCTTAAACTGCTTTTGGCTGCTGTCTGATAAATGCCTTCCAATATCTGTTTCCGGTTTTTGAATAACAATTCCCTTTCCGATTCCGTGCATACTCGTTTCATGTATCTATCCTTCCAAGTTTAAAGTATAATTGGATAATAATATGAAACAATTGTATCATATAGAAAAAAAGAACTCCAGTAACAGCTTCCATAAATACGGTCTAAAAAGCTATTTTCCCTAAAAAGCAAATTGTGCTATACTGTACATAAAAATCAGAAAGAAATCTAATAAATAACATTAAAAGGAAGCAAGCAGGAATCTATGAATTGTATCAGTATCAGTTATAGGAACACACCGTTAAGAATTCGGGAGTGCTGTGCATTTTCCCCGGAAGAAAAAGAAACCTTTGAAAAAAAAGCGTTGCTTCTCGGCATAACAGGCTGTGTTGTGGTGTCCACCTGCAACCGGGTAGAAATTTATTTTACCGGAGACGGCAGGATGATTCCAAAGATAGAAGCATTGTTTATGAAAGAAAAACAGATAGAAGAAGCTCTGTTTAAGAAAAGTATCTGCGTCTATAGTCAGGAAGGCGCATTGCGGCATTTGATGAAGGTTTCCTGCGGACTGGATTCCATGGTGCTTGGAGAGGATGAAATCTTACGGCAGGTAAAAGAAGCCTATCAGGCTTCCATGGAAGGGAAACGCTGTGATTACGAATGCAATCTGGCATTTCAGGAGGCATTTCATGTGGCAAAGGCGGTGAAGACGGATACAGAGCTGTCTAAGACACCTGTTTCCATAGGGACGCTGGCAGCCCATAGGGTGATGGAATTTCTAAAGAAGCAGGAAAAGGCTTTGGGAGGAAATGTATTGTTAGTTGGCGCTACCGGGAAAATCGGGGGAATCGTGGCAAGGAATCTTTTAGATAAGGAAGGAATCCATTTGTTTCTCACCGGCAGAAGCCATAACCGGAAACAGGAGTTTTTCAGCAGGGAGGAAAATGCAGACTTCGTTCCCTATGAAAAACGCTATGAATATATAAATCAGGCAGATGTGATTATCAGCGCCACAAAAAGCCCTCATTATACCTTTACAAAGGAGGAAACAGCCCTGGCATTTCAGGAAAGGAAAAAAAGATTGTTCCTTGATCTGGCAGTGCCTTGTGACGTGGACGGGGAAATAGGAAAGCTGCCCCATACGGAAATCATAAATATTGATGATTTTAAAATGCTGTCTAAGGAAAACAACGCTATAAAGCTGAAGGAAATGGAAAAAGCGCAGATATACATGGAGGAAGGGCTGGAGGAAATAAAAAAAGCCCTTTCCTACCATGAACTTCAGAAACATATGGAAGCCTTGCAGGAGCTTACAAAGAAAAAAGGCATTTCCCATGTGCTCTATCAATTGCGGGACAGGCTGACCGGAAACGAAATTCAGGCTTTGGTGGAAGGACTGAAGGAAGTGACAGGAGAAAAATAAAAATGGCGTATTTTCCTATTTATGTAAACTTGGAACGAAAAAAAATATTGATTGCGGGAGGCGGCAGGGTTGCTCTTAGAAAGGTGAAAATTCTGTTAGAATATGGTCCCCGGATTCTGGTAGTGGCTCCTGAAATAGAAGAAGAGCTTTACAGGCTGGAAAAAACAGCAGGTCCCGGCAGTCTTATGCTGGAACACAGAAAGTTTCGTCAGGAGGATTTAAAGGCGGCGGATATAATTATCGCAGCAACGGATTCTCCTTTGGAAAACAGCAAAATATACAAGTTATGTAAACAAAATGGGAAGCCGGTGAATGTAGTGGACGTGCCGGAGGAGTGCGATTTTATTTTTCCTGCCATCGTTAAGAAAAGGGATTTGGTAGTGTCCGTTTCAACCGGAGGAAAAAGCCCTCTTTTTGCAGCCAGACTGAAAAAGGAGCTGGAAGAGAGGATTCCTGATTATTATGGAGAGCTGGTGGAGCTGCTGGGAGCATGGCGCAGCAAGGTTTTGACAGAAGCGTCAGATATAAAAAAGCGCAAGCGCATTTTCGGAGCATTGATAGAAAAGGGAAAGAAACAGGGCGGTAAGCTGTCGGAGAAGGAAATCAGACATATAATAGAAAAGGAAGCGCAGTAGGGATGGAAAAAATCAAAATCGGCACAAGAGGAAGCGCTCTGGCATTGGCACAGACGGAATTGGTAATAAGACAGATGAAAGAGAAATTTCCGGAAGCGGAATGTGAAGTCTGCACCATTACCACAAAGGGGGATAAAATTTTGGATAAGCCTCTTGTGGAATTTGGCGGCAAGGGCGTTTTCCTTACGGAAATTGAGGAAAAGCTTATGACAGGGGAAATAGACCTGGCTGTCCATAGTGCCAAGGATATGCCTATGGAACTGACAGAGGGACTTGACATTTTAGCAGTGCTGAAGCGGGAAGACCCAAGGGATGTGCTTGTTACCATGGACTTTGAAGGGTTTTTGAAAAAGGAACATCCTGTGGTGGGAACTTCCAGCCTTAGAAGACAGGTGCAGATACAACAGATATTTCCGGCGGCGATCTGCCAAACACTGAGAGGAAATGTGAATACAAGGCTGAAAAAGCTGGAGGAGGGCATGTATGACGGAATCCTTTTGGCGGCAGCGGGGTTGAACAGGCTTGGTCTTGAAAAGGAAGAAAAATTTCATTACTATATCATTGACGTAGACAGGATGATTCCCGCAGGAGGACAGGGAATTATTGCGGTGGAAGGAAAAAAGGACAGCCCCCTTTCAAAGCTTCTTGAGTCCATAACCCATAAAGCCACAAGGAGAGAGCTGGAGTTGGAGCGAATGGCGCTAAAGCTGCTAGAGGCAGGCTGCCATGAACCGGTAGGGGTGTATACAAGGCTTGAGAAAGCCGGGGAGATAAAAAAAGATAATACAGATAAAGATAATGCGGATAAAATCAATGCTGATAAAGACAACACAGCTTTAGATTACATGCTTTCTATCCGGATGTGCAGCGATGTAAATGGACAATTGATAAAAAAAATGACAAAGGTGCCAGATGCACGGGCGAAAAAAGCTCTGGCAGAGCTTGCAGGGGATTTACGGAAACAGGAAAGAAAGTAAGAGACAAATACTGTTCCGTTACGCAGAGAAAAAAATCAGACGGTGGAAGGACAGCAAAAAAGGAAAAGCTCGTAAAAATAGGAAAAGGCAGTGAGGTAGAAAATGCAGAAAGTCTATCTGGTAGGGGCAGGCCCCGGTGATAAAGAATTGATAACGGTAAAGGGATTACGGTTGTTGCAGGAATGCGATGTGGTTATTTATGACAGGCTGGCTTCTTTTGAACTGCTTGAAGAGGTAAGGGCGGACTGCATAAAAGTTTTTGTGGGAAAAGAGCCGGGCTGCCATTCCATGGACCAAAAGGAAATCAACCGGCTGCTTGTGGAATACGGAAAAAGATACGACAATGTTGTCAGATTAAAAGGGGGAGACCCCTTTGTGTTTGGCAGAGGGGGAGAAGAGGCAGAAGCATTACAGCAGGCAGGGCTTTCCTTTGAACTGGTTCCCGGTGTGACTTCTGCCGTTGCAGTGCCGGAATGTGCCGGCATTCCTGTTACCCACAGAGGCATGAGCCAAAGCTTTCATGTTATTACCGGTCACACAGGGGATGGGAGAAATGCTTTGACGGAAAATTATGACATGCTTGCCAGATTAAACGGGACGCTTGTATTTTTAATGGGGCTTGGAAACCTGAAGGAAATTACGGAAAGGCTTATGTTTTATGGAAAGGATAAAAACACTCCGGCAGCAGTAATTGAAAAGGGAACCACCAGGGAAGAAAGAGTTGTCAGAGGAACCTTGGAAACTATTTACCATAAAGCGGGCATTGCAGGGCTTTCCTCTCCTGTAGTGATTCTCATAGGGGAGACGGCGGGACTTTCATATAAAAAAGAGAAAAAGCACTCTGGAAAGCTCATTGGTATTACAGCAACCCCTCATACGGCGCATAAATTAAGGGAAGCATTGGAGCGGGAAGGCTTTCAGGCAGTGGAAGCCTGCAACATGGAAGTGGAGGAAATCAGGGAAGCAGAGCAGCAGGATAAGCTGAAAGAAGCCTTTTTCCGGTTAGAAGAATATCAGTGGATTTTATTTACCAGCCCAAACGGAGTGAGAATATTCTTTGAGCGGGCAAAGGCGGAGGGGATTCAAAGCCTTGGGGGATTTGGAATGAAATTTGCCGTAATCGGAAGCGGAAGCAGGGCAGCATTAAGGGAATACGGAATAGAAGCGGACTTTATGCCAACAACCTATACTTCTAAAAATTTTGCATTGGAATTTGTAAAGCAGGCATGTCCGAAAGAGAAAGTCCTGCTTCCAAGAGCAAAGCAGGGCAGCAGGGAAATCACCCGGATATTAAATGAACATGGCTTTGACTATGAAGAAGTTTCCATTTATGATGTAAAAGGAAGCCTGTGTGCGGATAAAGAAGCTCTTGAAAAAATAGACTGTTATGTGTTTGTCAGCGCTTCCGGCGTAAAAAGCTTTTTTAGTCAAATACAGGAAAAGGTGCCGGATTATCGTTTTCATGGAAAGATTGCCTGTATCGGTCAGATAACCGGAGAAGAAGTGGAAAGACAGGGCTTTTCTGCACATATATTGGCACAGGTCAGTGACGTGGAAGGGCTGGTAGAAAGTATCCGGAAAGATTATGCTATGCCCTGACGGCTTTCCTGCCCATAAAAATTTGCCGGTACTTCCAAAATAGAGTGAACTATAAAAACAGATTAGATGAAAAAAACAGGAAAAGATTGGAGAAGACTTGAATGAAAAGAATGCGCAGACTGCGGGTAAGCCGACAAATGCGGAGGCTGGTAAGGGAAACCAGCGTGGAAAGAGGGGATTTGGTATACCCTGTTTTTATTATAGAAGGGGAAAATATCAAAAATCCCATAGCATCCATGCCGGGTATCTTTCAATATTCCATAGACAGACTGGATGAGGAGCTTGACAGGGTAAGGCATGCGGGCATAGGAGCAGTGCTGTTATTTGGCATTCCTGCCCATAAGGATGAAGCTGGAAGTGAAGCTTATGCCAAAGACGGGATTACCCAGAGGGCGGTAAGATTTATAAAGGAAAGAATACCAGAGCTTTTGGTTATTGCGGATGTGTGCCTTTGTGAATATACATCCCACGGGCACTGCGGGCTGGTTTCCCATGGAGAAGTCCTGAATGATGAAACCCTTCCTCTTCTTGGAAAGATGGCGGTTAGTCTGGCAGAGGCGGGAGCTGATATCATTGCCCCCTCTGATATGATGGACGGCAGGGTGGCATATATCAGGGAAGCATTGGACAAGGCGGGATACAGCAATATTATGATTATGGCATACAGCGCCAAGTTTGCCTCCGGCTATTATTCTCCTTTTCGGGATGCGGCGCACTCGGCTCCGGGCTTTGGAGACCGGAAAACCTACCAGATGGATTTTGCCAACCGGAAGGAGGCAATCAGGGAGTGGAAGGAGGATATTGAAGAAGGAGCGGATGTGATTATGATAAAGCCCGCCCTTGCTTATTTGGATATTGTCAGAGAAGCGGCGGACAGAACCGAATATCCTATTGCCGCCTACAATGTGAGCGGGGAATATTCCATGGTAAAAGCGGCGGCAGCAAATGGCTGGATTGATGAAAAAAGGATTGTCATGGAAAATATGACGGCAATAAAAAGAGCGGGGGCAAAAATCATCATAACCTATCATGCTATTGATGTGGCAGCTTGGCTTAAGGAGCAGGAGGAAATGGATGAATAAAACGAAATCGGAACAATTATTTGAACAGTCCGGGAAATGTATTCCCGGAGGCGTCAACAGTCCGGTAAGGGCATATCAGGCAGTAGGTAGCACCCCTGTTTTCATAGAAAGAGCCAAGGGCTCAAAAATATATGATGTGGATGGACGGGAGTATATCGATTATGTCTGTTCCTGGGGTCCCTGTATTCTGGGACATTGTGACAAAGGCGTCATAGAAGCCGTAAAACAGGCATGTGACAAAGGGCTGACTTTTGGAGCGCCTACAGAAGCAGAATATGAGTTGGCAATGCTCATAAAAGAATGTATGCCTTCCATGGAAATGACAAGGCTTGTAAGCTCGGGAACGGAAGCGGTAATGAGCGCTGTCAGGGTTGCAAGAGGCTATACGGGAAGGAAAAAGATTGTAAAGTTCAGAGGGTGCTATCACGGACATTCCGACGGGCTTTTAGTAAAAGCAGGCTCCGGCGCCATGACCCAGGCGGTGCCGGACAGTGCAGGGGTTTTAGAGGATTTTACGAAGCACACGTTGATAGCCGTATATAATGGGGAAGCTTCCGTAAAGGAATTGTTTGAAGCGGAAGGAGAGGATATAGCGGCAGTTATTGTGGAACCGGCAGCAGCCAATATGGGAGTGGTGCCTCCTGGGGAAGGCTTTCTGCAATTTTTAAGAGAGATTACAAAAAAGTATGGTGCTTTGCTTATATTTGATGAGGTCATTACCGGATTCCGGCTGGCATTGGGAGGAGCACAGGAGTATTATGGAGTGACGCCCGATTTGACCACTCTTGGAAAAATCATCGGGGGAGGGATGCCTATAGGAGCTTATGGAGGAAAACGGGAAATCATGGAGGTTGTGGCGCCTATAGGTCCTGTTTATCAGGCAGGAACTTTGTCGGGAAATCCGGTTTCCACCGCTGCAGGAATTGCAACCTTATCTGCATTAAGACAGGGAGGCAGCAGGCTGTATAAGGAGCTGGAGGAAAAAGGGAAAAAACTGGCAGAGGCGGTAAAAGAAGCATTTGGAGACAGAGTTTGGGTCAACAGGGCAGGCTCTTTGCTGAGTGTGTTCTTTACAGGGGAAAAGGTGACGGATTATCAAAGCGCTGCCTGTTCTGACGGGGAAGAATATGCAAGGTATTTTCATTATCTGCTGAAACATGGGATATATACGGCGCCTTCCCGGTTTGAGGCTGTGTTTTTATCGGCAGCGCATAGCCATGAGGATTTGGAACGGACAATAGAAGTGATAAAAAGGGCAGGAAAGGAATTATAACAGGAGGATGATTATGAAGAAGAAAATAATTCTGGCAGCATTTGCGGCAGTGCTTACAGCAGGGATTTTAACAGGCTGCGGCAATAAGGAGAAAGAAATAACGGATGATATGGAAATTATGACAGGCGACAGTCTGGAAATAAATCCGGAGGAAGGGGAAGCGGATGAAACAGAGGAGTCAGAAAACGCTGCAGTGGAAATGAAGGGAACTGTTACGGTCTTAGCAGGAGCAACACCCTATGGGGAAATACTGGAACAGGCAAAGCCTTTGCTGGCAGAAAAGGGCTGGGAGCTGGAAGTGACGATTCAGGACGATTATGTACAGGCGGATGAGGCTGTGGAAAAAGGTGAATTTGATGCATGTTACTTACAGACGATTTCCGATTTGGACAGCTTTAACAAAGAAAAGGGAGCCCATTTGGTAAATGCCGCCGAAATCCATTACGGGATGTCTGAGCCATCCCAATCCTCACAGGCAGACAGTGATGCCAGTATTATTGCGGTAAAAGAAGGGAACCAGGAAAGTGAAGGAATTCAGGCATTGATAGAAGTATTAAAATCAGGTGAAATCAGGTCGTTTATAGAAAATACTTATGACGGAGCGATAGTTGCCTGTGAATAGAAGTAAAAATAAAAAATGAAACAATAAATGAAACATAAAATAAAAGAAGTCATATAAGGAATATCATGGAACATTCCCTATATGATTTCTTTTTTTGCTTTCCAGAGCCTTTACTGCCGGATTTTCAGCAAACGGGCTTCCTTAACCTGAAAATTCAGAGGAAATGTTTCCCCGTCTAAGGTGCAGTCTGCCGTAATGGTAATAGAAGAAATCCGATTCAGCAGCCAGTTTGGGTTCATGCCCATGGGAATTAACAGCTTTCCGTCTTTTATCGTGCAGGTGACGGATTGTATGCGGTTTTTTGCAGTTTCTTCATCAACGCCAAAGGCCTGAAAGGATACAGTAACGGTTCCGGAAGGAAAATAGATCATGACACCTCCCAGGCCCGCAGGGGCGATTTCCAGATATAGAAAATCGTATTCTGTTCCTGAAAAGTCCCCCTGACAGCTGTAAGATTCCTGATAAGCAGTGGTTTGCAGGTATTCTAATATATTTTTTTCCCTTATAAACAGGGAAGAGAGAGTTTCCATGGAACTGCCAAAGGAGCTTGGAACAAGGCCCAAATGATGTCCATATTCCTCTCCGGTGAAATAATCAAGGTAATTATCAGAAGACTGGCTTCCGTAAATCTGTTCATATAACCGGGCAGGATAAAAGGCATGGTCTTTCGCCTTATACAGATACCCCTTTTCCCACATCCAGTAATAAAGATAGTAATTGCTTTCTCCATTGATTAAAAAAATAACAGGCAAGTTCTTTTCTGCCGTTTCCATAATGGCCTTTTGGGCAGCATAGCCCTTTGCAGCGGGAATAAAGCCGGTGGCGCATGCTTTTACATGATTGAAATAGTAAAAGCCTTGTCCGTCAAAGCCCAGATAGGTGGTATCTTCAGCCACGGCACGGCATTTTTGAATGACTTTTTCATAGTCGTTAATGTAGTGAACCTGGTCGCTGATGAAAAAGCCGGAGCCCAGTCTTTTTGCAGTTTCTTTGGAAATATCCAAATCATCAGCTCTTAAAAATCCTTTGGGAACCGTATAATAAGTAAACAGCTTGTCACTATCATCCAGCAAAATGTCCGAGCTGCCATTGGGGTACACCCACATATTGGGAAATTTCATATCCTCTACCTTTGTATAAAGTATCATGGGCAGAGAAAAGGAAGCTGCCGCAATAAGAAACACAAAAGACCGGGAAAATCTTTTCCCGTAGGAAATCAATAATACCGGAAGAAACATGCCTGAAACGGCAATGAGCACAGGCGCTGTTCTGGATAAAATCATGTTGTAGTCCGCTCTTACCAACGTATAGGAATAAGAGACCGATAACGTGATTGCTCCTGCAGCCAGGCCGAACAGAAGGGAGGGGCAGGAAAGCTTTTTTGTCTTTTTATATACTTTTGCGGAAACCAGAATATATTTTAATAACAGATAAAACAAAAGCCATACACCCAGCATGGGCAGAAAAGCCCTTAAACATACATAACACATGTTTTTGGAATTTCCTTCTGATAAAAGGGGAAGGAAATTTGAGGGAGCAGACTGGCCCAGTAAAGAAATCCCGTCTGCCAGCACTGTTTGAGAGGAATAAGTTAAAGTGTGATTTAATAATTTTGCCAGCAATGGCACAGAAAGGACAACCGGAATCAGGCAAAGCAGCCAGCTTATATAGAAAGAAGGTTTTTTCAAATCCGCCTTTAAATCTTTGGACTTAATATAAGTAATGAACTGCCAAAGCCCCAAAGGAGCCAGTCCCAGCAAAAGGGCGGCGCCAAACAATGGATAGTAAAGTCCCGATAAAAAGCAGCTGAATATATAGGAAGGAAGCCATAAGCCCTTATTTTCAACAAGCTTTGGAAGGGTCAGAAGAAGAAGGACAGGCAGTACCATGTATTGCCTGTTGTAGCTTGGCAGGGCAAACAGCACTGCCAAGCACAGAGCCCAATGGGTGCCCGCATGTTTTGCCAGAAGATACATAGTCAGCATTGAGAACAAAACAACTGTTATTGAAATGGAAGGGGAATAATCGGAAACAGTGCCATTTAAAAAAATATTTTGTATAGTGCCGTTTACCATAGGAAAAAGGCCGGAGACGGGAGTATATTCCGTATACAGCTTTTGTCCCAGTTCAAATACCTGCTGCCATGGAATCATCTGTTCCCCGTGATGGTGCTGGTCCGGCTGGGCATACATGGGAGCAGCCGAAAAGGAATTATAAATAAAAATCAACACAGGGGCTGCCATGGAAACCAGCCGGTCTTTTTTCTTCCATAAAGAGAAAACAGACCATTCAAAAACTAAAAATAATATACCAAAAAATAAATAGTAAAAGGGCGCATAAGGAATCCGGATAAGGGTATTTTGGTAAAGATAAGTGTCTACAAGAAATACAACCAGCAAAAAAGGTAATAAAAACTGAAGCAGCACAATGGCGGAAGAAATCCATTTCTTTTTTTGAAAGAAAATACAGCTTCCTAAAAATAACAGTGAAATAACGAGTGTTACAATATATAAGGCTGTAGTGCTTATATTTCCTTTTGTGGTAAAATAGCTGATAATTGTAAAAATACTTAGTATGCCGTAATAGGTAAAAAGCACGGTAAGCAGTATTTCCTTATAAATGTCCCGAAAGAAAATATAAGAAAAGGCCAATAGAGCCATGCCGATGAGAAGAGGTATGGAGCAGGTCTGATAAAGTCCGTAGCGTAACAGACAGGGGAGCAGCAACAATATTAACTCCGGAGCCATGTATTTGTCAGAAAAGTTCTGAAGGGATTTTTTGCATTTTGAGAAAAAGCAGAGCTGAAAGGATGCTCTTTTGAGTAATAATAAAATAAGGGATAAAAGAAGGAGTCCAAGGAAAAGCAGGCACCAGAACAGTTGAAGCTCGCCGGATTTGGAAAGCCCGGTAATGGCAGGGTGCTCGATGATAATATCTGTAAATTTTTCCGTTTTTTCAGAAAGATGCCCCCAGAAATAATAAAAAAGGGCGCCGCAGATTCCTGTGGCAAAAACAAAAGCCAGAAAAAGTTCCCCGATTTCTTTTGAAGCATTGCTTTCTTTCCTGTACAAATCATCTTTTTTATTATGAAACTGTCCCTTCAAAGCCTTTCCTCCGTTACCGTTTTTCCTGTTTGTTATCAGTTTTGGCAGATGTTGCAGAAATATAATTCATTTTAGTATACTTTCTGTTTCTTGGCAAGAAACTTAGAAAGTGAATTGCTGCAAATGGTAACAGTTCAGCCAGCGGTTTTCCCTACAGGTATCGGAACGGACTTCCAGCAGAGAATGTTTCTACGTCGTCACGCTCCCGCTCCGATAAAAACGCAGCAGTGCTAAGCTCGAAAATACCTCGCTAAGCGCTGGCGTTTTTATAGGGACTCCTTAAGAAATCACTCTCTGCAGGAAGTCTGTTCCGATACCTGTAGGGAAAACCGCTGGCTGAACTGTTACTACAAATGGTTAAGCAGAAATGCAATGGGGATTTGACAAATAATTGACTGATAGGTATGATAAGATTATGGAGAAAAAAGGAAAAATTCATATGGAAAAATTAAAAAAATACTGTAAGGAAAAAGAAAACATAACAAGTGTTATGTTTTTGTCTGTCAATTTCATTTTGATTGGCGCATTGTGTCTCTTTTTCCTTCTTAAGCCGGACAATTTAATGCATTCCGATACTACGGCAGAAGTGATTTTATCAAAGCTTCTGGCAGATGAAAATAAACTCATTACAAAAAGCTGGTACTATTCCACGGAAATCAGGATCGTATATTCCCAATTGCTTATGACGCCGCTGTTTAAGGTTTTTTCCGATTATCGTCTGGTAAAAACCTTATCCGTATTCATTTTTCATGCTCTTTTAATAGCAGCATATGTATATGCAGGGAAGAAATATGAATTGAAGAGACCCTGGCTGTTTCTGGGGATGGCATTTTTATTTACGCCATTATCCAATGAATATCTGGATATGATGTTCATCGGGTGTTTTTATACCAGTCAGGTAATCTGCACCTTTTTGATTTCGGGACTCTTCGTGAAAAAAAGAGAGGACAAACATCCCAAAGCCGGTCTGGTTTTTTTGACAATCTTAAGCTTTCTGCTGGGATTATCCGGACTTCGGTATCTGGCAAGCCTTTTTATACCTTTTATAATAGCGTTTGTTATGATTTTGCTGGAAAAAGAAGACATAAGAAAACTGGAAAAAGAAGAGCTTATGGGCTTTATTCCCATAGCGGCCTCTTCCTTCAGCGCTTTTCTTGGTTTTCTTGGCAATAAGCTGTATCTGGCAAAAAACTATTCTTTCGATACCACTTCGGAAGTGGTGTTTGTAGAATTGTCCAAGGTGCCGGAAAGGTTTATGAATTCCATAAAGCTCATGGTGGAGTTTTTCGGCTATTATCCCGTGGAGGCAGTCAGCGGCAGGGGAATGGTCAATGCCCTGAAATGCTTATTTTTCTTATTTTTTATGGCAGTTATTGTTTATCTGTTCAAAAACCGAAAGACTCTTTTAAATAAAAAACAGCAATTGTTACTATATTATTTTCTGGCATGCTTTCTCATCAACTGGTACATGCTTATTTTTACTGAGGTACTGATGCAGTATCGTTACTGGCTGCCCGTATATGTGGTAGGAGTATTGCTTCTCGGGATTTTCTTTCAGGTATATCGTCCGGCAAATCAACTAAAAAGACCTGTGCTGATTCTGGCAGCAGCAGTGATAGCCCTTAGTTCCCTTTACGGAGAACTGTGGCAGGATGTAAAGTACAATGACTGTGAAAAACGATATGGTTATATGGCATTTTTACAGGAGCAGGGCTATACTTTTGGCTATGCCACTTTTTGGAATTCCAGCGTAACGGAATATTTGAGCAACGGAACCATTGAGGTTGGTAATCTGGGAGGAGAAAACGGAGTGGCGGCGCCTTACGAATGGCTTAGTAAAAAAGCATATTATCAGCCGGGTTATCATGAAGGAAAAACTTTTCTGTTATTGGCGAGAACGGAAGAGGCAGGTATGTTGAAGGGGGATTTTACAGTGATGGAAGATGGGGTAAAGGTGTATGAGGATGAGTATTATGCGGTTTATGAGGGGGAGGGGATGTATTTGTTTTCGGAGTAGAGGGGGGAAGAGTGCGGTAGAGAGGACGCGGCAGAGGGAGGCGGTATGGTGCTATGGGTTGCTGCGGTGTTTTTGCAGGCGTTTTTCCTAAACAGGCTGATGCAGGTGATGGCAGCGAACGGGTCGCCCTATAGCGCCTTCCATGGCGCGATAGGGCTAAAATTGCCGTCCGTGGCAATTTTACCCTGGGTATAGAACAGCCTGTTAAGGAAAAATGCCTGCAGAAACAATGCAGTAACCCATAGCACCATACCGCCTCCCTCTGCCGCTGTTTCTTCTCGGGCTGTACTCTTAGATGGGGGAGTTGGAAAGGGGGATGTTTGCTTTGGAAGGTTTTAGTGGATTGAGCAAGAGAAAGATTGCTTCTGGAAGGTGTTTCTAAAGGAAGTGTTATTTATAATGCTGCTTATATGAGGTGCTGTTTTATGAGATGCTGTTTATATGAGATGTTACTTAAATGAGCTGTTATTTAAATGAGGCGCTATTTAAAGGGGTGTCGATAACCAGCAGGAGAGGCGGGGGCATATAAAAGTCTTCCGGGCCTTGATGAAGTCGTCAGCACTTACGCACCGTACTTTGGTGCGTTAGTACTGCTGCGTCTTCATAGAGCGAGAGCGTGCCAGGAAGACTTTTATATGCCACCGCCTCTCCTGCGTCCTCCCTCCACACCCCCTCATTCCCCCCAACTCCGACAAACTACTCATTACTATTAGAACGATAAGTATTATTATAACGAGGATCCTTCATAGAAGGTTCCTTCCCTGTCTGGGCATACTTCCCGGCCATAGTGCCCGCCTGTTTTCCGATTTTATTGAGCCCTTCTTGGGTAAAGTGCAGCCCGTCGCCCTGATAATAGCTTTTATCAAAACCGGAGGCAATGGTGGAAATCAATACGAAATTTTTGCTTTCCATGCAGATGCTTGTCTGGGCTGCTGCAATCCGGTCAAAGGTTTTGGGGGAATTCATGTTGTTTCCGATACGGATAATCATACAATTTTCAACATCTGATTTTTCACGGATACGCCCTAACATAATCATAAGGTGCTGTTTATAAGCAAAAGTGGAAATATCATAGGCTGCGTCATTTTCCCCTTGGAAAAATACCATATAGCAGTGGCGGACTTTGATGCCCTGCTTTTTTAAGATGCGCTTTGTCTTATTGGCGGAATTTATCACCTTTTTATAGTAGGAGGTGCTCCACTCTCCAAGGCCGGTTGCGCCTCTTGCAGTATTGGAAGCAACAATCGGAACACCGGTCTGGGTAAAGTAAGCATTGGCAAAAGCAGAAGCCAGTGTTCCGCCGCTGTCTTTTGTTATCTTTCCTTTTTGCTGTACGCCAAAGGGCTCCCTTAAAGGGCTTAGCTTATTTTTTGTGAAAAGTACTTCATAGCCTGCGCCGTCCTTTAATGCAGGCGCTTTGGAGGCTTTTCCCACGTTGGTCATATTGCTTTGCCCGGCAAAAATGATAATATCAACCTCATCTCTTACTGTAACTTTGCAGGAAAACTTTTTTCCGGCAGTGGTAGTAACTGTAATGCGGGTGGAGCCTGCTTTTTTTCCCTGTACCTTTCCTTTTTTGTTTACTGTGGCAATGGAAGGGTTGGCGGATGAAAAAGAAGCGGCTTTTCCCTTTTTTGGTAATAAAGAAAAGGTTTCTCCTGCCAATATATTTTTGGACGTATAATTGAGTCTGGAAGGAGCAGCCTCAACGGTTTCCGGTAATGCGGATATGGCAGCTCCAAGAGGAGATAAAGCCAAAAGCAGTGCAATGATTAAAATACTGAATCCTTTTTTTACTTTCAAATTTGTGTCCTCCTGTTTATTTTGCGGGCTTGTATGTATTTTTATATTTTGGGTCCTTTAATACAGGTTCTTTTCCGGTTAGTTTGTAGGCTGCCGCATTGGTGCCGGCTTCTTTCCCTAAAATATTCAGACCCTTCTGGGTCAGATGGATGCCATCCTCCTGATAATAGCCGGCTTTAAAGGAAGCGGCTTTTAAAGATACAAGGACAAAATCCTTATTGTTCCTGCATAAGTCTGTTTGGGCTTTTACAATATCATTATATAAATCCGGCTCTTTGGTATAACTGCCAATGCGGATTAGAAGACATTTTTCTACGGAACAGGCTTTTTTCAGATTGCGAAACATCTGAGTAATTCTTTTTTTATAGAAGCTCTGGCTTGTTCCGGCAAATCCATCATTTTCTCCCTGCATGAAGACTAAATAGCAGTTTTCTATTTTCAGTCCTCCTGCTTTCAGTGCTTTTTGCGCTTGTTTTACTCTGGCTGCTGCTTCTTTATAATGAATGGTGCTCCAGCTGACACAGCCGGAACCGGTAATGGTGGCGCTGACAGCTACTACGGGAGTCTGGGTCTTTTGGTAATATGTCTGTACAAAGGCAGTAACCATGGAACCGGTGCGAAGCCCGCTGTCGTTTAAGCTGTTTCTGTCCTGCCCCATACCAAACGGTTCTTTTAGCGGTGAAAGGCTGCCGGCATGGGTAACAGTCCTGCTTTCATAACCGGCTCCTTCCGGCAGCCTGGGAATACTGCTTAAACTGCCTCGTCCCGTCATATTGCTTTGTCCGGCAAAAACAATTAAATCTACAGTATCTCTTACCTTAATGCGGCAGCGGTAAGTTTTTTTGCCGCAGGAAGCGGTAATGACAGTAGTGCCGGCTGATTTTGCCTTTACCTGGCCGGAGGAGGAAACAGAGGCAATTTTTTTATTTTTACTGGAAAATTTTACTCTTCCTCTGGCATTTTTCAATTTCAGCTCTACGGTTTCTCCTTTTAGAAGAGATTTTTTGGAATAATTTAAAGAAGGTCTTCCTGCTGCTTCTGCAACGGATATGTCTGTAGATATATCTGTTACTGCATTGTAAAATGAAAGCGGCGGAAATAAAAATAATGTGAATGCCCATAGAATCCATAGGATTTTTCGATGTGTAGCCATGAGAACCTCCTATACTGTATAATGGAATGTATTTGTTTTCTAGTTTACTAGGATTAGGAAGGTTTTTCAACAAAAATCGTTTTAAAATGCGGAAAAAAGCAATAGTGTGGCGTTTTTGAAAAAAATATTAAGAAATATAAAAGTTCTGTTCCCCGTTCTTTACAAATACAAAAGGAACTTATATAATAAAGTAATACAAATTCAACAATTGAAGAATGAGAGGACAGGCTATGAAAAAAACGAAAATACGCATAAAAAGAATAATATCCCTTTTACTGACCCTTTCTCTGATTATAACCCTTTGGGGGGGACTGGGGACAGAAGCACAGGCGGCATCCGCCAATAAATACGGCACATATACAGGTTCTAAGCCGGACAAGTACAGCTACACGGGAAATACGGTGCATATTATGCCAAAGAAGGTATTTTATTCCAAATCCAACGGTAAGCTTTATTATTATGCTTATGTTTACAATAATACAGATAAGACCATATACGGAATGAAGGATTTGAAGATTACAGTCAGAACTTCTTCCAATAAAAGAATTGCCTCCAAGACATTTTATAAAGGGAAAAAGAAAAAAATGACCATTAATCCCGGGTCTTATAAGACGATTTGCTTTGTGTTTGAAAAGAAATACATCAAAAATAAAAAGTTCTATTTTGGCACTGCGAAAAAGCTAAGAACGCAGGCTGAGTTTGTTTATTACATTTAGCTATGGAGAAAGTAACTGGAACATCCATATTAAAGGGTATTGCAATCGGCAGGATTCTGTTTTATCAAAAAAGAAAACAGCAGATAAAACCTGTTAAGGTTACAGATATCCAGACGGAAAAAAGACGATATGAACAAGCAAGGGAAACTGCTGTCCTGCAATTGAAAGAACTGCAGAAAAAAGCGGAAAAAGAAGTGGGACGGATGGATGCCGGAGTATTTGAAGCCCATGCTGTAATGGTGGAGGATGAGGATTATGCGGATTCTGTTTTCAATATCATTGAAACACAGCAGATAAATGCAGAATTTGCAGTGGCAGTTACCGGAGACGACTTTTTTAAGATGTTTTCCGGGATGGATGATGACTTTTTTAAGGCACGGGCGGCAGATGTAAAGGATGTTTCTGAAAGGCTTATTGACATTTTGTCCGGGATAGGAAATGCCGGAAATCTGGTGAATGAGCCTGTTATTATTGTGGCGGATGAGTTATCGCCCAGCGAAACTATTCAAATGGACAAAGGGAAGCTGCTTGGATTTGTGACGAGACAGGGCTCCGCCAATTCCCATACGGCAATTCTGGCAAAGACCATGGACATTCCAGCATTGATAGGAGTAGATATCAAAAAGGAGTGGAATGGTAAAACGGCCATTATTGATGGATATTCAGGAGATTTATATATTGAGCCGGATATAGAAATATATAATCAGATGAAGGTCCATTTGGAAGAAGACAAAAAAGCAAAAGGACTGCTTCGGGAGCTAAAAGGAAAAGAAGACGTAACACTGGATGGAAAAAAGATAAAATTGTATGCAAATATTGGAAGCGTAAGTGATGTGGCAAGTGTGCTTGCCAATGATGCTGCCGGCATCGGGCTTTTTAGAAGTGAGTTTCTTTATCTGGAAGCAAAGGATTATCCAAGTGAGGAAATCCAGTTTCTGGCATATAAGGCTGTAGCAGAAAATATGGCAGGCAAAGAAGTGATTATCAGGACACTGGACATTGGCGCTGATAAGCAGGTGGATTACTTTCAACTGGAAAGGGAAGAGAATCCGGCAATGGGCAATCGGGCAATACGAATATGCCTGGAGCGGCTGGATGTTTTTAAAACACAGCTTCGCGCATTGATTAGGGCAAGTGCATTTGGAAATATTTCCATTATGTATCCAATGATTATCTCTGTAGAAGAGGTGCGTAAAATCAAGGGAATTGTAGAGTCGGTTAAGGCAGAACTGGATGCACAGGGTATTCCTTACGGTGAGTTTGAGCAGGGAATTATGATTGAAACCCCTGCTGCTGTTATGATTAGTGATTTATTGGCGGAAGAAGTGGACTTTTTCAGTATTGGAACAAATGATTTAACACAATATACATTGGCAATTGACCGTCAGAACAGGAAGCTGGATGATATTTATGATTCTCATCATCCCGCAGTGCTTCGCATGATTCAGATGACTGTTGAAAACGGCCATAAGCACGGCTGTCAGGTAGGCATTTGCGGAGAGCTTGCAGCTGACCCTGCATTGACAAGGACATTTCTTAAGATGGGAATTGACGAGCTTTCAGTGTCTCCATCCTTTGTACTGCCTATACGAAAGAATATACGGGAAACAGAGCTGGGGATATGAATCAGACAGAATGTTTTGAACCAAATCGACAAAAAGGGTTAAGTTTCTCAAAAACTCTTGAAAAATTTTTGTTTTATGATATCATAATGTTTGTATAAAGTTTCTCAATTGAGAATTTTTCCGTCATACAAAGATTTAGCAGTAGTGAAAATACGAATGAAAGAAATATACATCCTCAACTCTGAACAGTTTTGGATGTATATTTTTTTTAATTTAATTTTTAATCTGCCTGCCTTCGTGATTCATATGATAATCTTCCTGATATATTAGTTGGGAAACAGGAACGATTTCATAACCCTGTTCCTTTAAATTAGTAATCATGGCATCCAAAGCCTGAGCAGTATACTTGGCGCCGTTGTGGCAGAGGATGATACTGCCGTTGCCTAAATGCTTATGCTGGGTGACGGTTTTTATAATGGAATCAACACCATAGTCCTTCCAGTCCAGACTATCCACATCCCATTGTATTGTATAATAATTACATGCCTTTGCATTGGTTATGACATGGTTGTCATAGTCTCCGTAAGGAGGACGGAACAGGAACATATCATATCCGGTCAGTTCCTTTACTTTGTTATGTACCTGCATCAGCTCATCTTGACATTGCTCATCACTTAGCTGGGACATATTTTTATGGTTTTCACTGTGATTTCCAAGGTCGTGTCCAGCGGCAAAAATTGCTTTCACATCCTCCGGATAGGATTCCACCCAGCCCCCGGTCATAAAAAAAGTTACATGTACATTATGTTTTTTTAGTATTTCCAAAATAGTGGCAGTATCTTCATTTCCCCAAGCCGCATCGAAGCTCAGGGCTATTTTTTTTTCATCCGTTTCCACACAATAAATAGGAAGTTCCCTGCCATCCACACTATTGCTCACCGTTACGTTTTCAGAAGCATATTTGCCGATTGCCAGTGCCAGAAACAACATACCAAACCAAAAGAAACCGGATTTTACAAATTTCTTCAGGGTTTGAAAGAAATTTTCTTTTCCCATAAAATTCACCGTATATATCCTATTGCCATAATATATGACAGAAACGGCTTTTCCTATTCCCAGTAATTTATTGACAGATTATAACACAAGATAAATACGGTGGAAATTTAGACATGACGTAATTGTCAATGTATAAAAGTTAGTAAATTCTTACAAAAAATATAAAATGTTTTAACGGAGGCTGGACAAGTAAAAAACGAAATGTTACAATACAATTCCTTTCCAAGACGTGATATGTTCTATCACAATTTCCCAAATGCAGACAAAATATAAAAAGAAACGGGGTGATTTAAAGCATCAGAAAAGATGGGGGAATCAGACCATGTAGAATAGGCTAAGACGGCAATTGAATTGATCCTTGGCTGCAAAGACAAATCATAAAGAAATAAAGAGAGAGGAAGAATATGAAAATACTACAAGTGATTATCAAGAAGAAAAAAACAATTAAAGCAATGCTGGCAGTTTTTGCCCTGGTATTTTGTCTGGAAGATACTGTTTATGCAGCTGCCAATAAGTCGGGCTGTGAAAACAGGGGAACGGTAACGGCAGCCTACGATACTGCAGGGACAGCGGTAAATGGTTATTTTAAAAAGAACGGGAAGGTGGTTGTCACCTATGAAATGGGACAGCCAGATGAAAGCTGCAGCGATACCTCATATCAATATGTGGGAATTACAGATAAGGTAGAGGTGCCTCAAATTGACGCATCTGAAACAAATGTATCAGGCGGCGGACATGTCTGCAACGGGCATACTTCCAATGCAGCAGAATGGAAGCACTGGTTTGGACTTTCCGGCAGGGTGTTGTATGGCATGAGCACTAAGAATCTGGGAAGTGTAACCGTAACGGAGGAAGAGTATAAAAAGTGCAGCTATGCCATTGCAGGACCATCTACTTCTTTTGGAGACGGTCTTGGAAGCAGCGGAAGGTTCCATTGGATTGTCCTGTATAAAAAGCTTCCTTCTAAAATAGGGAGCAATGGTATTGATGAAACAGCACCTGAAACTGAGTTAAAGGCTGCGCCTTCCGGAAAGACAGCCGTGAACCCGGCAAATGGAAAAACTTATGGCACACAGGCAGTATTGACGGCAACCTGTGCGGACCAGGAGTCAAGGCCCCATAAGACAAAGACATTTCGCTTTAAAAATTCTTCTGGGAATATAACGGACTGGATTGCGGCAAATAGCGGAAATAAAAAGACCGCCTCTTCTACCCATACAGTAAATGGAAACGGCACTTATTTTGTGGAATCACAGGACCAGTTAGGAAACTCTTCCATCAGCAAAGGTATACCCGTAGACTTTATTGATTTAACGGCTCCTGCAGCCATGGTGGATAAGACCGTCAATGAAAAAGTGGTAGTAAATGGAAAAGAATGGACTGCCACTACCGTAACCTTAAATGTAACTGCAAGCGACAGCGACGCAGGGCTCTCTTCACTGCCATACAGCTTTGATCAGGTTACATGGACAAATGCCGGAAGCTATGTGATAAGCCAGAACGGCACCTATCAGATTAAAGTTCAGGATGCTTTGGGCAATATGGCAACTAAAACCGTTACAATAGACAATTTTGACAAAACAGCCCCGGAAGCAGAAGTTCTTACAAATTATGAAAATAGCGTTACAATAGGAGAAAAGATATGGTCAAGAGAAGGTGCAAACGTAGAAATTCAAGCGGCAGATAAAGGCTGCGGACTGGATGCGGCTCCTTATTCCTTTGACGGGGGAGAAAACTGGACCCGGGAAAACAGACATACATTTTCTGAAAACGGCACATATCAGGTAAAGGTGCGCGATAGTTTACATAACATTAGAAACAATGTAGTGTCCATAAAAGGAATCGATAAAACGCCTCCTGTAATACAGGAAATCAGCATGGAACCAAGTAACTGGAAATCAGGAAATGCAGTTGTGCAGGTACAGGCAAAAGACAATGAGAGTGGCTGCGGACTTGCAGAAAAAGCATATTCCTTTGATGGGGGAAAGAACTGGACGGAGAAGAATGAGATAGTAATTTCCAAGACCACAGATTTAAAAATTCAGGTAAAGGATGGGCTTGGAAACATTGCAGAAGAGACTTTTCAGGCAAAATGCACGCCTGAAGAGGAAAATAAAAAAGGCAATGACGATGATGAAGACGAAGAGAAAGACGATGAAGGGGACGATGATGAAGGGGACGATGATGAAGGAGACGATGATAAAGATGATGATAATAAGGACGATAATAAAAAGAAGCGAAAAAAGTATGGTGATAAAATAACAGATGGGGACAGAGTAAAGAAAGAAGGCATAGTTGATACAAAAAGCGGTGGAGATGACACGGTGCCGGAAGGAGAAAATATTATCCCTGTCCCTAAAAAGGAGGAAGGGAAAAAATCCCACAAAAGTCAGGTTAAGAATACCGTGGAAAACCGTAAAGAAGATAGCAATACCAAAGAGAAAACAGAACAGGAAGAAATAAAAGAAACCACCCATCAGGTAATCCTGCCGGTTTTAGAAGAAGAAAAAGAACCTATTGAAATAGAAGAATATGACACCGACAGCCCAAAAGAGGGAAAGAGTGAAAAAACATTTCTGGAAAAGTTATGTATTTCAGCGATGATAGCAATACTATTGTTAGGACTGCTGGGGCTTTTGTTATGGTATTTGTTTATATTCTGCAAATACAGGGCTGTTTTATATGGTAAGGAAGAGGGCAGGTATAAAAGGCTTGGCACTGTTGCCATCTCCCAAAAGGAAGAGCAGCATATGGCAGATATTCCGGATGAACTGTTACAAAAGATTAGCGGAAACCATTATCGTCTTAAAGTAAATCCGGCTTATTTATTTGAACGGGAAGGTGAGGATATCTATATCCATATAGAAGAAAGAATGCTGAAAAAGCAGGTAGAAAAACAAATTGATTTTTTTGTAGACTGATATTAAAAAATGGAAATTTAATAAAAGCATAATAAAAGTATAAATAAAAAAAGTGAAGGCTCCCTGTTAAAATTTAACAGTAGGAGTTTTCACTTCCTGAAGAAGTATGCTATAATACCACATAACTGTTTTGCTTATCATTTAAGGAACATTTATGAAAAAAACGAAGATAACTGCAAAAATACATTAATTAATAAATAGTTTTGAGGAAATGCAGGCAATTGTCTGTTAAAGGAATAAAAAAGGAAAACAACATCACTATGGAAGAAAACAATAAAGTGAACGGGCATCGTTATAAAATGCTGTTAGCTGCCATTCTGACTGTTTTGTCGCTGGCTGCAGCAATCAGCAAGATTTTTATAGGCTTTGATGTAGATGAAGGCTATGGGATTTCCATGCCTTATCGCCTGCTGCAGGGAGACAGGCTTCTTTTAGACATGTGGGAGATACATCAGACCTCCTCCTTTCTGCCTTATCTCTTCCTCCTTCCCTTTGTGAAGCTCACCGGCGGAAATACCGGAGTTGTTCTTTATTTCCGGGTTGTTTCCACATTACTTCATTTAGGCTTTTCCTGCTGGGTTTATAAGGAATTATCCTATAGGATGGAAAAGGAATGGAGCTGCTTATGCGGGCTTTTGTATTTTAATTTTTTACCCAAGTGGCTTATGAGTCTGGACTTTTCCATGCAGCTTATCTGGGGAATGACGGCAATGCTGTTGTTTTTATGTCGGGGGGAAAAAGGAAAGAGTTATTGGGCATTTTTGGCGGGAGTGAGTCTGGCGTTTACAGTGCTTGGATATCCTACTATGGCTGTTTTATATCCGGCAGCATTATGGCTGATTTGGAAGTATCAGGGAAAATCCATGAAAAGAATGGGAATATTTACGCTTGGATGCGGCATTTGCGCCATTGTTTTCTTTGGTTATCTGCTAAAGGACATGAGTATGGGAGAGATAGTGTCCAGCATTCCCCATGTTTTTTCGGATGGTTCCCATCAGTTTGATATGATGACGAAATGGTCTTTGTTTTTTAAGAGGTGGCTGGAGGCAGCTTTGCAGGCAGTTGTCCTGCTGGTTCCCGGCGGGTTAACAGCCTTTTTATGCAAAATCCTGTTTCCCAAATGCTTTCATGGGAAAAAATGGCTTGTTTGTCTGGTGAAGGAGCATTTTTATTGTTTCTTTGTGTCAGTGTTCATGATTGTCAGTTCTGTGATTGTAGTATGCGCTGATTTGGCAGGGATTCCATGGAGTCCTTTCCGGCTGCAGGTGCGTTATCTGGTATTATTTGCGCTGGCATTTTTCCTTGGGAAGAAGTGCGGGAACAGGGAAACAGAAGAAAAAAGAAAGAAAATAAGAGACTATCTTCTAATAGGAACCTTTATTGCCTTTGCAGGGATTTTGCTGGCCAGCAATGTAGGTCCTGTTTCCAGCAGTTCCTATCTGATTCCCGGCATTCTGGCTCTTTTGCCCCTGATGTGCTTATATGGCAGGGAAGCCGGAATAAAGCAGATGGAGACGGCAATGTATACGGCTGTAAGCATACTTGTTTTAAGTCTGATATTTTGTAAGGGTTATTACGTAAGGGTCAGCGAATATCCCCCTGCCAATATTTTAGAAAAAAGAGAACAGGTGACTTTTGGCCCCATGAAAGGAATCTATATATATCCGGAGGATTTGGAGCGGGCAGAGGATTTTTATGAAGCAATAGGACAGGGCGATTCCGGGGAAAAACTGCTTTTGTTGAGTACGGAGGGCATTTATAATCTTTTCGGAACAGGCACTTATGTGACGCCTACTACCATAAGCACACCTGCTTTCAATGAGCAGTGGGTGGAATATTTTACCATTCATAAGGAGCATATGCCGGACCGGATTGTAATTGGAAAGAACACGATAGATGATTTGGACAAATTTTTCAGGCAGAATCCCCTTGGTATATGGATTCGGGAAAATTATGATATTTCAAATAGAAAAGAGGATGAATATTTATGTGTGATACAAAGCAGAACGGATGGGAGAAAAATGTCAGAAAGGTAATTCCCTATACTCCCGGGGAACAGCCTGGGAATATAAATGTCATAAAGTTGAATACAAATGAAAATCCTTATCCGCCGGCGCCAGCAGTAGAGGAAGCCATGAAAAATTTTCCCGCGGATATTCTGCGGCTTTATCCGGACCCGTCCGTAGGAAAGCTGACGGAAGCTTTGGCAGATTATTATGGACTGAAAAAGGAAAATGTATTTGTGGGGGTTGGTTCCGACGATGTGCTTGCCACTGCATTTTTAACATTTTTTAACAGCAAAAAGCCGGTTTTCTTTCCGGATATTACATACTCCTTTTATGATGTATGGGCAAAGCTGTATCAGATTCCCTATGAGTGTAAGCCTCTGGATGAGAACTTTTCCATAGTAAAAGAGGATTACTTACAGGAAAACGGCGGAATTATTTTCCCTAATCCCAATGCCCCTACCGGAGTGCTTCAGACAGTGGAATTTATAGAAGAGATTGTAAAGGCAAATCAGGACGTAGTGGTAATTATCGATGAGGCATATATTGATTTTGGAGGAGAAAGCTGTCTGCCCCTTATCCACAAATATGATAACTTACTGGTTGTACAGACCTTTTCCAAATCCCGCTCCCTTGCAGGGCTTCGGATTGGTTTTGCCATGGGAAATGAAAAACTGATTTCCTATTTAAATGATGTAAAATATTCCATTAATTCTTACACGATGAACCAGCCCTCTATTATTCTGGGAGTGGAAAGCATAAAAGAGGATTCTTATTTTAAAGAAACGATAAAAAAGGTAGTTGCCACGAGGGAAAGGAGCAAGGAGAAGCTAAAAGAGCTTGGATTTTCCTTTCAGGACTCTTACAGCAACTTCATCTTTGCAACTCATAAGCAGCGCCCGGCAAAAGAGCTGTTTGAAGCGCTGAAAAAGAAAGACATTTATGTGCGCTACTTTAATCAGGAAAGAATATCGGATTATCTGCGGATTACTATTGGGACGGATGAGGAAATGGACAGGCTGTTTGAGGAATTAAAGAGTATTTTAAATCAATAGGAGAAAGAATATGGAAGCTTATTCGGATTTTGCAAAGGTGTATGATACCTTTATGGATAATACCCCATATGAAACCTGGTGTGGATTTCTGGTGTCCCTTTTCCGGAAAGAAGGCATAGAGGACGGGCTTGTACTGGATATGGGATGCGGAACCGGAATGCTGACGGAAATGCTGGAGCAGGCGGGATATGATATGATTGGCATTGACAATTCCATGGATATGCTGCAGATTGCTATGGAAAAGCAGAGGGAAAAAAAGAAGGATTCCATTTTGTATCTCCTTCAGGATATGCGTGAATTTGAATTGTACGGCACGGTCAGGGCAGTGGTGAGCATTTGTGATTCTCTCAATTATCTGCTGGATAGGGAGGAACTGGTACAAACCTTTCGGCTGGTAAATAACTATCTGGACCCGGAAGGAATTTTTGTATTTGATTTTAATACGACGTACAAGTATAAGGAAGTCATTGGGGACAGCGTTATTGCGGAAAACAGGGAAGAAAGCAGCTTTATATGGGAAAATTATTATGATGATGAAACGGGCATGAATGAATACGACCTGACCGTTTTCATAAAAGAAGGGGAGTTGTACCGCAAATTTGAAGAAACCCACTATCAAAGAGGATATACTTTGCAGGAAGTAAAGAAAGCTTTAAAACAGGCAGGGCTTATTTTTCTAAAGGCTTTTGACGGGGAGACTTATGAACAGCCTCATGAAAGCAGTGAACGGATTTTTGTAATGGCAAAAGAGCAGGGAAAGAGGATAGAAGGAAAATGAAGGATTATATTGTAAGAGCAACGGCGGCTGACGCACAAATCAGGGCGTTTGCCTGTACTACAAGAAATATGGTGGAAACGGCAAGAAGGGTTCATGATACCAGTCCGGTAGTGACGGCGGCTCTTGGCAGGTTATTGACTGGAGGCGCCATGATGGGAAGCATGTTAAAAGGCGAAAAGGATATACTTACCCTGCAGATACAGGGGGACGGTCCGGTAAAAGGGCTGACAGTAACAGCTGACTCCAGGGCGAATGTAAAGGGATATGCTTTAAATCCCCAGATTATGCTGCCGCCAAATGAGAAAGGAAAGCTGGACGTAGGAGGAGCGGTAGGAAACGGCATTTTGAACGTCATCAAGGATTTAGGACTAAAAGAGCCCTATGTAGGACAGACTGTATTACAGACAGGAGAAATTGCCGATGACCTGACCTATTATTTTGCCACCAGCGAACAGGTGCCCTCCAGCGTAGGGCTTGGCGTCCTGATGGAGAAGGATAACACAGTAAAGCAGGCAGGCGGATTTATTGTACAGCTGATGCCCTTTGCTCAGGAACAGGTAATTGAAAAACTGGAAAAAAATCTGGAAAAAATCACTTCTGTTACTTCTCTTTTGGAAGAGGGGAAAACTCCAAAGGAGCTTTTGGAGCTTTTGCTTGAGGGAATGTCCATGGAAATACTGGATGATATGCCCACTGCTTTTTCCTGCAACTGCAGCAAGGAAAGGGTGGCAAGGGCCATTGTCAGCATAGGAGAGAAAGATATTAGAGAAATGATAGATGAGGGGAAGGAAATAGAAGTGAACTGTCACTTCTGCAATAAAAACTACACATACTCCATAGAGGAACTGAAGGAATTATTAAAGCTGGCAAAGTAACAGATTAAAAAATATGGAAAAAATGGGGTAAACGGGCAGCAGACCCATGGAAAAGGAGAAAAAAGAAAGTTATGCAGCATGGATTTATTAAGGTAGCGGCGGTATCGCCTGAAATCAGGGTGGCAGATACAGAATATAACAGAGAGCAGATTTGCAGGTGTCTGGAAGAAGCAGAAGGAAACGGGGCGAAAATTATTGTATTTCCGGAGCTTTGTATTACAGGATATACGTGCGGAGATTTATTTTTGCAGGAAACCCTTCTAAACGGAGCAAAACGGGCGTTGGAACAGATTGTGGAGTTTACGGATGGAATGGATGCTCTTGTTTTCGTAGGGATGCCGCTGGAAGTCGGAAATAAGCTGTATAATGTGGCAGCAGTCATAAACTGTGGAGAGCTGCTTGCTTTTATTCCCAAAACCCATATTCCCAGTTATGGGGAATTTTATGAGGCAAGGCATTTTGCCGGGGGAAATGCTGCTGTCATTCCCGTTTCCTTCGGAGGAGAGGAAATTCCCTTTGGAACCCATATTTTATTTGAGACAGATGCTTTGGAAGGAATGGTTGTAGCGGCAGAAATATGCGAAGATATCTGGGTGATAAATCCTCCCAGCACCTCCCATGCTCTGGCAGGGGCAAATGTAATCGTGAATCTTTCTGCCTCAAATGAAAATGTGGGCAAGGATGAATACAGGCAGATGCTTGTAAAATCAGCAAGCGCAAGAATGGTATCAGCTTATATTTTTACAAGTGCAGGTGAAGGGGAATCCACTCAGGATGTGGTATTCGGAGCCCATAATATGATAGCGGAAAACGGCATTATGTTAGCGGAGGCAAATCCTTTTAAAGAACATATTTTGTACGGGGATATTGATATTTACCGTCTGAAAATGGAAAGAAGAAGGCTGACTACTTATGAAAATTCGCAGGAGACGGCAAATGAGACGGCAGGATATCTTACAATTCCTTTTGCAATTGTAAGAGAGAAAACAAAGCTTACAAGAAGTTTCCTACAAACCCCGTTTGTTCCTGTTGACAAGGAGAAAAAAGAAAAACGGTGCGAGCAGATTTTATCCATACAGTCCTATGGACTTGTACAAAGATTCCGGCATACGAAAAGTAAGTATGCCGTAATCGGGATTTCCGGCGGCCTGGACTCCACTCTGGCGCTGTTGGTAACGGCAAGGGCATTTGATTTTCTGGGACTTGACAGGAAAAATATTTATTCCGTTACAATGCCCTGTTTCGGCACTACGGACAGAACCTATGATAATGCCTGCAGACTTGCAAAGGTTTTGGGCACTACCTTGCAGGAAGTGGACATTAAAGAGGCGGTTACGGTTCATTTCCGGGATATCGGGCAGGACCTTGAGAAGCATGATGTTACCTATGAGAACGGACAGGCAAGAGAGCGGACTCAGGTGTTAATGGATATTGCCAATAAAACAGGCGGACTTGTTATCGGAACCGGGGATATGTCGGAGCTTGCTCTCGGATGGGCAACCTATAACGGCGACCATATGTCTATGTACGGGGTGAATGCAGGCGTGCCAAAGACTCTTGTAAGGCATCTGGTGGATTATTATGGAGAAACATGCATGGAACCGGAACTTGAGGCAATTTTAAAGGACGTACTGGATACTCCTGTCAGCCCGGAGCTTTTGCCGCCAAAGGAAGGAAAGATTTCTCAAAAAACAGAAGATTTGGTGGGACCTTACGAGCTGCATGACTTTTTCCTGTATTATATGCTGCGGTGCGGATATTCTCCGGCAAAGGTATATAGAATCGCATTGACTGTTTTTGAAAGTCTTTACACAGAAGAAATTATATTAAAATGGCTGAAAATCTTTTACCGGCGCTTTTTTGCCCAGCAATTCAAGCGCTCCTGTCTGCCGGACGGACCCAAAATAGGAAGCGTGGCAGTTTCGCCAAGAGGCGATTTGCGTATGCCTTCCGATGCCTCCTGTGCTGTCTGGGAAAGGGAACTGGAAGAATTATAGGATATGAGGAAAGATTGAGGAAGACAGATGGCACGGAGGAAGCAATAACCGGAAGGAGCCGTCATAACATATAGAGATTTTATGACTTCTATATGTTATGACGGCTCCTGCGTCCGTTTGCCGAATCCTTAAGGCAAAGAAATATCTTCACTTTCAGGTGCAGTATTTTTAACTGCGGCTTTTTTCAGGGAATCTCCAATTGCTTCCAATAATATAGAAGAAGTATATTTATTGTCAGCAGAATATGTAATGTTTTCCAGACTCTGTCCTTCATAAATCTGGTCAATGATTTCTTCAAAGGCAGGCTCAATCAGCGGATACATGGTGGTGACCGCTTCGTCCAGATTCACAAGCTGAATGGAATTTATGTTGTTTTCATCTACCACCACCTGGATATCCACTGCGTGATTATTTAAAATCAGGGAAGCTGTGTAGACTCCCGGAACGTATGTGGCAGAAGCTGTCTCCTGCGTTTTGGTATTTTCCTTGTTCTTTGGAAGAAACATTAAAATAAGCAGTATTATAAAAAGAATTCCCAAAAGAACAAAAATTCCTGTGTAGATTAATTCTTTCATGTGAAGCACAACGATTTTAGTTTTTGGACGCATATCTTTTGCTCCTAAAGTAGTGGTATTTCTATAAGGTATGATAGGGAAAAAGAAAATATGCGGATTGTTTGAAAGAAGAAAACAGGGTGAAAATTAATGGGAAAGGTTCCGGGAAATATTTTATCTTCATATTAGGAAAAAATTGTTAACAAAAATTAAAAAAATTTAAAAAAAATAGCTTGCCTAAAGTAAGAAATAGTAGTATATTATTCAAGGAATTATTGTAAGAAGTGTATTCCCTTACATAAAGTTTTTTACATAAGGTTATAAATAACTAACCGGGTGAAATTCGGAAATAGCAGGAAAAGGATACATTTCTTGTAATAAGTAGAAGGGTAAGAACTGTTAAAAAGGAGAGAAAAAAATGATTAAGAACATGATTAAAAACACCAAGAAACACTTGGCAATGTTTTTAGCAACAGCAGTTGTTGTTACCGGTCTTCCGGTTATGACTGCAGATGCAGCAACAGTTGTGTACAAAAATGGTGATGAAACAGTAAAGACTGTTTCAGTAAACAGCAAAGAGGAAGCTGATCGAGAGAAAGTTGAGAATAACGGCTGTAAACACTTTACAGGCTGGAGTTATGATTTGGACTGGGATACAGTTAGTGATAACGATACAGTTATTGCAACAGCTGAATTTAAAACAGTGCATGGTGAATCAGTAGAAGAAACCACTAAAGAAGCTACATGTACAGAAGAAGGTACAAAGGTTGTTAAATGTAAAGAATGCGGTGAGGTGCTTGATACAATAACTGTTTCAGCAAACGGACACGGCGAAACAGTAACGACCACTACAGAAGCAACATGTGGAAAAGATGGAAAAATCGAGTATACATGTGAAGACTGTGGTGAAACTGTTAGTGACAATACAGTAATTCCAGCTACAGGTAAGCACACCACAAAGGAAACTGTTACAGAAGCAACATGTGGAAAAGATGGAAAAATCGAGTATACATGTAAAGACTGTGGCAAGACTGTTAGTGACAATAAAGTAATTCCAGCTACAGGCAAGCACACATGGGATGCAGGAAAAGAAACTACACCTGCTACTACAGAAAAAGAAGGTGTAAAGACCTTTACCTGTACTGTATGTGGTGCAACAAAAACAGAACCAATTGCAAAGCTTGATAAAGAAGAAAAGCCAGTAGAAGTAAAGCCAACATTAAAGTTGAATGCAAAGAGCATTACACTTCAGGTTAAGAAGTCTACAACAGCAGTAAAAGCAAGCGGCATGGTTAAAGGCGATAAGGTTGTGTCATGGACTTCTTCTAACAAGAAAATTGCAACTGTTACTAATAAAGGTAAGATTACTGCTAAAAAAGTAGGAACCACAACTATTACTGTAAAAACAAAACTGGGTGCAAAAGCGTCCTTTAAAGTAAAGGTTCAGAAAAAGCCAGTAGTATTAAAGAAGCTTTCCGTTAACAAAAAGAAAGTAACTTTAACAAAAGGAAAATCCACCACACTTGTTGTTACCAAATCCCCAATCACAGCACAGGATAAAGTAACATTCAAGACTTCTAACAAGAAGGTTGCAACTGTTAGCAAATCCGGTAAAATTACAGCTAAGAAGGCAGGTAAGGCTACCATTACTGTAAAAGCAGGAAAGAAGTCAGTAAAAGTTACAGTTACTGTTAAAAACAGCAAAAAGAAATAATTTTTCACCTGCTTTTTCCATATGAAAAAAAGGCACTGTGTCTAAGGACATGGTGCTTTTTTATGTTAGTAACAGTTCATCCCTCAGCTTTCCTGCTGCCGGTTCTGAATCCTTCCCGGGAAAGCTGAGGGATGAACTGTTACTGATGTCTTGCAAAATCCCTTCTGTCCGGTTGACAAAATCCCCTGCAAACTGTTATGATGTACAAGGAACAAAGGCGTTCCTCTTACAGGGGAGGAGTGCCTATTTTTATGTAATAAACCCTCTTGTGAGAGAAACAGCAAATTAGAAAGGAAGCAGTCTGATGAAGAAATACAGGAAAGAAGATATTTTACAGTTAGTAAAAGAACAGGATGTGGAATTTATCCGCCTGCAGTTTACGGATATTTTTGGCTGTCTGAAAAATGTTGCCATCACTTCCAGTCAGTTGGAAAAGGCTTTGGATAATCAATGTATGTTTGATGGTTCTTCCATAGAAGGGTTTGTTGGAATTGAAGAATCAGATTTATATTTATATCCGGATTTCCATACGCTGGAGATTTTTCCATGGAGGCCCCAGCAGGGAAAGGTTGCCCGCTTGATTTGTGATGTATACAGGCCCGGCGGCGAGCCTTTTGAGGGGGATTCCAGATATATATTAAAAAAGGCATTGCAGGAAGCCAAAGATATGGGATATAAATTTGATGTAGGTCCTGAATGTGAATTTTTCCTGTTCCATACGGATGAAAACGGGCGGCCTACCACCATTACCCATGAACAGGCAGGCTATTTTGATTTAGGCCCTATTGACCTTGGGGAAAATGCAAGGAGAGATATGGTGCTGACTTTGGAGGAAATGGGTTTTGTGGTGGAAGCTTCCCATCATGAAGCGGCTCCTGCCCAGCATGAAATCGATTTTAAATATGATGAAGCATTAGCGACAGCTGATAATATTATGACGTTTAAGCTGACAGTAAAGACTATTGCAAGAAGGCATGGGCTTCATGCCACATTTATGCCAAAGCCCAAATATGGCTCCAGCGGTTCCGGAATGCATATCAATATGTCCCTGTCTAAGAACGGGAAAAATATCTTTTCGGATGAGGCTGACCCGTTAGGCTTAAGCAAAGAAGCCTATTACTTTATCGGGGGAATCATGAAGCATATAAAAGGCATGTGCGCCATTACGAATCCTCTTGTAAATTCTTATAAACGGCTTGTTCCGGGATATGAGGCGCCTGTTTATATTGCATGGAGCGCTAAAAACAGAAGCCCGTTGATACGGGTTCCGGCGGCAAGGGGAGAGGGCACGCGGATTGAGCTGCGCTGTCCGGATTCTGCGGCAAATCCCTATCTGGCATTGGCAGTATGCTTAAAGGCAGGGCTTGACGGCATTAAAAATCAGATTTTACCCCCTGAAAGCATAGACTGCAATATTTTTGAACTGTCAGAGGAAGAAAGAAAGTCCCATATGGTGGAAATGCTGCCCGGAACCTTGCAGGAAGCCATCAACGAGCTTGAGAAGGACGAATTTATCCGCAGCGTGCTGGGCGAATATGTTTCGGAGAAATATATACAGGCAAAGCAGAAGGAATGGGATGCATATAAGTCTCAGGTAAGTGATTGGGAAGTCGGACAGTATCTGTACAAATTTTAATGGGTTGCGGAATACGGCCATAGTCAGGAGGTGTATGTGTGACCGGGATTATTGTAGCCCTTCCCAAAATAGAAGATGCAAAAAGCTTAAAAAATCTGCTGGTGCGAAGCGGCTTTACCGTAATAGCTGCCTGCTCTTCAGGAGCACAGGCATTAAGTCTGGCAGACGGACTAAATGACGGAATTGTCATAAGCGCCTACAGATTGCCGGACATGCTGTATGAGGAACTGTTTGACTGTCTTCCAAGGGGCTTTGAAATGCTGCTGCTTGCTTCCCAGTCATTGCTGTTAGAATGCGGGGGCAGCGATATCATGTGCCTTGGAATGCCTCTAAAGGTCCATGATTTGTTAAATACTGTAGAAATGATGGTGACCTCCATTGCCTACAAGCGGAAGAAAAGCAAGGATAAGCCAAAGGAAAGGAAGCCGGAGGAAGTGGCAATGATTAATCAGGCAAAGAGCCTGTTAATGAGCCGAAACAATATGACAGAGGAAGAGGCGCACCGTTACATACAAAAGTGCAGCATGGACAGCAGTACCAATATGGTGGAAACAGCACAGATGATATTGTCTGTTATGAAGGTTTAGGAGGGCATATATGAAATTTACAAAAATGCAGGGATGTGGAAATGATTATTTATATGTAAATGGCTTTACAGAGCAGGTAAGGGATAAGGCAGCCTTTGCCAGAAAGGCAAGCGACCGCCATTTTGGCGTGGGAGGGGACGGAGTGATTTTTATTAATCCCTCAGATAAGGCTGATTTTGAAATGGAAATGTACAATGCGGACGGTTCCCGGGGCGAAATGTGCGGAAACGGCATTCGGTGCGTGGCAAAGTTTGTATATGACAAAGGGATGACGGGCAAGACTTCGATTTCTGTTATCAGCCATGGAGCCATAAAATATTTAGACCTTATGGTAAAGGACAAAAAAGTGGAAACGGTAAGGGTCAATATGGGAAGCCCGGAATTGGTTCCGGCTAAAATTCCTGTTTTGTCCGAAAAGGAAGCGGCAATAGATGAAGAAATTTCTGTCTGCGGGAAAAGCTATCGTATGACCTGTGTTTCCATGGGAAATCCCCATGCGGTAGTTTTTATGGATGATGTGGAGCATATGAAAATAGAAGAAATCGGACCTTATTTTGAAAACCATGAACGGTTTCCAAACCGTATCAATACGGAATTTGTAAAGGTACTTGACCGAAACAGGGTGCAGATGCGGGTATGGGAAAGAGGCTCAGGTGAGACCCTTGCCTGCGGCACAGGCTGCTGCGCCACGGTTGCTGCCTGTGTGTTAAACGGGCTTACTGAAGAAAAGGTTTCGGTAGAGGTGCTTGGAGGAGAGCTTTTGATTGAATGGGACAGGGAAAAGAACCTGATTTTCATGACAGGTCCTGCAGAAACCGTATTTGAAGGCGAAATAGAAGAATGATGGCAGCAGTTCAGCCAGCAGTTCCCCCACAGGCAGCGGGGGGGGGGGGGGGGGGGGGGGGGGGGGGGGGGGGGGGGGGGGGGGGGGGG